>JACPYL010000010.1:1371914-2057872 GCA_016196065.1 Acidobacteriota bacterium | reverse complement strand
AATCCACTTGAATGCCCGGCGGGCAGAGCCGCATGGGCAAGATTCTGGCAACGAACTTCGGGCACTGGTCACGAAGTTGGTCGATGTCTCCGGCAACCCAAGAGACGCGTGCTGGAGGTTTCTGCGTCAGTCTGGAATTGTGAGTAAACGGGCCTACGTTCAGTGGCCCGAACGAACGCAGCAGAGGCTATTGGATCTGATTGCTGTCCAACCCTTGCCAGAAGTTGCCATTACGATGAGACGTTCGCCAGGCTCCATCCGGTCGATGTTGCACCGGCTGGGTGCCAGCGCCAGGATGGGCCAGGACTGGTTCACCAAATACACGCTTGCCGAGGCACTGCACATCCGGGCCGAGGAGGTTCAGCGATGGATATCGCTGGGCTGGTTAAAATGCCGTGTCGTGCAGACTGGAAAGCTACAGAGGGAAATCATCGATGCAGAGGACTTCTCGGAGTTCTGCATGGAGCATGGCAAAGAAGTTGTAGGACGGAGGTTGAATATCGACCGGCTGAACTTTGTCAAAGACTTCGTGTTTCCTCCAAGCCATGCGGAACTATTGCCCGTGAGAGAAAGCAAGAAGGAAAGAGCTGCATACGAAGAACAGATGGGTAAGCCCTCACAGTCAGACATTGATGACGAACGCTATGAGGACAGCCTTGCGACGTCTGCATGACTAGCCACATGGATCATTGGTAGTGATGTCCCGCTGATCCTGACTCGCAGGCTGCTCGGAATGACCCTTCAGTTCGCTCTTCACTCGGGTTACGTCTCTCCAGAAAGCACTACGCAATGCAGGGACCGATACTCCTAGCAGCTTCGCGGATTCCTTCCAGGTATAGCCCGCGTAGCGCAGGGCCAGGATTGTTCGGCTTCTTTCGCAGAGCAGTCGCACAACTTGATCGAGTTCGAGGTGGGCATGGACTTGATGCGCCCACGTCCGATCAACAAGCCGATGGGATAGCTCTCCCGTCCCGCCCCAGGTCTCGACTCGCCTGAGTTTGGCTATACGACGATAGAGAGCTCTCTGAAACGCAGTCATGAGAAGGCCTTCCATCTCTCGTGAGAACACGACGACACCATTGCGATCGAGATAACGGGATACCTGAGCGACGGTGCTCTCCATGATGTCCGCAGCCTGGCTACAGTCGGAGATGAGTGATTCAGCCTGCCTGCAGGCGCAAGCCCAGATTCCGTGCGCAGCGGCTCGCACATCCGGCCGAATGGGTCTCCCCGCGCGGTCTGCGTCTCTGTCCCACCAAAGCGCAACTTCGGAACTGCTCATACTGCACCACGACCTACGAGTGGGAGTCGCGAGCAGGATTGAGGGCGTGAGCCCTGGTGCAACTACAGAAAGTCTCGGCGGAGCACACTATAACTCGAGGGCTGGACATAGCAACATCCTCCAGAAAGAGTCCACGACGGCAGGTCTTCATCGGCTGGGCGTCGCGGCGTTGGTATACCTTCCGCTGCGTTGAGCGAAAGGAGGTGATACATCCTTAACCAGCGGATCGTATCCGCGTTATTTTTCTTTTCCTCGGTCGTGATCCCGGCCAGTAGGTCCGAAACACTCGTCCTGCAGACGTCAAACCCTGCCACGCGAACCACTCGTCCTCGTGGTAGAACGCTTACGGTACGGTAATAGCGCAGGATGCCCACCCAGCCAAATTGCCTTCTCCGCGGCATAAATGCCGCGGGAGTTGAAACACTTCGGCTTCAGGGCGCACTATCCAAGAGAACCAGAGTTCCTCCGAGGAGAATCACATGAAGTGCCGGAAGAACCTCAGAACCCTCTTTGCCGAATACAACAGCGCCTCCGCCACAGACAAACCCAATACCGCTCTAATGAAGTTGAAGAATGCGGTGCTGGCTTTGAAGAATCCGGCTCTTCACCCGAGCCTGCTCATTTCCCGAGCCGATGTCGCCGCAGACATTGCCAACGATATTGCGATGGGTATGCTGCCTCCGGGTTCAACGTTGGTCAGTCGCTATGACGACTTTGTCTGGGCCCATCATCAGGTGATGATGCAGGGCCCGAACGGCAGTAGCGGTCCAAACTTTGCCCATAGAGGACCTGCCTTTGGTCCGTGGCATCGCGAGTTGCTGAAGCTCTATGAGCAGGAACTCCAAAATGCGGCGGGAGATCCTAATCTGACCCTTCCGTATTGGGATTGGACCAAAGATCAGAGTGCGGCCGATCCCGGCTTTCCTTTTACGGTAGATTTCTTGGGCGGGGATGGTGCCGGAAATCCCAACGACAAGGTCACGACTGGAGCCTTTTCACAAGCGAGCGGATGGACCCTAAACTGCGATGAAGAAGGGTTTGGGTTTCTCCGGAGGCACTTTGGTGGTGATGGTCCGGGGCTCCCGACTCCTGACAGCGTCAGGACGGCGCTCGGCATTACTCCCTACGACAGCAATCCTTGGAATATCTCCGCGGCGAATCTGAGCAGTTTTAGAAATACGCTGGAAGGTTGGGTCGGTCCGAGACAGATCCACAACTCCGTGCATCGTTGGGTAGATGGATCCATGCAACCGGGCACGTCACCAAACGATCCGGTCTTCTTCTTTCACCACTGCAATATCGACCGGCTTTGGGCCGTTTGGGAACAAAAGAATCCGTCTGCCGCGCAATATCTGCCGGACAACTCCACGCCTGCTGCGAACGGTCTGACCCGAGTGAACGAGAACATGGCGACATTCGGCAGAACCGCGACCGACCGCTATTTCGGCGTGGATGTCGCCCCTTCCGGCGTTGTCAACAACAAGGCGATCGTGTGGTATGACTCCGACCTTCCTGATCTGAACAATGAGACTGGCGGCACACTGACGTTCACCAACGTTCCCGAAGGCCTTACTACCTACAAGGCCATAAAGTTCAAAGTGACTGGATGTCGTGCCGTGAACTTCCGGATCACGGGAGTTCCGACGGGCAACTTCGGCCTGACGTCAATGGGAACCGAATTTGTTGCAAATCCTGATGACAATGCCGACTTCTTCTACGGATATGTCTGGGTTCAGTTAGCGGCCGTCGCTGGACCGATTGCCAACAGCAGCGTCGACATTCATGCCTACCTTTTGGATCAGGAAGGATATTTCGCGGCCACAGTAGGCGGCGAATACCCACTGGGTGATTTCCACGTCGGATTGACCGCTACAACGGTACCTCGCGAAAACAACTCCGTTGCCCTGGTCTTGGATCGCTCCGGAAGCATGGCGGATCCTGCGGGCGGGACGAGCACCAAGAGCAGACTTCTCAAGAACGCTGTGAGTGTTTTCAACACCCTCATGCTTCCTAATGATGAGATCGCTTTGGTCTCGTTTGATGACCTCATTGCCACGCCCGCACCCATGCAGGCAGTCAGCGCCGGTGCTGTACCGCCTGTCGTAGCGGGGACTGAGCTTGATCCTCGCGGATGGACCTGCATTGGCGGGGGCATTCTGCAAGGGGCCACGGAACTCGGTTTGGCCACCCACACCAACCGGTCCATGGTGGTCCTGACGGACGGAATTGAAAACAGGCATCCCTATGTCGCCGAATTGCCTGCTGGCACGATCACGAACCGAACCTACGCGATCGGTTTCGGCCTGCCCGGTGATGTGAGCGCCGCAGTGTTGCAACAGATCACATCGAACACGCATGGCGATTTGATCATCACGGGTAACATTTCTAGCGCTGAACAAGGCTTCAATCTCACCAAATACTTCGTGCAGGTGCTTGCTGGCGTAACCAATATGAACGTGCTCCTCGATCCGCAGGGCTCGCTCTTCTTCGGCTCGAAACACGTGATCCCGTTCGACCTGACCGACGCGGATGTGTATGCCGACGTCATCGCCTTGTGTCCGCTGCCTCAACTGTTAGATTTCACCTTGGAAACGCCCTCTGGAAAGATCATCAAACCCTCCACAGGTGGACCAAATGTCAAATACGCGACTGGACCACAAGTCGCCTTTTACCGGGTAACGCTACCGGCACTCGCAGCTGACCCGGGCGGAAGTCATGCGGGGAAATGGAAGGCGATTCTTTCGATCAAAGGCAAAAGAGAAATTGAGAACCTTCTGAAGAACAGAACATTTGCCGCGGCATTTCGGGACAACGCGACCGCCGAGTCGATACCCTACAGTCTCGTGGCTCACGCCTATTCCAATCTGCAATTTGACGCCAGACTCGAACAGGACTCCTTGAAGCCTGGCGCTAAGGTCACACTCCGAGCGTCCCTAAAAGAGTATGACGTTCCGTTTGCCGCGGACGCGACTGTGTGGGCGGAGATCACCACACCCGATTCGAGCGCCATGAACCTAAAGCTCGAGCGGGTCAGCACTGGAGTTTATTCTGCTGCCTTCACCACATCCTCGGCTGGGGTCTACCCGTGCCGCGTGAGAGCGGAGGGTTATTTCAATTCGAGCGACAAGTTCACTCGCGAAAAGTCCCTCACTGCCGCGGTTTACTATGGTGACTACAGCACCACCCCGGCCAAGGGCGATACCCTTTGCGAATTGCTACATTGCCTCTTGTCAGGCAAGGTTTTGACTGAACGTGCGTTGGAGAAATTGCGTGAGGCTGGTATCGACGTGAAAGCTCTGGCAAAATGCCTGGAAGAGCATTGCCCGGAACCACCGAGTGAGCGTACACCGGGCAAACCCGTCAAGGGCCGGGACGAGAAGAGAGCGCAAGCGGAAACTCGAATCACCATCAAATCGGAGACGGCATCGCGGCCGGTCAAGCGGGCCGTGGCCAAGTTGGCAAAGGTGGGCGATATGACTGAAAGAGATCCTGAAATGGTCCGGATGCTCAGCATTACCGGGTCGGAAAAGGGCGGGGCTGCGGCGTTCCCGCGAGTGGTCAGAATGTTTAGCCCTCCGGAAGAAGCGGCCACGACAAAAGCGGCGCTTCGCGAGAAACAGCCAAAGAAGAAGGTCAAGAAGGCCAGGTCGCGCCGGTAACATCACGCACGGATCGTCCTCCGGATATTAGGAAGGACGACGATTCTGAAACTGTTGCAGTGCGTTTTGTGCGTCCCGAAGATCAGAACTCTGTTTTTCGAGTTCAGTGCCACAGATCTTGGCGCATTCGTACAGACGTGCATTTAGGATTGCTGCTGCGGCCGGAATAGCGAGCAATTTGGCCAGCCGCAGATGTTCCTGAGTGAAAGTGCCGGGCGTGGAGTGGCCCAGGGAAAGCAGCCCCAGGGTCTGGTGTGATGCAATCAACGGAACGCCCAGCCAGGAGCGCGGCTGTCCGGAACCCTTGATTGTTCGCCATTCCGCTTCCTGCTTAGTATCCATGAGCAAAATACTGCTTTGGTTGAGAAGGACTTTTTGAACAAGCGGGAGATCGGTAGCGTCAAGAATCAGAGGGTACTTCGTGACCTGTTTTGTCGGGTCGTGGCGAGGAGCTTCCCGTGCTAAAAACAACCGGGCGTCCGATTCCTGAAGCAAAATCTGCGCGGATTCGTAGGGGACCAGTTCCAAGAGAGATTGAAGCAAAGTATCCAGAACATTGTCCATGCGCAGGTCTTGAGTCAAAGCCAACGTCGCTTTGCGCATGGCGTCAGCCTCCGACCACGCGGATTCTGCCAATGCCAAGTTTCTAGCGACATCCTCTTCTGCTTGTTTCTGCGTCGTAATGTCGAGCGCTGTACCCACCAACCGGCGGATCCTGCCTTTGGCATCCCGTACCGGGAATCCGCGAACCCAGACCCAGCGTGCTTCGCCACTCGGCACAACGATCCTGAACCGTTGGTCAAAGTCTCCGGTGCGAGTGGCCTCCTCAAGCTTGAGGAGCACTTGGACACGGTCTTCGGAATGAATAATCTCCTCGTATGAGAGCGGGTCTTCTTTGAGAGCTTCGCGGGTCCGCCCTGTGATGGTCTCGTAGGCTGGATTTACGTAGAGGGTTTTCCTGGACTCCGCATCGATCATCCAGAAGATCTCCTGAATGTTGTCGGCCATCTGCCGGAACCGTTCCTCGCTCTCCAAAAGTGAGGCTTCGGTGGTATCGAGTGCGGAGTCTGCTTGCTGATGCTGTTCGTTCGCCAGGTGCAGGAACCTGAAGAGAAAGACGAGCACCACACAAAGGGTGGCAAGAGCCACGCCCAACAATAGGGATGAGAGATCGATACTGTTGATTCTTGCCGCCAGGAGCGCCACAACCAGGATTGCAAATGCCAAGGAGAAAAGGGTCAAACTGATCCGCCAACCAAACCTTGAGAGTTGGCTAGAGAAGAATCCACGTCGGAGTCGGTCAACTCGCTCCATGGCACTGCCGCGGGGTAGGCGCAGAATGCTGTTTCCGGCCCGATAGTAGCGCCGCACTGCTAGTACGTCAAGCCAGCCTGCATTGTCCTCCTTCTTCAACAAATTCGTGGAAGCCACTGACCCATAAGCTGCGTCGCCAGGAGGGAATTTTATGAGACTCCGTCGCAACCAATTCTGTCCGATCCACAGGTCCCGGTTTTGTTGCGGCCGGGAGCAAACTCGGAGGGAACGTAGAGTAGGCCTAGGTGTTCAGAGAATCGACGATCCGCATCACCCACGAGGCTATCGAGAACTCAGGTCACCTGCGGAAATGCGGAGGCTCCTCAACCGCAAGATTGTTGAACAGGACAGAAAATGCGCAATCTGCCACGAAGAGCTCACGGACTACGGCGACGTCGTGCCAGACCATGAGGATCCAAAGGGTATGGGCGGCGCGTGGAGGGACGACCATCCTGACAACATTCGGGCTACGCACTGGTGGTGCAACTCAGAGAAAGGTTCGATCCGAGGCTAGTTGGGGAGAGGTTCAACTTAAAAAGTCCGCACTGTCATTCTCGACAAATGTTGTGTTGCCATCTCCGCCGCATCCGCTCCGGAGGCCATGATCGAAGTACAAGCTCTGGCGAGCCTTCCTCGACCCAACCACTAGGGCGGCTTGCTTGTATACCGACCTCACCTTCATTTCTTCTTGGCCGCCCTCCACTTTGCCCATCGTGCCCGTTGAGCAGCTGCGATACTGGCCCGGGCCTTCGCTGACATTCCCTTACGCGGCCCTTTCCTGTTCCGACCTCCCAGTCCGCGTAATACCGCAACCGCTCTCTTCACTTGCTTTAATTGCCGCTCAAGGATCTTCTGCTCAGACTGCAGCGCCGACAACACGTGATTCAGGCTAGACATTTTGCCCCCTCGGCCAAGAATCATAGCAGGAACAAAACCGCAGTCTCCCCATGCGCAATTCGCGGGTCGACCCCCCCGAACCTGAGCAGTTTTCGCGATAATCCGCCGACGCGAATCGCTGAGTGCGAAAATAGCGCTGTTTGGTTTGTACAATAGCGTATGTCAGTAACGGTTGACCTCCAGAACATTGGTGACGTACCCGTGAGGAGCGAGATTGTTGCCATAGTTGAGCACGTGTTGAGCCACAGGCCTGGAGTGTGGTGCGTGACAATTTTGGGCTCTCGGGCCAATGACTGCTGGGAGATGAAAGTTGAAGGGCCCAAAGGTTACGAGCGGTCGTACACATTGGTCGGGAGCGCCGGAGAGCACCAGCCACAGGTCGTAGGGAACGTGTTGGCCAAGCTCGTTCCGGCCCAAACAGGTTAGCTTTTTGATTCCAGGCGGCTGCCGCGACGAGGCTGGAACCCGCAACTTCTTAGCTCGCTCTGTTCAGTCTCACCCCCCGCCAAACCCATTGAAATCTGATCAGTTTCGCAGCCGGCTGCGTCAAGATGTGCGCGAGGCTTGAGAAGAGAATAGGTGTTTCTACGGGGCAAGATTCACGGTAGTGATATTCTCCTTTTCTTCGCCTATACTGGTGGCGTGTTTAACGCAGCGAGTTCGGGTTTACCCAATGCCTGGGTAGTGAAGTGCAAGAAGTGCAGTTGCACCATCACCTGTCGCGCGGTCGATCCGCAGATCGAGCACGCAGAACCGGACAAGTCAGAGCCGGCGCCCCAGCATCCGGTGATCGTCAGTTGTTCCTGCTGCTGGACAGCGTTTCGCTACAGTGCTGCGGAGGTCTTCAAGGGACAGCCGTCGCCCAGCAATACGTGTTCGGTGCATCGGAGGGAAGAAGCCACGATTAACAACCCAGAGGAGAAGAGGTCGAATGCCGCAATACTCATCGCTGCCTCGCTGATCGCGGCGGTCCGACTGAATAAAGAGGAGATCAGGCCGTCGCCATCGGTAGCGGCGAAGATCGCGGACAGTATTCGCCTCGCCGAGATGATCCAAGCAAGGCTGCGCCACTAAGACCATGCCAAACGAGCCCAGGCCATACGCTTCTCTTCTACGTAGTGAGCTGTGCGCTCGAAACGCCTTGTACGCTGTACACGAGCAACTGCCTCATGTGACCAGCTATGGAGCAACGCCAGTTGTCGTTTATCAGGCATCTCCGTGTGGGAAGAAGCACGGCAATTTCATTTCGGCGAGCTATCGTGCAATTCTGCGCCGGCCGCAATGGCGGCGAAGACTCGAGAAAGTGCATAGCCAAGGCGAGCGCGCATTACCGAAATGCGACTGCGTATGGAAGGAACTCGATTCCTCAATGAGTTCTGACGCTCTGCTGATGAACATATTCTGCTATCCCGGGGTGACGAAAAGTAGAGAGCTCAGATTGCTCTTGGGAACCGAGACTGGCGCTCTGCAGGAGTTTGGATTCAAACCGCGCGTCCCTTTGACCTCAGGATTCGTAGAGCGAACTGAGATCGACATGAAGCTGGGCACCGTTCTGTTCGAAGCAAAACTCACGGAGTCAGGCTTTCAAGCTCAGGAACCCGAGATCGTCGAAGGATATCGCGACCTGAAGGAAGTATTCGAGTGGCGTAAACTACCACGCCGTGGTCAAGAATACGTTTCTTATCAGCTGCTCCGGAATGTGCTTGCCGCCTATGCACTCAACCTGTCCTTCTGTGTGCTGCTGGATTCGAGGCGCCCTGATCTCATCGAAGACTGGTACGCCGTCATGAAGTGCGTGCGGTCCACGGATCTCAGAACCAGGTGCAAAATCCTAACCTGGCAGGAACTCTCGGCAGTGTTGCCGAAGAAGTTGGAAGCTTTTCTAGAGCTTAAATATGGGATTGCTAAAACCTCGGCGTTTCGCGTAGCCGCTTGAGCGTTTCAGAACAACGACGGGGCTGTGTTCGCGATTGGAGCTTCTTGCGCACACTCGGGGTCGTCGTTCTCGGCACGGTTGACTCGTGTGCTGACCGGATATTTCTTCATCAATCTGGGATCGAACGGGGTAAAACAGTCGGCCAAGAGCGCCACATTTGTCATGCCAGGGTCGAGCCACAGGTCGTAGTCTTCGGGCTTCAGGATGGCTGGCATTCGGTCATGCACGTCGGCAACGAGCGAGTTCGGCTTCGTGGTGAGAATTGTGCATGTTTCGAGTACTTCGCCGGCCGGATCTCGCCAGCGTTCCCACAAACCAGCGAAAGCAAACACAGAGCCATCGTTCATTCCAAAGCAATAAGGCTGCTTCCGTTTCGGTCCTAGTTTTTGCCACTCATAGAACCCGTCCGCGGGGATTAAACACCGGCGCCGGCTCATGGCATCACGAAAAGCGGGCTTATCCGCAGCCGTCTCCGACATCCCATTGATGGTATTGAATCCGATCGACGCGTCTTTGGCCCAATGCGGAATCAGCCCCCAACGAAGCAGGCTAAAAGTGCGTTTCGGTTCCTTTGGGTCCTGACGGATCACAGCCACTGGTTGGGTGGGCGCGATGTTCCAATGTGGTGTCCAAGGAGGGTCTTCGTTGAGACCGAAGTGGTCACGGAGGTAACGCTCTTTGGCGGTGAGCCGATAACGTCCGCACATGGACCAGCAGTTTAGCAAAGGCGCAGAGTAATGCGTCACTGCTCTGGCTGACGGCCTATCAGCCAGATGGGAAGACTCGCATAAATATTGATTGATTCTGATTGGCTGTGTGCCGGTTGTGTGCCACGTGATCGTATGGGTTGTGAAACAGAAGTATCCCGCCGCGGGCGCAGATCCAGAAATAGTCCGGCCAGGACGAATTATTTCGGTTCCTCAAATTCTAGGAGGATGCGGAACGTATCCGTCTTGTCGCGGATCATTGCGGCCGACACCCTTACCGCCTGAATAAATGCCGTGGCTGCCGGTCCACTGGTAGTGACGTGCGCAGGGAAATCATTGCTCCGCCACCACACCTCATTACATGAAGGGCATTGCTGAGGAACCTCGCGCAGCGAACCTACAGCAATCGGCATTCTGGCGCCGCACTTCGAGCACTCGAACGTGACGGCTTTGATGTCGTCGATCCCTACGATCATTCTGCGTTCGATCGTCATGCGGCCACCTCTCTCAGATGTTGACTTCTCCCTTGACGCTGCGAAGCGCCGGTCTCTCGTTCGAATAGCGGCTGGGCGCTTCCCATGACAAGCTCAGGTTCCGATGTCCCCGGATTGCCACCCCGAGCCGGTACCTGATGACGCTCCGCGCGCGTCCGGTGCCGACCAGAAGTTCGGTGATCAGCAATTCCGAAAGTGGCCGGATGATTTCCTCCGACACCCGGTTTTCGCGCAGCGGCGCCAGCGGATCCGCAATTTCGCTGGCGAAACCCATGTATTGATCGGCAAGGGGATTGGGCTCGCCGAACAACACGCTTCGCAATGAAAGTTCCGTCAAATCGGCAGAAGATTTTCCGCCAATGCTGACCTCCATCATGTTTTCTTGCGGACCGTCCTGAATTTCGAGCTCCAGGCGAAACATCTTCGACCGAGCCGTCGTCGTGGTGACGTGGACCTCTCCGACCTTTACATACTTACTGCGGCCGGCCCACGTGAACTGCGCGTTGGTTCCGCGGTTGTAACGATCTCCGCGCATCTCTTCAAGGGCGCGCGCCACGGTGTCGTCCTTGACGCGTGCCGTCACTTGTATGGTCGAGCCGCGGTCTTTGACCTCCATGGCGCGGAAGATTACGTTCCCTAATTTGCACCAGGGTGCCAAGTCCTCGGCGGCAATCGCGCGCAGCCTTTCATCGACCTGCCGCTGCAGATCAGCCGCCGTGCGAAATTCAGGGGCGACGTAGAAAGTGCGGACCTCGTCGAGGAAGGATTGCTCGTGCCCCTCCCGATCCGGCGCCGCCAAAGTCCACACGGCCATCCGCAAAGCGTGTTTTTCGGCGTGAAGATATTCCGCGTGCGTTGCCGAATATCTCGATTTCAATGGCTTTCCGTACCGCCGGCCCAGAATGCCGATGTAAATGTCCGAGCCCTCGACCTCGGCAAGGTACGCTTCTTCCGGGTCCGCGTCGCGTCCACCGAACTCCTCGAACATGACGACGCGCAGGCCTACGGCGCGGATGCCGGCGGCGACGGCGTAGCGCTCCTCCGGCAGTTCGGACATCACGCTCGAAACGAACGCGCGTTTCTCGCGGGCCCACTCGCGCACCGCCTCGGCGGACGGTAATTCCGCTGCCGCCGCGCGATCGATCAGAAGCGGCTCGACCTGATTACCGGATCGCCTTGGCATAGATCTATTGTACGAGGGCTTGGCGCCAGAGGGGACAGACCGAAGAGGATCATCGCAATGAAACTTTCTATCCGTTGAGCAACCAATTCTGAAGATCTGCCGCCAGTGTGATAAACAAGTGCATCTGACGTGAAATCACTGGGCCTATTAAACTCGCAGCGATTACGCGGTTCTAACGCAGCGTCCGAAGTGCCTTGGGTGAAGTGGCTCTCAGTACTCGGGACCGTAATTCTCGCGAAAGCGAGCTTGGACTTGCGGTTCTTCGCAGAAGAGAACACATTCAGGATCTTTTCTTCGCGCCTCGTCGACAATAGAATCTAACCGCAGGGCATTTCCCTGATGATGAGGAGACCAGTTGCGGTCGGCCAACAACTGCAAAAGTAGATACAGACCCGCAAGACCTGTCACCATGCTGTAGCTCTCTGTTGGTCGCAGTGTTTCCCCTTGCGCAAGTTGATCGCACGCCACACGTTGTTCGTGGCTCGTGCCTTTGCGCGGTGGAAATAAGCACGCCAAACAACCTCCGTTCAAGAAATCATGTCGCGATGCCTGAAATGAATATGCGTTTGTGCCGGCGTTTAGCAGCAAGCGCGGCAAATCGGATTGGACGGCATACCTTGACACCACATTGTCTAAACATGCGACTACCCTATCGTACTGTCTGATGCGTATCGAATTTCTTCCCACCAAATCTTCGTACTTTCCGCCCAGAGCGTTCGCTTCGACCTGAGAATTGGAGCGGATATACCTGGCAAGGTGCTGATCTTTCCTTATGTTCACATCATCGACGAAGGCACAGAGATAGCGATTGAGGTTGGATGGTTCGATATTTTCAAAATCGCATATATCGATCACTCCCGTCAAAGAGCAGAACTGAAGCGCCCAGGAAAAAGTATGGCCGATACCACCCGCTCCGACCAGCAGCGTTCGCCCGATATCCGATTTGTGAGGAACGGGATATGAAAGTGAGAGATTGTCTAGCCGCGGCCTTCGGAGTTGTACACCAAAGAAGGCTTTGTAGACCTCGGCGAGGACCGCATACGCAGCGGCCACAGAGGCGTATGGGTTAAAGTCTTGATCACTTTCAAAACTCTCAGAACTAACGACTGCCCGATGGTTTAGAACGCCGCCGGCGATCACATCATTTGCGGAGATTTCATTATTCCCAATTGAGATTATCGTGTGCGCGCCATCGGAGTAAGGCCGAATCGCGCAATGCGGGTCAACGTTGTTTGAGAGTTCTCTTACCGCGCTGGGTAGGTCGGTGGATTTGAGCGTGGCGGTCCGTACGAGCAGTTCCGCGTTCGGTACTTCGATCTTGGGGGCGGCAAAAAAAAGCCCCATCCTGAGGAGCGTGTTGAAGAGGGTGAGAAGAAGGACTTGGCAGTTGAGGTTCTGCGCCGATCGCTGACTAACGATTACAGCCAAGTCTGCAGAATCTACCTGCTGAATGTACGGGTTGCCTTCTGCGGTGCGCTGATCCCGCAGCATGTAAAACAGTTCCTTTGACTTCCTCAGTTCTTCGGGGGTGATGGGGCCTCCCACAAGGCTAATCATTGATAGCCAACCTCGTTGCTACGTCTAACTCGAACCAACCCCCGTCCTGGAGTTCGTAACCAAACCACAGAGGTGCATCAGGCTTTGAAAGCAGGGCGAAGAACGGAACGACGAGAGAAATGAAACCGTTACGTTTGGAAACCGTACCGCAGTCGTCGGTTTCAGAGTGGTCCTCAGCCGCAGGGTGCGTGTGGAGCTGTACGATGAGGACTTCACCTCGTTCATAAATCTCGTTTACGATTCGAGCCACTTCCTCGCCATCGACATGGACATACCTTCTGGTGCGATGTGCCTCCGGTTCGATCAAGCGAACAATCCTTGCGTGGTCACCTTCTTCAAGGCCGGCCCAGTAAACAATGTTTTCGACAGCACCAAAACGCCGCAGAGCATCGAGCGTTTCGCCGACAATGGGGAGGGGAACGCTAATCCTCGAATAGCTAGCTCGCGGCCTCCAGACAGTCATTGCTTCTCCCACATCGGTCCCTTGTAGAGGTTCGAGCTAAGTGCGTTGCGAACTTGCCGCACGACTTCCAGCAGCGACCAATAATGAGGATTCCAGCTATCATTTAGGTGGAAAATAAAATATTCCCGTGAGAAGCCCGGCTCGATGCAGATAAAGACCCGGGGTTCTTTCGGGAACACGGTTTTGAATCGTTGCTCACCGTCGTCGGGGAACCACATGGGATTCTTAATCGGAGCTGTTTGCTGCGACAGAGGATCCGAGCTCGGATCGAGAAAACCGACATCAAACGCTTCGATTGGAAACCGATCCGTATCGATTGCCAGCAAGTAGCGATCACTGATTCCGGAGGTCCTGATGCCATCAACCGCCGTAATGACACGTCTGCCCAGCATTACCGGGGAGGGCAACACGCCCTCTAGTTCCACTTCCTGGACGAGACGTTCGAACTGTTGCCGAATAAGTTGGCGGTAAATGATGTCCACGGCTAGCCTGCCTGGTTTTCCCATGTCATGACGAACAGGGCTGACTTCTTGTGTTCTCCCTGGGCGAAATGGGCCAGCGTCAGTTGCTCATTTACAATGCGAGTTCCGCCAAAAGTCAGAAATGTGCCTTGCAAGCTGATGCCGTTTGGCTTGATGTGATCGTATGCGTAGCTCTTAACGTCGGCGATGGTTGCCGACTCCTTGAACGGGTGTTCAACGCTGCCATCGCTGCTGCGAACCGTGACGTGGACTTCCATGGACCCTCCTGCCTGCCTGTACCTCTTGCGCCCGCGTTGTTGGACCAGCTGCCCCGGCAGAGCGGGCGCTTGATATGACTCTAGAGGTGGGATCTAGTAAGTAACGACGGCGGAGGTGTGTCGGAAACTCTTCAGAGTTTCCATCAGACTTTCCTGGTACGGCGCGGCGCCTTTTCGGTCAGCTCTTTGGCGAGCCCTGATATCGTATGGTCACCAATATCGAGTAGCTTGGTAACGGCACATTTCCCGATTCTCACATTGTCCACGAGGCTGTAGTAGCCGTGGTAATCGTTCTCGATGATTTTGACATCGCCCAAGATTGGCTTGAGTTCATTCTGCAGTGTGGAAATCCCCTTGAAGCCTTGTTCTGCTGTCGCGCCCAACTCGATCTTGTGCACGGGCGCTCCCTTTCGCTTAGCGATCATCAGACGCAAGAGCACCTTCAAAGAAGCGTTTGTGAGGGGCACGGGCTTGGACGCGATTGTTATACGGGTTCGGCGCCCAATCCTGTCCCCTGGAATCGCGATCTCGACTCCGGCCTTCAGGTTCGGACCTTGTGTAGGGGGTGACTCGTGGCATTGCTCGTGCGTCTGGCGGCCACTGGCTTGGAGGGCCTGGCGTATCCCTTCGGACACCTGCTGGCTTTCGAACGGCTTCCGTATAATATCGCTGGCGCCGTCTTTCATTACGTCGACGGCGTCGTCAAACTCACGCGCGAATCCACTGACAATGAGTACGGGCAACCAGAAGGGAACTCCGTTATGGTCGCCGTACTTCTGGCGAATTGTGCGCAAAAGTGCCTTACCGTATTCGACGTGACCTTTGATCTCGGCCGCCGCACTCTTGATCTGCAAGTCCAACAGAATCAAACAGAAGGACTTGTCCTGAAGCGCGGCTAGAGCATCTTCGCGATTATCCACAATGACACTGTCACAGTCGATCGACCGCAGGATCTCGCGGAGGTCTTCCGCAGTTTCCTTATGGTCCTCAACAATCAGAGCGATATGCCGCTTTTTCATACATGATCCACGGGCCGATGTTTTGGGATGATGATACGAACGATGGTTCCACGGCCTTTCACGCTTTCGATGGTTAGTCGACCTCCGTGTTCAGACTCGACAATCTTCACTGCGAGTGGCAAACCGACACCGGTACCGTTTGGTTTGCTTGTCGCAAACAGAGTAACTGCGTCACGTTGCCCTTCAGTGGACATGCCACATCCTGAATCCTCCACTGTAATGGTGACGAGGCCCTCCTGCGGATCAGCCCTGACTTGAATTGGCTTGAGCGCTTCCAGATCTCGATAAGCTTCAATCGCATTCAGCAAGACATTCGTAAGAGCTTGAACGAACCGCGCACGTGCGACGTCCACAACTACATCCGATGGCACGTTGACACCGATAGACGGGCGTTGCGACTTGCCTTCCCCATCGCTATCACGCGCCACGCCGGCTGCTTCTTGAACGAGCTCTCGCAAGACTTCTGACTTGAAAGTGAGTGTCGGTTGAGCAGTATAGGCACGCATCCCGTCCAAAACGGCACGAACTTGTTTCACCCGGCGTCCGATACGCTCGGCTTCCTCCGCAAGTGCTTCTGGTCGAACATTGGGATCTGAAAGCTGCGTTCGTAGTCGGTCGGCTGAAACCGCGAGCGGCGATAGCAGCTTGATGACTTCGTGGTACAGTTCGCGGGCGAAGATATTCGATATTTGTTCGGCAGCACGTTTTACGGCATCCCGACCCTTCGAGCCGAAACGGGCTTCGAAATCATCCAGTATTGAGTTGATGCGGTCTTCATGTTGCTTCCCCAAGGTGCTCGCATGGCGAGAGTCACGACGTCGGAGGGCCGCGTATTCCGCGGCCTGCCGAACGCGGCTGTTGTCATCAAGGGCAAGCTTTGCCAACACTCTCTCAAATATGGAGTGAGGAGCCTGCGCAGCGGCGTTTGCGACGGCCCTACGAACCTCCCATTTCGTGTGACTCGCGAGAGCAACGAGCCTCGCGACGATCTCTTCGAATGGGGGATCGCCGACGATGGAGCCGCGTAAGCGTGTCTCTGCGGCGGCCACCGCCTGAACTGTGGCAGACCAGTCGGGTGACTCCAGCGCAGCCAGTAAGTCCCGGTGAGTTAATGTCTCATCAGTGGCCATAACGCTTTTTTCTTAGCAGAAACGCCTCCCGGCCGCCTTCCAGAATTCTCTCGATTTGTTCCTTGCAATCATCGACGGTTCCGACCTGCTTGAGACTGGAGTGTTGGCCATCTGAGGAGAACACAAAAACACGTTCGGCTTCGCCAAGCACCGGTATGTTTGGATTGTGCGTCACAAAAATCACTTGGCGGCTGCCTTTGATCGCTCGCAGCGCTCGGACAATGGTGTCGTAGACGAAAGCGTTGTCGAGATTATCTTCAGGCTGATCGATCAACAGAGGCCGTTCGCTTTGGGTCAACAGGATGGGCAAAATTGTTGTACATCGTTGTCCTGTCGATAGATGTGTTGATTCTTTGAAAGTGTCACCGTCGAGAAGTTCGATGGAAGGTTGATCGTTAAGGGCCACAGTCCCAATCGTGTAGTGAGTGCCGCCGCCGAGTAGGGCATTCAGGATTTTCCTAGAGCGGTCTTCGTCGAATCCTGTCCGTTGCCCGAGCGTGTCGACATCTTTTCTTGCGACAACCTGGGCTAACTCGTCTGGCAAAAATACGTGGCACAATCGCTCTGCGGCCGTGCCTTGTTTAACGCCCGAACCCTTGAGCGCCTCGGTCACAATCTCCTGATAATCGCCCAAATCAGCCGACTGCGTCACCGTGACACGGATACTTGGGAATTGAGTTGAGAGACGCTCCGCGACCTTCTTCCTCAGGGCGAAACGTTGATCGCGCAGTTCTGAACCTCGCTTCAGCAATTCTGCGCGCGTCTTCATCATGCCTTCCCGTTGTTGTTCTTTGGCCACCTGTTCGGCGGCGGCAGATTGTGCATTCGTAAGAGATGCTTGCAGCGACATCCGCTCAGCGGCGCGTTCTCCTTGTTCCTCCGACGCTTCGATAATGGTTCGGTACTCAGACTCCTGAATGGCGTGACGCTGAGCAAGCGCAGTTGCATGCATACGGATCCGTTGCTCAAGGGCTTGAGCGTCGTTCTCGATCGATCGGATGATCTCGGCTAGGCGGCGTTTAAAGGCTGCGAGGTCGGTCTCAAGCGCTTGAAAGACTTCGCGGTTGGCGGCCTGTCGAATTTGACTGTCGAGTTGGGCATCTACGCCCGTTTGAAACGCCAACTGGCTTGATCCGATGTCCCGTGCAAGCTTTTGCAAAGAAGCGATAATGAGTTCTGGTACCTTCTCTTCGCGGGCGCGCAAGCTCTTTGCGGCATGTGCCGCGTTGATGCGATCAGCGTCGGGACCTGCAACCTGGGCGAGACCTCTCAGCTTTTCCTGTAACACAGGGAGCTCCAAGGCCCGGCCGCGAACGTCCTCTACTTCTTGATCAATGCGACGAAGGTCGGTGCTCGATTGATCAAGCTGGCGTTGCAGTTGCTCCAACTCGCGATCAATTGCTACAGTCTCGGGTTCTTGAAAGCGGTCGAGAAGTTCGAGTTGGGCAGCGGGGCTAGAGGCGATCTCCTCAATCTCGTTCTGGCTAAAAACGTCTGCGCTGAATATTTGGTCGCGATCTAGCGAAATCGGGACTGCTGTACCTACTTCGTTCAAGACTTGGACAGTTTCGTGAAAACTACGGCTGGCTGTATACCGCATATCAGTCCTGGTGCGAAGTTCGATCCTGAGCTGCCCGGTTCCAAGATTCGCTTTGACCAATGCTTCGATGGACCGATGTCGCTGTGGATCCGCCTTGGGGTCTGGCATAAGTCCGAGACCGAAGCGAAGAAACTCAAGAGCAGTTGTCTTTCCAGCCCCTCGGCCTCCGATCAGGCAGTTCAACCCGTCGGCGAACTCCAATTGCGCGTCCGCCAAAAAGCCGCCTGTCACATTAAGACTCACGACCAAGTGATGAGCAGGCCGTTTCTGACTCTGATTCGTCATATCGTCATAACACCAAACGTGTCGTACAAACTCCATGCTGTATGCAACACAAGTAGGTCTCTGAGACCGATGTCTTTAGTGTCCTCGATAGACCACCGTCGGATTTAATGACAAACAAGAACTTCCAGATGCAGCGCGAGTTGCAACATCTGCTCTGTTTCATGGTATCCAGCTTCGTATCCATTAAACCCCAAAAATTACAAAGACGAGGCGGAAAAATGGAAGCCGGGGACCTTGCAAGATGGCGACCGCCAATAAAATCGCAGGTATCCTACCAGCCTAGACGTGGCTGAGCGAAACCGCCATTTCGCAGCTCTAATACTTGGTGCGAACGTACACCCCAAACCGTCCGTAACATGGATAGCCCTGACGATTCTTGTGAGGGTTCAGCGAGCCGTCCATCGTTTTCCTGTTAAAAATCTTTCCGCAAACGGTGCAACGGTACACATAAGTCGGCCCTTGATGCCTCGTTCTTGCCCCCCGCCGCATGCTTGGCATGCGCGATACTACAGTCGATGGTGCGACAGCGAGCGGTCCCGTCGAAGTCAGTTCAACCGCGTAACGCGGCGTGAAAACCTGCGATGTGACGGTTGCGCCCTGCATCCGGTCCACGCGATACGAACGGTGCTCCCCTGAGTCTGTGCGGATGGCATGCAATACAAAATACCCTTCCGCCGTCTGCCGCAACGAATACGCCTCTATGCGGCGCACACTTCGGTCATAGGTGAGATCAACGCACAGATGGTTCGCCGCTGCGAAACGGATAATTTCCAGAGTCGACCGCGCAGGAAGGGGAACTCCTATCGGTAGTAGGCGCGTGCGGATCGCCACTTCGCCGGCACCGTGCTGGATGATCGCGCGCTGCGGAACCGGCGCGCCGCTCGTCATCCAGGTGAAGATTTCCGGAAGCGCGTCCCAGAAATCATTGAGCGGAGGAAGCACCGGAAGCTGGTGTGAAAGCATGTCGGACCACATCGCCTCAAGCGCCTGGCGATGCGGCATCAGCGATGCGAAGGTGGGCACTGGGATTGCCTTGTAATCGCATTTCTGCCGAAGCACGTCCAGCAGCACCGCGGCCGTAGGCCGGCTGTCGGCGTGCCTATAGAGGTTCACCACATCGTAGAGATCGCGTGGCCGCGTCCGCTCTCCGAGCGCGCGCAATTTTTCACCAAAGGCTTCTTCGTAGGCGTAGCAATTGGCCCAGATACCTCCCTCGGGTTTGTCGGTGTACGGATGAAAGACCTCGCGGCGCACGGAGGGAAGCACCAGCCTCTCATCCGCCGTGAGATCGAGCTTGACCTTGGGCCAGCCGCCCGATGTCGGAGAAACGGGTCCGCGATAAGCGATCTTCCCCTGACAGTTTGGCTTGCCGCGCGGGTTGTCGTAGATTTCGAATTCAAGCTGGTCGGCAGGGATGTTCAATCCTGATTGTTCTGTCACCCACGCAACGACTTCCTCGAATACCGGCTTCAGGAATTCTTCGGCGAGGTGGCTTTCATCGCGCAGGCTAAAATCCAGATCCTCTGAGAAACGGTAAGTCTCGAAGTAGCACTTCTTGAGACAGGTGCCGCCCTTGAAAACCCAACTTTCCGCGAGCTCTTCATGCGCGTTGATGCCGGCCAGTATCCAGCCCAGGACATAGTCTTTCTCGACAACGTTGGGCAGCAGCGAAAACGATGACGCGGCTTCGAGGATTTCGCGCTTGTCGATCATGAGGTCGCGGCTTTCGAGGCCTCCGGCACCCACAGTCGCCAGGCAGTGACAAGCTTCTTGGTGCGCAG
This sequence comes from Acidobacteriota bacterium, assembly GCA_016196065.1. Lineage (NCBI taxonomy): Bacteria > Pseudomonadati > Acidobacteriota > Acidobacteriota bacterium. The sequence continues at coordinate 2,037,826 of JACPYL010000010.1, read as the reverse complement.
CGCCGGATCGAGTTTGGCATAACCGTGCGTCAACCGCGCACGGCATTCATCCGCGAGCTTCTTGTCATGAAGTCGCGTGTCGGCAAGAAATCCGAGGCGCTTGAACACAGCCCCATTGTCGAATTGCTCCGCGTGACGGATCAAGAGCTCGCGATCAGCTGTCTTGCTCCCGAAATAATTACTCAGGCAATCCGCCACGTGATCGATGCCGCCCCCTACTTTCGGTGCAGCGATCATATCGACAAGCGTGCGCGCGGGGTCCGAGATCGACACCTTGGCGGAGCCGCGCCACAGAGTTTTCAATCCGAACAGGCGTTTTGGTTTTATGTTCTGCAACAGGAATGCGGCGCCCTGCGCGGTCACATGCTTCAGAGTGACACGGCGCGTAGTAAAGACAAAGGTCTCATTGAAGAGCTGCTCGGTGAGTTCCCAATGATGAGCCGCACTCCAGCCGCCGATATAGCATTGACCAAAGAGCGTAGGAACAAGCACCCACGGATCTGCCACTACCTGTTCGCTTCCGGCCAAATCCAAGGGCACGGGAACATAGAGCCCATGACCGATCCTGCGGAGCCAGCCCTGCCCTCTCCACCGTGACAGAAGCTTTGCGGCTTCGCGCCGCTCGATACCGAGGGTCTCTGTCACAATATCGACAGACACGACTTCTTTGGCGGCGCGGAGCACGGAAGCAAGCCGTGCGCGGGAAGCTGGCAATGGGTCGGTCTCGCGTTTCACGGCTATATAATATCACGTTAAGTTCCCGTTTTATGGGAACTATGTGTATAATAATATAGCTACGCCGAGGACGTGAGCCAAACTCCAATAAATCCCGGCGGGAAAGATCCCTGAAGCACGGCGGGCTTGTTCCCAAGTAGTATGTCTCCAACTCTTTCTTGCGATCTTTTTTCTGTGCGAGCACAACTTCATCTTTCCACGAATTGGCAGCCGGAGATCATTTTTTGACAGGTTCTCCGAGGATTGCTCCGCGTATCGTGTCCACGAACCTCGAGAACGCTTTTGTCGGACGCTCGCGGCCACTCCTGTCAAAGGACTCGAAGAATGACTTGCGTAGAGGCCGACTCATCTCCAGCTGCACGCCTTGGCCGCTCCGGCCGCGATTGCAAATATTGCTCTTGTTGACGCCCTGCAAGTTAGGATTGTCATGAATTCTAACGACAAACTCCGCTGCTTCCAGCGCAGTCCGTATCCGCTGTCCCAGCTCCTTGTCCAGACCTCCGAGAAACGCGACCTTATCTATGCACTTTAGTTCTCCATGTAGCGCCACGACCGTTGGTGACGCGCTCACGAGCTCTATGGCGATCGGCTCATCCAAATGATCACTCGTGAGGTGCAGCACGCCATTGCCGTCTTTCTTCAGTCCCTCGAACGCATAAAAAGAAAGATCGCCGCCGGCGATGGCCTCGGCGAGTTCCGATGTACCCGGCTCGATCCCTCCGCCGTGCGGCGCGATAACGGCCGGCGTGTCGCGCCGCGTCTCCGAGCGAATCTGAAAGTCTGTATTTTCCCTTTCGTGCGCGGCAAGCTCGGCGAAATTCTCATATCTGTCTGCCATACTATTAGTTTCACATGTCGATCTATTGCCGTCGTCTTGCCCTCTTTTTCCCGAACAAGATTTAACCGTAGCTTGCTGACCGATATTCCAAGAGTCGGCTCCTGAGAAACCGAGAACCTGCCTCTCTCGAACCAATAGTAGACCAGTGGTTGACCTAATGCCGGGTAAGGTAGGTACGCGAGACGCGACGAACGGGTTGTTTGTATCGCATTCGGAATTGGGTTTGCTGTGCGTTCGGCTTTGAATTATGTAAGCTGAAGGGATGGGGGGCGATGGCAAATCGCAGAACGCCGCGACCAGTGGGACGAACTAGGACGCGGGGTTTACGCTTTTCAGCGGTCAAAGAGCTACAGCGTCGGTCGGTGTGTAAGGGATTCCACCGGCGGCGACGATCTGGCACCTATTTGCTATTGCCAGATCCGAATTAGTCCGTATCATCTCTTGTTGAACTTGTTTTAGAGGGGGCAAGTTTACTTCCGTTTCCCCAGGGAGAACTATGCACCTTCCTCGTCCGTCACATCACACGATCTCAGCACTCGTTACTGGCTTCGCCCTACTCTCACTGTCGGCGAAACCCAACCTCCGTCCATATCTCCAGCAAGTCAACATTCAACTGAGGACACACAAAGTCAACGGCCCTCTGCACGGATAGAGCTACATGAGGAAACTCAAGCGCGAAACGGTCAGAAGACCGGAAGACTGTTCAGCTACACGGAAGGGAGCCACAGCTCAATGTCGAGATAGAAGCGACACCTTCAGTCGAAGCCCAGGGGTATCGTGCTCCCATCACTGTGGAGTGGCGAAGTGGCTTCAACAAATCCTCTCAGAAAGAAAGCTGTGGAAAAGGAAAGGGACTGATGTGGGCCGACGTTGAATCGGAAGTCGACTATCTTAACTTCACCGAGCTCGCCATACTTGTCGCCGAACTGGTGAAGGAACAATCCTTGCTGCCGATCTCTATTGGAGTCTTTGGAGGATGGGGCTCGGGAAAATCATCATTATTAACCCTCATCGAGCAGCGATTGCTAGATGGTCGAGGACAGGACGAACAAACTGACTTTCTGTTCGTAAAGTTCGATGCCTGGCTGTTCCAAGATTTTGATGATGCGAGAGCCGCGCTCCTCGAAACAATCGCCACGCGACTAAAAGAGGTTGCGAAAGAGGATCGGACTGTTCTGCAAAAGATTGTGCAGCTCGGGAAGCGCGTGAACTATGTCCGAGCGGTTGGGAAAGCGGTTGAGATCGGGGCGACTGTTGCCTTCGGTGTTCCGCCGGGAATAGTGACCGGGCTCATGGATGCCTATGATCACGTAATGGAAGGTAAAGGTAGCGCCGAAGATCTCAGAATTGGGAAGGAAGCTCTGAACAAGGTAAAGCAAGGAGCAAGGGGTCTCATTAAGCCAGAGGACGAAAAGTCCCCACCAGAGGAGATCATGGCATTTCGAAAGGAGTTTTCGGAACTCCTGGAAAAGGACATCAAGCGGACGGTTGTTGTTTTCATCGACAACTTGGATCGATGCCTGCCCGACCATGCTATTCAGACTCTTGAGGCGATGAAGCTTTTCCTGTTCATGCCTAAGACCGCGTTCATAATCGCCGCTGATGAGGGCATGATTCGTCACTCTATTCGAAAACACTTTAAGGATTTGGATGACCCGATTCTGGTCACGAATTACCTGGACAAACTTGTACAGGTTCCGATACGCGTTCCGCAGCTTGGCGTCGCCGAGATGCGCGCCTATATGACAATGCTATTCGCAATCAGAAGCGACGCTGATGCGGCGGCTCGCGGGAAGCTGAGGGAGTTACTGGCTGGTGCCCTTCAGAATGGCTGGCGCCAGGAGTATCCGAGCCGTGAAGAGATTCTCACGGTGTTGAACCAAAAAGACTTTGGCCCAAAGCTTGAGCTGGCGGAGAGACTTGCTCCGCTCCTTGCAACCTCGAAGGAGATAGCCGCAAATCCCCGAATTGTAAAAAGATTGCTCAACACGATTTCGCTGCGCGGAAGAATTGCTGCGCAGCGCGGAATGGCCCTCGATGAAGTGCTTCTCGCCAAAATTGCTGTGCTTGAAAGATGTACGGACACTGATACCGTTCAATGGTTCTATCGAGAGATAAATGATGCCGCAGCTGGCAAGCCCAAAATACTGGGAGAGATGGAATCTCGTCGAGACGATCTCGAGAAGTTTCAAACTATCTGTCCAAAAGAAGCCAGCCGTCATGTTGAGTTCTTATACCGATGGGTGTCGCTGCCCCCTGAGTTGGCTGGCCGGGACCTACGACCGGCAGTCTACCTAAGCAGGGAAAGCGTTGCCCTCGCTTACAGGACCGCTGGCCTCTCAGCTCGGGCAGCCGAAGCGGTGGAGGTCCTCCTCAAGTTGACAAGCTCTCATTCGACCGCGGCAGAGCGTGCAATTACTGCACTGGAACCAGGGGACCACGTTCCGGTAATGGACCAGCTGATCACCGAACTCAGAAAAACAGCCGACTGGTTAAAAGTACCGAGGGGATTTCACGGTGCAGTATTTCTCGCGAAGCGTGCAACAACTGCTGCACCGCGGCTAGGCGAATACATTGCCTCGCTACCTGAGGGCAGCGGAGGAGCATGGATAGTGCCGTTACTCAAGGATGAGGAGTGGGTGACAAAGTTGCCTGTCAAGAAGAAGCAGTCGGTGGATACCGGGAAATCAAGAAGCTCGATATCTGGAGGTCGCTAGCAAATGGGCACTTCGGCCTCTAACCGAGGATCGGGCGGAGCCTCACCTCTGGTTCCACCTTGGGCCGACCTTGACAACCAAGGTCCCGGACCAGAATCTGACTCACAGCGCTTTCGCGGTTTCCGAACGACGCTCGGAAGGTTCGTGTCCGGTGGGGACGCCGGAGTAGGACGAAGTGCCTTGGGCCGTTTCGTTTCTTCCGGGTTGGGAGGATCTGCGATAGCGACTCGGCGGTTCGCGCCTGCGATATCCGCGGGAGGCAAACTTTCGGAGCTCGTTGCGGACCTGGCACAAGGAGGGAGCGGCGAAAGTGTAGTCGGTTTCGACGTTTCCGCTTTTCGGGGCCACGAAACCACTGTTGTGATCGAGCGGATTGTTGATGCGCTTTGCCCGACCGGAACCATCGATGATGAAGCCACACGCACGGCCCTGGATGAAGCTCTCAGTGCCGTTTTAAGCGATCGACCAGAGTTTGATCCCGATGCGATGTCGCTTGAAATGCTGGAGGAGCTTCTCGTCAAATTCACCGAGGAGGAAATCTACCTAAAGGTTATTGCTGAGTCGGGGGATGCGTTCGATAAAGTGGCGGATCCCGTCATCCTAATGGACAGGGAGATTCAATTACGCGAGCTCGTTCGCGTCGTCGTGGATAAAGACGGTCGCGCACTTCTCTCCGAGACCACAAAGAACTTTCAGAAAGGAACGTACGATCGAGTGGTACGGGAACTTTTCGCAACTGTTCTGAAAGCATTCGAGGACTACGTGGAATGACACGGCTATTTTGTACCCCATCTCCTGCGCGCGCAAGGAAATCTAAGAAAAGCGGGCATGTGCCAGTCCTACTCTATGGAGTTGGCACAAGCCGACTTGCCGGAATCGGCCATCCCATTGTGGAAGAGTGTCGTCGGTTGACAAGAGCGCCAAGTCAGCGTGCTTGGGATTTCCTTTCATTTGCTCTATCGGTAATTGCGGCTGACTCTTTTGTGAAGCGTGCCGATGCTGCCGATCGATGGACCCGTGAAATCGGGCTGACGGTCGAACTTCTCAATCCCTCTCCCTGGGAACAGATCAGCGGTCAGCTTGAACAGACCCTGAGATTCCTGACCGGAGATATCTGGCAACTTAAATTCGAGACGAGGGGCGCACCCATTCCGAGCCTAAAGACATTGCGATGGAAGGATGCCGCGTGCGATTGTGTGTGCTTGTTTTCCAGCGGGCTGGATAGTTTTATCGGGGCCCTTGACCTAACCGCCGAGGGTCGCACCCCATATCTCGTAAGTTGCGCATACCCGAAGGATGCAGAAAAACAGGATTTGCTTGTTGGTCAGCTGGGTATCAAGAAAGATCGCCATTTTTCCGCAAACCCTGATCCGCGCTGGGAGCACGACAACGACACCTCAATGAGAGCGCGTTCCTTCCTCTTTCTGGCCCTGGGCGTACTAATCGCTTCTACGATTCGCAGTAAAGAAACCAAGATCGTGGACATGTATCTTCCAGAGAACGGCTTTATCTCACTCAATGTGCCTCTAACCGATAGGCGAATCGGAACTCTAACTACGCGCACCACACACCCTCACTTCATCGCCCGCATAGAGCAAATGCTCTCGGCGGTTGAGCTTAATATTCGCATCGTCAATCCCTACCAATTCAAGACCAAGGGGGAGATGATCGGTGGGTGCAAGGAACCAGCCCTCTTGAAGGAGCTGTCTGCCGGCACGGTTTCCTGCGGAAAATGGAAACGGACGTCCCGACAATGCGGACGATGTCTTCCGTGTCTCATCAGAAGAGCCGCTTTCAACTCTGCGAAGGTCAACGACCCGACTGACTACCGTTTTAAGAGCCTTTCAAAGGCTGACGATCCCGAGGATATTCTCGCTGTAAGACTTGCGGCTCTGAAGATGCGTGCAGACCCGGAAAAATGGATCCGGCGATCCGGACCGCTGCCGGTCGACGGCAGCGTGCGGCGCGAGTTGGCCAGTGTATTCCAGCGCGGCTTGACTGAAGTGGATAATTACGTGTCCAAGGATTTCGCATGATCGCCGACATGCATTGTCACTTGGACCTTTACCCTGATTATGTTCGCGTGGCCCAAGACGCTCGCACACAGGGAATTTGGGTTCTGGCCGTAACAACGACTCCAAAGGCATGGCACGGAACTCGTGAGCGCCTAAATTCCTTTCCCAACATTCACGTTGCGGTCGGTCTCCATCCCGAGCTCGTACAGTCACGCGCTCACGAGCTGCCATTGCTAGAGAGCGTCGTCGGTGGTACTGCATTCATTGGCGAAGTTGGGTTGGACGGCTCACCTCAGCTTCGCAAGCATATAGGCCTCCAACAGAAAATCTTCAGGCAAATTCTTTATTCTTGCGAAAGAGCCGGCGGCAAGGTTCTAACCATTCACAGCAGACGAGCGGTGACTGAAGTATTAGCCTGCATAGAGGAGCGTCGCGACTGTGGCCTTCCTATTCTCCATTGGTTTACCGGTTCCAAGTCCGAACTCGAATTCGCAAAACGGCTGGACTGCTGGTTCTCCGTGGGGCCGCAGATGTTTCTAACACCTGTGGGTATCCAACGCGTTAGCTCGATGCCACGAGACCGAATATTACTGGAAACCGACGGACCTTTTGGCAAGGTGAATGATCAGGTTCTCACGCCAGCGGCCGTTCAGCAAGCGATAGGTATGCTCGGGAAGATTTGGCGAATTTCGCCAGAGGATGCGCAGTTGCAGATCGAAAACAACCAACAGGCAATTTGGCGATTTGCAGGTATCAAGAATCCCTGAAAAGCCTCTTCAGTGTCGTTTTACCTGGCAATCCATTTGATGCAATTCGTGCTATTAGTGCTCAAAGTGCGGACTTCCATTGACGCAGCGCATCGAACAGCCGACTGACTGTCGGTTAGTCGAAAGGTATCGCTCCGATTGCCTTTTCGCTTCCTCGTGTGCAAGATGTGAGCTGCACGAAACGTGGGCCTCTTTGAGCGGCTTCGCGGTGGGGCCAGCATTCCCCGGAAAGGGAATGCCTTTCAGAGTCTTTCCGAGGGATCCACGCTGTGGCGCCAGGCCGTTAGCAAGGGGTACGATGATTTGTTAAGCGCCTCGGATATTGCGGATCTGTCGCGGTTGTTTCAGCAGCGTCATTTGTTGGCCCACTGCGAGGGTATGGTGGATCAGGATTACATCAGCAGATCTGGGGACCAAACTTATGCCATCGGCCAGCAGATGGAAGAAGCTGTAGGTCATGCGATTGACTTGGCGTCACAGTTGATAGGCGAACTAAAGAAGCTAGTCTGAAATTCGGTCAGAGTTGAAATAACGCTCGCAATACGCGCATTGCCTGCTGAAGCTGTTCGATATCCCGCCGCGCAAGCATTTTATGAAGGTTAGATCGAAGCGCGTCTGCGTCTTTTTCTTCCCCTTCGAACTCGAAAAAAGCAGATGGTGACACGCTGAGAACTCCGGCTAAACGCTGGATGACCTCGATGGACGGCCACTTCTCCCCCCGTTCGATCTCGCCTAAATAGTTGGCATTGATGTCGGCATGCTCCGCCGCACGTTCTCGCGAAACATCGGCCGCTTCCCGGAGGGAACGTATTCTGCTTCCGAAAAGTGCCTGCCCATCCATAGTACGTTCCTCACGTTACAGACGATCCGAGCGGTGGAACACAAGCCAATGGCCTATAAGTGTCTTGACTACGCCAGCTATTAGCGTTATTGTCGGCAACAACCTACGTTCACTCGTCCTCAGAAGGGAAGACGAAATACGGAGACTCGGCGGTTCGTCGGATCAGGTTGTTTGGAGTGATGTTGAGACCCTTGGCTACCCGAAAGATTGTTCGCAGACTCGGGCATTGCACTCCACGTTCGAGATCACTAATGAAAGTGCGATCCAGTCCGGTTCTTACGTGCAGTCCCATTTGTGACAGACCGAGCTCTTCGCGTGTTGTTTTCATGACCTCCCCAAACGCCTTCTCCACACCTGAGCGAGGTTGAAATTGGTTTCGACGTTTGGCCATCTGAGAGAACATCGTCCTCCGTTGTCGGTAATAGGCCAACGGGTGGTTACCGACATTTGTGACTCAGAGCAGCAGCCGGAGGCAGAATGAGTTCATCAGCTGCTCGCTATTTTCCTAGAGATCTACGAGGGAGAATCTCGACACGTGCGAACGGGCTCGAAGAGAGCCATGTGGCTCCTGACGGACTGGAAATCAAACAACCCGTTGAACAACTAGGGCAAGAAATGGGTCGTGCAAAGGCGACTCCGAACCCTCTTGAATCTCGCCCGGCATGGTCCGACGAGCTCTTAGTTGAGAATATTTATAACAACGACGCGGAAGCGCTGGCGCACCTCTTCCGCCGCTATGCACGCCTGGTGCGCGGAGTAGCACTCCGCATCCTGAGAGATAGCTCGGAAGCTGACGACCTCCTTCAAGAAGTCTTCCTGTACATTCACCGCAAGTGCGGAACCTTCGACAGCGCCAAGAGTTCAGCGCGGTCCTGGATCATCCAGATGACCTACCACCGCGCATTCGACAAACGCCGAGCCCTCCAATCGCGCCACTTCTACACACAGGTCGAACTCAATGAGGCGGCTGCAGTATTCGATCTCCGGTCGAACGCGGTCGGAGGAACCGATTTCCCATACGAACTGGTCGGAAATACGACCATCCAAGGACTTCTCGACACCCTCAGCGAAGACCAGCGTAATACTCTCAGTCTGCATTTCTACGAGGGATACACATTCGCTGAGATCGCCGCGAAGCTGGATCAATCCTTGGGCAACATCCGGAACCATTACTATCGAGGCTTGGAGAAACTGCGCAAACAGATGTTCCCAGGAAAATTGTCGGGCCGGAACGGATATGGTAGAAAGTGACTCTCAAATCAGGAGCTGGGGCGTTGTCACAATCAGCCCATGACGAGTTCCTCGCGCTGTGTGCTCTCTCAACTTCGGGTGAGTTGACCGGGGAGGAAGGAACACGGCTAAAGGAGCATCTGGCTGTCTGTCCCTCTTGCAGGGAAGCCATGAAGCAGTACGAGGCGGTCGTGAGCAAGACCATTCCCGCCCTGGCGCCGGATCTTAAGAGTATCGAATCCGATCCGTCGTGGTCGCTGGAGCAAGCCGAGGCGGCCCTCTTCCAACGGCTGGCGCTTGAGGAAGAATTGGGCGCGGATCGAGGGGGGACCGAGGGGGACTCTGCGTCGAAAGCCATCGGCAGAGTTCCTCTTTCGGCCAGTCAGGCGACTTGGCGCAATGTGTGGACGCTATGTGCCGCCGGCGTTTTGCTGTGCATTGCTCTTGGCGTTTCCGCCTATCGGGTCGGCATACGAACGGGCGTAAAGACCGCTGCGATCACGCCGCCCACAACCCAAGATCATCTCCCCGCACTGGAACAGCAGGTTAGCGACGCAGGGCATGAGCGCGAAGTGTTACGCGCGCAAATGGCACAGCGCGACAAAGCGATTGTTGATCTTCGGCACCAGGTCGAGCAGCAATCTGCCGAGATGGGCCGAATGAAGGTCGCCCAAACTCAACTGGAGACCGACCTCTCCACCGGCCAGGCAGGCAGGCAGGATCTTCTTCAACAGCGAACTGAACTGAACAAAAGGGTGGAATCAGCTCAGGCCAAGGCCCAGGGTTTGCAGGACAAGCTGGATTCGCTCGAACACCAGTCGTCCGAGGACAAGCAACGGACCAGTACGCTCGAAGCCAAGGTCACTGATCTGAATCGTTTGCTGCGTGATCGCGAAACCACGATCGATCAACAGCAGGAACTTCTCGCTCATGACCGCGACATTCGGGACCTAATGGGTGCGCGAGATCTGTACATCGCGGAAGTGTACGACGTTGCGCGTACCGGGGAGACAAGAAAGCCATATGGCCGTGTCTTCTACACGAAAGGCAAGTCGCTGATCTTTTACGCTTACGATCTGGACCAGCAGGCCGGCGTGAAGAATGCCAGCACTTTCCAGGCATGGGGCCGACGTGGACCTGATAGGCAGCAGGCGTTAAACCTGGGTGTTTTCTATGTCGACAACGCTTCAAAGAAGCGATGGGTCCTAAGATTCGACGACCCCAAAGCTCTTGCGGAAATTGATGCTGTTTTTGTCACTGTGGAACCCCATGGCGGGAGCCAAAAGCCAAGCAACAAGTCTCTCTTATTTGCCTCTCTGCACATCGATCCCAATCATCCCTAGGTGTTCGGAAAACCGACCACAGGTTTTCAGATCGTTCCATTCAAAAAAATATTGATACAAATGAAGGGGGGCTTCCGTAGACCGGATGAATCTGTATGAATCCGTGCGAGCCAGGAGCAGCCCTAGTGAGACGCTTCCCCCTTCCCCTCTTCCTCTTGATCGTGTTTCTCACTAGGGCTGCAATCGGGCAATCCCCCAATGGCACGATTAGTGGTCTTGTCCTCGATCCTTCGGGAAGGGCAATCGTGGGTGCCGAAATCCTGATCGTCAATGATGCCACCGGAGTCAGATATCCCGGCACAACGAATGCCGAAGGCATCTATGCTGTACCCAACCTTCCCCCAGGACCCTACCGTATTCAAGTCTCAAAAATTGGATTCAAGACCCTCATCAAACCCGACGTTGTCCTCAACGTGCAATCAGCGGTAGCAATCAATTTCACCTTGCCGGTTGGCGCCTTCTCCGAAACGTTAACCGTGACAGGGGGTGCGCCGCTCGTAAACACGGAGTCGGGCTCAGTCAGTACGGTGATCGATCGAAGCCTCGTCGAGAGCCTTCCCTTGAACGGACGAAACTTTAATACACTGCTCCAACTGACGCCTGGCGTGGTCATTGCTCAAGCGGCATCCAACAATCAGGGACAATTCAGTGTTGCCGGCCAACGGACGAGCGCTAACAACTTTCTGATCGACGGAGTCTCTGCCAATTTCGGCGTCGCGCCCACGGTTGCTTTAGGCACGACAGGGACGGGGGCTGCACAGGCCTTCAGCGCGCTGGGCGGCACAAGCAGCCTGATTTCTGTTGAGGCTCTGCAAGAGTTTAGGATCGAAACTTCATCGTTTGCCCCAGAATTCGGGCGCTCACCCGGCGGCCAAGTGATCTTCACGACCCGCTCGGGCACGAACAATTTCCACGGAGGAGTCTACGAGTTCTTCAGAAATGACGTGCTCGACGCGAACAACTGGTTCGCAAACGCAGCAGGCGAACCCCGAGCGGCCGAGCGTTACAACAATTTTGGAGGCTACTTGGGTGGACCGATTGTACGAGGTAAGACGTTTTTCTTTGCTTCCTACGAAGGATCTCGATTGCGACAGCCAAGCCTTCAGGTGATACAGGTCCCCTCGGAATATGCCCGGTCTGTTGCCGACCCGACACTCTTGCCCTTCTTGGCTGCCTATCCCCGCCCTGATGATCGCACGGTCGTTCCTGGTTCCTACACCTCCCAGTTCACGGGTAGCTTTTCGAATCCTTCTACTCTGAATGCAGGTAGCGTGCGCTTGGATCATACCTTCAACGAACGGTTCTCGATTTTCGGCCGCTACAACGAAGCTCCTTCGGCAGTGGCTTCCCGCAGCAATGCGCTCAGTGAAATCGATTCGGTCGATATCAAGACCAGGACCTTTACGGTCGGGTCCAACATGACTTTGACTTCCCGACTTGCCAACACGCTTCGAGCAAACTACTCGCTTCAGAAAGCGGGGAGCGTATCGAGCCTGGATTCTCTCGGGGGAGCCATTCCCCCACCTGTCGACGTACTCACCCCAGCTCCGCTCAGCCCAGCCTCCACGTTTGCGTCGTTTTTTACTTTCGATACTGCCGTGTACCAGAGCGGATTCAACGCCAGCAATCGAAACAGCCAAGTCAATATCGCTGACGATGTGGCGTGGATGCGCGGATCACACCGATTCAGATTTGGTACGGACTGGAGGATGATCCTCCTCGACCAGAAACCGTATGATGCTTTCCTCGACTATCTGGCGAACGATGTGGCCAGTTTCCTGTCTTCAGGACAGGTTCAGTTCTTTGCCGTGTCGGCCAAGGAAGCTGAATATCGAATCCACGCGTTCTCACTTTATGCTCAGGACACATGGAGCGTCACACCCAGGCTGACGGCAACCTACGGAGTCCGTTGGGAACTAAGTCCGGCCCCGGCAGCCAGAGGGAATACCACTCTCGCTGCTTGGCGCAACGTGGACAATCCAGACCTGCTTGCGCTTGCGCCGCCGGGGACGCCGCTATGGTCTACGACCTACGGAAATTTCGCCCCCCGCTTGGGAATTGCCTACAGCCTGAATCAGAAAGGAAGCCTGGTTTTGCGGGCGGGATGGGGCATCTTCTACGACTTGGGCGCCGAATCCGCAGCGTCGCTAGGGAGCACGTTTCCTAATTCTGCATCAACCTTTCTCGATGCAGTTTCCGTTCCTCTGATCAATCCAACATCGTATCTGCCGCCATTGAACACGCAACCCCCTTACCAGAATGCGATCGGATTCTCGCCGAACCTGAAGCAGCCTCGCTCCCACCAATGGAATTTGGCAATTGAGAAGGCGTTTGGGCAGGAACAGGCTCTATCGTTCACCTATGTCGGCCAAGCAGGGCGGGATCTTTTGCGCCAAGAGGGCATTCCACAACCTAATAGCAATTTCGCTGGTGATTTTTCGCTGACTCGCAACGACGCCTTCTCGAATTACCATGCTCTGCAGGTGCAATTCCGGAGACCTGTTGCCAATCGCCTCCATGTATTGTTGAACTACACCTTTTCGCACTCTCTCGACAATGCCTCGAATGATGTTCAGCCGCTGCTTTCCAAGGACGTCATCTCTGCGGCGAACGATTACTCCTCTTCGGATTTTGACGTGCGCCACAATTTTTCGGGCGCCGCGGTTTTTGAAGTCCCCAGAGCGGGCCACTCGGGGGCGCTGGCGTATGCTACCGATGGCTGGTCTCTCGAAGCCCTGGTCGTGGCGAGAAGTGGTTTCCCCTTCAACGCAAACTTGCTGACGGCCACCATTGGCGGAGCCTTTCCGAGGCCTGACCGTGTTCCTGGGCAACCTTCTTGGTTGGCGGATCCACTTGCGCCCGGGAACCAACGGCTAAATCCGGATGCCTTTGTGATCCCGCCGACACTTCGCCAGGGAACGGAAGGGAGAAACGATATACGGGGTTTTGGTCTCTCTCAAGTTGACCTCTCCGTGCTTCGGAAGTTCTCCTTCATAGACAAGCTCACACTGCACTTCCGCGTAGATGCATTCAATGTCCTGAATCACCCAAACTTCAGAAACCCCTTTGGGTATGTCGGATTCGGACCGGCGTTTCTGCAATCGACAATGATGTCCAACGTGGGCTTAGGGGGACTGAATCCTCTCTTCCAGCAGGGCGGTCCGCGCTCACTGCAACTCTCCTTAAAACTCGTCTTCTAGGCAAAAAGAGCTTCGTCTGCGTCTCCAGAGGACCTCGGATGAATCGACTGCGGAAATTGCTTTGCCTGGGTTGCGCCTGCTTTCTGGCTTTCGCGACCTTTGTGCAAGCTGAAGAGCCCGGGAAAGTAATTGTGTCGCGCGCCCCCGCAACGGTTGCCGACGCGATTGAAATGACGCAATGGGCAGACCGGAGCTACGCCGCTGGGAGCTCTTCCAAGGGCAGAGTCGGTATCTTCTCTCCTGATGGGACTCGATTCTTAGTCGTTTTGAAGAAAGGCAATCTGAAGTCAAACACAAACGAGTTCTCAATCCTCATGTTCAGAACGAGCTCTACAGTGGAGCCCGCCGAGCCACGAGTTCTTGTGACCATGTCTTCTTCCTCAAACCGCGAGGGCATTAAGAACGTCAAATGGCTGGGCGACAACGAAACCATCGTCTTTCTTGGAGAAAACCCCGGCGAGACGCCGCAGATCTACAGCTTGAATATCAGCTCCGGGAAACTTCGAAAATTAACGAGTCACCCCACCGCGATCGTGGCTTATGACATCAGCCGGAGCGGAGATCAGATTGTTTTCGAGGCCCATCCTCCTTCCGTAAAGAAAATCGACACCCCGGAAGTGCGACGTAACGGGTTCGTTGTTACTGGAGGCTACCCGGACAACCTTCTTACCGAAGACCTCGGGATAGAGCGGGCCGATCGAAGCGAGCAGCTGTACCTTCAAGGGCGTGACGGAGTTGCCTCGCGGATTGAAACGGACGACTTCATATCAGACTGGGAACCTCTCTCGATGTCGCCTGACGGGCGCTTTGCTTTGGTTTCAGTTTACTTAAGAAACGTTCCGCGGGAATGGGCGGAATATGAAGACGAAATCCTCCGCCCGTACCTGCGTGAGGCCCGCCAGGCAGACGAATACTCGAACATTGCGCAATACATGTTGCTCGACACTGCGAGAAAGACGATTCAGCCGATCATCGCCGCACCCTCGGCCTATGGCAGCAGGGGGTTCGCCTGGATAAACGATGGGCAATCCCTGGGCATGTCTGGTACGTACCTTCCACTTGACGTTGCCGATCCGAAGGCACGAGAGGAAAGAACTCGACTTCCCTTTGTCGCCGAAGTGCTGTTGCCTAGCCGTCAATACCTGCCCATTACGAATGAGTCTCTCGCGATTCGGGAATGGCGGAGTTCGACCGGAGCGTTAATTCTGCAAGGGACAGGAGCGGAAACGCCAGCTTCGGTCGGGTACCAAAAACTTGGTTCGGCATGGCACGAAATACCGCAGAGCGAGTTGGCGACAGGCACTATGTCGCCTGAAGTAGTTTTGGAAGAGGATCTCGACACTCCCCCTCACCTCTATTTAGTGGACTCGGGTCGAAAGCAGAAGACTCTCTTGCTGGACCTGAATCCTCAGTTTCGCGGGCTTACTCTCGGGAGAGTCACCGAGTTTCGATGGAAGCCCACCGACGGTCATGAGATGGTTGGCGGGCTCTACTTGCCACCCGACTACAGATCCGGCGTGCGATATCCGCTTGTCATCCAGACACATGGCTTCGACAAAGACAGGTTCTGGATTGACGGACCTTTTACGAGCGCATTCGCCGCTCAGCCGCTCGCGGGCAAAGGGATTGTCGTCTTACAGGTAGGGCGCTCGGTCGAGTCTGGCCAACACACAAATGTCACTAATACTACCGAAGAAGGTCCGCGAGAGATGGCAGCCTACGAGGGAGCGATCGACGAGTTGGATCGACAAGGGTTGATTGATCGTAACCGTGTGGGCATGATCGGCTTTAGCCGCACAGCGTTCAAGGTTGGTTACACCTTGACGCACTCGAAGTATCATTTCGCCGCGGCCACCTTGGCCGATGGTTTCGAAGGTGGGTACGTCAACTACGTGCTCTTTCAAGGTGCGGACTCGGTTTTGGTGAACGGCGGATTGCCCTCCGGCACTTCACTGGAGCTTTGGCTGAAGCGGTCTCCCGGTTTCAATCTCGACAAGGTTGATGCGCCTGTCAGGATCGAGGAATACGGCTATGGTTCGCTTGTCGGAGGTTGGGAATGGTTCTCAGGACTCTCGTTCCGAGAGAAACCCGTGGAACTCATATGGATTCCGTTCGGGACACACCTCCTGTTCAAACCCTGGGAACGGCTCGTATCTCAGCAAGGAAATGTTGATTGGTTCGCGTACTGGCTCCAGGGGAGATCTGATCCCGACCCAGCAAAAAAAGAGCAATACCAGCGCTGGGAGAAAATGCGAGCGCAGCTCCTTCGAGGGAGAAAGGGCGCTCCGAACAGCTCGAATGACGATCGGCATGACCACCTCGAACAAGTCGGAGAAAGCCGGGATGCCCAATACTGAGACACCCCGGTTGATCATTTACTCATCGGACAGGTATGCCCCGCTGGATCTGGGCGGGGTTGTCGGGTGGTTATTGTCCGCAACGAGGCCTGGCTTCATTCCTTCAATCGCGAGAGTGGCTTCCACGATTGCAACAACTTCAGGCTTTCTGTATTCCATGCGTATCACCTCCTTTCGTGTTGGAGTTGATTCGGTCGAACAGTTTGACTGTGGCATCGGTTATGAGAACGTTTGAATGAGGAAGCCTGGGCGCACGGCGCCACGAGCACCCAGGCCTCTGTTATTCATCCGATAGGTAAGCTCCGCTCGACTTGGGCGGAGTTGTCGGATGGTTGTTGTCCGCGACCTGACCAGGCTTGATGCCCTCGATGGCCATCGTAGCGTTCACGACTGCAACGATTTCAGGCTTTCTGTATTTCATGAGTATCACCTCCTTTCGTTTGTGAGTGTCTCAGCTGAGATCGAATGCTTGGCGACCGCGGGCCCACGCTTGTTGCGGGGCGCAACATATCCGGGCAGCGAAGGCACAAATCCATATGGCCTTATGTGTCTCAGCCAGTTCTCAAGGACCACGGCATGTGCTAAGAGCGGCAGCGGGATCATGTCTCCTGCCCTGGCTTTTTCCAATGAGGCGGTCAGGCGGTTGCGGTCAATGAAACGCAGAGCGACCAAAATCGAATTCTCCGCGAGCTCGCGATAGGCAGACCAATGGGACATGATGTCTACCAGCGGCTGTCTGGCAAGGAAAGCCTTCCGCTTTCTGTTCAACAGTTCGTCGGGGACGATTCCGACGAGAGCGCGTCGCATGAGAGAGCGCCGCTTGCCAGGCCGCTGGAGTTGATCTGGAGGAATGGCGAATAGGAACTCCACGAGGTCTCGATCCAGGTACGGGTATCGCTTGTCACAGAGAATTTGGGGTGCCTGCACGCATGAAGCGATCTGGCGCCGTAAAGCCTCAACGGTCTCCAATCTTTCTTGAACGCTTGGTTTGTCGCGAAACAAAGAAAAGGGTCGTTGGTAGCGGGAGAAAGCTGCCCGATGCGTCGCTGTGAATTCTGTTTCCAGCCAGGGCGCAGAGCGAACGTCTCTGGATGTGTCCGTCAACCCTTTAGGCAAGAAGGTGCGCAGGACTTCGGTCAGGAGAGCCATTACCGTGGTTCTGTTGCTCAGTGCCCAGGCCGTTAGTTGCCGCGAGAGCGTGCCAAAGCGCGCCGCTACCAGCAGGTCAGCGAGTTGAGGGATGAAGCTTGGGGCCCCACCCAGGAGTTCGTCTCCGGCAAGCCCCGACAGGACAATACGGTGTCCATTGGACGCCATGTAGCTCGCCATCTTGCTAACCGGTTCAGAAGCGTCTCCTCTGGATACTGGTGTCAATTCTGGGCGATCAGAGTCGTAGCGATAGCTGAGGAGGTTGTGAGTGGAGACGTCGATGTGGCAACCAGTCCGCCCTCGCGTCTTTTCGATCACCGCGACGTAGGGCCGCTCGTCCCAAGCGGGCTCGTCATCTTGGTAGTACGACACGGTGTCGATTCTGGGGGCGGGTACGCCTCTCGCGACGAGGTTGTCCGCCATACAGACGATTGAAGAGGAGTCCATTCCACCGCTGAGTTCAGCGAGGATGGGAGCATCAGAGCGCAAGCGTCGCTGCACCGATGTTGCCAGGAGCGTCCGAAAGTGCTCTTCGTACTCCCCGTCTGTGTGGTAGTCAATCGTGTGGCGAGGGCGGAAGTCCCAGTATCTGGTAGTCCTGACCTTGCCGTTTCGAATTTGTACATAGTTGGCCGGCAGGACTGCGTTAACCCCTACGAACGGAGTTAAATGGGCTGCAGGAAAGTGCGACAGCCAGCCGGCGACGTAGTCCTCGTCCAATTGGAAGGTGCATCCAGCTAGGACAATGAGTGGATCAAGTACAGTACTCCAGGCCACGTGATCCTGGCGCACGCAATAATAAAGATGGCGAGTACCGATGAAATCCTTGGCCAGAAATAGGGTCTGCTCTGCCGGTTTCCAGACTGTTAGTGCCCAGTCGCCAAGCAGCTTCGCGAAGCAGTTCGTACCCCACTTGGTCCATGCCGCCGCCACAATCTGGAGGTCCGTGTGTTCATCGGAGTTGGCAAGACCAATTTCTTTTGCGAGTTCATCCTGATTGTCGAGCACTCCGTCCCACGTAATGACATCGCCAGATTGTGTCACGAGAGGTTGTACCTCTCGGCGAGATTCCTTCGTGACGTGAAAGGCGAAATATTGAAGACTGATATTGCACGCAACATGAGACGTCTGGCGGTCCGGCCCGTAAGGAGAAAGGAGGGTGGCCGCGTCATTGAGATAGCGGGTATCCACGGGGCGACCGTCGAAATTCCATGTCCCAAACTGGGCGCTCATGATGATGTCCCCCCCGCGAATGTGGCTCAGATTCTTTCGAGCACGACGTACATCTCGTGCATGTACGCTTTATCAGTGACAACTTGACCATCGACTTCTACCCAGGCATGCGCATTGAAGGGGACCTGCTGGGTACCAATCACGAGTTGTGCAGCTATCCCGTGTCGCCGAAGGAAACAAGTCGCGGCCGCGGAACGTTGCAGGCAGAGGACCTGTTTCCAATACCAGATGCAGGCAATATCGACGGCGCGGCACAGTTCCGCCAAAGCGATACGAGGACTGGTGTCTTCTCGCACGTCACAGTTACGCACCGCAGAATGGAGAGCCGAAAACTCTTGGCGTTTGACGTGAAAGCCAAAGCGTATGAGCTCGATGTACGCGCTCAGGATCAGAATCAGCACTCGCGAGCCTCCTTCGTTCATGACCGCTCAAGACTAAGAACTCACTGAACCACTCCGACGCGGGAATTCTTTTGGCAGGCATGCAACACGCCAGACTCGCGCTGCATTCGCCGAGTCAGACTGCGTAGGTACCCTGCGAAGCGCTCGTCTCTGCGGGGAAGCGCTTCGATCCAGTCGCTGGCAACTGCGCAGGCGAACACCGAAACAAGAGGCATCATTCTCTGAGCGGCGGCAACGGCTGATGGCGAAACAAGGCAAAGCCACCTTGCAGCGTAGTGATCCACAAGGCGCTCGGAGTCGAGGGCACGGTGAGTCGCCGTCTGGTACAGATGTTCGAGAAGATATTGGAATGTCGGAAATGGAGGTCCCACGTACGCTTCAGCCCAGTCAAGGAAGACGCATTGATCGGCAGAACACAAGATGTTTCCTGGATTGAAATCCAGATGTCCCAACGTGTCGGGAATGTCTAACTCCGCCAGTTCCGACAACGTCTCCTTGATCTGAGTTCCGAGCGTCAGGAGCTCGCCTCTACCGAGTGCGGCCGGTGGGGTCTTCTGCTGTTGCTCCATGAGCTGCGACATCACTTCTATGAATGGATCGACCAAGGTCAGGAGACTAGGAACTCGAAGGTCGCGGCATCCAGCGTCAAGGAGCAGGTCGGTGTGTCCCACCGAGACGATTTGGAGCTCTGCCAAGGCATGGGCAGCTCGCTCCCATGCGGATGAATCTGAAGCTTCATCCAATGTTGAACCGGGGAACTCCGTCGTCAGCCAGCCATGCCAGGCTGCATGAGGTGCGATGACGGTAGGGACGAAGCCCGGAAACAACTTCGCTAGCGCGGCAGATATCGAAAATTCCCGCAGATTGGGTTCACCGACAGCCTTGAACCACACAGCTTGAGCGTTTGTTTCAAGTCGGATTAGTGAGAAGGTTGGGCTGGCATTCAACTGTCGGAAGTTGCCAGTCAAGCGAAGGCCGTATGGTTCAGTCTCACGCTCTACCCAAGAGACCAGCTCTTCGATCCACCCCGGCCTCCCAAACGGTCCACATGCCTCCCCGCTTCGGAATCTGGTTATCTGGCGCAACATGTCGGTAATCGCTATGAGGTCTTGCTCATCCGCAAAAGGTTGATTTGAGATCGAATCGAGTGGCAGCCAACGCATTTCGTTGGAGGGCACAGTCGCGGCTTCTCTCGTCTCCATCACTTGGTAGAGCGGCGGCTCACCATTCGCCGTGGCATCCGACGGCTCGGGAGTGAAAAGGCAAATCGCGGAAAGTCCATAGCGCTTCCTGACCGCTTCGCTCAGGTTTTCCGCTACCCGTTCCCACTTGGGAATTTCCACACATGGAAGTGTGAACGGCGGCCGTTGGCTGGCAACGAGGAGTTCTGATCCGCTGTTGCGGAGCATGAGTAGACGGTAGAGATCCTGCGGTGTCCGCTGGGAGGCGACTGGACGGGTATCCTGCTCAACGGCCGTGCTGCTCATGAAACCTTCTCTCGCTGCTGTGCCCGAACAAGTTTGTGTTGTTCGAGCGATCCGAGGAACTCACGCACGTCGGCTGCTGCCATTTCCTCGCTTATGCTGTACTGACGCGAAATTTCCTTGGCAATCTCTGTTTCTGTAGATCCCTTTGCCAGGGATTCCAGAATCAACGCTCCTACAGGGTTCAGCCGGAACATTTGGCCGTGGTCTATGTCGAGGACGATTCCGCCGTCCTCGTTTCGTGTGCTGCGAACTCCTGTTGAAACTTCGTACACGGTGAATCCTTCCGGTTGGGAGTGTGCTGAGGAATGTGTCATGGGACAGGGACGTGACGCGACACTCTGCGGGAAATGTTCGCAAGACAGCCCGGATCAGATCAGGAGCTCTATATCTTCAACGCGATAGCAGGCTTGGGCAATCGCAGTGGCGTGGGTGTCTGTTCGGCTTTCCGCCTTACTTAATAGCACTAGCGGTAGAGTGCACTGAAAAGGCTCGCGTCCGGGGCAACTCTCTCCCTCGTACCACTGGCGCTATCTATCTGTCTTTGAGCACGATAGAGCCAGACAGGCCCAAACTACCATTTGTCACTTTAATTCCAATATGGAACTATATTGACAGGTAGGCGAGAGCGGCGCATACTGCGGACATGCCCCGTTCCCGCATTCACGAACTGCTTGCTCTGGCCGAAGAGAATGATGGCCTGGTAACCGCAAGCCAGGCCCGTGCCATCGGCATCGTGGATTCTGTCTTGGCGCGCATGACGCGCCGAGGAAAGCTCGCACGGGCCGCGCGCGGCGTCTATCGAATCCCTTACTTTCCTACTGATCGGTTATCTCAATACAGGGAGGCAATCTTGTGGGCGCGCGCGAGTCATGGGCCCGAAAAAGTCGCGCTCTCGCACGAAACCGCGCTGGCCGTGTATGAGATCTCCGATGTTAATCCGGCGCGGATCCATATTACAGTCCCCAAAGATGCAAGACTCCGGCGCACGAAGCCGAAGGGGATCGTGATTCATCGCGGCACCCTCTCGCCTAGGGATGTGACCACGCACGAAGGCCTACCGGTCACGACCGTGGCCAAGAGTGTGTTGGACGTCATGGACACAACCGGAAGATTGGGATTGGCCCGCCAAGCCATCAAAGATGCGCGCAAGGAAGGATACATAGGCGCGGCGGAAGCGAACCGGATCACACGCCAACTGAACCAGCACGCACACGACGGCGGTAGAGTTCAAGCGGCTACGGAGCACGTGACGGCGTGAGTGCAAGACCCGTCGAACGCCTGGAGAAGACTCTTGCCCGCGTGGCACGCGAGCAAGGGCTCGACCAGGAACGTCTCCGAAGGTGGGTGTCTTTTCTCGCGCTCTGCGGAGTGCTGGAACGTGCGCTCGAGACTGGTGTGATTGACACCTACTATCTCAAAGGGGGAGTTGCGATGGAAATGCGCTTCGCGCGCGCCGCTCGCACAACCAAAGACTTTGACCTTGGCCTTCAAGGCAACCGTACGGAGCGCATACGGAGATTGGAGGCGGTGCTGAAGTTGGGATTCGATGACTTCACCTTTCGGCTGAAGCCCGAGATACATCAGATGGAGCTTGCGGACACGGTGCGAGTAGAAGTTGCGGTGCAGTACCGAACGCGGGCGTGGCAGACGGTCGATATCGATCTCGGTCCGGGAGAGGCGCAGGAAGTGGACTTGGTCGAACCAGCCATTACGGGGCTGACTGAGATGGGCTTACCGATGACACCGCAGGTGCGATGCCTGGGCATCAACGAGCAGATGGCCCAGAAGCTGCATGCTTGCACGGGGCCACAGCGAGAGGACCGCGCGCGGGACGTTCTCGATATTCTACTGGTGGACATGCTTGGCCAGCTCGACTACATTCGCGCCCGCGCCGCTGCGGAGCGAATTTTCACGGAGCGCGCTACACATCCATTTCCCCCGAGCACGTCACTTCCGGCAGAGTGGCGACGGGAACTTGAGAACCTTGCCCAGGAACTGGGATACGCGACGGCAAATGCGGAGGAGATTGAAGCCAAGTTCGCGTTGGTCGTTCAAGCAATCGCAACCGCATCCGCTGATTAGCAACATCCGTCGAGTCTGCGTCGGCGGCCTTGGCCTGCTTGGTCGTGAAAAGCCCTTGCTGGTCCTCGGCGAGCTCGTAGAGCCGCCGAAGTGCTTCTGTGCGAGGTTCGGAGACACAATACTTCAAATAGATTGAGGTATTTTGAAAGTCCCATTTTGACCAGCTCTATTCGGCCACCAGCGCGCAGGGTGGGGCGCCAGCAGTGAACAGTCGAGAGTATGCGCCACTGTTCGCGAGAAGTGCTGCTGGAACGTCATCCTCGACGATACGCCCCGCATCGAGAACGATCACTCTGTTAACGCAGTGCAATGCGGATAGACGGTGTGAAACCACGACGATCGTAGTACCCGGCAAGATTCTTCGTAGGCTGCTTAGCAACTGTCGTTCTGAACCCGCGTCGAGCGAAGAAGTGGCTTCGTCCAGAATCAGGATGCGCGGCCGCTGGAGGATTGCTCTGCCGATCCCCACGCGCTGTCGTTGACCGCCCGACAATTGATGGCCTCCCGGGCCGATCCGCCGGTTGAGACCCTCCCGCAAGGCGCTTGACCCAGTTGCGAGCCCCACATAGTCCATCACTTCCTTCAGTTCGGATTCCGAGGCTGTGCCTTTTCCCAGCCTAAGGTTGCCGGCCAACGTCGTATCGAAGAGCACTGGGTGAGGTGGGACATAGCACACCTGCTCACGAAGGCTTTCGATTTCGATCTCTCGTACATCCTGGCCGGCAACGGAAATCGATCCCGAGTCCACGTCGTAGAGACGGGCTATGAGTTTTGCCAGCGTGCTCTTACCAGCGCCGTTTTCTCCCACAATGGCCACTTGATCGCCTGCCGGAATCTCCAGGCGCGGAATGCACAACAATCCATCGCTTTTCGGGTATCCAAAGCGCACATCGGCCAACTGGATTGTCCACGGACGATTTTCAGGGAATTTGATCGCGGTCGGGCAGGTCTTGATCGCAGGCTCTAACGCCAGAACGCTTTGCACGCGACGGATACTGGCAAATGTTTTCTGCGCCCGTGCGTAAGTCTCCGCCACACCACTCAAGGGTTCAAAAAGTTGGGCCAGATACGTGTAGAACGCGACCAAACCGCCCACCGTCAGCGTACCTTCGAGCACACTCCAGCCACCGTATCCAATAACGCCGGACATCGCCAACCCGATAGTCAGGCTGGTGAAGAACGTGAACCAAACCCCAGTCCGGAAAAGCCTGGTAAGTGACCGAACCGAGGCACCCAACAAACAAAACGCCGTGCGCTCCTGTCGTTGCTCCCGACGGAGGAGTTGTATGGCAATGATCGACGAAAGGTGTTCCTGCAGGAAACTGCTCCACGCTACTTGGTTTTGCTGCACTGTCTCGGAATCGCGTTCCAACCGGTTTCGGAAGTGCTTTCTCGTGAAGACAAAGACAGGAATGAGCGGCAAAACTACCAGGGTCATCCGGGGATTCAATATCAACATCGCTCCCAGCGTCAGTAGTGTGGCTAGAAGGGTCCGCAGGATGGAAGGCACCAGATCGGAACCTAGAAATGAGATTTCATCAATCGGATCCTTTAGCGGATACATTGAGGCGCCCACCGGTGTGCCTTCGTGATAGTCGGCGGAGAGTGTGTCTAGATGCCGGAGAAGCCGCATGCGCAGAGCTAGCGCCAGCTGCTGGGCTGCGAGCATAGTCAAGTAGCCGCCTCCCGTCGTCAGCACCGCTCGTCCCTGATGGCAGAGGAAGATGAGCACGACAGCCGCGACCAAGAGTCCCACCCTCCGACCCGGGAGAACCACATCAATCATCCATTTCAAGACAAGCGGCGAGAGAAGCGCTAGAAAGCTGCCGACCGACATGCAAAGAAAGCTGGCGATGTGCCAGCGAAGGAAAGGGCGCACCTGCCGGAACAGCCAGCGCATTTCTGAAGGGATCCACGAGATCATGCTGGTCCGCGCAGCTTGCGAAACGAAAGACCGCTCCAGCGGAAGAACGAGCAGGTTACGCTGACGGTCGGAACAGCTTCCACACTTCTTTCAAAGTGTTCGCGATTCTGACAATCGGAAGTGATTCGTCAGCAATCGGTCAGAATGCATCTCCAAACGATCGCGGTGCACGTTCGGAATTTCAACTGCAAGCCGTTCAGAATGCCCGATAGGCATTTCCAGTGAGCCTCTAGAGTTCCCTAATATGGATTCGTTTCGGAGTAACCCGACTTCGGGGTAGCAATCCGGCCAACTTCCTTGAGGCTCGTTTATTGATGGTTCCGGTTTGCTCGTCAATCAGGCGCAATCCCTGCGAATGGCCCCGGGATATTAAGCGGAGGGCGAAGTTTCTACGCGACGCCTGCCAGCGCCTGATTGACCATTCTTACCCACAGAGGTGGATCGTCTGCCGGGCAGTTGTAATCTGCTCCGCTGACATCCTTATCTCGTCGGCGAAGGGATGCCACAATCGGAACTCCAGGCAGAGTCTCTCGGAAATGACTGACAAGGTTGCATCGTTCTTCCCAAGGGGCGCCATGCCCGATCAGGACGACACCCACTGATTCATGGGACAGATTGAGACTTCGCGCAGCATGCGAACCGAGAGCAGAAATCACGGGATGTCCAAGTGATTGGAGGATCTCGTTACGGATTGACAGCAAGCTCTCACGAAATTCGACCTGCACTATCGTAGTCATCGTTCTTCGGAATGCGTGCCTTTCGGAACAGCCTTGCGCCGAGACTCGGCGCAACCCTGGCTCCTTCAGGTAGGAACGCCAAGTTTTGGCAGAAGCCATTGCGTCAAGACTACGTAGGCGACAAGAAATACCACTCCCCAAACCCAATTAGGCATGTTCACTCTCCCCCTACTTGCCCACGCCGAGTTTACGCAGGAATGTCATCATCGGGCACCAGTTCGTGAATCCAGACTGAAACAGATTCAGGCCAACAAAAGCCGTGAAAAGATACCAGTACGGGTTCACGTAGTGCCCAAGTGCCAGGGACAACAGAATAAAGCTGCCAGCGATCAAACGAAGTACACGTTCTACGGTCATTGCAGTTCTCCTTCAAACAAGGTGCTCCTACGTAATTTCGCATTGCGGTGTTTCGCATTCAGCGACATTTTCGGGGGAATGCGGGTGCTTCGGTGGAACCGAGGTTCCCCTCTGAGAGAGGTAGTAAAGGACCGGGACTGCCATCCGTGACAGAACGGTAGACGCCACCTCACCTGCCATTAATGAGAGCGCCAAGCCCTGAAAAATCGGATCGAACAGGATCACGCTCGCTCCTACAACGACCGCAGCCGCAGTGAGTAGCATTGGGCGGAAGCGCACTGCGCCCGCATCGACGACGGCATCCTCCAATGACATACCTTGCGCACGGCGGAGTTCAATGAAGTCAACGAGAATGATGGAATTGCGCACGATAATGCCGGCGCCGGCGATGAAGCCGATCATCGAGGTCGCTGTGAAAAATGCCCCCATCAGCGCATGCGCGGGCAGAATGCCAACCAGCGTGAGCGGAATCGGCGCCATGATGACCAGGGGGGTGACGAACGATCGGAACCAGCCCACGACCAGCACGTAGATCAAGACCAGGACAGCCGCAAAGGCGAGTCCCAGGTCGCGGAACACTTCCACCGTGATGTGCCACTCGCCATCCCACTTCAACGAGAAGCGGTCGGTGCGCTCCGGCATGGTCGTGCCCTTGTACTGCTTTACCGCATAACCATCGGGCAACTTGATACTGTCGATGGCCTCGCTCATCTTCATGATGGCGTACACAGGGCTTTCTTCTCCGCCCGCAACATCTCCCGTCACGTAGACGACTGGTTGCAGATTCTTGCGGTACACGCTGGTATCGATTGTCGTTTGTTGAAGGCTCGTTACTTCCTGCAGGGCGATTTGCCCACCGGAAGGCGTCGGCAGCTTCAGATTGCCAAGGTCTTCGATCCCAGAGCGATCCGGGCGCGCCAGTCGCACATCGATAGGGATGTCTTCTCGTGAACGGGAATCGTGAAGCAATCCCGCGTTGGCGCCGCCGAGCCCGACCTGCAGAGTGCGCGTCACGTCGGCGGGTGAGATACCGTGGAGCGCGGCCTTGTCCAGATCCACCTTCATGTCGTACTTGATTTGCGGGTCTTCGACGTACCAGTCCACGTCCACGACGCCTGGCGTTTGCTGAAAGACCTTCTTGACTTGAGCGGCCAGTTCAATTTGCCCTTTGTAGTCAGGCCCATAAACTTCGGCGACAAGAGTTTGCAAGACCGGCGGACCAGGCGGGACTTCCGCGACCTTGATACGCGCACCGAAGGGCACGGCAATCTTGTCCAACTCCGGCCGCAGCCGTCGTGCAATTTCGTGGCTCTGAGCCTTGCGATCATGGCGCGAGAGCAGATTCACCTGGATATCAGCCTGGTTGGGCTGATTCCGCAAGAAGTAATGGCGCACAAGCCCGTTGAAGTTGTAAGGACCGGACGTTCCGGAATAGACCTGATAATTGATAACCTCGGGCTGTTGGCCGAGATACTGTCCCAAGGCTTGCGCCACGCGGGTCGTCTGTTCCAGTGGCGTGCCATCGGGCATGTCGATGATGACCTGGAACTCACTCTTGTTGTCGAAGGGCAGCATCTTTACACGAACCCACTTCAACGGGACAAAAGTGACCGCCGCGAGCAGTAACAATACGACACCACCGAGAAACATCCAGCGGCGGCGTGCGTCGCGGATGAGCGGGTTCATCATCCGGCGATACAAACGAGTGGTCCAGCCTTCAGTCTCATGCCCGGACTGATCGCTACTACCGGCATGTTTCCTCAGCAGCCGCAATGCTGCCCACGGAGAAACCACGAAAGCAACAATCAGCGAAAACAACATAGCCGCCGACGCTCCCACTGGAATCGGGCGCATGTATGGACCCATCAGTCCGCGCACGAAGGCCATGGGCAGGATCGCGCCGATTACCGCGAAGGTGGCAAGAATCGTGGGATTGCCAACTTCGTCCACCGCCTCGACCGCGACTTCAGATAAGGATCGCCCTCGGCTTTCCGGCAACCGAAAATGGCGCACGATGTTCTCGACCACAACGATGGCGTCGTCGACCAGGATGCCGATGGAGAAGATCAGAGCAAACAATGTGACCCGGTTCAGGGTGTAGCCATACAAATAGAACACGGCGAGTGTAAGAGCGAGCGTGACCGGCACCGCCAAAAGTACGACGCCCGACTCCCGCCAGCCCAGGGCAAGTGCAATCAGCAATGTGACCGACAAGGTCGCGATCAGGAGGTGTTTGAGAAGTTCGTCGGATTTGTCCTTCGCGGTCTCACCATAGTTGCGCGTGACCGTGATGGTCAGATCATTGGGAAGCACATAACCACGGAGAGCATTGACCTTGTCCAGCACGTGCTCGGAAATGTCGGTGGCGTTCGTACCTTTGCGCTTGGAAAGCGTAATGGTTACTGCGGGATATTCTGCCCCGCTTGTCTGTCCTGCGCCACCGCGAGCATTAGCAAACAGGACGTAGGTGTTTGCTTCGGCGGGGCCGTCCTCAAGCTTCTCCGCTACATCACGCAAGTAGACGGGGCGTCCGGTATGAACCCCGACCACGACCTGACGCAGGTCGTCGAGACTCGTGAAAAAAGTTCCGGCTTCGACCTGAAACTCGCGATTGTCACGCGCAAAACTACCGGCTTGGCCACGGCTGTTCGCGTTCTGGAGTTGCTCCACGATCGTGCCCGGCGTAAGGCCGTAGGCCGCAAGTCGTTGCGTGTCGAGCACCACTCGTATTTGCCTCGGCTGCCCGCCGATGATCTTGGTCTCAGAAACGTCGTTGAGCGGTTTGAGTGAGTTTTCCAGCTCCCCCGCGATTCGCCGCAGGCGATAAGAGTCATAGTCTTTCCCCCACAACGTCAGGGCCATGATCGGCACGTCGTCAATCGAGCGGACCTTAATAATCGGTTGTGAGACGCCGGGCGGGATACGATCAAAGTTGGAGTAGAGCTTGTTGTAGGTCTGTACGATCGCATCTTCTTCTTTGGCGCCAACGTAGAAACGCACAACCAGCATGCTCACACCCGGATGGCTGATCGAGTAGATGTACTCAACGCCCGGCACTTCGCGCAGCAACTTCTCCATGGGAAGGCTGACGCGCTGTGCCACCTCGTCCGCCGACGCACCCGGCATCTGCACAAAAACGTCGAGCATTGGCACCACGATCTGGGGCTCTTCTTCCCGTGGCGTCTTGAGAATGCTGAAAGCGCCAAGGAGCAGCGCAGCGACGATCACCAGCGGTGTCAGTTTCGAATCAATGAAACTGTGGGCAATGCGACCGGCTAGGCGCAAGCTCTTCGGGGGCTGTATTACTGATTTGGATTTGCCATCAGTCATTACTGGACCTCAATCCGTTTGCCATTCAGGTCGACGGCACCCGGTTTGGCCACGAGCCGCTCGCCATCCTGGAGGCCTGCCAGCACTTCGACCTCAGCCCCGGAAACCTTCCCCAAAGTGATGTAACGCAAGCTCGCAACCTTGTTTTGGTCCAGCACATAAATACCCTGCAATTGGCCGCGTTCGACGACCGCCGAGCGCGGAATCAACAGCGCCTGCCGCTCGCCCCGAGAAAACTGTGCTCGCCCGAACAGCCCCGAACGCAGCCGTGCGTCTGTGGGCAAATCGATTTTCACCAAAAACGTGCGACTCTCAACGTCAGCGGCCGGAACGATTTGCACAACCTTACCTTTCAGACCCGCGTTGTCGAGAGCATCAATGACCACCGAAACCTGCTGTCCGGTACGCACGTACCGGAGATCGTTCTCATTTACGGTGGCCTCCAGTCGATAGCGGTGCACGTCCTCGACGGTAAAGATCGGCATGCCGGGTGAAGCCAACGTGCCGGAATCGGCTTTCTTCTCCGTCACCACGCCGTCGAATGGCGCACGAATCCGCGCGTAATCCAGAGACGTGCGCGCTTGGCTCAATGAGGCTTGCGCCTGCGTCTGGCCTGCCTTTGCCATATCGCGATGCGCGAGTGCCGCTTGTTGACGGGCTTTCACTTCGTCGAACTCCTGCGGACTTACGGACTTTTTTTCGAAGAGAGTTTGGTAACGCTTCAACGTTGATTCCGCCAGGGCCAGGTCGGAATCTGCTCCGACCAGTTGCTGTTGGGCGGCAAGGTCGGCTGCGGTCGCGCGGTCTGCGGCGGCTCGCGGCTGGGACTCGTCGATCACGGCAAGCACTTGACCGCGCTTCACGTGATCTCCTTCGTGAGCCCGGATCTCGACGATGTTCCCCATCATTTGGCTGGAGGCTTCGCTGGTCTGGGCTGCACGTACCGTTCCTACCGCCACCAGCAAATCGGGCACGTTGGCTTGCTGCACGGTGAGCACGGGAATGTTCTGCACGATTTCCGGCGTACGAGCCGTCGGGTTTTTTTCGTCGGAGCAGCCGGCTAGGCTGACAACCGCGAGTAGCAGCACCAACAACGAAAGTCTGCGCATGTTATTTATACGATTCATGGCATCACCACGGGAGATTGCGGATTCAAGCTTCCGCTCGCCAACTCCAGGTTGGCGTAGCTGGTCTGGAAGTGATAAATGGCTTCCCAGTAGTCGGTCTGGCTGCGGCGCGCCGCATCTTCAGCGCCCAACAAATCGGTAATCGTGGTCAATCCGCTGTCGTAGCGGTCCTGGTTGATGCGTAGACTTTCCTGTGCCTGGGCGATTGCCGCTCGCGCCACTTCGATCTGTTGTCGGCTAGCATCCGTCTCATAGTAGGCTCGTCTCACTTCGAGTCTGACTGCATCGCCCGCTGCCTGCTTCATTGCCACAACCTTTTCTTCGAGGGCCCGCTGCTTGGAGAGTTCCGCGCGTTTCGCTCCGCCTTGAAAGATGTCAAATTGCACTTCGATCCCACCCAGCCAATTGTTGCCCCCGCCACCGGCGACGAATGTAGGGTTATCCATTTCCCAGCCTGCAAAGGCGTTCACCCGCGGACCGAATGACGACTTAGCAATCGAAACGCTCTGTCGTTGCGCGGCCTCCTCGGAGGAAATGCGCTTCAAGTCTGGACGATTTGCGAGCGCCTGCTTTTCAAGATCCGGCATGGCCGGGATCGAAAGTGTGCGCTCAGACAACAGTTCGGTAGTCTGGAACGGAGAATCAAGCGGCACACCCATCACCGTGTTCAGCTGTGCACGCGCCACTTCCAGATTGTTCCTCGCGCGGATCACTTCCTGCTGTCGCGCCGCCATGCGAACCTTCGCTGTCAGCAGATCTGACTCTACAGTCAGCCCGCTGTCGAATCGCGCCTGGCTGCGGTCCATGATCGACTGGGCTGTTTTGGCCGACTGCTCGGCAACTTCCAGTTCCTTGGCCGCCAGCAGAACGTCGTAGTAGGAACTGACCACCCGGAAGACAATCTCCTGATCCGTGCGGTCTAACTGGTGTCCGGTAGCCTCGTTCATTTGTTTTGCCTGATTGATGCCGTGCCAAGTGGCGAACGAATCAAACAGGTTCCAGGTTCCCCCAAACCGCGTGCTGAAGTTGCCGAAGGGCAGAGGCGTGTTGAGCTTGTTCAGTGTGAAGTCGGCCTGGGTAAAACGCTGCTGTCGTAGCTTGCTCCCGAATACGTACACGGGGTCATCACCACGAGTCACCGTTTCCGAAAAACTCAAGTGCGGCATGAGGAAGGAACGCGCGGCGCGAACTCCCGCAGAGGCCACCTTCGTATCCGCCATCGCCACCTTACGCAGTGGATTTTTCTCCATCGCGATATTCACCGCCTGCTGCAGAGTGAGGGACGAGGGTTGGGCTTCTTGCCGAGCCGAAGCCGACACACAAGATAGCCACAACGTCGCGATGCTCAGAACCACTTTGAATAAGGTTTTCAACCTTGCACTCCCGCGGCTTGAACCGGTTTCACCCACTCTCTCTTGTCTTCAACGATTTCGTAAGTTGTATGAAAACTCGCGGTCTTCTGCACCATCGCGCCCACCGAGCAGTACTTCTCTTCCGAGAGGCGGATGGCCTCCTCCAGCGCCGCCACGTCAAGCTCAAAGCCGGTGACTACATGGTGGATTCGCACTGCCGTGAACACCTGGGGCGGCCGTTCTGCTTGATCGGCTTCGACCCGTACCTCGTAACCAGTCACCTTCTGGTGGTACTTCTGGCGGAGGACGGTGACAACATCGAACCCCGTGCACCCGGCTAGTCCGGCGGCGACCAGTTCAATCGGCTTCGCTCCGGTGCCTCCGGCCGCATCGTCTAACAGCAGGTGGTGGCCAGTTCCGGTCTGGGCCACAAATTGGCGCTGCTGCTTAAGTGGTTGAGTCAGTTCGACTTTGGCTGTGATCATGATTGCCTCCCGCTGTTTGTATCGACCAAGCACACGAATAAATGCAGAAGGGCGGATTTTGTTACAGGAAAATTTCGGCGATACGCGGAGTTGCGCGCTCTCTTGCCACCTATATGATTAGGAATTGATAATGCGGAGAGAATTTCAAAATGAGTCCGATCAAAGTTCGTCCGACACTCCTTGTCCTCGTCTTTGGGACCGTTGCTATTGCACTGGCATCCGTGGCGCTTGCGTCTCAGGCGAACCTCATCCCGGCCTCCCGCCTGATCAACCCCGACGACCTGGTCAAGATTCTTCAGTCCGGCAAAAGCGAGAAACCGCTAATGATTCAAGTGGGTTCCCACGTCCTCTACACCCAGGCTCACATCCCCGGCTCGGAGTACATTGGACCGGCCTCCAGTGAAAGTGGCTTGCGGTCTTTGCGGAAGCGAGTGGAATCCTTGCCGCGAAACAAGTTCATCGTTTTGTATTGCGGCTGCTGCCCGTGGAGCCACTGTCCGAACATCAAACCGGCCGACGATGCGCTGCGTGCAATGGGCTTCACCAATGTGAAAGTTCTCTATGTTGCGGACAACTTCGGAACGGATTGGGTCGAGAAAGGCTATCCGGTTGGCAAGGGAGACTAGGGAACTGGACGCTTCCTGGCTGAGGTCGGCATATTGAAGAAAGGGATTGTCCGCGGTTTGGCACTGATCGCAGTGGTAGCGGGACTCTATTTCATGGCCCGTCATCATGGCGTGCCCCCCGGCACGAGGGGCACGAGTATCGGCAAAGAATCTCTGGCCCCCGATTTCTCACTTCCCGACATAGCGGGACAGAAACTCGATCTCTCATCCTATCGGGGTAAGGTCGTCCTTTTGGACTTCTGGGCAACCTGGTGCGATCCCTGCCGGGAGGAGATCCCGCATTTCGTCGAACTACAAAACAAGTACGGGGATAGGGGCCTGCAGATCATCGGCGTTTCCATGGATGATGGACCGGAACCTGTACGCGCGTTCTACCAGCGCTTCAAGATGAACTACCCGGTTGTGATGGGCAATGCGCAGACGGGTGAACTTTATGGCGGAGTCCTCGGGTTGCCGATCGTGTTCGTGATCGGGCGGGATGGCCGGATCAGTGCCAAACACATTGGCGCAACCGACATCTCGGTCTTTGAAAAAGAGATCGTCAACCTTCTGCCGAGCAAAGCTGGCTTGAGTCGGCCAGGCTCGTAACCGTGACTACTGTCGGATGTTGTTCGCGACCAGGCGCTCGTAATCAGCAAGCACCTTCCTGCGCAGTTCGACTGCCTTCTCGCGGGCGGGACGCTCTGCGGGTGATCTTCGGCACTGTTCGACGGTTACCTTGAGACTAGAGAGGAACGCCTCGCACGGTTCGCAGCCTTTCAGGTGCCGCTCCAATTCCTCACAAAGCGTATCATCCAACTGCTGGTCAAGATAGTTCGAGAGCTCAGCAAACATGGCCTTGCAGCGAGCAGGTCTGGGCTGTTGGCTGCCTGGCTGTTCTTGGGAAGACGGTCGCGAAGCGACGGACGATCTCCCGGAGCGTGGTTTCAACGCTCTCATCAATTCTCTGCGGACAAATAGCCTTGCACGGTGAAGACGAACGCGGACTGTTCCGGAACGCAGCCCGGTAATCTCAGCAACCTCCTCGTCGGTTAGACCCTCCATATCGCGCAGGACCAAAACAATACGGTATTGTGGCGGCAGCTGCTGAATAGCGTCGCGCAAACGACCCGCTTCTTCACTCCGGATAGCGAACGCCTCTGGGTTGATGCTGCCCTCACTCCCCAGCTGCTCAAGTTCTTTCCGATCGGGCATTAGTTCTTCCAGGGAAAGATCCTGCTTCGGAGCGAACTTGCTTCGGCGCCGACTCATCAGGCAGCGATTCTTTGCCACTTTATAGAGCCACACCCCGAGGGCTTTGGGGCTGTCGAATTTGGGCAGGTGCGGAACCGACTTGAGGAGTACCTCTTGCATGGTGTCTTCCGCGTCCTCGCGTTGGCCGCAGACCCGCATGCTAAAGGAGAAGACGGTATTTTGGAGTAGAG
The DNA here is from genome assembly GCA_016196065.1 of Acidobacteriota bacterium. NCBI lineage: Bacteria > Pseudomonadati > Acidobacteriota > Acidobacteriota bacterium. The sequence continues at coordinate 2,004,069 of JACPYL010000010.1, read as the reverse complement.
CCAGGGCCTGCTCCAAAGCGTCGTCGTCACCCCGCTGCAAGAGTTGCACGGCTTCTTCTATGTCGGAACGCATCGCGTCGAATGTAGCACTCAGTCGCTTGGCTTCGCCAATCGGTGTGTTCGGTTCTTCATGACCAGCTCAAGCCGCCAACTCAGAAGCACAAATGGCCAAATCCGGATTAGTCGCAATCCGAAGCTGTCGCACCGGCCCTCATTTTGTGTAGGCAGCGACTCAGACAAATCGGGAGTCACTGAGGGTTCTTCTCACAGGGTTCTGGCGATGGCCACAATCTCCCCGACGACCTCAGCATCGTCGTGATTCCGCAGTTGCTCCTGGGGCTGATAGTTGGCCGAGAACGGATGAATCACCAACATGCGGTTCTCAAGGCTGCAGCATCCGCACGTGTAGGTTCCATTCCGTCTCAACAGGACATATACCGGTTGCTGCCACAGCGGTTTTGACCGGAAGTAGATGGGCTTTTTTCTATGGCGATTCAAAATCACGAGCAGTCCGTTGATGAGTAAAGGGTGTAGCGGGTTGGATTCTCCTCCAACCCAGAAGAAATCACGCAGAGAGAGACCGTTCAGGCCGGACAAATCGGAGAGCGACTCGCGCAGAAACCATGGCACATGCCCTGATTGTCTAAGCAAATTCCCAAGGAATCCGTTTTCGGGCGGCTCATCAGTTTCGTCGACAATCCCCCTTGAGGCGGCCGAAACCTTCCGAGGAAGCAGCCTATCGGGAATTGGCTCACGGCCTGCGTCCTCCAAGCGTAGTCCGATGCTCTTCAGAAATGTGACGAACTGCAAGCCGTAGATTGCGCAAAGCGTGATTGCCTTGTGCGCATGCCGCGGCGGAACATCACGCGCCTCGTAGTCAGACAGCGAGCCTGCCGCTGCGAAATATTGTTCATCTCCAAGTTCTGCGGCAACCCGGCGGCTCATCGCGGAGGCCTCCCGAAATGACAAGGCCGCCCTCAAGCGGGCGGCGCGAAGCAGATTGGTGAGTTTTGTGTCATCCCACCTTAATGCCAGCGGCCTCCAATGCTTTGCCAATTCTGTCGGCACCTGCGGTTGCTCTGCCTTGAGCAAAGGTCGTATTTCGAGATCGAGGATCCCAAGGACCCTGGCTTCCTCATGCAGTTGCAGTTCGATCTGAGCATATGGAAGCTGCCCACACAAAGGCATCACGCGGTTCTTGCCCACGGTTTGCAGTCGGCAGCAGTTCAAGCCGTTCGAGTGCTGGATCAGAAACAGCGGCTTTGAATCTGTTCCATGCCCGGATGAAAACATCTCTTGCGTAACCCGTGTGTCAGCTCGCACGATGCTTCCCGGAAGCAAGTCCGGAAAGGCGAGCGCGTCTTCTCGGCCAATCTTCACATACACGAAATTGCTTTTGTAGGTTCGGGCAATCGAGCGAAGGCGCCGTGACGGTGCCAGTTCTACTAGTCGTCCAAGCGGAGAAATTCCAGGAGCGCGAACATTCCCAGGTTTGTTTCGCACCCATGGAATCCAACCCTCGGGGTCATCGAGCGAGGAATCGAGCAGCAAGGTGCGTTTTGCGGACAGCAGAACTTGCAACCGTGCGATGTCCTCAGGTCTGAACCCAAAGACTCGCAGCCAATCATTGAAGTTGTAGCCGGAGACCTTGCTCAGCGCAAATAGTTGGTGAAGGCTCGGGCTGAAGGTCCCAATGCCGATATCGTAGTACAGGTTGTGAGGCACGAAATATGGCGACGACCTTCCATACAGATTCCTCGTTTTTTGTGAGCATTGATAGAGGGTGAGTCCCTTGCCCTGCAGGATCGCTTTGACTCGGTCCACGAGTTCTGTCTTCGACAAGCTTCTGGGCTCCGCCACGAAGTTCTCGCTTTGAATCCACAAGGATCCTTGGTGCGGTGATATCTGCTCGCAAGGCTGTGCCGTTTTGTATACGCGGTACCGATGGCAAGGCTGAAAAGTTTATGAACTTTGCTCGTTTCTACGACCAGGCTTCTTTCTGACCCTCTACGACTGCCCTTAGTAGTTTCTAGCTATGATCGGTCGGATTAGCGACCAGCGAGAAAATGCTGGTTTCACGGGGAATAGAACGGAGTATGATTTTGCAGCTTCCCCTGTGTCCGGTTGTTGCGTTTTTGTAACCCCAACGTTTCGGTCTACGCGACGAAGGAAGTCCTCTGTATCATGCCGACGCGTATGTTGGAGTCGACCCCGAGCCCGGAAGCTGGGAAGCTTCTTCGAGAAGAGCGCCGCCGCGCCCGCCTCTCAACACGTGCGGTGCAGAAACTTAGCCAGCAGATCGCTCACGAAAAGGACAGTAATCAGGACTATTACATTTCCCACGGCTGGCTCACAGACGTCGAAAATGGGAAGTTTACCCCGAGCATCTACAAGCTCTACAGTTTGAGCCTCATCTACAAATGCAATTACTTAAGAGTCTTGGGCTTCTTCGGGATCAACATCCTCGATGCCGCCAAGGAGCAACGTCTGGTCAGCCTGCCGCACACTCATTTGATTGGGTCGAATCTCGAGCTGCCCGGACAGACGATTGTGCTTCCCGTTGAGCTTCGCAGGAACGTGGAGCTTGCGAGGACGAACCTGGTCTCTCGGATGTTTGAAAGCTGGGGTGAGATTCCCGTCGCTCTCTTGCAGCAATTGGACCTGCGGAATTGCCTTTGCGGGTACATCGGACTTGAGGACTACACGCTCTTTCCGATGATTCGCCCGGGCTCGTTCGTCGAGATTGACGAGCACCAGAACAAGGTAAAACCAGGCAATTGGCAGAACGAGTTCGACCGCCCTATCTATTTCGTCGAACTCCGCGGTGGTTACGCCTGCAGCTGGTGTGAACTCGACGGGAATCAACTTATCCTAGTTCCAAGTCCACAGTCGAGGGGGCCGATCCGGCACCTTCGATACCCAACCGAAGCGGACATCGTCGGCCGGGTTACCGCGGTGACTATGCGTATTGCAGAAGTGGAGGGGCACCAACCAAGGGAGTGAACTACTGGCAGTACGGACGTATTGGCTACCACAGCGGCGCTCAATCATTCTCTTGACATTCGGGAACGCGAAGCATATCGAGGCCGGAAATAGGCCTTGCAACAGATACGCCATAGGAGAAGATCTCAAAGATTGTGACACTTGCGCCGCGTTGCGGTAGCAACAAGATAGAACAGCACTAATCAGCCGGCTGCGCCATCAGCTTTCAATGCGACGGCAGCCGGCGGTGGGGTTACAGAGCTGTTGAGCCGGCTCGTTCCGGTCTATCTAGCACTTGGACCCAAATCGAAGCTTGTTACTTCCACGCGCCTGCGATATTCGCGGGCGTAGTCACATCGTACCCCCCTCGATTCTGAAATGCGCGAGTGAGAAACGCAGCACGGCGGAACTGCCCTTACGTCGTGGATCACGACCGTCATTAGGACACATCGTTTGAACACGAACCAAGGCTCAGCCGTGGCTCGACCTCCCAGTGGCCAGCTGTAAAACCTTGTCCTTGGAACCGACGATGTGGTCGTACATGAGCCTGCGGGCGTCCGGCGCATCACGGCGTCGAATAGCATCCACGATTTCGGTGTGCTCTCGAGATGGGACCTCGCCGTAGTAGCCAATGTCAATGGCGGCATACATGATTCTTTCCATTTGACAGCGGAGGTCCGCGACGGCCCGAACGAGGAGGCGGTTCCGCGTAAGCTGCGCAATACCGACGTGGAACTTGGTGTCCGCTTCGATGAACTTCTCGTAGCCGGCACGATCGTTGGTCCTATACTGCATCTGGGCCAACTCGACAAGCTGTTCCATAAGAGAGGCATCCGCCCATCGACGGGCTGCTAGCTCGGCGCAGAAACCCTCCATTTCGGAACGGTACTCATACATTTCATTCAGTTCATGAATCGCTAAGTAGCTGACGAAGTAACCCTTGTTGGGTACCAGGCGGAGAAGATTCTCCTGCTGCAGCCGCATCACTGACTCACGCACGGGCGTGCGGCTGCCCCGGTATTTTCTCGCCATCATCTTCTCGTTAATAGCCTCGCCAGACTGGTAAACGCCATGGACGATGTCACGTTTGAGCTGCTGATAAATCCGCTCTGCGAGCGTGCTCCGGTGCCGGGCGGCGGCAGGGGATTTGGACTCCATTCTGCGGGCCGGAACCTGGGTACCTCCAGGTGAGCCCGATCGCGAGCGACCTGTACTTTTGGTCTTTGGCAAAGGCACCTCTCTTGATTCGCGAATGTCCACAGGGGCCCAATGAGCGGGGGGAATCGCTATGCTCACAATTTGTTTACGGTATACCACAAATATACGCAGATGAATAGTCTTGACATACCCTAAAACACTGCGGTAGCTTTCTCAGCCAGCCTCGGCGGATCCCGGAGCCAACAGCGAAGTGTAAGCCTCTGAAGCCGAATCAACCATTGCGGCACCGTGGAAGTTAAGCAGCATGGAGGAAGGTGTCAGAAACTCGAGTCTCGCGAGGGGGCAATATGCACGTTTGTCGGTGGTTAATTTGTCTAGCGGTTCTGCTGGGGTGTGGAGTAGGGGTTTGGGGGCAGCTTTCTACGGCTTCGCTACGAGGTACGGCTCTCGATCCAAACGGAGCGGTCGTTCCGGGTGTCACGGTGACAATTGAAAATGCCGGGACGGGAGTAGTGGAGAGGACCCTAACTACGGATGACACTGGAGGCTACGCCGCCGACGCCCTGTCGCCCGGGGCGTACACGATTTCTGCCAAGAAAGACGGGTTTGCGACTCAAATTCACAAGATCGACATACAGGTTGGACGAGTCGTAGTTGTGGACATTCGCCTCACCCTAGGCTCCCTAGAACAGAGTGTTACTGTCAGCAGTGCAGCACCCCTGGTAGACCGTGAAAACTCCGGGATCGGGGGAGTGGTCGATCCGAAGTCGGTGAGCGACCTTCCCCTGAACGGACGACAGTTCGGGGATTTAGCGGCTTTGGTTCCTGGAGTTTTAACCGCGCCCAATTTTGATCCGATCAAAACCCGAATCTTTAATCTTTCTGCTGGCGGTTCTGATGGGCGCAGTTCCAACTTCACCATCGATGGCGCGGAGAACTCCGACATTGTCAACGGTGGGCTCCTGCAGAACTTCACCATCGAGGGCGTTCAAGAGTTCTACGTTGCTACTGCGCGATTCGGCGCCGACCAGGGCAGGGCACTCGGGGCGGCTGTGAGCGTCGTGACCAAGTCGGGCACGAATGACCTTCATGGAAGCTATTTCGTGTTTTATCGCAACCAGGATCTGAACGCTCGCGATCCTTTTCAGACGCGTAAGGCGGATTTTCATCGGGCGCAGCAGGGTTTCACCCTTGGAGGTCCTGTATTGAAGAACCGCACTTTCTTCTTCGCTGCGTACGAGAACACGGGCGAAAAGAATCTAGGAATCGTAAATACGAACGGGGCATATCCAGAGTTTGAGGGAAGTGTTGGCTTACCGTTTACCTCGCGTCTTGCTACTACCAGGCTCGACCATCAGCTCAATAGCAAGCAAAAGTTGATGTTTCGCTTCAACTATGAAAATAACTTCAGCCTGCAGGGGATCGGTGGGATACGGGCGGCCGACAATGGCATCCGCAGTACGAACCAGGCCTACTCCGCAGTCCTGTCGCACACCCACGTTTTGTCCCCCCGAGTGCTGAACACAATCATGTACCACTATGCCCACTTCAACAATCACCTCCTGCCGCTGTCCGCGACGCCCGAAGTGGACCGGCCGAGCCTGATTACAGGCGGTGCTTTCAACACCACACAGAAGACCTTCATTGAACGGCACCAGCTTCGAGACGACTTGGCTCTGAATATCCCCTCTTCTTTGGGCACTCACAACATCAAGCTCGGGGTGGATTACAACCATGCTTTAGCAAAGTCATTCCTCGAGTTCGCCGCTCGTGGCCAGTTCATTTTCTTCAGTGATGCACCCCTAACCCAGACGGACGCCGACTTTGCGTTCTTTGGGGTGGGAAATTTCCAATTCCCGGATTACAAAGACAACATTCTCGGACTCTATGGCCAGGATGACTGGAAAGTAAATCAAAGGCTGACGCTGAACCTCGGGCTACGCTGGGATCTCTCCACCAATGAGAATAATCCCGGTTTCAGGTCCAACATCGCTCCTGGCGGATCGAGGAGCAAAGACTTGAACAATTTTGGGCCACGCATTGGTTTTGCATGGGATCCGGTTGGTCACGGCAAGACAATCATTCGCGGAGGTTACGGAATTTTTTACGCACTGCCGGTTGCTACCGATCCTGCGGTTGAGAGCGCGTTTGACGGTCGCCGCATCGGATTCGCATTTCTACCGGGACCGATCAACATCAATGATCCATTCCCGGGGCTTACGCAAGAGCAGATTCGAGCCCTAGTGTTTTCCCAGCCTCAGTTCCTGCTCATCTCGCTTGCCAATCATCTGCGGACTCCCTACGCACAACAGACTTCCATCGGGGTCCAACATGCATTTACCGACACGTTGGGAGTTACGGTTGACTATGTGCACAATCTGGGATTGAAAGAGCGACTCGGGATAGACGTCAATATCGATCCGGCGGGGGGCATCGGTTCGCCGGACACCCCGCTGGCTCAGGAGTTTGGAGCTGTGACGGCAGCTTCCTATGGCCCGGTGATTCGTGTCACGGATGCCGGGCGTTCCTCCTACAACGCCCTTGAAATGTCTGTGAACAAGCGGCTGAGTCATCGTCTTACGTTTCTGGGGTCGTACACGTGGTCCCATGCGGTCGACTTGGGCGACGATTCGATTGGTTCAACCGTGGCAAATCCGTTTGACCTGAGGTCCGAGCGTGGGGACTCGAACCGGGATCAACGGCACAAATTCGTCTTCAGCGGATCGGTGTCGATGCCGCACGGGTTTGACCTTTCGACCATCACTTCCTTTGCCTCGGCCCGGCCTTACGACCTTGTGACGGGCTTTTCAGCCGACGGTTTTGCACCGAACCGGCCCGATGGTGTGACGCGCAATAGAGGTGCGCGGGATGACGCCGCAACGATTGCCGCCATTAACGTCGCACGTGCCTCGCAGGGTTTGTCACCGATTACAACGACATCGCCTCGGTCATTCTTCTTCTATTCAACCGATCTGCGGCTGACGAAGCAATTTAAGATAAAGGAGCGGTTTCGTATTTCAGCTTTGGCCGAGGCATTCAATATCTTCAATCACGTGAACTATCTCTCGAACGGCGGCCCGACTTTCTCGGGGCAGAGTGGAGCCCAGAACAATGTCTTTGCTGCCGATTTCGGGAAGCCTCGGCGCACGGCTGGAGGCGTTTTGGGATCCGGAGGTCCGAGGGCAGCACAACTTGGATTGCGAATCGAGTTCTAGGAGCGTACAGTATGCGTCGCTTGTCACTCACGGGGGCAATTCTTGTAGCGTCGGCAGCTTTTGCAGCGGGCGCTGACAAGGGGAAGATCATCGACCTGACCGACACAATCCGCGTCGGGCTCGTGGAGCAAACGGCCGGTCGAGCCATGATCGACCAGTATGGGATCCACGAAGTCACGATGGAACCTGAGATGAACTTCAAGGTCACCACTGGCCGGTCTACCTTCCTCGGGATTTCGACTCAGGTGGGAACGCACGTCGATGCTGGAGCACACGTAGAGCCGGATGGGTGGACGGTGGATCAGATCGATCTGGATCACCTGATGGGTCCCGGAGTGCTAGTGGATGTGCGTGGAAAAACCGCTGCGGATCCAGTCACTCCTGCTGATCTGGAGAAGCAGAACATCCAAGAAGGGGACATCGTGGTTTTCTACTTCAACTACCATCCGCCAAAACCCGGGGAATTGTACTCGCAATCCTACTTGACCGACGAGACTGCACGTTGGCTGGTCGGGCGCAAAGTGCGCGCGATCGCCAGCAATACTCCCGGTGTTGAGAACTTTAAACGGGGTGTGTCTCAGCACTGGACAGATCCGGAGAACCAGAAAGTTGCTTGGCCAGTGCACAAGATTCTGCTTTCCCAACGAATCCCAATTCTTGAGGGACTAACGAACCTCGATCAGTTACTGGGAAGAACATTCCGGTTTATCGCTCTGCCCCTAAAAATTGCCGGCGCAGATGGTTCGCCGATTCGCGCAATTGCGATCCTGCAATAGGCCCCGCAGACTTGCGGGCACGGTCAGTCGGATGGCGCGCGAACACAAGCTAGCCTAGCGCCATTTGATTTCCAGAGATCGAGGTCGTCAGGAGTCGAGGCGACCCATATGTCCTCGTTATAGCCTTGTCCGTTACTAACGGACATGATATATTATCGGACATAATGAGACAGGGAACCGAATACGAACGCGATCTGGGGCGCTACCTGGAAGCCATCCGGGCGCTGCCGTTCGTGACGGCGCTCGACTGGAAGGTTGCGCCGCGAGGCGCCGGAGACCGCGAAATCGACGCTGAAATCAAAATCACGACACCCCGGCGCAAGTTCAAATTAGCGGCCGAGTTCAAGCGCACCTATATGGACCGGGCGAACTTGAATGCGCTGATCGCGCAGCAGGCCCACGTTCGCCAAAAACTGAAAATGCCATTACTGCTAATCGCCCGGTACATTCCCGCTCCGATGGGGGAACGATTGGCCGAAGCTGGCATCAATTTCGTCGATGGGGTCGGAAATCTGCATGTGAATCTGGGAGGTGACTACTATGTTTTCGCGGTTGGGCGCAAAGAAATAAAGCCCAAGGTTGCGGAACGAAGGACCACCGCCGCGATGGTACAGGCGGCGTTTGCCTTCCTAGTGGACGCCGACGCCGTTCATTGGCCGGTGCGGAAGTTGGCCGAGGTGGCGGGGATTGGTAAGACGGCGGCGGCAGAGGCGCGACAACGGTTGACGGAAACGGGGGTGCTCCACGCGGCGCGCGCAGGGCTCAAGATCGCGGACCGGAAAGCGCTCGAAGAGGATTTCGTCGGCGGGTACGAGCGCGTGCTTCGTCCGGAGTTGTTAATGGGAAGGTTTCGCCCGCTGGAGCGCAACCCGAATACGGTTTTAGAGAAGATCAAACAACGTGCCGGGCAAAATGAGGTGCAATGGGCAGTGACCGGCGCGCCGGCCGCTTTCCAACTGCAGCGTTTTTACCGCGGCGAAGAGGTGCCCGTTTTCATTGGAACAGCCCCGGATCGCCTTACCCGGGACTTGAAGCTGTTGCCGGACAAGAATGGAACGGTCACGTTGCTTCGTGAGTTCGGTACGTTGTTTCCGTGGCGGGTTGAAGGCGGTGTCCCGATCGCGCACCCGTGGCTCATTTATGCTGAGTTATTGCATGAAGGCGGACCACGCGCCATCGAAGCCGCCACGGAAATTCGAGAGAAATTCCTCCTGCCATGATTGAGCTTTTGCCAGAGCAAGTCGAAGCCTTGCGGCAACTGCAAAGAGCGTGTCAGGACGCTGGTGTGGATGCTGTCATTATTGGCGCCACCGCCTACCGCGTTTGGATTGACGATGATCGCCGGACACAGGATGTGGACGTCGCCCTAGCTGTGGACATCGACCAACTCGGATCTCTGACCGACCGCCTGCAAGCGGCGGGATGGACGCAGGACCCCAAGCGAGAGGAGCGCTGGTTGACGCAGACCGGCGCCCGCATCGATCTGCTGCCGATTGGAGAGCAGGCCCGCCGGACGGGCTACGTGACCTGGCCGAAAGCTGAGATGAGGATGAGCGTGGTTGGCTTTGAGCATGTCTTTGCCGAAGCGGTGGAGAAGGAGCTGATACCAAACCTGGTGATGAAGGTCGCTCCGTTGCCTGTGCTGGCGCTGCTCAAGATCGTCGCCTACATGGACGATCCGCATGGCCGTGGCAAGGACCTCGAAGACCTGGGCCGGCTGATGGAGCAGTATGAACTGGAGGGGGAGCGCCGGTTTAGCGACGAAGTTTTCGAAGCGGGCGCCGATTTTGAATCGGCTGGCGCTTTTCTACTCGGGCTGGATGTTGGCCGGCTGTGCACAGAGAGCGAGGCCAACCTCGCAGGCAACCTGATCGCGGTGCTCCAGGATGAAGACCAGCCCGCCCAGTGGACGTGGGCGAGAAGGCACGTCGGGGAGCCTGCGGTCGAGGAAGGGAAAAAGCGGCTGGAATCCTTCGCCGCGGGTTTTGTCATCGGACAGCGGCAAAGCCATGCTCGCTGAAACTCCGGTCAGCGTCCGTCACTTCATCTGACAGCGCCCGCCATGCGCCAACAGTCGGACCCACCGCGTCTCATCGAAATCAGCCCTAAAATTCACCTTCCAGACTTTTCACTCGTATCGACCTAACTTCTCCTCAGAACGAGTAGCGGAGCGCCAGAGTCAGGTTGTTGGCGTTAAAATCTTGGCTCCCGATCGGAGCAAGGCCCGGCGGGTTCGGAACAGACCTTGGATTGTATCCATAATACGCCCAGGTGGTTTTCCGTGAGGAAGTAAGGAGTTCCGGAATGCGTTTGCATCGCTCGGAATGATTCATGGCCTCCCTAGCCTTTTGAAACAAAAAACTTTGCGCCATCAACAACGGCCGTCCCAAGAATCGGATATTGCGTTCTTAGGCACTCGCTACCTCTCAGGTCAAAGCCGTAAAAAAATCGTGCTACGCTTAGTTTCAACTGAGAGAACCGGGTCGCGGGTTCGTGGAAACGATATACCTCCACAAGCTCACTGCAGGAGAGCCCACGGCCCGCCCCGGATCTTTAGGTGGAGCCTCGTCATTACCGGCTGTTGGTCCGGGTTGTGAACGTCCGTTCAAATGCGTCATTTCGCTTCGTTAATGATCTCCAGTACCACCTGTTCCACTTTGGAGGCGATCTCGTCAATACCGGCTTGCGGATAGAACTCCACCAGAGTGGACGGCAACATCGTGGTGATAAACGTCTTCTCCGCTTGGGTGTAGACAGCAACAGGACACGGCAGCATCAGCGCTATGTTGATATCTTTCTTCAGAACCTCGCTCGCGTAGCGCGCATTGCAGATCTCGATGATCTTCAGCGGGTCTCGGGGAAAGCCCTTTTCCGCGAGCGTGGCGGCAACGTCGTGAGTGTGCAGTACACGGAAACCTTTTCCGCGGTTTTTTGTTCGATGGCCTGGACGGCCACCTCAAACGACTTGCTGGTCTCGACTGTGTAGTGGAATTCTTTTTTCATGAGCACCTCATCTGAATGGTGATAACGGCGAAAAACGCAGCGGTCAGGCGTTCGACAGAATAGTTTCTTCAGATCATATCGCTGCCGGTCACGAGGCAGCAGCCAAGTTCCATGCTGGCCGGGACATATCCATCGCATCTTCGCAGTGCAGGTCGTTGCGCAAGTAGTTCGTACTCGTAGGCTTCCAAAATGGATAGAAGAGATCGGTCGTCGTGGAGTCCTCTACCCAGTCGGAGCCGTCCCAATACTCAACCGTCCAGCGAAAGCGGAAGCCGCCCTTGCTCCGAGTCTTTAGTCGGTAGTGGCCCGAGACGGCGAGCGCAAAGCAACGTACAGCTTCTTGATACGTGTCGAAATCCTGATGCCAGCCGTCCAGAAATACGGTGAAGTGGGTGTCCCAGATCCACTCGATCACGATTGAAAACCCCGCTGAGCTTGTTGGAGGGATACGAATGAAATGTTGCCCAGTCTCATATGGGACTTGGTCGCACTTCTTCAATTTCTCCAACAGATCTTCAAACATATATCCCTCCTGTTCTGGACACTGCCCCCGTGTCAACACGTGGCGACCGTGTCACGTTGCTGTGTGCACTGATGCTTGCCGCTACTAGCCTTAATAAACGCGGTTGGCCGGATCTTCGTTACACAAAATCGCATGGAGGCGGCGGACATCCGACTTCTACGGGAAGCCGCGTGCCCCCCCTGCTCGCCAATCTACGGTGCCATAATCCGGCCGGCGACAAGCTTGTACGAGCCGGCGTCGAAGAACAACAGGCCGCGGACGTGCACCGTGCTGCCGTTGGTGATCGTGGTCATACCCCACAGTTCTGTTCCCGCTTGCTGAAAGACATTTACGGTCGTCGAGCCGGTCAGAGTCGTGAAGGCGCAGTCAGCGGGAAGCGTGAGCGTGAAGGTGGTCGGCGCAGCGCCTGCGTAACCTGAGACGGTCCCACTCAGACCCTGCTGCTCCAAATCGATCTCGCTGGCGTTGATGGTTCCGCCGCCCATCATCCCACCCATGCCGCCGCCATGCATCATCCCGGTGCTGCTGACAGCCTCGACTCGTTGCCCTTTGAACACGTTGGTTCCATCAAAAGTAGGAGTGAACGGCAAATTACTCATGTCCACGTGATCGCTATCGATATTGAAGACAGCCGTTGGACTGACATTCACCGTTAGTGTGCCCGCAAGGTCAGAGCCCATCATCCCCGAACCTGTGCCATCCATCGTGCCAATGGTCAACTGTGTCACAGGACTGCCGGTCAGGCTCGTGACCAGACCGTCCGCCATCGAGCCGCCGGACATCGACATCATCGATTCGACTTTCTTGGCCATGAAGGTTCCGTCCGATTGCATGTTGGCGTCTACCATGACGATCATGCCGTTGGACATGCCGCCCATCCCGCCCATCCCTTCAAACTGTGTGCTGGAGCCGGTCGTCACAGAGATGTTCTGGGAACTCTGCATCATCGACATCATGAAAGAACTCCCGGAGAAGCTCATCACCGTTCCCGTCATGTGCTCCATCCCGCCATTCTGGGGATCTTGAGAATTGCCTGTGCAGCATGGATTCATCGAGGCCGTCATGGTGGGCGTCATAGTTACGTTGCCGGAGTTGTCAATCGAAACCGACGACGCCATGTTCATGTCTAGGTTCAGAACCATTGGCGTGGTGCCAACTGTAAGGCGTGGATTGAAATTCACCGTCGCCCTCATCGGCCCAGAAACGGATTTCTGTACTAACTGCATCGAAGTCGGGTCCATGTACAAAACCATCGCCGAGGAAATATTGATGGTGGCACCTGAATACGTGCCCTGAGGTACGTTCAACAGGGAGATCGGCGCTACCGTTCCCATGAGATGCATCATTTCCACCGGAGTAGAAGAGGAGACGACGGTCACGCTGCGTCCACTCCCATTGGTGAGTGTCATGGATCCAATGGTCATGCTGACCGCGACCAGTCGGTCCGAAGGAGAGTCTCCAAGATTGACCTGGAGAGCCGTAGTGTTCGGCTGGGGATTCGGTGAAGAGGAGGACGTTCCGCCTCCGCAACCAAGCAGGAACAGGATTGACACAAACAGGGCAGCGCATGCGCCGTAAGTTGCGCCTCGCCAGATTTCTTTCTCTAACCAGTTCTTCATGATCTTTAACCTCAGAATAGGATTTCTTAGAAAGGTGGCCTTGCTATCGAAGCTTTCACCTGGACGAATCGGGAACGGGCCTGCTGCCAACCCGCTCCCGACTGACGTCGCTACGGATTCCGTCCCGCAGCGATGCGGGTGATCGCTAGTGTCGGTGTGTGCTCCCCTGACGTCTGCCGCCCTGGTTGCTTCCGTGCTGACCATTGTTCGTATTGCGGTTCCGGTTCCTGTCATGACGCTGATTCTGGTTTTGGCCGCGTCCCCACTGGTTATTGCCCTGATTGCCCGCCCAGCCGCCGTTGCCCCACTGTCCCATTTGGCCGCTACCCATCGAGCCCCAGTTTCCGGAACCCATGTTCTGCGAGCCGCCCATCTGGCGTCCGGAACCCATGCTCCAGCCACCACCATTGCCATGACCCATGCTGCCGCCCCTCTGGGCCAATACCTGAGTTGGAACAACTGCCAGCAAAACCAAAGTAAGAAACACCGTTACCATGCTTTTCATTGCTTTCACCTCGAAATGAGATTGAGGCTAAAGTGCACTCGGACTTACTACTTGTGCGGCCCCGTTTGTCCCATGCCGCCTTTGTTGCCCATGCCGCTGGCCGATCTGCCTGCTCCCATGCCCATGTCGCCCCATCCGCCCATATTCATCCCATCCATGCCCATCAGACCGGGCATTGGTTGGGTCATCATCTGCGGTTGAGTTGGCCGTTGCTGGCCGTGCTTCATCCAGCACGACTGCCCAGGCTTCAGCAGCACCTCGTTCTGAGGCTGGAGCAGGCTCGCCACGCTGACGAGACCCTCTCCAACGCCCACCTGAGTGTCCCCAGTCTGATCGACCGACACACTAAAGATGGTTCCTCTTACCGCGATAATTGCGGTGGGTGTGGTCATCGATTTGGGATTGGGTCTGCCACTCAGTTTTTCGATCTGCACGCGTACGGTACCGAGGAAGACTTGAAGGAATTCTTTGCAACTGCCGGTCTCGTTGCGAAGCACCACGTGCGAGTCGGGGTAGATGCGGACAGTGCTGCCATCGGGCATCCGGATCGTGGCCGACGATTTGTGATCCGTGAGGATCTCGTCGCCGGCTTCGACTGTGTCATGCTTGCGCAGAACGACAGGAGACGCCTGGCCGCGCACCAGGCTAACCTTCCCCTTCACGGCGGCCATTTGTCCCTGCACGCCGCCGGGGGCTGCCCACATGGGCAGGGCAACCAGCAGCAGGACAACCAGAACCGTCAAATTGAAGTAGGTCCGAGTCACTTTAGCCTCGCTTTCCGTTAAAGCAATCCGATGACCGCTACGGCGCGGTGCAAGTTATTGATACTAGGGGCCTAGCTTTCCTCTTCTCCGTCCGTTCCGTGCGTTCCGGGCACACCAGCGTGCCCATCGTGCATGAGACCCCAGCGTTGGAGTTTCTTGTAAATAGTGCGGCGCTGGATTCCGAGGCGCTCGGCTGCCAAGGTGCGATTGCCCCCGCACAGCTGCAGCACTTCCAGCACGTGCTTCTTTTCCGCATCTTCGAGTGTTTCGGAGTTCGTTGGCCGTACTCCTTCTGTCAAACCGGTCGTCAGCGCCCTGCGAACTTCCGTTTCACCGAGAGGACCTGGGGAAAACATCGCCACCATTCGCGCAATGGTGTTCTTCAGTTCGCGGACATTCCCTCGCCATTCGTGCGCTTCGAGAGCCCTAATCGCCGCGGGCTCCAACCGTGCTTGCTTGCCGCGGTGGCGATTGGCTTCATTGAGGAAGCGTTCGGCGAGGAGAGGGATATCCTGGGTTCGTTCGCGCAGTGGCGGAACGTGGATCTGGAGGACGTTCAGACGATGATAGAGGTCGGCACGAAACTCCCCGTCCTCCACCATTGCTTCAAGCGGCCGGTTCGTGGCTGCCAGGATTCTCACCCGCGCCGTTCTGGGTGCCGTGGCGCCAACGGGGCGATACTCCTTCGCCTCGATAAAGCGGAGCAGCTTGGCCTGGAAAGACGTGGGAATCTCGCCAATCTCGTCAAGAAATACGGTGCCACCGCGAGCCTGTTCAACGATGCCTGCGCGATCCTTCTCGGCACTGGTAAAGGCGCCCCTGATCGCACCGAACAGCTCGCTCTCCCAAAGGTTCTCAGGAACGGCGGCGCAGTCGACGGGTACAAACGGTTGCTGGGCTCCAGGGCTTGCGCGATGAATCGCGTGCGCCACCAACTCTTTCCCGCTACCGGTCTCTCCGCGAATCAGAACTGTCGCCTCTGACCGAGCTGCGCGCGCGATGCTCTTGTACAAGTCGATCATCGCTGGCGTTACGCCAACCATCTCGTCGTCAGAGGAAGCTTCTGGAGCCGGGCTCTCCTCGGATTGGAGCGAATAAGCTGCTCTGTCCACTACTTCGAGCAAGTGGTCCAACTCCAGCGGCTTGGCAAGGTAATCGAACACACCTTGGGCTTCCGCTTCTACGGTTGTTCCGATCGAGCCCTTGGCTGTTATCAAAATGACCGCACAAGCCGGGTTCGCCTGCCTTGCGGCCTTCAAAATGTCGAGTCCCGTCACGCGGTCAATGTAGATATCCGACAGGACCACTGGGAAGCTTCCTTCCGAGGCGAGTCGCAACCCCTCGCTCCCGCTATTGGTCACCGTGATCGGATAGCCCTTGGCTTCCAAAAACGTGGCAATCGAGAAGGCAATGCCCTCGTCATCATCGATTAGCAGAACTGGTGGTTTTGTTTTCATGGATCGCCTCTCGCGGCAGGAACACCCTGAAGGTCGAGCCTTGTCCCGGCTTGCTCTCTACTTCGATCCTGCCTTCGTGCTGGGTGACGATTTCCTTTACCAACGCCAAGCCGACGCCCGAACCTCCCGTGGCATCGTCCCGATGTCGTTTGGTTCGATAAAAGCGCTCGAAAATTCGTTGCTGCTCAGAAGGCTCAATGCCGCACCCTTGATCCGCTACGGTCAGACACGCGGCCTGCCCGTCGGATCGCAATGTAATGCGGATCGATGATCCGTCCGGGCTGTATTTAACGGCATTGACCAGTAGGTTGTAGATCGCAAACTGAAGCAACTCGGCGTCAGCCGCGATCACTTCAGGTTCGAGATCCTGCTCGATTCCGATGCTCTTCTTCAGTGCCAGCAACCGGGTGCGCTCAATCGCGTCGGCCACTAGCGAAGAGAGATCAACCGGCCGTTTTTGCAGCTTCAGCACGCCGGCCGAGATACGTTCCACGTCAAGGAACGTGGTGACGACGCCGGACAGGCGTCCGGCTTCTTTGTGAATCCGTTGGGCGATCTCTTCCTTCTTATTCTCGGGAATGTCTGGCTCGGACATGAGTTGGCTGGAAGCGTGAATCGCGGTCAGAGGCGTCTTGATTTCATGCGCAACCGCTTGCAGGCGGAAAGCATAATCTTGTCGCCCTTCTATGGCTTCACCCAAACGACGGCGAATGAACCGAGTCTGCGCCAGGAAACCAACGAGGGACGCGGCCACCTCTATAACCAGCCAAGACGCAACCGGAACGATGATGCCAGCGCGCAACATCCAATAGGACAACACAGGGATCAGAATGACCCCCGTGACGGCTACAGGCGTCAACAACTTTCCTTGGCGCCACCAAGCAGCGGTCCCTACAAGTGCCGCAATAGCGATCAACGACAGGAACTCCAATGGAGAACTTAGCGGAGACAGATACGCGCCATCGAATAACGTGCTGAAAATGTTGGCATGGATCTCGACGCCGCTCATGCCGAGACCACTGGAAAATGGCGTGTAAACACGATCTCCGGCACCCTGTGCGGTCACCCCGAGGATAACGATCTTACCGGCGAAGCTAGAGGCCGGTGCGTGGCCGTCCAGGACGCTGGCAAGCGAGATACGACCGAAGGTTCCTTCAGGGCCGTTGTAGTGAATCCATAACAGTCGTCCGTTTGAGTCCGGAGAAGGGACGAGCCGGCCCTCAACCTTTAGTTCTTTCGCATCTTCGGTTGGCGGTCCCTGTGTTCCAAGCGCAGCTCGAAATGCTTCGAAGGCGAGTGCCCAATAACGGTTGTCCGCATTGGCTTTTGTGAGCAGTAGGGTGCGTGCAAGGCCATCGCGATCAGGCTCGAAGTGAACGTGCCCAAGCGCAAATGCGCGGGTCTGAAACTCGGGAAGAGGCGTTATCCACTGGGGCTGTTTGTTATCCTGAGTCGCTTCCAACGCCACTGCCAGCACCACTTTTCGAAATCGGCTGAGTGCGCGGGACAGACTGGCGTCGTCCTGTTTTCGTGTTCTTTCTGACAACAGCACATCAACCACCAGCACTCTCGGTTCTGCAATTGCGATGGGCTCCAGTGCTTCCGCTACGATAGCCCGGTTCAACGGCAAGGGGCCGTAGCGCCGGACGGTCTCGTCATCGATGGCTAGCAGTACCACGCTTTCCCGAGCCGAGCCGAGCCGGGCCGGGCTCAAGCGCAACAGCATGTCGAAGGCGGAGGCGTTGCCCTGCTGTACGAGACCATTCCAAGCAAGGGTTGGCAGGAGTGCCAGCGTGAGCAGGCCACCAACAACGATAAGGGTCTTCCGGCCCATCATGTTAGACAGAAACAGATACTCAACTCCTTAACCAGACGTTCCCCGATATGGCGTGCTTCGAGGTTCTCACCCGCCGCTGCCTGAGGGTGTGATCAGGATCACAGGCCAGAGTGACGCGGCACTTTCGCATTCGTCTCTCGCTCAGCCTCCCGAGTATTCGCGCGGATGTTTCTTCACAGACGACGGGTCCTCGTCGCAAGGAAAAATGCACGAGCTGAAGCGCGTCTTTCTGCTCCCTTCCAAAAACATGCCGCAGCTCCCGCATTTTCAAAGCTGGACCTCTGCCTTCGAGCGCAACACGACCTACCAAGTGGCCATGCAGTGCAGGCTTGGCTCGGGGGTCTGCGTCATGACTGAACTTCACTTTGCCGCTTCGATGGTGACAACGTGAACCACATCGCCGGTGAGATTTCCGGTGACTCTGGCTCTCCTTGCGGCCAGCCTGTCCACCTCGGCGTTCTGGCCTTCAAGCTTATAGAGCTTGTCGCCAACCAGCAGCGCATGTTCGCGTCCTGCTTTGACACAGGCGCGCACGCAATCTGAATCAGGTTTGCCCGGCATCATCGTGTGTTTGCGAGCACACATGTCATCGGTGACGGTCCCGGTAAGGGGTTTATCGGCGGCGAAAGAATAGGATCCAAGAATGAACAGTGCGGCAACCGCAGACTTGATCACGAAGGTATTACGCATCTATGTTTTCTCCTTTTTAGGTCGATATGCAACATCATGAGTTCTGACCATCCGACGGCTGGAGATGTTGCAGGGCGAAAAACCTTGTTACCTGCCACACAGGTCTGCAGCCGCCAGGCGCTTTCGGGTACGCCGCCTACTGATGAGGAGGACTCTTGCACGTGTTCTGCAACTAGGGCCGGCCTTTCCGAAAGTTGGACATTTTGCGAACCCACCATGGCGCTGCATGCGCGGGACAGGCGCATTTCCCGGATCGAAAATGTTCAGACCTGCAGTTTGCGATTCATGGATCCGAAAACGTTAGGGACACAGTCGGGCGAACCGACGAGCTTGGGATCGAATTCGTCTACACCCGGCTCGCATACCCATTTGCCGTCCACCACGAATTTGTATTCGTAGGATCCAGTCGGAACTTGCAGCATCACTCGCCAGATTCCGTCGGCACTCTCTCTCATTGGAGTCTGGCTGGGATCCCAACCGTTGAATGTCCCACCAACCAATACTTCTTGCGCTTCCGGGGCAAGACACGTGATTTCGACCGATTTGAGATGATCGCGTTCTTTCTCTTTTTTCATAAGGCCCTCATGACCTGATCTGACCGTCAGGCCTACCCTTCAAGGGCAACTGTCGTACCATCGAACCAGGAACCTCGTGCGGCTAAGCCCTTGAAACAGCTTGGTGTGAGCCTCTGGCTGAGACGGATGCCGGAACCGATTGCCTCAATTTCTCCGGGGGTTGCCGGATTTAGGGCACTGCGTCTAGGTTGGGCAGAACAGGAACCTGGTGGTTTTGGGGCCGCCAGTCGGATTTCCGTCGCCGAGCGGATTAGGAACCGCTGCCAATCTCTCGCTTGACCTGATCCAGCAACTGCTGCACCTTGGGACGGTCAGGATAGCTGGGGTTTGAGGCCAGCAGCCTTTCCCAGATCTGGATAGCCCCTTTGCCGTCCTTCTTACCTTGCCATTTGACAATACCCATGTTGAACAGAGTTTGCGCGTGCGTCGGCTGGAACTTAAGCGACAGCTCATATTGCTTGATCGCTCCGTCGGCGTCGCCCGAGTACCACATCGCGGTCGCCATGTCAGTGCGCACGTTGACTTCTTCCGGCCTGATTTTCAGTCCCTTCTGGTAATACTCGATGGCCTTTGCGTAGTCCCGGCCATCGTAGTAGCTGTTTGCAATATTGATGAGCAGGTCGGCGTCGTCCGGCCGAGTTTCGAGCTGCTGCAGGAGCGGCTCGACTGTGCGCGCTGCGAATTCCGCTGATTTTGGCTGTTGCTCGCCGACGCCCGTCCCGCCGAAGGTGGGTACAGTGAAGGGTGCACTTGGCGTTTGGCCTAGGGTCGCTGTCGTGGCCGACCCGCGGAGCAGGTAGCCAACGGCGACACCGAGGAGCAGGGTAATGACCGCCAGGACATAGGCCTGCGTTGAACTCCAGTATCCCGCTGGCACTTCCTCGACTCTTTCGTGACGAGAGTGGTGACTCATATCTGCTCCTGCATCGTGGTTCGAACCTCTTCAGCTGCGATCGCCTGTGGTTGTTCGTGTGACTCCTTGAACCAGTGCCTTGCCACGGATCGAGAAGCGCAGTTGTGAGATCAAGCCGCACCTGATCCTGTGCATCACACGAGTTGTTTCGCTATGGCCTCCACAGCCTTCATCCCTTGCCCGAATCGCGCCATTGCTTCACGGTGCGTCTCCAATTCTCCATACGGTAGGTAGCGCAATCGCAGTTGCTGTGTCGCCGCGTGAAAAGCTGGCCGCAGCAATTGTTCTCGGACTTCTTCCTGCCGTTTGTCCGGCGCGACAAGGAACAGTGGAAGGGTGTCACTTAGCGCAGCCCCCTGGGCGAGGTCGAGCAGGCGAACGATGCCCGAGTAAATGGACGTTGTGTGCTCGACTTCAAAAGCCGCCGCCGGAGCGCCTTCTTTTGTGAACCATACGATATCGATTAACGCAACCGCATCTCCGCCACCAGCCACCGACGACGGTAGCTGTGCCATGCAACCGTCGGCGAGCTTGCCATCGGCGAATGGCCGTGATCTATCGTTGGCTGCGACCCAAACGTCAAAACCGAGCGATAGGCCGAGATTGCGCAGCCATCCCTGAATCTCGGTGTGAGTCCGGTCACTGTCTTGCGCCTCTTCTGTTGCTTTTTTCTCTTTCGCACTCGCCTCCCGGACTCGCGCGAGATCGGCCTCCCAAGCGGCACGTGTTTCGGCATTGCCGTCTAACGGTGGTGCAGCGTATCTCCCGCTGCCAATATCGAATAGAAGTCCGCCTATCGCCCCGAGATCGTTCGACAGCAGCGCCCGGTTCTGATCGACCAACCGGAGGATTCCTGAACGCATGGCTAGGTACTCGCTCCAATCGCCCAGCTTCACATTCGCACCGGTCAACGAGTTATAGCCTTTCACAATCGCTGTGTTAAACGGCGGAATCACGGTTGGGTGCAGAAAGTACAGCAGGTTGGCGGCAGCCGGACCGAGTCCCTTTATTTTCTTCTGGTCGAGCCGCTGAATAGCCGCGAGCAACTGCGCCTCGGTGTTACAGCACATGCACGTATTTAGGAAATGCCCGAAGGCAACCTGGTTCTCCCGGGATTCGTAGATGTCTGGAATGCGAAGCTTCGGCTTCCACAGAAAGGGATGGTCCGCACCCTTGAAGATTTGTCGCTGCTCGGCGATCGACTTAACAACGGTTTCAAGCGACGAGCCGCGGTACGCCGTACCAAATGTGTTCTCCTCGATCTCGGCAATCACCTGCTGCATACCGCGACGAATCGACCTGAAATTCTTCAAGCGTTCTGGCCATAGAAACCAGCTTTGGTACGTAGCGTCGGGGTTTCCGCGCCAGTGCAAGATCAGAGCTCGAATACCAGTGTCAGCGGCAACGGCCGAAGTTGGGACCGACATTAGGCGCCCTCAATCAATGTGAACCGTCAGTTTCGTGCAATGACCAAAGCTGGCGGGCAGCTCGGGCGCAATCCTGTAAAAAACGAACATCCTGGCTCGAAAACGCATCGACGCGTTCGCTTTCCACATCGATCGTACCCGGCACGGCGTCCCCGACCAGTACGGGCACAATGATTTCCGATTTCGTGGACGGGAATGTGATCACATATCTGGGGTCTATTGAAACGTCTTCAACGATCACAGGAGCGCGCGTGCGGACGGCATCGCCCGAGAGGCCCTGCGAAAGCGGAAACGTCGCAAACGCCGGAGCTACTGCGCCGGTCCAGGCAATGGCGGTGATCTGCTCGTCGCCGACATCGTATAGTCCAACCCACCGATAGGCCCCTGCCGATCGAATGAGCTCAGCCACAGCTTTAGCCTTTTCCAGACGAGTTCCACCATCTGCCATCAGTACCACGACAATCTGATCAATGACACCCCAGGTCGGAACCATAAACGCTCGTCTGCTTCTGCTCCCCGCGTCGCGGAAAGACTCTCGACTTCGAAGATTCCCTACATCATGAGCGCCGGGGGCTTGAAGCCGCTGTCGTTTGTCCACCCCGCTAACGTCGGACAACCACTTCAATCTCACGCAGGGAAGGGAAGGGAACGTTGACGAGCACATCAGTGCTTCTTGCCCAGCTCCCGAATGTAGGCAACCAGGTCGGCCATCTGTTCTTTGGTCAGCTTGCCGGCATAGGCGGGCATCTTGTTCTTACCCTTCGTCATGACATCGACGAGTTGTGCGTCCGATTGACCCTGCACCTCGGTCGAGCTCAGGTTGCGGGCACCAAGTTTCTTTCCCATCGGCACTTCACCCTTCCCATCCGGTCCGTGGCAGGCTGCACACTTTGTTTTGAACAAGGTTTCCCCGGCAGTCTGGGCCGGAGAAGAAATTACGCAGATCGCAACCAGCCCGTCGAGAACTACGCCATGCGCTAACACTCGAATCAAATTCCGCGTCATCGAATCATCCTCCTTGAGTTCACATCAGAGTTTTCACTTGTTTCCCACTACTTCATCAGAACGAATAGCGCAAAGACAACGTGGTCACATTGGCGTGGAAGTCCCGTGGATACGTGGGACCAAAAAACGGATTCTTCTCTCCGTAGTCGTAGTAGTTCCACTTCGCGACAGCCGTCCAGCCTTTGGCGACCTCGAATTCGAAATCGGCGAACGGCCGGTGGAAGTTATTTCTTAGGCTGCCGTACGGCTGCAGCGGATTGATGATCGTAAAGTCGCCGTCAGAGGTGACGATGCTATAGCCAACGTTCGTCGTGAGCCGTTTGACCGGCTTCAACAACAGAGTTGCTGTGCCGAAATGATTTTTATTGCTGTAGACCTGGTACAGCTCGAATGGTGCTCCGCCCTCGGGATCAGCCGCGCAGGGTCCGGGGTTTCCTGGAATTAGAGAAGCCGTGTCCTGGAAGCAGATAAAAGCATTCGAACCTACGTTGTTGTAGTTGTATGCAAGCTCCACCCCGAACCGCTGGTTGCGATTGGCAGTCGCGGTGAAACCGAAGTTCCGGGTATGAGCGTTGTAGCTAATCTCCTGGATTCCGTTTCGTGCTTCGTAGATGCTTCCCGTAGCAGCCAGGGTGACCCAGCGGACGGGCTGATACCTGATGCGTGCCCGGTACTGCTGCAACCGGCGCGGACTAATGCGAGTCAAAAAGTTGTTGGCCGTGGTCAGTTCAGCATCAAAGTTGGCTCGCAGCTTGTCGTTAGGCCGGAACCATACGCTGGCCAGGGCGGTGTGAAAGTTCACGTCGACAAAGTCCTCGCCACTTGAGACTTCGCCGGTGGATATGTCATTGGTGTCGTCCTTGTGGTGGTAGGTCATCTGGCGAAAGCGGTAACCCAAGGTGCCACCGACATGCTTTGAGAAGTCGTACTCTACGTCAATCTCATTCGATTTGGTATTTTCGCCAAGAAACCTGGCAAAGATGGTATTGTCCACGTCGTCTGGCGTGGGACCCACGGGAGTCAGTGCAGAGTCGCCTAACCAAGTCGAGGTCGTTACGTCCCACTGTGTTGGGATGCGGAAGTTGTAAAAACGAAAACGATCGCTGATCCTGAGTCTGCTGGTGATTTGGAAGGTACCACCGAAATCGGCACTGACGGAAATTCGGTTGCCCTTCATGGGCCCCGTCGTAGTGAACTGGCGGATGCCAGAATCAGCGTAAAAGCCGTTAAAGAAATCGTTGAATGGGCCGGACATATCCAGGTTGCTGTAGCTTGCTCGGCCGCTGAGGTTCAATCTGCGGAAGTAGTTCGATTGGAAGCTCAGCTGCTCGGTCGGCGTATGAGAGCGCATGTGGTCGGTTCGCGAGTACGCCAGGTACAGACTGCAGAACTCGTTTGCAGTGGGCGGAGCCGGATTGAATGGAGTGGTGCAAGGCGAGCCCGCCTGAGTATCCCAGGAAATGCCCAAGTCCGCTGGAGTACCGTTCGATAGCACATACGGGAATGAGTCGTCTCGCCAGGAACCGTCGTTGTGGGTATGACTAATGGTCTGATCGTAGCTAATGTTTGTACGGGGCAAGAACTTGAAATCCACCCCAAATTGATAGACATCACTCAGCATGCTGTTACGTTGTGCAAGTCTGGTCTCGATCGGTTCGGCGTCAGAAGCTTCCGGGATCGTTGTGGATGACGGTCCTTCGGAAACATTTCGGTTGTATCCCATGCGGAAACTGATACGGGACTGTGGCAGCAGTGTTAAGCCAAGGTCCGTCATACGCCGAACGCTGTTCCAACGATGCGGCGAATTGTTGATCAAAATGGTCGGCGTCGAAGTGGACGGATTCAGCGGATTGGCCAGCAGGTTGTAATCGAAGTAGTTCCAGTCGCGACGGAAGAGTGCGTTGAAGTCGTACCACTTGTACTTGGAAATCTGGGCGCGTGCGACGTTGTTAGGATCGCCTCCAAATCCGAAGCTGCTCACGAACAGATCGTCAAAGAGCAACCCATTGTGATCCGGCGACCGGAGGGAGAGGGTCTGCTCAAGAAGACGAGGTCCCGTGTGCTGGTTCACCAACGTGTCGTACATGGCATAACTGGTCGGGTCGGCAGGACTCAACTTCTGGCTGCTGACATCCACAGCGCGATAGCCAAACTCGAAACTCTGCTGCACGACGAAGTCTCCGAGTTTTTTCTCTTCCGGCGGCGGAGAACTCGGGTTTCCGGCACCGGTCTGACCGGCAGCCTGGGCCGATGTGATCACCGGCATCCCTTGCACCACGACCAACAGCAACATGAAGAATCGATAGAATTTCATATCGCACTCCCTGAACTTCGATTTCTGAATCCGCGCCTTTTACTTCATGAAAGTCTCATCAGCGTTCGAACCATGTAGGAATACGTGGCAAATCGTGCATGCTTGAAATTTTGCGTTTTGGTCATGCACAGGCCCGGGCGGTGTTCCGGGCGCGATCGAATCTTTGGCGCGCGTATTCGGAGTGGCAGTTGGGGTATGGCACTGCAGGCAGAGAATGTTCACCGAACTCACCGTCAGCAAACGTGAGTTAACCGAGCCATGCGGCAGGTGGCAGGAAGTGCAACCCTGGGTCTTCATGGGCGGATGTTCGAAGACCCACGGCCCTTGAAGATTCCGATGGCATTTGAAGCAGACGGCGTCCTGTTCCTCCGCAACGCGCAAGGAGCGCGGCATGGGGCTGCCGTGCACGTTGTGGCAATCGGTGCACTTCAGCAGGCCCTCGTTAACCCGGTGACGGAAGGGTTTGCTGAAATCGGCCTTCTGATCCGTGTGGCAGTTGTAGCAGAGCTGTGGTTGCTTCTCGACCAGCAGGCGGCGCTGCTCTTTCGCAAAGTGGGGAGAGTGGCACGAGATGCAGCTCACGCCGGCGTCAGCATGAGCCGAGCGCAGGAAATTGGCGTGTTCCTGCTTCAACGAGTGGCACGACAGGCAGCGTTTACTGATGACATCGGGCGCCTGATCTTTGAAGACGAAAATCTTGGTCTTGTCGCCGCCGCCGTTGACGTGCTCCGCTCCGGGCCCGTGGCAGGTTTCACAGCTGTGTGCCTCGGCACCATCTTTGGTTTTCAGCAGGTTGTTCCAGTGCCTAGTCTTCTGCAGACCATTGAAAAGATCTTCGTGGCAGGTTTTGCAGGTGTCGGCCCCAACGTATGGAGAGGAAGCCGGTTCCGGCGCAGCTTTGGCAGCCTGATCTTTCCCCGGTACCTGTGGATAGGCGGCGAGTCCCGAGATCATGAGTGCCGTGATTGCTAGTGGCGATGAAAGCCGCCGAAAGCCCTTTAGGAATTTCATAGCTTTGCTCCTCAATGTGGGCATCATTTCCGAAATTGGTTCTTGAGACCTAACTCTCAATCCGCTTGATGTACAGCCGGAGTCCAATCAAAACCAGAGCGATAGCGATCAGCGACAGTCCTAATCCAACACGGCGATGATTGCGTTCCGCCAGAGCTTTCTTTCCCGCGTCATATTCCTTAGCGGCGGTCTCCAGGCCCGGCTTGACGTTGGTTTCGACCTTGGCCTCATTCAAACTGTGGATGGTGACGCGCGCCTTGATCAGTGAATCCTTGGCTTGCGTCAACTCGAGCTTCGGCTGGCTTACTTCCATGCCTGAGCGTTCGGCACGACCCAGAATCTGGTCCGCCGCGTCGATAGATCCTGCAAGCTTGACTAGTTGTTGCTTCATTCTTGCCGCGGCAACGAAACCCGCGTCGCCGTCGGTGTGACACTGCGTGCAGATCGCCTTGTCGCCTATTCCGATAAATTCGTCTGTCGGGTGCACGATGTCGTGATTGCTGTGGCAGGTTACACAACCCGGCAGACCGGCAGACGCGAAGGCCTCTTTATGAGGACTCGATTCAAACAGCTGCGCCTGGAAGACGTGGCAGGTCGAGCAAACGTTAGCCACAGAGGCAACTCCCGGCGGCGCTGCGCCGTGATTGCCGTGGCAGGTGGTGCAGGTCGGGGCGCTAAGGTCGCCGCGAATGGCCAGCGCGTCGTGGTGGACACTCTTGCTGTATTGCGCAAACTGGCTCGTCGGAATCTTGTAACCGCTCATGTGAACGGCGTCCGCGTGACAGCGAGCACAAGTGTTGGCTACGTTGACGGGGTTCACAGTCGAACGTGGGTCGCTGGGAGTTCGCAAATCATGGACGCTGTGGCAGTCGGTGCAGACGGCGACTTTGGTGTCACCTGCAGCCAGGCGTATGCCGTGTACGCTTGTCTTGTATTGGCTTAGCTGGTCGGTGCGGAGGCTGGGATTGAACTGCCGTATGTAGGCCGGATCGGAGTGGCAGCTTCCGCATAGCTGCGGGACTTGGCTGCGATCAATATTGCCCTTCCACCCAGCCTTGCGGCTCATGGCCTTCTCGGGGTCATCGCTGGTCGGGTCGCCACCGTGACAACTGGCACAAGATAGACCTTTCTGCGAGTGAATGTCTTGGCTGAACTTGTCCTGGCTGACCCCTAGAAAGTCGGGCAAGGTGGAGTGGCAGTCCAAGCAAGAGTTTTTGGCCTGTCCGTGGCTAAGGGTGGCGCAGAGCACCATGAACCCCGCCAACAGAAAAAGGCGGACGCTCGTCAGTGATAGGGCGCTATTGCGCGAAATGGCCATAAATAGTCATACCTGCCATGTAAGCAAGAGCAAAGACTGCAGCTCCAGTGATCCACCGCTTGGTGCGCGAGGTGTTATTACTCTCAAGAAAAGGCAGTAGAAGCCATAGCAGTGCAATTGCGCCGAAAGCCAGCACTCCCAGAACTTCTCCATCGATGAACCAAAGCTTGGGAGGAATAAGCTTCAGCGTCTGAAACATGAAGAGGAAGTACCATTCCGGCTTGATTCCAGCGGGTGCCGACACAAAAGGATCTGCCTTAACTCCCAGATTCCAGGGAAAGACCGCCGCCAAAAGCCCGAGCACTCCTAAGGCTACGTACCAAGCCATCATTTCCCGCAGCATGAAATTGGGAAAAAATTTCATTTCCCGCTTCGCGGACGGATTCGCCGTCCACTCAACCTCCAGCTTCGGAGGCACGCTGATGCCCAGCCGCTGAACTAAAAGCAGGTGCACCAGAATCAGCGCCGTTGCCAACCCAGGCAGGACCGCAACGTGAAATCCGAAGAAACGGGTCAGCGTCGCGCCGGTGACGTCCTCACCACCGCGAAGAAAGATCATCAGGGGCTTGCCGATGATTGGAACCTGTCCCGTAATCTCGGTGCCGACCTTGGTGGCGAAGAAAGCCAGCGTGTTCCAAGGCAGCAGGTAACCACTGAAGCCGAAGCCCATGACGAGAAACAGTAGAATCACTCCGCTCACCCAGGTAAGCTCACGCGGCTTGCGGTACGCCTTGAGGAAAAGCACGCTGAACATATGCGCGAAGGCAGTGAAAATCATAAGATTGGCCGACCAGGAGTGGATGGAACGAATCAGCCAACCAAACCGCACCTGGGTCATGATGTACTGGACGCTTTCGAAGGCCTCGTTGGCGCCCGGACGGTAATACAGAAGGAGCAAGATTCCGGTAAGCACCTGAACTACGAAGAGAAAAAGAGTGATGCCTCCGAGGAAATACCAATAGGAGAGCCGGTGGAGAGGAACAGTTTTCTTGCGCAACGGAGCGATCAGGTCCTCCCACCCGAAGCGCTCGTCCAGCCAGTTACGCACGTTGCGTAGACGACTCATCTCAAGTCTCCCGCCGACGCCTCACGAAGATTTCGTCACCGCGCACTTGAGCTTCGAACAATTCCAAAGGGCGTGGCGGTGGTCCAGCAATATTTTTGCCGTTCAGGTCGTAATGACCGTTGTGGCAGGCGCACCAGACGTGCTGCATGTCATCGCGATATTGGACCGTACAGGAAAGGTGAGTACAGATCGCCGACATGGCGCGATACTCTCCGCTGGAGGTGCGGATCAGTATGCCTGGGCGGTTGCCGAAGCGAAAAATCTTCCCGCTGTTCGGCTTAAGTTCTCCTGTGCGGCCCGCCACCACTGAATCACTTCCCAGATCGGCTTCCTTGGGCGGAATCAGGTATTGCAAGACGGGGTAGACGAAAGCGACAACCGTGGCCAAAAATCCCCCGCCGAGCAGCACCTCGACAAACCGCCTGCGCGGTAATGGTGGAGACAACCGATCACCGGGACTGATCATGCCCTGATCACTCGTTGCCATAGCCGCCTCTCTAATGGATTTATTTCTTGCCCAGTTCGCGGATCGAAGCTACCAACAGTTTGATTTGGTCGGCACTCAACGTCTTGCTGAACGCTGGCATCTTGCCTTTGCCTTGGGCAATCGCCTGGGACAACTCAGCATCCGATTGCTTCTGGACTTCAGGAGAGTTCAGGTCGTGGATGTTTAGTTTCTGTCCCATGGGCGTTTTGCCGGCGCCGTCGGGACCATGGCACATGGCGCATTTTGCTTTGAAAAGTCCGGCCCCGTCAGTTGGAGCAGTCTGCCCCTGGGCCAAGCTGGGCGCAATTGTTACCGCGAAAAAAAGGAGGATAACAACGGACAGCCGCACAGCATGCGAGACAAACCTCATGTCGTACCCCTTGTCTTGGTTTCCGGGCTTGCAATTTGAGATTGAGACCGACGGTGGCGGTGAGCGGGCAACGATCACTTAAGCATTGCGGCTGACGCCAACACCGGCGACGAGTCAGAGTGGAGACAATCCTAGATCAGGAAGGTACAAATGACGGCCTGTTTGGAATTCGACCTTAGCGGGGGAGGGCTTTCGGGCAAGCGCGGTAGGGCTGCAACTGGCACTGCATCTCCAACGTTCGCCTCGTCGTCAGTGAGTGAAGGACCTGGCGTACGATCAGGCGTAACGAGAGTGGCGCTGGACGGTCGACTGGCTCGGGAGCAAGAGTGGCACGCAACGCGATGGGTCACCGCTTCCAAGGTGCGACCGAGTGCCACATGAGACATGTGGTGAGAGCATTGGTCGGAGGGAGAAGGCGTAGTCTTCTGATTCACATCTTCTTTGACGCAATGCCGGCAACAAATTGCCGCAGGTGCGCCCAGCGATGTGATCAGCAGCACTACAAGAACGAATTGGGCTGCGCGTCGCAGACTCTCCCCTCCCAAGGTTCAGCAGCCAGAGACTAGGGACAGTTTGCCCCACCTGGCGATGACGACGAGCACGCAACGATGTGATCTTCGTCACAAATGGCAGAGACGAGTCATGGTAGCGCTAAAGCTCGAACCAGACAAGGCCCCCAAATTCGTGCTCTTCAGACATGGCGGCGGTATACCGACTGTAGCAGTTGCTAAGTGAGTCGAAGCCTATTCGTCCAAATCGTCAGCGACGACTTGTGCTTCCCCCTTTTCATCGGGGGGAGTAAGCCCGTACTTTTCCATACGATAAATTAGCGTCTTCCGACTGATGCTCAGATATCGGGCCGCTTTCGTCTGGTGCCAGTCATGTTTTTCCAGTGCCTGGACCAGAATTTCCTTTTCGATGTCCTCCAGACTGATGCCCTCTTCGGGCAGTTTGAGGCTGATGTTTGCAATTCGAGACCGGTGCTGCCGGAGGTCTGCCGGCAAATGCTCGACTCTGACGAGGTCTCCCTTGCCCAGCACGACCAGGTGCTCCACTACGTTCTCCAGTTCGCGCACGTTCCCGGGCCAGTTGTGCTGCGCCAATACTTCAAGCGCGTCTTCGGAGATCGAAACCAGGGGCATTTGGTACTTTGCGCATTGCTTCTTCAGAAAATGCTCCGCCAGCAGTGGAATGTCTTCCTTTCTTTCACGAAGAGGCGGCAGATGCACCGTGACCACGCTTAGCCGATAGAATAAGTCCTCGCGGAATTGGCCATCTTCCACCAAGGCCTTGAGATTGCGGTGGGTAGCGGCCAGAATGCGCACGTTTATCTTGATCGGATGTGGGTACCCGATCTTGTCGATCTCTCGCTCCTGAATGACACGGAGCAACCTGATCTGGAGACTGGGTGTCAGGTCACCAATCTCGTCTAGAAACACAGTTCCTTCGTTGGCGGCTTCAAACTTGCCCACGCGATCGGCCAAGGCTCCCGTAAAGGAACCCTTCCGATGCCCGAACAGCTCAGATTCGATCAAGTTTTCCGGTATGGCCCCGCAGTTGATGGTGATGAACGGCTTCTTGGCCCGCAGGCTGTTCTGATGGATGGCTTTGGCAAGGAGCTCTTTGCCAGTACCTGTTTCGCCTGTTAGTAATACTGTGGAATCACGGCGGGCCACCTGTGTGGCCACATCGAAAACGTCACGCATTTTGCGTGACTGGCCGATTAGGTTCTCGAAGCGAAAAGTGGTATCGGCAAAATCGCGCAAGTAGCGGTTTTCATCCACCAGTTCCTTGCGCTCGAGTGCTCGGTGAACGCTCAGTTTCAGTTCATCGGGATTTAAGGGCTTTAGAATGTAGTCGACGGCGCCCAGTTTCATTGCGTCCACGGCATTGCCGACCGTGCCAAAAGCGGTGATGAGAATCACAGGCGTGTCCTGGTTGATCCCCTTGATGCGGCTGAGCAAATCAAGCCCATCCATTCCAGGCATGCGTATGTCGGCAATCACGAGACAAGGAGATTTCTGCTCGAAGGCGTGCAGGCCCGCTTTGCCATCGTCGGCAACGAGGGTCGAGTAACCTTCCTCTTGTAGCCAGAACTCAATCAGCCGCCGCTGGCTGGCATCATCATCGACTATTAAGATGGGCGCGCTAGGCACGATTCTCCTCCTGCAAGACCGTTTCAGGAAGATTCGCCTCGGACCCCAGCGGGAGAGTAACCCGGAAGGTCATGCCTCTTTCGGGATTTCTGTGCGCTGTAATGTGTCCTCCATGTTGGCTGACGATCTGGTAGGCAATCGATAGACCCAAACCGGTTCCATCTGCGCGGGTCGTGACAAACGGGTTAAAAACCCGTTCCAGGTCTTCGGCTGGAATGCCTACCCCTGCGTCCTGTACTTCGAGGACTACGAAGTCTGCTTCTCTGGCTGCCCTTATGACCACCTCGCCTCCGGCGGGCATCGCTTGGATCGCATTGATTACCAAGTTTAAGAGCACTTGCTTCATTTGTTCGGGGTCGATTGACACAGTTGGCCCCCCCCCGGTCGACTCGATGCGCACTTTTGTTCCTGACATCTTTGCGGTTTCCGCCGCCAGCTTGCTTACAGATTCCAAGAGTTGCGATGGTTCGGTGGGTACCCGCTTGGGAGTCTGGGGTCGGGCAAAGTCCAGGAAATTTGTAAGCAACCCCTTTAACCGGTTGACTTCTTTTTGAGCGAGGTCTCCAAACTCCTGCCTGGTTTCTGTCGGCAACTCGTGTCTGCACAAAATCTGTACTGCACCTTCGACAGAACCCAAAGGGTTTCGAATCTCGTGGGCCAACCCTGCCGAGAGCTCACCAAGTGCGGAGAGACGGTCGGCGCGGCGCAGTTGCTCAAATGAAGCCTGTAGTTGGGCATAGACATCGCTGAGCTTGTGGGCAGTTTCTTCCACCTTCTTGCGTTGCATCCTTTCATCGTCGGCCAGGACGCCCGTTAGGCCACCTATCACGAAGAACATCCCGATTTCGACATATTGAGCGGCGCTGTACTCAGGATGGGACGCCCAGGACATCAATATGTGAGGAATGTAGAAAAGACCAGACAGGGTGGCGGCCAAGATCCCGCCTCGCCAGCCAAACCACAACGCCGTTAACAAGATGGGTACGTAGTATGCACGCTGAAGCAGTGGATGTAGCCAAACGTGGGAGATTGGAGTTTCGTAGTGGAGCAGTGACACCGCTGCAATTGCCGCGACCAAACCCCACGCTCGCCACCGTCGTTTTCTCACCTGCTTGTCCATTTCAGCGCGATTCTAGCACCGCGTAACGCCGAGGGATTTTTTCCCGCGCCTTTCCCAGGTTACTGCACTTGCCCGTGCTGCAAGGGCTACCCCGTTCGTCGCGATCGCGACCCACCACATGTAGCAGTCAGATCAAGGACGATCACATCGGGCGCCCGTCTTTCAGCACAACACGAAGAGCGTCCAGCCCGTTCTCCCGCAGCCCTGACGTCATCCGGAGACGCAATTGCCTACGATCATAAGGGTCTTCGGACAAGGTCTTGTCTCTGGAGCCCGCCGAATTGGCGCATATAGCGCTGTCCTTGCCGCAAATCGGGCACAACTCCAAAATCCTTAAGCCCTATGTGGCCGGGTAGGAGAATGTAACTACTTCTCAGTCAACGGCTCACGAGGATCGGGAGACGGCACCCCCACTCTGGCAGGCTGCGTGCCATTACCCGAGTGTACTGAGCCAAAGTATCAAGGAACGCCAATGACCACGATGACGCGAGACTTCTCCTTTTCCCTACGCACGACGCTGGGCTTCCAGGATTGCTTGGATTTACTGCGGCAGAAACTGCAGCGCGAAGGCTTTCGTGTCGTGTCGGAGGTGCAATTTCATCGCGAGTTTGAGAAGACTGTGGGACTTCCATGGGAGAAGTACACCGTCTTGGTTATCTGGAGCCCCTTCCACGCATACCAAGCCTTACTCAGCGACCGCGATGGAGGCCTGTTTATGCCGTTCAACCTGGTGGTTGCTGAAGACACTGGCTACACGTCAATCGCCGTCACGAACCATGTGTTGGCTGGGCTCAATCAACGACCCATCGGTATCCAGGTCTTAGTGCGCGAACTTAACTGCAAGATGCGGCAAATCTTCCTTGAGCTTGCTAGCCACGAGGTGATTCCCGGGAATGGAACGGCGAGACGCTCTGCGAGGGAGGCCCGATGAGCTCGATACTTTGGACAACGCTCTTTGCGGTGTTGATGGCTGGAGCCATCGTAGTGATGCTTGGAATCTTGGTTGGACTCGTGACGGAGAATGCCCCATGGGAAAGCCGCGAAAGTAGGGTTTGGCTGGCAAGGCTCTGTCCCTTTTACCCGGTGGCTGTCAACCAGCGTAGTCGCAGGTGCAATTCCTAGGAACTATAGCAAGTGGAAATGTCGCGATTTCAATTTTGCAGAAGGAGAAAGGCGTGAATCTACGAATCTACGCTGAATCAGGGCCAGCCCGACGGAGACGTTGCAACAGCGGTTGGTGCGGGGCGGGCACGTGAATCCCACCCTCCGAAGACAGGGGTTGGGTAGCTTGATAACTCGACACATATTCCGAGCAAAGACATCCCAAGGACTGAGTAAGTGACGAACAAGGCTCTAATTCGACGGCCGTGGGTTGTTGTCGCGACCCTTGCAGTGGCTCCGGTGCTGTGCAAACGCCGCAACCGGTCTGGATGTCCACCATCCCAGGCCCCCGCGGCGGCAGCTCTCCCCCTAGACGCGCAAGCACCGGGCCCTGCAAGTAGTGTAGAGGCCCAGCGGAGACCCGAGAAGACGCTGATCCTCTTCAGGTGCAAACGCTACCACCGCCCCCGACAGGTTCTGCGACAGCATCGGGGGGGAGTACTTGAGGAATGGGATCAGCGAGCGGCGAGTAAGGATCGACTCAGCGGCGAAGATTTAGGGCGCACCAGTACGAGATGTAGCCTTGAAGGGCTCCTTACAAAGGAATAGCCGAAAAGAAGAACAGGATTCGGCGCTCGCGACGGGAGGCCAAGGCATTAAAGTTCGTCATCTCAATCTTATCGAGGACGAGATGCAATGGAGCAAAGAAGCAAAGGAATCAGCAGTAGTACCACTTCATAGATCACGGAGGATAAGGAAATGCAAAAGCGTTGGTTGTTATTGCGCATGGCTGTAATGGTCACGGGGATGCTGCTACTCAGCATCACTGCCGCCAGTGCAGCAGACGAACAAGCGGTCAAAGTCGGCAAGAAAGGCGAGATCATGTTGAGTCAAGATACCCAGGTCGGTGACTTAACCCTGAAGGCCGGCCACTACCAAATGCAACACCGAGTAGATGGTTCGGACCATATGATCCATTTCACCGAACTGAAGGGAGTTCACCGTAATCCCTACTATGAGAGCGGGGCAACCGGGACGGCACACCCTGGGGAAGTGAAATGCCGATTGGAACCGATGAGTGCCAAGGCAAAGCAGACAGCCGTAAGCATGAGCACGGAAGGAGGTGCGCGTCGGATCACGAGAATCGAAATCGCCGGCGAGAATGTTGCTCACGTCTTCTAGGCAATGGCCCGAGTCGGCCGCACAGTCTCAGAGAGTAAAGCCGTCCACGCTGATGTCCACTTCTTGGCTGCCGCTGATCCAATTGCCTTCATGGCAAGGCTGCGAACAACTCGAATCGAGCAGACCGAGAATTGTGAACCCCGCGAATGAGCGCGTTCTCACCAGCAGTCATGATATTCACCGATGTTGTTCCGTAAATTCGAGGGTCGCTGGCAGCCACAGCGACTGGAAGCGGGCGACACGGCAGTAGGTCTGCTGCCGGGCATCCTGTTCGAACAGGAGACGTTGGAACTGAAGGCTGGCGATCTGCTGGTGGCTTTCACCGACGGCATCAGCGAGGCCATGAACGCAGCGGATGAGGAGTTCGGTGAGCTGCGTCGCATGGAAACGATAGAGTGCAATGGTGGCCTTTCGTCCGACGAGTTGGCGAAGCGCGTGTTGTGCGCCGTGGACGAGTTTGTAGGCAGTGCGCAACAACGTGACGACATGACGCTGATGGGGATGAGATTGATCGAGGCCCCACAATCCTCGGCACCCAGAGCGTGGTAAGGGCTGAAACGACCGCGACAGCGAATTCCGGAGAAGAGGACACCATTCACCCCCGAGAGAAACCGCGCGTCGTGCGGGTGAGGAGAACAATCGACCGATCTTTCAAGACATACTGGCCTGTTAGGCGCGACGGATCGCCTGACACGCAGAAGTCTTCCGGACTCGGCTTACCGGTGTCGATTACACAGCACCACTCGTGGGCTTGTCCTTCTTGAATAGTAAATGTCAGGTCATGCCAGAATCCGTTGATCATTACGTAAAGGTCTAAATCGCCATAAGAGCTACCATGCAAACAGAAAGCAAGTGTGTGGGAGTCGTTTGACAAATCGGGTCCGCTGTTGGGACCGTACCAGCGCACATCGTCCCGCCAGTACCTGCTGCGCGCAATGGACGGGTGCGACCTGCGGAAAGCGATCATGCTCTTGAAGAATCGGAAGACGTCCTGGTTGCGATTCAATAGGTCCCAATTGAGCCAAGAGATCTCGTTGTCCTGGTTGTAAGGGTTGTTGTTCCCCTTCTGAGTGTTCATGAATTCGTCGCCGGCACTGAACATAGGGGTTCCGTTCGAGAGGCATAACAAGCAGCAGAGATTCTTGACCTGGCGCTTGCGTAGATCCAGCACTGGCGGCGGGAGATCATCATCTCCTTCCCAACCGCAGTTCCAGCTCAGGTTGTTGTCCGTGCCGTCGCGATTGTCGTGTCCGTTGATCTCGTTGTGCTTTTGGTTATACGAAACGAGGTCATAGAGCGAGAATCCGTCATGGCAGGTGACAAAGTTTACGCTCTGATAAGGACGGTATGAGTTCGGTAAATCGTCAGGGAAGAGATCGCAGCTCCCATAAAGCCGCGTCATAAGTTTGGGGACCATGCCTGGATCGCCCCGCACGAATGCCCGCACATCATCGCGGAACTGCCCGTTCCATTGCAGCCATGAGATGCCCGGGAAGGATTTTCCCAATTGATAGCTCGCCGGGTCCCAGGCTTCGGCAATGAGCCGAATCCTTTCCAGTTCTGGGGCGCTGCTGATTTCCGCAACTACCGGCGGATCGTGAAGATTGATCGTGCCGTCCTCATTCCGGGTAAAGATCGAGGCCAAGTCAAAACGAAAACCATCGACGCGCATCTCCTCGCGCCAGAAACGCACGCTGTCAAGAATCATCTTGCGCACATAGGCATGGGAACAATTCAGGGTGTTGCCGGTCCGGCTGTCATCTCGATAGCGGGTGCGGTCCTCCTGCAGCAGGTAATATGTTCTGTTATCAATGCCACGATAGCTGTAAGTCGGACCGTTCTCAGCTCCCTCCGCGGTGTGATTGTAGACGACATCCAAGATGACTTCGATTCGCGCAGCATGCAGCGCTTTGACCATCGTGCGGAATTCCTCGAGCGCGTCCAAGGGCTTGCCTTCGGTGGCGTATTCATGATGAGGGGAGAAAAAACTGAGGGGCATGTATCCCCAGTAGCTGCCTTCCTGAGGATCTTGCTGGGTCACGGGCATGAGTTCAACCGCCGTTATCCCCAATTCCTTCAAATACGGAATCTTCTCCACGATCCCCATGAATGTGCCACGACGGGCAGATGTGACACCGGATGTCGGATGACGGGTGAATCCCCTGACGTGGAGTTCGTAAATCACCAAGTCCGACGTATGAAACGGTACGCTGTCGTCTCCCCATTCATAACTGGACTCCTGGGCCAAAAGACCAAGTGGAGCCCTGCCGGCACTCGACCCGGGTTCTCGCGCTGCCTGCCGGCTGAAGCCAGTTGGAAAGCACACGCATCTGGCGTACGGATCGAGAAGAACTTTCTGGCTATCGAAGCGATGCCCTTCGCTGGTTTTTCTTGGGCCATCGACACGATAGGCGTAATAACGGGCTTGCGGAACGGAGAGCGCCTTCACCCGGCAGTGCCAAATGCGCCCTGTTTTGTTAGCGAGAGGATCAAGAACGTATTCGTAAGTCGGAATTGAAAGGTCTGGTTCGGAGTAAAGCAAGAGCGCAACGTGCGTAGCGAACTCCGCATACAAAGCGAAATTGTACGCGGCTTCATTTTCGACCGAGGTCACACCCAGCGGTGATGGAGTCCCCTCCACAGCGTGCCAGTGTTGCGATGGGAGATCGGCCCCATGGCTGGTCGGAGCAGGGGACAGCGCGGGGAGTCGGTCGGGCAAGCGTCCTTTCATGACAGATAGGCGTTGGTGACGTATTGCTGAACCATGCGATGGGTATTGAAGAAGGAAGCGTTCAAGGCAATGGAGTGGCGCATGATATCGATCCATTTCTCCCGTCCGCCGTAGAACAGGGGGACAATGACATCCTTTAGTTTCCGGTATAAATCGTCGGCATCCTGTTCATCTGTTGCTTGAGCCTCAGAGCCAATCGACCATCCGGTGAGTCCTTCGATCTGGCCTTCAATCCACCATCCGTCTGGAGTGCTGAAGCTGGGAACACCGTTATGCGCAGCTTTCATTCCCGATGTTCCCGATGCCTCTAGCGGCCGTTGAGGGGTATTGAGCCACAAGTCCACTCCAGAAACCAGCAGCTTGGCCATCTCCATGTCATAGTTCTCTAAGTAAACGATGGGAATCTGGGATTGCACCTCGCGAGCAATTGCAGAGATGTGCTCGATCAATTCCTTGCCTCCGGTATCTTTCGGATGTGCCTTTCCGGCAAAAACAAACTGCAAAGACCCCGTCTGCGCGGAGATTTCGAGCAGTCGCGGCAGATCTCTGAAAATCAGGTCTGCGCGTTTATAAGCCGTTGCCCTCCTCGCAAAGCCGACAGTGAGAGTGTCCGCCTTTAGAGACCGGCCGGTTTTTTCCGGGATGAGTGAAAGCAGCGCCGTCTTGGCTTCCATGTGTGCTTCCCAGATTTTGTTGTCCGGAATGATGAACGCTTTCCGCAGCATGGCTGGATCATTGCGCCAGTCGGGAACGTACTGGTC
Source organism: Acidobacteriota bacterium (assembly GCA_016196065.1). Lineage (NCBI taxonomy): Bacteria > Pseudomonadati > Acidobacteriota > Acidobacteriota bacterium. Next base: position 1,966,003 of record JACPYL010000010.1, on the reverse strand, counting down.
GTAGAGTCGCTTGAAGCTGTCGCACGTCCAGGTTAAGGAATGAACGCCGTTCGTAATATGCTGTATGGGGTATCCCGGGAACATCTCGCGAGATACTTCTTCATGCCGCTTAGCCACGCCGTTTACATAGTGGCAAAGGTTCAAAGCCAACAGGCTCATGTTCAGTCGTGGCTGGCCCCCGAGCATCTGAAGCACGTCGAAAGGCACTGGGGCACCAAGAATGCGCCGTACGGAGTCGTAGTCAAACTGATCGTGGCCTGCGGATACTGGAGTATGCGTGGTGAAGATTGCCCGGCTTCGGGCGCCTTCGAAGTCCCATTCCGTGGGCTGGGGACCACCCAGCCAATTGAGGAGTTCGAGGACCAAAAAGCTGGCGTGTCCTTCGTTCATATGGAATCTTTGGATTCCGTTATAGCCCAGCGCACGAAGCATTTTGATCCCCGCGATTCCCAGGACGATTTCTTGCGCAAGCCTGTAGTCCTGATCGCCTCCATACAGAAAATCGGTCAAACTGCGGTCATATTCGCTGTTGTCGTCCAGATCGGTGTCAAGCAGAATCAAGGGCACGGTAGAGCCGCTCTGTCCAAGGATGTTGTATTGCCAACCGCGCACGGCGACCGTGCGGCCCGCGATCTGGACTTGCACTCTCGCTTCCAGGGGCTGAAGGGCCTGTTCAGGAGAAAACTGTACGGGCCTTTCTTGTTGCCGACCGCGGTCATCCAGAACTTGTTCAAAATAGCCCTTGCGGTAAAGAAGGGTGACGCCGACGGTAGGGACTTTGAGATCAGCGCAAGACCTCAAGGTGTCGCCAGCTAAAATTCCAAGTCCGCCGGAGTACGTCGGAATCCTGGGGTCAACCGCGACCTCCATGGAGAAGTAAGCGACACGTCTGTTTTCCTTGGCTTCCTCATGAACAGGCGTGACGACGGCCGCCAGATAACGGTTGGGGTGTTCTTGAAATTTGCTCCGGCAATATTCAGAACAAAAATGGATGGTTCGATTGTCGTAGGAAACGGACAGCCCAGCTTCCGCTGAAGCGATCATTCCGCAAACAGGATCTTTGTGAACATTGTTCATGTGCAATATGCCTCGGGAGCAACCCAAAATCTGGAGACGCCTTTCCCACCACAAGCTCGGGGCCGGGTCGGCTGCGTGCGGCAGGAAAAAATCAAACCTGGGCCCCGCCATCAGCATTAGAGCAGACAAGCCACAGAACGTGGTGCCAAAGGTTCCGGAGAGACGCCCCGATGAACCCTTGCTGATTGCTGCCCAACCTTTCGAGTGGTGCACCTCGCGTGCCAAAGGCTCTCCAGCCTAGAAGGAAACCGGCAAGGCAATCACCTTCCTCAAGTCTGTTCACGGCAATCCTATTTTCCGGCTGAATGGGAGCGGATGACGGACTTAGGGTAACGCGGCGTGTTGCCGGTCTCCGGGAGGCGAACAGTGCGGAGGCGGAATCCTCCGCCCTTACCAGTAACTATTCTTGTCTGATATCAGCCAAGCTGTGTCGCAAATGAGACCAAGACCTTCATGCTTGCTTGTTCTTACTTCTGCCACATGGGGACGTAAGTTCTTTCTCGACTGCAATTTCCAGAGTGTCTAGAAAGCACATGTTTGAGGCCACGTCCGTGCCGATAGTAAGGAGCAGGAGCGTTCGAAGCGGCGGTCTCCGAAGGGGGTAAATATGAACCAGCGCCGGCGAAAGGGGATTTTGAAACTTGTAAGGCTCTTCGCGATGGTTGGTACTGCACTTCTCGTTTCCACAGGCGGCAAGACGTACGCACAGGTGCATGGCTCTTCGTCTGGCAGTTTCGGACACTCAGGCGAGCGATCCGCGAGCTTCCATAGTGCTGCTGTGGGCCACTGGGGTGTGCCGCAGCACAGGTTCGCTTATGGAGGCGGGCACCGGAGCAATCGGTCGCCCGCGTGGGGGCATGGTCGGTATGGGTATGCACGGTCCGGCCGTCTGTATTCCTCGGGCCCGCGGTTTTACGGGAACCGGTACGGCTCACATGCATTCTATGTATCTCCACCCGGTCACAGGCCGCGCTATTACTTCCGTCGGTATAACCGGCCCCGCAATTAAGGGGGATGGCGTTCCCACTACTAGGGGCACCACTGAGACCTTATGTCGATAACGACAGAGTGCGAACGCGCAGTCGTTCGCCCACCGCTTCTCAAGTTCTACTGTGCCGTTTTTGCCATGTCTTCATGCATCGCCGTTAGCTCCCCTGCCTGAGTAGCCGCCTCGCGGAACCGCCGCGCCATTTCATGGCAATGGCCCTCGCCGATTGCTTCCGGGTGTTTGACCGCCATCGGACTTGGGTTCTTCTTGTAGGCATCTGCCATTTCGTCATGATCCTTCGCTTCCGCTTCCAGCCGCTCCGTTTCAGCCTTGTAGTAGTCGGCCAGCTTTTGATGGTCTTCCTTTAGTTCTGGCACTCGCGATCAGCGCTTTTACTTCTTTCTTGGAGAGCGTGGGGTTGCTTCCCGCTGTGACAGGGAAAGTCCGGACAAAGGAGAGCAAGGCCAGAAGGAGGACGATTGCCAGGGTTATCGAAACGTTGCGCGTTCTGTTCATGGTTCCTTTCATGTTTCTCCAGTGAGTGGAATGTGGCTTGAACGCGGGAGTTCATCGCCCCTCCCTCGACCCCAACCAAAGACAGCCTGACACTAGCGCGGTGCGTTGCGGATTGTCCAATCGCATTTTTTGATTGGTTCAATCAGCGTGCCCCATAAGGGCTGAATGCCGCCCGATATCAGGCAAACCCGATCGCGGCGCGGCTCGTGTCCTTCATGTCGCCCATCGTGCAACTGTTTAGGGGAGAAGCGGTTGCGATTGGACAGAGGCCGTCGCAGCTCTTGGCACAGAGCGTGCCCATATCAGTGTGCAGGCTAGCAAACGGCAATTTTCATGCGTCGCCGAAAAAGCACACGGAATACGGGGCAATCTGACACATGAATCCGTGCTCAAAAGGAGAAAAATGCAAACGAAAAGGTTGTTCTTTGCAGCAATGATTTTCACTGGGGCGTCAACGCTGGCTTTGGCACAGCATGGAGGTCATTCAGGGGGCGGCTCTGGGTACCCGGGGCAAGATCGGACCGTGGACGACCTGCAGAAGAAAATGAAGGTTCAAGCTACCGAAGAACAGCGCACCCAACTGCGCACCTGTGTCGGAGCGTCCGAACGTCTTCTTATGCTGGCCGCCGATATGAAGAAGGCTGCAGCTCTATCAGAACCCGGATCGGCAGAGGCCCATCAGCGATGGAATGAAGTGTTACGGCATGCGATGCAGAGCCACCACCAAGTCTTTCTGCAGAGCCTGAATACGGACCAGCAAGCGGATTTGAAAGATCGCCTCCGAAAGATGGACAAGACCTGGTCCGAGCTTTCCGCCCGCTTCGAAACTATGGATCGCGATCTGGCCGAAGGTACGCCAGATGCCAAGCGTCTCTCCGCCCATGCCAAAGAATTGGAGAAAAGCCTCAAGAAGTGGCAGAAGCAGCACCGGGAACTGGGATTGGAAATCGGAGTTGAAGGCTGAACCGAACACGCTTGGGACAAGCCAACTAATTCCGGAAGGAGATGGAGCGATGCACAAAACGGCATGGAAGAGATTACTCCTAAGTGACCTAATACGCAGGTTCTCGATTTCCTTTCGGCTCAGGCCGGCTTACGGGAGCGTTGCTGGGGACGGACCCGAGATCGGCTGTGAAGTGGAACTCGTCGGGCAACACTACGCTATGGGAAAGCATGTGGGCGGCGGATGCCCGCACTGCCTCGAAGTCCTGCTTGTACTGCTCGAACTTCACGACCGCACTCTTTCCGCAGAACAACCTCCCTACGCGGTTCGGGGAGTCAGTGCTCAGTGTGAAAAGTTGATTCGTTATGTTTCAGCGGCTGGAGACTGGCCCGAGGTTGTTCTAGACGTGAAGATTATCCGGCGGCCGACTCATCAACAGGTATCTGAAAACTGGGCTGTGAAGCTCACTGACGAGATCAGAACGGAACTGCTGGATATTGGTTGTCACGAAGCCCCCTTCGTTTATCTGCCAGCGGAATCGGTGGACGACAGAGGACTTTTGTTGGCGCAGAAGGCAGTGTGAACTGCCGCTACGACCGTGATTGGCGCGATACACCGCATGTTGCCGCACGTGGCCGTGGAATTGCCAGAGCCTGGGCCAACATCTAGCCTGGCTCATGCCAGCGTTGCTTGTATTTGCCGCCGGTACCCTGCGAGCAGGCGTGCATCACCATTGCCCACGAGTTGCGGCAGCAGCACGCCGTGGGAAACTACCCAAGTTTTCGACTTCAGGATGGCGGTTGGCACAACGTGGAGGTGCGCCTGAATCTGGAGAACAACATGCGCGATCTAGAACTGAAGGCCCGGACTCGCGCTGGCTATTACGCACCGCACGAGAGTGAGCAGTAACGTTTCGTGGACGCACAACTCGATCATACAAACGAAGCGGCAATGTGTCACGACTAGTGGCAATCAGATCACCCCGGATCGGCGATGGGAGTCGAAGAGGGAATTGGGCCACATGCTTGGCCCCAGGATCGCTCGTCCGTGTTAGGCAGGAGGAAGTGCCCACAGAACGGAACATGGTCGTAGAAAGATGAAAACACAATGGATCTGTAGCTCAGCTTTCCTTGTCGCCATGGCTTTGCTCGTGGCCTGCGGGGCGCGAAAGGCTGTAGTGACGATCACGAACAAACCTACAGACGTGGCCGCCGGAACTAGCATCGTCCTAAATACCACTGTCATCGAGCACCTTCATCATAGAAATCTCGGTGTGACGTGGAGCATGACAGGCGCAGGCGCGCTTACTAACCAGACGTCTCATTCCGTCCAGTACAACGCACCTCTAACGGTGCCGTTAAACCCCTCGGTCACCGTGACTGCGACTTCAGTCTTTGACCCAACTGTCTCGGACTCGGCGACATTTACCATTACCCCTTGACATTTCCGCCTCTCACCAGCGTACGTTCTACGGGCTTTCTGCGATGAATGTAGGAAGCGCAAACGTGAAGCACGCGGCAGAATCAGACGAGATGAGTCGCAGAGGGAATCCTCGGGAGTCGCAAGGTTTGACGAGTAGCAGGTGCTTCCGACGACTTGGGCCGAAAGCCGGTCTGCCTCATATGGGCTGACTAAGTCCCAAATCAGGCAAACAGTCGCCAAAGCCAGGGCAGAGTGCCACACTATGTCGGCTGTGCGTAAGTGTCTGTCAACACAAGAGTTAGGTTTCGCCGTACAGAGGTTGGCTGTCGTGGCAGGGCGCGTGCTTATTTCAGGTGTTACAGGTCAAGGGAGGTTCATGAAGCGGTCAAGCACAGGTCACATTGTCTCTTCCTGGTTGCTCATGATGCTGACAATGTTATTCGCGGGATTGCCCGCGTGGGCTCAGGAATCCGGGTTAGCTCTCGATGAGCGCAAAACGGTCGAGGTCTTCCGCCGAGCAAGCAAGGGTGTGGTTCACATCAGTGCCCAAGCCTCCATGACCTCCCCTTTTGAGAAGCACACAGTCGACAGTTCGACGGGCACAGGATTCTCGATCGATAGCGACGGCCGCATCTTGACAGCTTTTCATGTCATTAAGGACAAGGATCAAATCACGGTCGTCCTTGGCAACCGCCACGAGTATGCAGCGCGGCTATTAGGAACTGCACCACAGTTGGATATCGCGGTGCTCCAGGTTGATGCACCCAAGGATGAGTTATTTCCCTTAGCGTTGGGTAATTCCGGATCTTTGGAAGTCGGGCAGAAAGTGATGGCGATCGGTAATGCCGTCGGGTTACACAACTCCCTGACTGTGGGGGTGATCAGCGCGTTGCAGCGGAGTATGGGCGACACGGCAGTCGAGTTGGAAGACGCGCTCATTCAGACCGATGCCGCCATCAATCCAGGCAATAGTGGCGGGCCATTGCTGAATTCGGCAGGCGAAGTGATCGGCATTAACGACGCCATCATCGAAAGAGCGCAAAACATAGGCTTCGCCATTCCGATTGACTTGGCTCGCAGCGTCATTCCCGATCTGATCGAAATGGGGCATCCCTATCGTCCGGTGCTCGGCTTCAGCGGAAGCGAGATCACACCGAGCTTGGCCAAATTGTTCGGACTGCCTGTAGAGAAAGGATTCCTGATCGAGGAAGTTCTACCCAATTCTCCTGGTGCAGAGGCGGGTCTACGAGCTGGCGGCCGCATCGTGATGGTGGGCCAGAAGCCTTATGTGCTGGGCGGAGACATCATCGTTGGCATAGACGGTGAGGTCTTCAGCGTGGCTTCGCAGATCGCCAAGAGTTTGCTGCGATCTCAGCCCGGTCAGGAACTGCGTCTTCAAGTGTACCGCCAGGGCCGCACTCTGGACGTTTCGGTACCTCTTCTAAAGATGCAAATGCAGTTTTGAGTCAAGACTCCTCAGACTGTTTTGGAGAGTGAGCGATTGTGAACAGTAACACCATTACGGAAATAGTATTCGTTGAGCTTAACGTGGCAGTCCGCTAGGAAACCGGACTGCCCTTCCGGGGACGGTCATGGGTTGGTGGAGAGGCAGACGCTAGGAGTCACGACCGGCCGGGGGTTTTTAAGTGCTACGCCCCAAGAGCAGGTCAGCATCTAGGATCTCGGGGCATGTGATCGCGATCACAATAGGGAGTGACTTAAGGCATAGTGCCGGGTCCGTGGGAACGTTAACATTCGCAAGATAGTAGTGGAGTAGAGATGACACGCATTCGGAAATTCGCGGCTGTCGTGGCTAGTATCGCAGTGTTCGCGATGCCGGCGGCCACGCTCTCTCTCCACTGCGTGCTCATGACTCCCTTGGGGGGCAACCCACACCACCAGTGCCACATGATGGGAATGTACCCCTCCGCGGACCAGGTCAAGGCGGCGCCTTCCGTTCGCCCTTGCTGCGAGGTCTCAGCGGCCAGACCTGAATCGATCACTGTGCCGCAGGCATCGGTTGCCAGATCAGTTGCGCCAACGGCGTCGCAAGCGTTCTTGTCTGATCTTCCGGCTGCCCCCGTGGTCCACGGCTCTTTTGACTGGAATGTGAAATCGCCCGGTGGCCCTCCCCAAGCCGCTCTCTGCACTTTTCTAATCTAGTCCTCTCTCCAACCAAAGAAATTCCTTAGCAGCAAAGCGGCGGGTAGCTCCGAGGAAGTAAGCAAGAAAATTGCCCTCGGACCTTCCGCCGCTCCGAACCAACAACCAAATCAACCAAGCAGAGCTCTACGGGAGGAATTATGAAGACCGCGCGCCTCAATTCGCTAGTCGTTCAAATGATCGTCTTCCTGACGCTGTTGTCCCTTGCCCCTGCTTATTCCGCAGCCGCAGAGACGAATCCAACCCTGAGCAAGAAGGAGCTGAAGGTGCTGCTGAAAAGGGCCAAAACACCAGCAGAGCACCTGAGCATCGCGGCCTACTATCGGCAAGAGGCCCAGCAATTAAACGCCAGCTCAAAACAACATTCCGATTTGGCCGCGACTTACGCAAACAACCCACCCTTCCCAGCCCTGGAGGCGAAGCACGGGTTTGCGTTTGGCCAAGGCGTTAGCCACTGCCGCCATTGGGCCCAGGCAGACGCCGAGCAGGCAGAAAAGGCAACAAAACTGGCTGGGTTGCACGAAGACATGGCCAGAAAGGCCGAGCTGAAGGCAGCTAACTCGCAACCGCTAGCGCCTGTTGCGCGGGCAGCGACGACGTTTTCGAGCATGGGTAAATAGCTGAATGAAAACGATCGCCAACTGCGCTCCCAGACCGATAAACCGAGAAGGCCGTCTTTCCCGAGCGGAAGCAACGCTAAGGAAAGACGGCCCTTGGACAGAGAGAGAGAGAGAGATTCATGATGAGGAAAGTACTATCGCTGGTTGTTGGCTGCCTTTTGGTTGCCTTTGCGTACGGGCAACAGACACCAGTCCCGATGACTGTGCAGTCGCCCTCCACTGAAACGCCGACACAGACTGCGCAGCCGCCATCTGCCGATCTCGACGGCTTGATCCGTGAAGCCTTGCAGAAGAACCCCGGAGTTCAGAGCGCGCAGCGGCAAGTGGAAGCACTAAGGCACCGCGTGCCCCAGGCAAGGACGCTACCGGACCCCACGGTTTCGGTTGGCTGGGCAGGGAACATCACGCCCTTCAGCGTGCAGAATGGAGATTCATCCAGCAATCGGGCGATCACCGCCAGCCAGGGGATACCTTACCCCGGCAAGCTCAAATTACGCGGCGAGATTGCTGATCGTGAAGCCGAAGCAGCCCAGTGGGATTACGAGGCGGCCCGGCGCAAGCTAGTCGCCGATGTGAAGTCGGCTTACTACGACTACTTTGCCGCTTCCAAGGCGGTTGGGATCACACAGAAAAACAAAGATTTGCTGCAAAAACTGTCAAGCATTGCCGAAGCACGCTATCGCGTCGGCAAAGGTGTCCAGCAGGATGTTCTAAGGTCGCAAGTAGAAATATCACTTCTCCAGCAGCGACAGACCGTTTTCGAGCAGCAGCAGAGAACCGCTCAAGTCAGGTTGAATACGCTTCTGCTCCGTGATCCGGAGGCGCCGTTGCCTTCGCCGGCGTCGTTCGAGCCTGCCAAGCTCGCACACTCACTCGATGAACTCTACACTTTAGCCCGTGAACAAGACACGGGATTGCAGCGCGAACAACGAATGATCGAACGCAACCAGTATGCGGTCAATCTGGCCCAAAAGGACTATCGACCTGATTTTAACGTGGGCTACATGTACCAGCAGCGGCCGGACATGAAGGATATGCACGGGTTCACCGTGACAGCAAACATTCCGATTTATTACCGGACCAAACAGCGGGAAGCTGTTCGGGAGCAAACCGAGCAACTCGCCAGTTCGCAGCGGAGCAAGGAAAATCGGCAAACGGAATTGTCCTTCGCGGTCAAACAGCAGTACCTGTTGGCGAAATCGTCAGAGCAGTTGCTGGAGCTCTACTCGCAGGCAATTGTGCCGCAGTCCTCGCTGGCCCTGGAGTCCTCGATGGCTTCCTATCAGGTAGGCGCGGTCGATTTCCTCACCATTCTCACGAACTTCACGGTCGTACTGGACTACGAAGTGAGCTATTACCGCGAGTTGGCCAATTACCAGATGGCCCTGGCGAACCTAGAGCCGCTGGTCGGCGTGGAGCTAACGAAATGAAGGAGCAAAGAACCATGATTCGCAAGTTTGCAACGTATTTCGCACTGATCCTGGCGGTGGTAATCGTTTTCGGCATTCTGTTTCGTGGTCGCATCGGCACTTGGCTCCAGGACGACAAGGCGATGGCGTCCCGAACTGTCGACAAGCAGACGAGCACACTTCCGGAACGCACGGTTCTCTACTACTACGACGCCATGAACTCGAAGAACCACTATGACAAGCCAGGCAAGGCGCCGGACGGGATGGACCTGGTGCCGAAATATGCAGACGAGAGCAATGCTTCGCCCAGTAGCGGCAGCATGGCCAACATGCCGGGCATGGCCAGCACGCCAGGGACAGATAAGTCCACCCCGCCGGGAGAGCGCAAGGTTCTCTATTACTACGACGCCATGAACCCGACTTTCCAGTCGTCCAAGCCGGGCACCGCTACCGACGGTATGCCGCTGGTTCCCAGGTACGCCGATGAGGAAGAAGCGACGGCGAACATGCCGGTTGGCACCGTGAAACTGTCCCAAGGAAAGCAGCAGCTGATCGGTGTCCAGACGGCGACCGTGCAGCGTGAGTCGTTGTTCCGCACGGTTCGCGCCGTGGCGCAGTTGACCGCTGACGAAACCAAGTTGGCACACGTCCACGTGAAGGTCAACGGCTGGATTGAGCAGGTATATGTCGATTACGTAGGGAAGCTGGTCAAGAAGGGAGATCCACTATTTACGGTCTACAGTCCGGATCTCGTCGCTACCGAGCAGGAATACCTGATAGCTCGTCGTGGCAAACAGTACCTCGGGGATTCAAGCTTTCCGGAGGCCTCTCGGGGGGCAGAGTCGCTGTTGAGTTCCACCCGCGAGCGCCTCCGCCTGTGGGACATCAGCGACCAGCAAATCAAGGAACTCGATGAGACTGGGAAAATCACCCGAACGCTAACTTTCTATTCCCCAGTCACGGGCTTCGTGATGGATCGCAAAGCATTTCCCCAAACTGCGATTACGCCAGACATGGATCTCTATGTGATCGCCGATCTTTCCACTATTTGGGCCAACGCCCAGATTTACGAATACGAAGTGCCGTACGTCCACGTAGGTCAGATGGCGCAAATGGAGCTGAGCTACTATCCGGGCAAGAAATACAACGGACGTGTGACCTACATTCTTCCCACGTTGGATCCTCAAACCCGCACGGTCAAAGTACGGCTTGAATTTGCAAATCCTAATTTCGATTTGAAACCTGACATGTACTCAGAGGTCAATCTGAAGATCGACTACGGCACCCAGGTGGTTGTGCCGCAGAGCGCAGTGCTCGATTCCGGCGAGCGGCAGACCGTCTTCGTCGCCCTGCCAGACGGATACTTCGAGCCGCGCGAGATCAAAATCGGCGTGAAACTGGACGACAAGATAGCAGTGCTCTCCGGCCTGCGAGCGGGGGAAACCATCGTCACATCCGGCAATTTCCTGATCGACTCGGAGAGCCGGCTGAAAAGTGCCATGGGCGGAATGAAGCACTAAGCGACAAGGAGAATGAGAATGGCGAAACGCGCATGGATTGCGACAGCGGTATTAGTAGTGCTGGCAGGGCTTGTAGCCGCCGGTTATCGCTTGATGGCCAACCGCGAAGAAACGTTTTGTGGATTCTGCCACCGTTCGATTCACGCGAATACCAAGGTAATCGCTGAAATCGACGGGCGGCGCCGCACGGTTTGCTGCGCGCGTTGCGCGGTCAGTGAGGCCTACCAGGAGAAGAAGCCGTTACGTCTGATCGCAGTCACCGATTACGTCTCGGGCAACAGCCTCAACCCCGAACAGGCCTACTTCGTCGACGGCAGCCGCAAGGTGCTCTGCGCTCACGACGAAACGATGGTCGATCAGAGTAAGCACATGCAACAGATGACTTACGACCGTTGTTTTCCCGGGACCTACGCCTTTGCTCATCGAGACGATGCAGAAGCATTTGTACGAGAGAACGGTGGGACAGTTATGCAATTGCAGAAGCTACTCCAGGGAGTCAGTGCCCAATGATAAATCGAATCATAGATGCCTGTGCTCGTAATAAGTTCCTGGTCTTCCTCTTCACCGGCGTAGCAGCGATGATCGGGTGGTATTCCCTGAGCAACACCAAACTGGATGCGATCCCCGATTTGTCGGACACGCAGGTCATCATCTACAGCAGATGGGACCGCAGCCCCGACATCATGGAGGACCAAGTCACCTATCCCATCGTTTCCTCGCTGCTGGGACTGCCGAAAGTGAAAGACATCCGTGGCTTCTCTGACTTCGGTTACTCGTATGTGTATGTGATCTTCGAGGAGGGCACCGACCTCTATTGGGCGCGTTCCCGCACCCTGGAGTACCTTAGCGCCATTCTGCCGCGACTGCCGCAAGGCGTACAGACGGAGTTGGCGAAAGACTACACCTCCGTTGGTTGGATCTACGAGTATGCGCTCGTCGACAAGACGGGTAAATACAGCCTGGCGGACATGAAGACTTTTCAGGACTGGTATTTGCGCTATGCCCTGCAGGCCGTTCCGGGCGTGGCTGAAGTGGCGCCTTTGGGCGGCTTCGTCCGCCAATACCAGGTTAACGTCGATCCCAACAAGCTCTTGGGTTACAAGATCCCGATCAACAAAGTTGTGGACGCCATAAAGGGCAGCAACAACGATATCGGCGCACGGCTGGTCGAATTCACCGGCAGGGAATACATGGTCCGAGGCCGGGGCTATATCAAGTCGCTCAAAGACATCGAGAAATCGGTAGTGGGATACAACCCGGCTACCGGAACGCCCGTGCTCGTGCGGGACTTGGCGACAGTTACCCTCGGCCCGGAGTTGCGTCGGGGAGTCGCGGAACTGGACGGAGAGGGAGAGGTAGTCGGGGCGATAGTAATTATGAGATTCGGCGAGAACGCCCAGAAGGTCATTGAACGGGTGAAGGCGAAGCTGGAGGAGATGAAGGTTAGTCTGCCGCCAGGTCTGGAGATTGTTCCCACTTACGACCGTTCTGAGCTGATCGATCGCTCCATCGAGAACCTGAAGGGCACGTTAATCGAGGAACTTATCATTGTGAGCTTGGTCATCGTGATATTCCTCTGGCACCTTCCAAGTGCCATGGTCCCCATCATCACGATTCCTCTGGCTCTCCTATTCTCGTTTATTCCCATGCATGCTTTGGGTTTGACTGCGAACATCATGTCGCTGGGGGGGCTGGCGATTGCCATTGGTGCCATGGTCGACGCATCAATCGTGGTGGTGGAACAAACCCACAAAAAGCTGGAACACTGGCAAGCTGAAGGACGACCTGGCGACTACAAAGACGTAATCATCGGCGCCATCAAGGAAGTCGGAGGCCCAAGTTTCTTTGCCTTGCTGGTAATCGCGGTTTCTTTTCTGCCGGTATTCACCTTGGAAGCGCAAGAAGGGCGGCTCTTTAAGCCCCTGGCTTTCACCAAGAATTTTTCCATGGCAATCGCCGCAATTCTGGCGGTTACCCTGGTGCCTCCTATCTTGCTGCTATTCATCCGGCTGAAGAAATTCGAGTTTCGGCCGGCTTGGCTGGCAAAAGTGACCAACGCGATAGTGGTGGGCGAGATCCACAACGAGGAAAACCACCCCATCAGCCGGCCGTTGATGAAGATTTATCACCCCGTCATCGAGTTTGTGCTCGAGCACAGGTGGAAGACGATCGCGGCTGCAATCATCGCGATGGCGGTCACCATCCCAGTGTATTTCCGTCTGGGGTCTGAGTTCATGCCTCCACTCGATGAAGGTGTTCTCCTCTACATGCCCACGACGCTGCCGGGCATGTCGATTACCGAAGCCAGCCGGATTCTCCAAATGCAAGACAAAGTTCTCCGGAGCTTCCCAGAGGTAGACCGAGTATTTGGAAAGGCTGGACGGGCCGAGACCGCGACCGACCCGGCTCCTTTCTCCATGATGGAGACAGTGGTGGTCCTCAAATCCCAGACGGAATGGCCCAAGAAGAAGCGCTGGTATTCAAGCTGGGCACCAGAGTGGACGCAGAAGGCCTTGCGGCGCGCGTGGCCGGATCACAAAAACACTCAGGAACTCATTTACGGAACGGGCGGCCTAAACGAAGCCATGCAGTTCCCCGGTATCTCGAACGCTTGGACCATGCCGATCAAGGCCCGCAACGACATGCTTACGACCGGCGTCCGAACTCCTCTCGGCATCAAGATTCTCGGCTCCGATCTAGGCAAGATCCAGGAGATTGGGGAAAACATCGAGATGGCGCTGAAGGGCATACCGGGAACCACCAGCATTTTCGCAGAGCGTACAGCAGGTGGGTATTTCCTGGACTTTGATCTGAACCGGGACCAGCTTGCCCGTTACGGAATCACCGTTGGCGATGCCGAAGACGTGCTCATGTCGGCAATCGGCGGCGAAAACGTGACCACCACCGTAGAAGGGCGCGAACGATATCCGGTCAACGTTCGCTACCTGCGCGACTACCGCAGTGATCTTAGCGCCATGCAGCGTGTTCTGGTTGCCACGCCGGATGGCACCCAGGTCCCGCTGACCCAACTGGCTGACATCCGTACTCTCACCGGTCCCAGCATGATCCGGGACGAAAATGGCCGGCTGAGCGGATATGTGTATGTGGATGTGTCTGGGCGAGATATCGGAGGTTACGTACAAGATGCCAAGAAAGCAGTTCTGGCGAATGTGAAGCTTCCAGCGGGCTACCAGCTCGTCTGGAGCGGACAGTACGAGTTCATGCAGCGCGTCCGGGAGCGGCTCAAAATCGTGATCCCGATCACTCTCTTCATCGTGTTCCTGCTGCTCTACTTCAACACCGGCTCGATCGTGAAGACTTTCATCATTCTCCTGGCAGTTCCGTTCTCCGCGATTGGAGCCATCTGGCTGCTGTACCTGCTCGGATACAACATGAGCATTGCCGTTTGGGTGGGCTTGATCGCGTTGCTCGGTGTGGACGCCGAGACAGCGGTGTTTATGTTGCTCTATTTGGACATCGCCTACCATGACGCGCAAAAGAAAGGGCTGATGCGGAACTGGGATGATTTGCGCGAGGCCATTGTGCAGGGTGCGGTCAAGCGGCTGCGCCCCAAGATCATGACTGTGGCGTGCATGCTATTTGCTCTGCTGCCGATCCTGTGGTCCGTGGGAAGCGGAGCCGACGTGATGAAGCGTATTGCGGCGCCGCTCGTGGGCGGAATCTTGATCTCCTTCTTGATGGAACTTGTGGTTTATCCACCCATCTTTGCCATCTGGAAGTGGAACTTCGAGGTGAAGCCCGGGCTGAAGGCACAACCGGCGTTGGCGAGTGGAGAAACCAATGCCTAAGCCGTGTTCTGCTGTTGCCTGCCCTGCGCTATTGAAGAGGTTGGCTGGCGCCGCTATCTTCCTGCTCCTCACATCCGCATGGGGCTGGGCGCAGGAATCCGTTTCCCGGACATCAGCCGCTTCGGTTGACGAAGCCTTTTTGACTTTTCACCAGGTGATGAGCGTCACGGCAACCGACCTCCTTGCCAGCGCTCAGCGCCCAACCGAAGCAGTGCGCCCGCAGCTCGAGGCGTCGCTAAGTTCAGACCCTGAGTTCGTTTCGGCACTACGCCCAGAAGGAAAGACAGGACAGAACATTCAATTACAGAAGGCAGTCCAACGAGTGCAAGGGCTACGGCCGGTGCTGGAACCGATTCTGAGAGAAGAAGGAGTTCCTCAGCAAATGGCGGCGGTTGTCTTGGTGGAAAGCGGTGGGCAAAGCACCGCTCTATCTCCCAAAGGGGCGCGCGGTCTCTGGCAATTCATGCCGGTTACCGCACGTCGCTACGGCCTGGTCGTGACAGCCGCTCTGGACGAGCGACTCGATCCTTATAAATCAACTCGTGCGGCGGCGCGTTATTTGCGTGACCTACATACCCAGTTCGGCAACTGGCCTCTGGCTTTGGCGGCCTATAACGCAGGCGAGGACACCGTCCAGCGTGCGGTCGACCGTACCTCGACGCGTGACTTCAGTTCGATTGCCCGCGCGGGCATGCTGCCTCTTGAAACACGCAGCTATGTGCCTGCGGTGCTGAACGCGATTGGCTTCCTGGCAGGCAAGGGAATAGACCTCACACCGGCTATGGGGCAATCTGCAGGTCGTGCGGTGGTTTACACGCGAGCCGAAATGGAGAACTAAGAATGCGCGGACAACAAATTACGGCAAACAGTGACCTGTTCGCTCAGGCAAGGCCGGGTAACGAAACCGATATCAGAAATCAGTTGAGATGGAGAACTCATAGGGAGAACTCATTATGACTCATAGATCCAACGACAGACGCACAGAAAAGAGAGAACGATTTGCACACGGCCACGCTGGGCCGCGAATCAAGCCCAATCACATACTTGGCGTACTCGGCACACTCGTGGTTCTAGCGTTCATCTACCTGGCGTTTGCTGGCACGAATAAATCGAGCGCGGTCACCGCAGTGAAACCGGTTCCGGCAGGCGACTCATCGTCTGGCCAGATCCAGATCCCACTCACCGAAGTCAGCACCGGCGACCCAAAGTTCTACGAATACAAGGCGTCGAACCAGAAGACCGTTCGCTTCTTCGTGATCAAGAGTTCCGATGGTGTGTACCGGGCCGCAGCCGACGCCTGCGTCGTTTGCTTTCGGGAAAAGATGGGTTATCACCAACAGGGCAACGACATGGTCTGCAACAAGTGCCGCAAACACTTTCCGTCCGCTTTGGTCAACGAGGTCACAGGAGGCTGCAATCCGGACGGGATCCCGCGAACGATTCAGGGAGACAAGCTGCTGATCGCCACTAGCGAGTTGGAGGCCCGTGCCGAATTGTTCTAACCGAACAAGAGGCTTGGGGGACTTATGCGAATAAGCACGCTGGCTTTCGCCAATCTGAACCGACGCAAAGGCAAGGCCATGTTCCTGACCGTGGGCATTGCCATTGGCGTCGGCACCATTGTAGCGCTGTTGAGTTTGAGCAACTCCATCCAGGAAGAGATCGGGGCACAGTTGGACCGCTTCGGGGCGAATATCGTGATTGTGCCGGAATCGAACAGCCTGGCCTTGGACTATGGCGGGGTCTCTGTTCCGGGCGTCACCTTCGACGAGCATGAGCTGAGCAATGAAGATATCGAGAAGATCCGGCAGATTCCCTATCACAAACGTCTGAGTGTCATCGCTCCGAAGGTCTTGAGCGCAGCGGAAGTCGAGGGCCAGCAGGTACTCCTGGCAGGCGTCGACTTCAAGAATGAGCTCAAGCTGAGGCAATGGTGGCGCATCACGGGAAGAAACCCGGAGACGGAAGGAGACGTGCTCGTCGGCTACGAGGTGGCGCGGGCGCTCTCGATTGTCAAGCCCACGGAACAATCTCCTCAGAAAGGCGCCGAGATGGGCGAGCACCACTCCGCGGAAGAACAAATCCAGTTCAAGGTCGTCAAGGGAAGCCTGCAAATTGCTGGGCAGCCGCACAGCGTGGCAGGTGTGATTGGGGCCACGGGTGGACCGGAAGACCGGATGATTTTCGGGGAACTCCTGCACGTTCAGAAGCTGGTGAACAAGGTTGGCCAGCTGAATGTGATCGAGGTCAGCGCTTTGTGCAAAGGCTGTCCGGTCGAGGACATCGTCGGGCAGATTCGCGACAAACTTCCCCACGCCAAGGTCTCGGCCGTACAGCAGGCGGTGAAGGCGCGGACAGAGATGGTAGCGCGGCTTTCACGCTTTTCGGCAGCTGTCGCGGTTGTGGTTCTGATCATCGGAGCTTTGATGATCTTTACGACCATGATGGGTTCCGTCGTCGAGCGCACCAAGGAGATCGGCGTGCTGCGAGCAATTGGTTTTCGCCGGACTCACATCATCAAAGGCCTCATCCTGGAAGTGGCAACGATCAGCGCTGCCGGGGGCTTCTTTGGCTGGGCGGCAGGTCTGGCGGCAAGCTGGGTGGTCCTTCCCTATTTCAGTGAGACCGGGGTTGGGCGTGAGCTGAACCCAACCCTGCTGCTCGCGGCATTGTTCGGAGCCATGCTGATTGGCACGCTGAGCAGCATCTACCCGGCGGTTCGGGCAGCAAGGCTCGATCCGTCCGAGGCAGTGCGCTACATCTGAGGAGGATGCAAGTGGCATTCATTTCGATAGAAAACGTCAGCAAAACCTATAACGAGACCGAACTCGACTCAACTGTGCAGGTACTCACCGACATCAGCGTCGAGATCCAGGAAGGCGAGTTCATTGCGCTAATGGGTCCCTCAGGATCGGGCAAGAGCACACTCCTGACGACCATCGGCGCCATGAATCGCCCATCGACGGGCAAGGTCCTGGTCGACGGAATCGATGTGTACGGCCTGTCTGACGAGCGCCGTGCCGACTTTCGCATGGAATACTTGGGCTTTGTCTTTCAGCAGCATCACCTGATGCCGTATCTCACTGCTCTGGAGAACGCAATGCTCCCGCTAACAACCTCCCCCGTTCCCGCGAGAGAGAAGCGTGAGCGCGCCATGGTTGTGCTGGAGAGCGTGTCGCTGGGGAACAAGGCTTCGCGACTTCCCAACCAGCTGTCGGGCGGCGAACAGGGCCGGCTCGCGATCGCCCGGGCTTTGGTCAATCAGCCTCCGCTGCTGCTTGCGGATGAACCGACCGGAACGCTCGACAGCAAGACCGGGAGCGAAATCATGGAAGTCTTCATCGATCTCAATCGCCGGGGGCAGACGATTTTTATGGTTACACACAACCGGAACAACGCTGGCCTGGCCGACCGGGTGCTGGAAATCAGGGATGGTTCTCTGATGGGTTGTTGTGCGTCACGCCGAGACGGTACGAAGCCCATACAAACAGAGGGCCAGTTGCCAAGCGAAGTGGAACTCGTGGGGATGGATCAGCAAGATGTTTACCCATGA
Organism: Acidobacteriota bacterium; assembly: GCA_016196065.1. Taxonomy (NCBI): domain Bacteria; kingdom Pseudomonadati; phylum Acidobacteriota; species Acidobacteriota bacterium. The sequence continues at coordinate 1,947,983 of JACPYL010000010.1, read as the reverse complement.
GGACCTCAAGGCTTCGTGGCCAATATCGGGCAAATCGAAGGAGAACTTCCCGTCGAGGAATTCGAAGCAGACATGAGTCCAGGTGAGAGGGAGATGGTAATGACTTACACCGAACAACGACCGCCGGTTTTGGTTGATCTTGTGAGGCAGTACACGGTCTGCTCGGAAGTGTGGCGGGAATATTTGATGATCGACGGGCAAGAAAGGCAGGCCGGATTTGACCTTGAACTCTCGGGAACTCACGAGTCGGCAACACAGCACATCGGGCGAGGGTGTCCAACGTGCCAGCTGATCTACAGTGCACTTCATTCCGTGACCGAGTGGGTCCTCCCTAAGCAAGCGCAGCCTTCGATGTACCAGATAGGGCCATATGCAGCGGCCCTCCGCTACTCGGCAGTGCGCGGCAGCGGCTCCAGCGCGACCCTCACCGTGAAGATCGATCTCGCTCTGAAGGTGAAAGTCGTTCAGCTGAGCGGTTTTGACCAGGCGGTAGGTCGGTGTGAAATGCGCGTTCTCCGCGAAACGAAAGAACTTTTGTTAAAACTCGGGGTCGGCGAACGCCAATGGAGTCTTGGGACACAGCAGTGGCGTGAGGGGATTCGGAGAGAACCCGAGCCAGGGCAATCCGGTGCGGCGTTTGCCTCGTCGGACTTGAATGCGTGGAAGTTATTGGAAGGTTTGCATTGCTTGCCGGGCCCAGGAGAAGGAAGGACTTGGCCAACTAGGAGTCCGCAAGAAAACGCCAGAGGCGCGGCAATCGAGAAGGGATGGGGGCTTTCATGATTTACACAGAACAACAATCGCCGGCCGGCGGTTCGCTAAATGATGAATCGCAGACTTTGGTTGATCTCGTCAAGCGGTACAAGGTCTGCTGGGAAGTGTGGCCGGAATCCTTGATGGTTGGCGGCAAACAGCAACAGGTGGGGTTTGAACTGGAGCTTTCTGGTACTCCCGAGCCTGACATTGATCACGTCGGCCCTGGTGGTCCCGCGTGCCGGCATGTTTATGCCGCTCTGCATGCCATATCCGATTGGATTCTTCCAAAGGACGAGCGGCCTTCGATGTACGAGATCGGGCCGTATGAGCAGGCACTTCGCTATTCGGCAGTACGCGGCAGCCGTCCCGATGTCACTCTGAGCGTGAAGATTGTTCACCGCCGAGGTTTTGACCAACCTGTAGACCAATGTGAAACGCGCTGCCTCAAGGAAATGAAAGAGCATCTGTCAGAGCTCGGAGCCTGCGAACGCCAATGGAGCTTCCGTAAGGCATCGCCGGCGTGAGCGGTAGTGGCCCTCGTCGAAGCCTATTTGCGCGTAAATGGATTGCACCAGGCGCAATTCAAGGATCCGGTATTCGGGTCCCTGGTGATGTTGGAGAAAGGACACCGAGGGCAGGTCGCTGCTCTCCGGAGAACTTAGATGTGGCGTTCACGGCATCACGTGTTAGGACGGAGACGAAAGCGGGTAGAGGCACTCACCCGCCAAGGCTGGCGCGTCTGGGGATTGATCGCTGGATTTTTGCTGGCGGTGTGGGGAGCCGCGGCATGGTTTGCAATCTCCCAGGAAAGAAAGGCGACCGCGTCAGACCATTTACCCGAGATCGTGCTCGAAGCAGGAGAGAATTTCCTATACGACCTGGCGCAGCTCCAGCCGGGCCAGACCCGCTTCTTCACCTACCCGATCAGATCTTCGGAGCGGTCCAAACTGCTTGTGAACCGGGACTCCAAGGGGGTGGTTCGAGCGGCATTTGCCTCTTGTACCACCTGCTATTCGTTCCGTAAACAGCACCACTTAAAAGAGGGGAACCTGATCTGTGGACAATGCCAAAGTGCGATGCGCATTGGCGATCGGAACGAGCGCATGACCGCCGACAAGAGTTGTGTTGCAGTCCCCGTCCCGTTCTCGGTGGAGAACAACAACGTTGTAGTGCGCCCCGATGCAATCACAAAAGGGTTCGAGATGTTCAGCAGTTCAGCCAAGGGCACACTTCAAAAAGACGGTGATTCGAGAGATTCACAGAGCCGCCCCTAACCGCAGGGTGGTTGGCTCCCAAACATTAACCGCAACTGCCAAGGAAGGTGGAAACCATGAAAGTGACGCGACGGTTCCTTTGCCCGAAGCGCTCAGTGGTAATCATGTTCGCAGTAGCGCTGGTCTTCCTGCATTCGGTGGACGCCGCAGCGCAGACCGGCTCAGATGACCTACGTGCCGAAGTCAAAGCGCTGTTAGAGCGCGTCCGTGCACTAGAAACCGAGGTACAAGCTCTCAAGGGCGCCTCCGCAGGGCCGACGCAATCTGCCATGAACGCTGCCCCTCCGGCTCCGCAGCTTCCTCCGCCCGGAACACCGGCGGACAGCAGCACTCAGCTGCCGGTATACGGCGGTGCCAGCGCCGCAGCCAAGGCACTCAATCCTGATATCGGAATCATCGGCAATTTTGTGGGGGCGGCGGGTCACAACTCGATCAATCCGCTTCCCGCACTCGCATTGCAGGAAAGTGAGATCTCGCTCCAATCCATTGTGGATCCGTACGCCCGGGCAGATTTCTTCCTGGCGATCGGGGAGAACGACATTGAAGTGGAGGAAGGCTATGTCACTTTCACTTCGGTACCTTGGGGTTTTGTTCCCAGAGTCGGGAGGATGCGGGCCGCATTCGGACGGGTGAACACCTTTCATAATCACACCCTTCCCTGGGTCGACAGGCCTTTGGTCGCATTCAACCTGATGGGTGGCTCACTCACGGAGGCTGATGTGGGCATCAAGGACACAGGCATTTCCATCAGCCGAATCCTGCCTGCGCCGAAGGGGATCTTTTTGGAGGGTACCGGCGAGGTCTTCCGGGGAGACTCTGGCAGTCTATTTCATTCCAGCCGCCGAACGGATGTCAGTGTAGTCGGCCATCTCAGGGGCTATCGAGATCTGACGGAGTCAACGAATATTGAACTGGGAGGGTCCTACACCCGTGGGCACAACGACTTGGGCAGCAACTTCATTACCCAGCTCTACGCGATGGATGCGACTCTCCGCTGGAAGCCCGTGCGAGGTCCCAGGCTACACTCCTTCGCAGCTCGTACGGAACTAGTCTGGAGCAACCGCGAGCAAGTGGCCGCAACACAGCGGGCCTTTGGTTTCTTCGCCTCGGCCGAGTATCAATTGGGGAGAAGGTGGTTCACGGGCGGTCGCTACGATTGGTCGGAGCGAGCCCAGAATGCCTTGCAGCAGGACAGTGGCGGTTCCTTGGTTTTGACCTATTGGCCGAGCGAGTTCAGCCAGATTCGTGGTCAGCTCCGCCGTACGCATTATGCTGAAGGGCAAACCGCAAATGAACTCTTGCTTCAGGTCCTCTTTACTATCGGAGCGCACGGGGCTCATCCGTTCTGATAACGGAGATTGCCTCCAATGAAGGCACAGCAAAGACAACGACGTCTGCGAATGCAAGTCGGTATTTGACTTGGCATCGCAACGGACATCGTCACGGGGCGGTTGGAAAAAAGAGGAGCGCGCATGAGAAGAATACTTGAGTGGCATCTTTGGTTTACGTTGCTTCTGGCTTTGTCGCTCGCCGGCGCGGCAGCAAGTCCCCTCTTCGCGCAGGCCACTTCCAAATTGAAGGTCCTCGCCTCCACCGCCGACCTTGCGGCACTTGCCGCGGAGGTCGGGGGTGAGCGTGCCGAGGTGCAATCCCTGGTCCGCGGTAATCAGCACCCGCACTTCGTGCAAGCGAAGCCCAGCTACCTGCTGAAATTGCGAAAGGCCGATCTCCTGATTATTGTTGGTCTGGAGCTGGAGAGCGGCTGGCTGACGCGGAGCCATCACACACCGTCTCTGGTCAGCCAGTCCGGCAACGCTCGAATTCAGCCAGGGGCTCCAGGCTATTTCGACGCTTCGCAGTATGCCGAGATTGTCGACATGCCATCCGGCCCTATCACGCCAAGCATTCAGCCTTTCGGCAATCCCCATTATTGGCTCGACCCGGAAAACGGTCGGAAGATCGCTCAAGCACTTGCCCACAAGCTAGGCGAGCTACGGCCAAGTGATGCTTCCTATTTTGACGATCGTTTTCGAGTGTTCAGCAAGCGGCTCTCGGACGCAGAAGAAATCTGGAACGCCGAAATGCGTCCCTACCGCGGATGCAAAGTGGTCACCTATTACCGGTCGTGGTCCAATTTTCTGAAGTACTTCCAACTTGTCTCGGTCGGCGAAATCGAGCCGCAGCCGGGCATCCCGCCCAGCCGGGACCATGCATCCGAACTCGTCAACCTCATGAAGAGTCAGAACGTGGGGATCATTCTAGTGGAGCCCTACTTTGAGCTAAAGACACCGAATAACATCGCTCGGAAGACCGGGGCGAAGGTGGTGGTCCTGCCTTCTTCGGTGGGAGGTGAAAAGGGAATCACCGACTACTTCCAGCTTTTTGACTACGATTTGGCGGTGCTGACCAAGGCTTTTCGCTCGAAATCATGAATCGGGCGTTGTTCCGTTTAGCCTTGATGCAATCCAGAGTTACGGAACGGACGACAAAAACGACACGCTACTTTTTCGCGTGCAACCATACGGATCGGGGAAAAATGATGTCAACCAATCGCGCCGATTTGAGCGAGGCCATGAAGGATCCGGTCTGTGGGATGTCCGTGAACCCCGCTACCGCGAAGCATGTACACACTCACGCCGGGGAGACCCATTATTTCTGCGGTGGACATTGCGAAGAGAAATTCAAAGCCAGTCCTGACAAATATCTCAACCCCGGCGCAAAGGCTCCGTCCGCAGGATTGACCATGCTGGCAATGCCGAGTCCCGAGAGTTCCGTAACTGGCGACGCCAACACCAAAGACCCTGTTTGTGGCATGGATGTCAACCCGGGCACAGCCCGGTATAAATCGGAGCACACTGGCAAGGCGTACTATTTCTGCAGCGCTCACTGCCTGGAGAAATTCCGCGCCACCCCGAACTCATATCTGGCGCCGCGTCCGATCGCTGCGCCCGGCACGCCGTTAGCACACATTGCAGCGGCTCCGGCGAAAGCTGCCCCGCAACCACCCGTCGGCAACTACATCTGCCCGATGTGTCCGGAAGTCCGGGAGACGAAGTCCGGGCCGTGTCCCAGTTGCGGCATGGCACTTGAACCCGAGCTGCCCGCACCGACCGCCCGTATTGAGTACACCTGCCCGATGCATCCCGAGATCGTCCGGCCAGGGCCGGGCTCGTGCCCGAGCTGCGGCATGGCACTCGAACCGCGCACTGCGGCGGCGGAAGAAGAGAGTCCGGAACTACGCGACATGACGCGGCGCTTTTGGGGCGGCGTCGCGCTAACCGTCCCGTTGCTGGTCATCGCCATGGCTGACATGTTGCCCGGCATGCCGGTCCAGCGCGCACTTCCCAACGGCTGGTTGCCGTGGATCGAACTGTTCCTGGCGACGCCAGTCGTGCTTTGGGGAGGCTGGCCATTCTTCCAGCGAGGCTGGGCATCCATCGTCAACCGTTCCACCAACATGTTCACGCTGATCGCGATGGGCACGGGGGTGGCCTACGGGTACAGCCTGATCGCGACCATCTTTCCGCGGATTTTTCCGCCATCGTTTCGCGAGATGAACGGCACGCCCGCTGTGTACTTTGAGGCAGCGGCTTCCATCACGACGTTAGTCCTTCTGGGACAGGTGCTCGAATTGCGCGCCCGCACCCGCACCGGAGCCGCGATTCGTGCCTTGCTCGATCTGAGCCCGAAGACTGCGCGCATCCTGCGTGACGGTGCAGAGCACGACATCCCGCTTGATCAAGTGAAACTGGGAGACCATCTGCGCGTGCGTCCGGGCGAGAAAGTTCCGGTGGACGGTGTGGTTCTGGAAGGCGCCAGTGCCATCGATGAGTCGATGATCACCGGTGAATCCATGCCGGTCGAGAAAGCCGCCGGCAGCCGGGTGATTGGCGCAACAGTGAATGGAACGGGCTCGTTCGTGATGCGAGCCGAGCGTGTGGGTAGTGAGACCTTACTAGCGCAAATCGTCCAAATGGTAGGCAAGGCGCAACGCAGCCGGGCCCCGATCCAACGAGTGGCGGACCGGGTAGCCACGTGGTTCGTGCCCGCTGTCATCGCAATCGCGGTCCTGACCTTCATTCTCTGGAGTCTATTCGGCCCCGAGCCGCGTCTGGCGCACGCGCTGGTGAATGCCGTGGCGGTGCTCATCATCGCCTGCCCGTGTGCTCTCGGACTGGCGACGCCCATGGCTATCGTGGTCGGCACCGGACGAGGGGCGCACACCGGCGTTCTCATCCGCAACGCCGAAGCGCTGGAAATTTTCGAGAAGGTGGATACGCTGGTCGTCGACAAAACCGGAACTCTGACCGCCGGCAAGCCGAGCGTCGAAGCGGTGGCGCCTGTCGCCGGACAGAATGACTCTGAGTTGGTGAGGCTGGTGGCAAGCCTGGAGCAGGGAAGCGAGCACCCGCTCGGAGCCGCCATCGTGGCAGCCGCCAAGGAGAATGGTCTTGCGCTTGCGAGCGTTGCGGAATTTCAGTCTCTGACTGGCAGCGGCGTCAGTGGCAAGGTCGACGGCAAAACCGTGATTGCCGGAAATGAAAAGCTGTTTCAAAGCTTGGGCCTTAGCCTCGGTTCACTGCAGCTAGAGGCCGATGAACTCCGCCGCAAAGGCCAGACCGTAATCTTTGCCGCCGTGGATGGGCGGCTCTCCGGCATAATCGGCATCGCGGACCCAATTAAGCCATCCACACCACAGGCGATCCGTGATCTCAGGGCCGAGGGTCTGCGCATCGTCATGCTGACCGGTGACAGCCGCGCCACCGCCGAAGCGGTGGCCCGGAAGCTTGGCATCTCAGAGTTTGAAGCCGAAGTCTTGCCGGACAAAAAATCCGAGGTTGTTCAGCGCTTGCAGAAAGAAGGCCGGATCGTTGCGATGGCGGGCGATGGGATCAACGACGCGCCCGCCCTGGCGCAGGCTGACGTCGGCATCGCCATGGGAACCGGTACCGACATAGCGATGGAAAGCGGCGGCGTCACTCTCGTCAAGGGAGACCTGGCCGGGATCGTACGCGCCCGCAAGCTGAGCCGGGCCACCATGCGCAATATTCGCCAGAACCTGTTTTTCGCGTTTATTTACAACTCGGTGGGTTTGCCGATTGCGGCTGGCGTGCTCTATCCGTTCTTTGGAATCCTGTTGAGCCCGATTCTTGCCGCCGCCGCAATGAGTCTCAGCTCAGTGTCCGTGATCACCAATTCGTTGCGACTGCGAAACGTGCATCTGTGATGACTGCAACTGCAGCAACCACAGCTTCTCTTTGTCGCACTAGGAGTCAAGATGCTTCAAAAATACAAAGAAATCTTCTATGGGATCCTGTTTGGCTTAGGCGCATGCACTATCGACACGGTAATGCACGCCCGGATGGAGAACACGAGTTTCTGGATTGAAATGCTCCAGCCGCAGCCAGCGATGATCTTCTATCGCGCCTTGTTCATCTTTTTTGGAGTCGCTCTTGGCTGGTTGCTCTGGCAGAAGAACAAGCGCGAGCGCGATTTTCGGCACTTGGCCGAAACTGTGGAGAAATTTCACCGAGACCTATGCGCGCCTGCCATCCTGATGCATACAAAGTTGCAGGTCCTGTTAACCAGACAAGATTTGCAACTTTCACGCGAAGCAGAAGAGGTTGTCCGCTTCGCCTATGAAAGGTCGCGGGAGATCCAGGCGCTCGCCAAAGAACGATTTCCGCCGCAAGGCCGTTCGTAGCCCATCCAGTCCCCGTTTTGCGTATCGAGGAGGGGAAGGGATAAAGTCATTTTCCAATGCCTTGCAGTCATTCACCAGTCACTGTTCCGATTCTGCGGAGCGAGATTAGGCTTACAGAGCCGGGGCGGTCCGCCCTGGCGAATCCGTCCTGTAGATTCAGGTTGCTATTCAAAGCGTCAGCGATCTTCCTACTTCCCGTTGAGCCAAGGTAGGGAAAAGCTTAGGGTCAACGGTGGGGATGGCTTTCACCTGCGCGTCTTTGAATGTTAACTGCAGCAACCATGGCCACTCTTCGGCGCTCCCGCAGACGTGCCCAAGTATTGCTCAGGATTAGCATCGAACTTCTCTTTGCACTTGGCGCCGCAGAAGTAATACGTTTGCCCCTTGTGCTCAGTTTGTCCAGCGGCGGTGGCCGTCTCTACGTCCATGCCGCACACAGGATCTTTCACAGCTGTTGTGCTATTCATCATGATTTCTCCTTCGAATGATGGCTCCGTTGGTAAAGGTGGTTCAAAAGTCGATTGGCCGGTTTCCCGCAGCTCATCATCCACTGCCCTGAAGACCCGTCACGCTCGCAAATGGTTCTAACCGAAATGGTTCTAACCGAAACTTTCTCACTAAGGAGATGCCAGAATCTGTTCAAAACAGCTCAGGGCGAGCATGCGTCCCATCAATTCCCCGGAGTGGAAAAAGTGTGCAGTCTTGACCAGTCGCGGTGTTGTGAATGGCGCTACCATTGGCCACTTTCCGAGGGAAGATCAATGACAATCGCTGAGCTCGAGGTGGCGACCACAAGTACCGCAATTCTAAGAAACGGCACTACGATGAAAGCGCTGGTCTATCACGGTCCCGGCAAGCGTGCATGGGAGGACAAGCCGCGCCCCACCATCCAGGATTCGGGCGATGCCATCGTGCGGATTACCACTTCGACAATTTGCGGAACCGATCTTCACATTCTGAAGGGAGATCTCCCAGTGGTGACCGATGGACGCATTCTTGGGCACGAAGGCATCGGTGTAATTGAACAAGTCGGACCCGGGGTCACAGACTTTCACGTTGGAGACAAAGTCATCATCTCGTGCGTCACTGCCTGCCTGAAATGCGACTTCTGCAGACGGGGCATGTATTCCCATTGTCGGCACGGCGGCTGGATTCTGGGCTACACCACAGACGGAACTCACGCCGAATACGTGCGCATCCCCTACGCCGATGGGAGTCTCTACAACTTTCCCGCCGACGGCGATGAAGAAGCCATGGTAATGGTAAGCGATATTTTGCCAACTGGTTTTGAGTGCGGTGTTCTGAACGGGCAAGTGAAACCCGGGGACACGGTTGCCATCGTGGGCGCCGGGCCTGTCGGGATCGCCGTTCTGCTGACGGCGCAATTTTATTCACCGGCAGCGATCTTTATGATCGACTTGGACGAAAACCGCCTAGCGGTCGCCAAGAAGCTGGGCGCAACCACTCTGATCAACAGCACGGATGGGCGCGCCGCCCATCGCGTGATGGAACTAACGCAGGGGGCCGGCGTCGACGTAGCCATTGAGGCGGTCGGAGTTCCTGCTACCTTCGATATCTGCCAGGCCATCGTTGCGGCCGGCGGGCGCATCGCGAACGTGGGCGTGCACGGCAAGCCAGTGGAACTGCACATGGAAAAACTCTGGGACCGTAACATTTCGCTCACCACACGGTTGGTGGACACGATCACGATACCGATGCTGCTGAAGGTCGTGGAGTCGGGCAAGCTGCAGCCCAGCAAGCTCGTGACTCATCGCTTCGCGATGAACGACATCATGAAAGCGTACGACACGTTTGGAAACGCAGCAAAAGAAAATGCCCTCAAGGTTGTTCTCACGAATGGGCCTCGTGGCTGAGACACGATCTAACCGAAAGGCTGCCATGGGCGATGGTTGCGAGGAATGAATGGGGATCGAAACCGCTCCCCTTCCTGGCCGCAATACTTGGATTTATGGCACTACCCTCTGTTTGGGTTGGCGGGTCGATTGGGTTTGGGCGTGCGATTTTTCTTCTGCCTGGAGAACCGTTGGATTGGCGCGCAGGAGACATAGGCACCCCCGTCTGCCTGAACAACGACACGTCTATTTTACCGTTTTCCTGGACAGCGTAAACATCCGAAAACCACAGCCCGCCATGCGCTGGACGGTTCTAAATCAGGGAGAGCCCGCATTGGGGCTGATGGCTCATGACATGAGCCATTCCGCACAGTATTGCTAAAGCGAGTGAGTGAATCTATTGGTGTCGCAAAAGGGTCGCTTGCCCGCCAAACCTGACGGCCTACCTACCCTCTTGAGGCAGGGCCGTCCCAAGACATGGGCTCGACGTGATAGCGGCGCTCGGCAACACGGACCAGTTCGGCATCGACAACGTCAGCAGCAAAATCTGGGTCCTGTCTTCAAATATTCCTTATCGAACTTCTACATCGGCGATCACCGGCTCCGTGAGCGACGATGCAGGCTTGGCTCTGTTCCGGATGAGTTGAAACGAGCCGTGGTTGCTGCAGTAGCGCTGATCTGGTCTTTATCAGCAATCGATTTGAGAACACCAAGGAGATGAAGCAATGACAAAACTGCTGTTCGTATCGATTCTCGCACTATCCCTACTGGGCTTTTACGGTTCACCACTGCAAGCCCAGAACGCCATGCCAAGTTCCGGCATGGATATGAAGAACATGAAAACGCAGATGGAGCAGCTGCGTGCGCAGATGGAACAGATGCAGACTCTGATGAAGGACAACATGGCGAAAATGGCTGCCGCTGATGCCGCCATGAAGAGCCACATGGAAACGGAACAAGCCAGCATGAAGGGGCAGATGGAACTGCAGCAGGCGATGCTTGACCAGTTGCAAGCCATGACGGATCACATGCAGACGATGACCGACCACATGGCCATGATGCCGGAGCCAATGGACATGCACAAGAAAAGCGGGGCGACGAAGAAGAAAGACAAAGGGATGGTGGACGATCAGAAGAAATGAGTCTGACAGTGTCCCGTATTCTCAAACAGCAATTCCGGAGGCGGTTCTGTGCACGGATATGGTATGGACGGGTGGAACATGAGTTGGATGTGGATGTTCGGGGTGGTGCTGATCATCGCTCTGGCCCTGATATTCCGGGCACGCAAGTGAAATCTGTGTGCTCCACATGTAACGTTTAGAAGCAGATGCGGCAGGTGAAAGAAGGGACACTATGATCTACCAGAAATCATCGAAGCACTCGCCACAGGAAGTTGAGCAAAGTCTCCACGAAGCCGCGCAGCGTCATAAATTTGGCGTTCTTCACGTTTTGGATCTTAAGAAGACTCTGCATGACAAGGGGATTGATCTGGCCAACGAAGTTCGAATCTACGATGTCTGCAACCCGCTGGCAGCATCGCAGGCCCTGCACCAGGACATGGCCACGGCGACGGTTCTGCCGTGCCGGATAGCAGTCTACAGCAATGCCGACGGCAGTACGATTGCCACGGTGAAACCGACGGATATTTTCGCTGCAACCGGCCTTCGGCATGCGGATACTCTGGCGCAGGACGTCGAACGAGAACTTCTCGCCATTATTGACGAAGCGGCAGCGTGAAAAAGTGGGGACCACCGCCCGAGGATTCTTTCGAAGAAGGTTCTCCCTTGGAGGGTCGCACCCTGCAGCTTCAGTCGCGACGCAACTGCGCGTTCGCGGCTAGAATTTAACGACGCGAGTCTGGCCATGAAACATCATGCGGAGGAGTTCGTGCCGGATCTAAGACAAGGATGCACGACAGGAAAACCCGGGGACGATACGGCGCCAGCCGATGCTCTGGTTCTCTTCGGAGCAATGGGAGACCTAGCCCATAAGAAGATCTTCCCCGCTCTTTATCATATGGTCCGGCATGGTCATCTGGATGTGCCCGTGATTGGCATAGCCAGGTCGGGGCGGACGGAAAAAGATCTCCAAGAGCGCGTGCGCGACAGCATCCAGCAGCAAGATGACAACATCGATCAGCAAGCTCTGGCTAAGCTGTTGAACTTGCTTCGCTATGTCAGCGGCGATTATGGGGAACCTGCGACCTTCGACCTATTGAAGAAAACGCTTGGCTCAGCCAGCCGCCCTGCACATTATCTGGCGATTCCACCGAGTCTTTTTACAAGTGTTGTCAAGTCTCTCGCAAAGTCGAACTGCATCAACAAAAATGCACGAGTCATTGTCGAGAAGCCCTTTGGACACGATCTTGCCTCGGCCCAGCAGTTGAATGCCGCACTTCATGCGGTGCTTCCGGAATCAAGAATCTTTCGTATCGACCACTACCTCGGTAAAGAGGCCGTTCTCAATCTTCTTTTCTTTCGCTTCGCCAATAGCTTCCTCGAACCGATTTGGAATCGGAATTACATCGAGAGTGTGCAGATCACAATGGCGGAGAAGTTTGGCATTGAGGGTCGGGGTAAGTTTTACGATGACACCGGCGCGGTCCGCGATGTAGTAGAAAACCACATGCTTCAGGTCGTAGCGTTTCTGGCCATGGAGGCCCCCACCGGGTTACATTGCGATGCGATCCGCGATGAACAGGCCAAAATATTCCGCACAATTCCACCGCTGGACCCAAAGCATCTGGTCCGAGGGCAGTTCAAGGGCTACACAAAAGAAAAAGGAGTCGGATCTGATTCCACGGTGGAGACGTTTGCCGCTGTGCGTCTGGAAATTCAGTCATGGCGCTGGTCGGGCGTGCCATTTCTGATTCGAGCCGGAAAGTGCCTCCCGGTTACCACCACCGAAGTGCTGGTCAAACTCAGGAAACCTCCGCTCGATAATTTGGCCGGCGAATCAAGTAATCATTTCCGCTTCCGTCTCGGTCCCGGTGAGCTTTCGATCAACCTCAGCGCCCGCGTGAAGCGTCCCGGCGAAGAACTGGTTTCCATGCCCGCGCAACTTTCGGCCGTCGAGGAACACACCGCCGACGAAGTTGATGCCTATGAGCGTCTTCTAGGAGACGCCATGCGTGGAGATGCGATGCTGTTCGTTCGGGAAGACGCGGTGGAAGCGGCTTGGGCCATTGTTGAGCCTATCCTCGCGAATGCCACAACTTTGCATCCATACGAGCCAGACTCGTGGGGACCTCCTGAGGCGGATCGTTTGGCTGTAGATGTGGGCGGCTGGCATAATCCCGAGGAATACAAAGAAAGCACAGTCCATGTCCCGAACCCAACGTAGGACCAATGCTACGTCCGATCACGGACCACGTTGGCTCCGACCAGCAGCCGACCAGTCCGCCAACCGTCCCAGCGTGCCAAAGTAATCAGCCACACATTTCTGAATGGCCTTGGTTGTGAGGTTGTGCGCAAGATCAAAGCCTGCCCTGGGGCTCAAGCGATCTCCACGTCGTTGCTATGAAATCAGGCACAATCCCGAGAGGCAACCGCCAAGCGGGCGCAACGGACCGGCCTATTTGCCACAGTGCGCAGACACCATCTTCATGCTGCTTACCTTCATCATGCCCATCATCGGCATTTTGTCGTCGGGTTTCATGGAATCCCCGGACATACTTTCCATCATGCCAGTCACTTTGACCTTGTGCCCCACATGCGGTTTCAGATCTTCTGAGCTCATCAGTTGAACACCGTCCGGATGCTCCTGGTTCGTCATCATGTACTTGCCGTCTTTTTCCGCGATGCAACCCGTCATGGACATCTTCTTACCAGACATTTGGTCTTTCTTCATCGAAGAATCATGGGACATGTCTGTTTGTGCCATCACTGACATCGAACTAGCCAGCACCAGCATAAGCATCAACTTCATTGAAGTATTCAAGTGTTTTCTCCCTTTTGTTTTGACTACTGCTGTTGATTGAGAGGCCTGCTTTTGATCTTTGTGCAGGCCTAGTTGGATTAGAAGTTACTGACTCTACGCAACCAGAATTCGATCTCGATTTCTCATCGAACTACATACAGGCGGGCAAAACCGAAGAATACCGTGTGAACATTCGGGTCGTCTGGTCAAAACCGCTCATTTCACAATCTTGCTTGTGACGTCCTCTCCCCGCCACCTAATCGAACGCGTCGGCTGCCTCAAACGACATCGTGTCCCGTTACGGCATCGCGCGCGATGGCCGGCGGCAATCCAGCCTCCTTAGGAAACCCTCCAAGATCTCTGAATCTGAGATGGAGATAGATGAGAAGACTCAAGATAGCCGCGAAGAAGCACCAAATCGAGACCAAGGCCATCACATGAACGAGGTACGCTGCGATGAATGACAACAACGCCAACACTCCAAACAGTTTCACGTATCCATGACTCGAGAAGAAACAACTGACGCACGTCGCCGCTAGGTAGAGCACCATCACGGGAATCAAGTAGAAATGTGGCGAAGCGTAGACGATATGCCTGCCCACGACTTCAGCGACTACCGGGCGGGTCACGATGAAATAGAGCAGGTAGAGGCCAACGGCGACCCCCGCGGCTTCGAACGCGAAGATTGCTTGCTTACGCCAGCGTACCGATTCCAGGATGCCCATAGCGAACGGCACGTACATCGGCCACAGTACGTGCGAGAATCCTGAATACAGATACGTCATCGCTTGCTTGAGCAGCGGCGCGTCATGGTGGAATGTCAGCCAGATGACGCCTTCGGTCAACTGCTGGAGCCCGAACAGCAACGGAATCATCGCGAAGGGTATCTCAGTTGTCCTCTGCGTTTTCTTGATGGCCGCTATGCCGACCGCGGAAAGTGAAGCACCGGCGATGAAACTAGCCGAGGCCGAAAAACACATTGGACACGATCCTTTCGTCGCACGTACGAGCGTCCATCCTACATCCAAGAAGCTGCAGGCGAGACGATAGCTGGGCCATGCGGCAGACGTTGGAACTCCATGGGAGAAGATCAATCGAGCAGAGCGTGCGAATTTGAACAGTGGGAACGTTAAGATTCCTGCGATTGTCTTGAACAGTGAGCAATTCTGAACAGTAACTCCATTTGTTGGAGCAGTATTGTGAAGGCTGTTCTGAGGCGGGGACAGCCCTTTAGGGGGCAGCCATGGGCTAGTGTCGGCGATCTGGCGACGTCCGGACCCTCACGCCCGCTTCAGTGTTTCCTATTTAGGCAAAGCGGACCGCCGCCTCAACTTGGCACACGGGTCGCGGAGGAACGCTGTGACCCTACACGAGCCCGCGATTTGGACCTACGCCTACCTCAGCCTGAGCATAGCCTTGTCCTTAGTGTGGGCTACATTGCACGTACTCCGTCACGACCTCAACGCCAGTATGTTGCGAGTAAGCGCCTGTACGGCATTGTTGGGGCTAACTGAGCCAATATTTGTCCCACGCTACTGGAATCCATTCACTATTCTGAATCTTGCACGCCGGACCGGTTTTGATCTGGAAAGTCTGCTGTTTTCATTTTCCATCGGCGGCATCGTGTTCGCCGCATACGAGCTCCTGTTTCACGTTAAACCCGTCGAAGTCATCGCGGCGGAGCACGAAAAAGGACGCCACCGACAGCACACTCTTGCCGTCCTTTCGGCACCGCTGCTGTTCGGAATACTCAGCGCCACGACACGATTGAATCCCATCTACTCGTCGGCAATCGCGCTCATTGTCGGATTCTTTGCCACCCTGTATTGCCGTCGAGATCTATGGTTGAAGATGATCGTCAGCGGCGTCCTCTTCTTCGGGGTCTACTTCTTAGTATTCGCTTTATTCAACGTTGTTTTTCGAGGATACGTCGAGGCGGTGTGGAACCTGAAAGCAATCTCAGGTGTTCGAGTGATCGGCGTACCCCTGGAAGAGCTGATGTTCGGTTTCACTTTCGGCCTGTATTGGTCGAGCGTTTACGAGCACCTGACATGGCACCGCCAGGGCGCGCTCTCGGCGGGGATGGTCAAACTCGAACGATCGCCTATATAGAAGGCCGGGAATCTGTCTCACAGGACACCCAGATGCGCGGACTCCTGGTCAGCAGAGCCCGAAATGTGACCGTGAGTAAGCAATGAATGGAGAAAGGATGTCTATGGGGCGACATGGGAGCTCTGGAACACATGAGGCTCGTGAAGTGACAGTCGGTAACTGTAACTTAAGAAGCGGCAAAACAATTGCAAAAACACGGGCTTACTCAATAGCGTTGGTTTGTTTGATCATGTTCGCCGCGTGGGGGCTTCCAGCCTACAGCCAACAAATGCCACAAAACACCACCGCCGCGGCACCAGGGAAGAACCAGGATAACCAGACCGACAAGGTGGGCATGGAGGAGGAAGAGGTGGCTCACCCATTCTTCACACACATGGGAGTGCCGGAAGGGGTGGGCGTCTACAATCTTCGGCTTGCTGGCCTAGCGACTCGCACCGACGGCCATACCGACGGCGATTTCGCTTTCCACTTCGAAACAGGATTGACGAAGTTCATCGGCCTTCACGTAAGAAATGACAGGTTCCTTACCAATACACGCACGGAAGCCATGTTCCAGTTTGCCGCGGTCAGGAGCAAGAACGGGATGAGCGGGTTTTCACCGCTGATCGAGTTTGAATTTCCGACGCGATCAGGCGGCGGTAAACGTATCAACACGCTTGTCGGCTTCTCGACGGCGCTCGCAAATTCACGGGTATCTTTTAATCAGGTGCTACATTACAACCCCCGAGAAGACATGGTCGACGGCAGCGCATCGTTCGTCTTCAAAGCCGGCTCCCGCTTTTACCCTGTGATGGAAGTTCTAACAGAGGCAGCGCGCGGCGAGCGACCCATCATAAGCCTGCTGCTCGGGTTGAAGGTGCGCGTGAACAAGTTCATGATGCTTGGCGTTGCTTTTCAAGTACCGACAACCACACGCAAGGACTTTTCCTCGCAAATGGTGTTTCAACCGGACATTGAATGGAGACGAGCGCGATGAAGTCGGGACCGGCTACAGCTTTCAAAGTTGCGACCTAAGAGGAGATGCAGCAATGGCGACACATACTGATGCTGTCTGCGGCGAGAAGATCGATGATCAAATGGCCACGTTACAAGCCACCTACCAGGGGGATCGTTGCTACTTCTGCTCCGAGGGCTGCAAAACGGTGTTTGATAAACACTCGTAGTAATGCGCGAGCTAAAACGCAGGAAGTTGAATCTCGTATGGCAGCGGTTTGCAGGCAGAGAAACCGGAACAGCATTTGTCGGAGTTGGTGAGGCTCGAATGAACCGACAAGCGAGCTCGCCCAAGGTGAGAAACATTGTCCAAATCGACTGTTCGGACAGAAGGAACATCAATGGAGAAAGCAAGTGGTATCGCCCTAGTTTCAGGATCCAATGGAACGATTGGCTCAGCCGTAATGCGGCGTTTCGTCGGTCGCTTTGACAGCATCGTCGGCTTCGACCTCAAGGCACCGAAAATACCAAGCCCCGGATGTGTAGGTATACCCGTCGAAATCACATCGGACGAGAGCGTGCAGGAAGGGCTCCGCACCGTGCGTGAACACCACGGAGATCACATCGCCTCGGTAATTCATCTCGCTGCGTACTACGACTTCCTCGGCGAGCCGAGCACGAAATACGACGAGATCACGGTGAATGGTACTGGACGCCTGCTGCGCGGACTGCGAGATCTCGGCTTCAAAGTCGAGCAGTTTGTGTTCTCGAGCACCATGCTCGTGCATCGCCCGGCTGAGCCGGGACAGTTCATCAATGAAGAATGGCCGCTGGGGCCAACATGGGCGTACCCGGAGTCGAAGGTTCGCACCGAGAAGCTCATCCATGAGAAGCGCGGAGAGATTCCTGCGGCGCTGTTGCGCATCGCCGGTGTATACGGCGATCGCTGTCATTCCATCCCACTGGCGCACCAGATTCAGCGGATTTACGAGCGCCAGTTGACCAGTCACGTTTACTCCGGCAGCACTTCGCACGGACAGTCCTTTATGCATATGGACGATTTAGTGGATGCCATCGATCTGGTGGTCGAGCACCGAGCCACGTTGCCGCCCGAACTGCCGATACTGCTGGGCGAACCGGAGCCCCTGAGCTACGACGAAATTCAGCATACGCTGGCGCGCCTGATCCATGGCGAAGACTGGGAGACACTCGAAGTTCCCGGCCCGCTTGCGCCGCTGGCAAAAGCGGGGGCCTGGGTGATGGAGAAACTACCTGGGGCCGATCCGTTCATTAAACCGTGGATGATTGACCGTGCGAACGACCACTACGCGCTTGACATCACGCGCGCCCGCACGCTGCTCGGCTGGGAGCCGAAGCGTTCGCTGCGCGAGACGCTGCCGAAGATGATCGCGGCACTCAAAGCAGACCCACTCGGCTGGTACCGCGAGAACAAACTGGAACCATCATCCGAAATGCAAGAGCAAGCTGCAACGCTGGTAAAGGGGTGAGTCTCATGTCGCCTGCCCACGCGCATCCAGAAGTCCACGAGCCACCCGCGCATCCCGGCTCAATGCCGGGCGGCGAGGCCACGCAGATGCACATGCAGAGTGCCCAGCCTGCGGCGGCCGGCGCGCAGATGGAGCATATGGCACCAACTTGGCCTCACTTTGCCAACATGGTTGTGGGACTGTGGCTGACCACGAGTATCTTCGCGCTCGGATACCGCAGTACGGCGCTCCAGGCGAGTGATGCGGTGAGCGGTGTGCTGATCATCATTCTGAGCATCCTCTCGCTGTCGCATCGCCCGTGGCTCAAGCTCTGGGCGCCGTGGACGAGCTCGCTCGTCGGCCTCTGGCTGCTCTTCGCACCGCTTGTCTTTTGGGCGCCGACGTCTGCGGTCTACTCCAACGACACGCTGGTCGGCGCGCTGGTGATCGTCTTTGCGATTCTGGTAGCGATGCCGGGGATGCGTATGGTGCCCGGTCCGGACGTGCCGCGCGGTTGGTCGTACAACCCATCGAGTTGGCCACAGCGCGCGCCGATTATCGTGCTCGCGCTCGTCGGGTTCTTCCTGTCGCGGCAAATGACTTCGTTCGAACTTCACTACATCACGTCGTTCCGCGACCCGTTCTTCGGACACGGGACGATGAGCGTCCTTACATCCGCCGTGTCGAGCGCCTTTCCAATCCCCGATGCCGGACTTGGGGCAGTCGCCTACATGGTCGAATTCCTCATGGGCTTCATGGGTGACAAGACCCGGTGGCGCACGATGCCGTGGATGGTTACGTTCTTCGGGATCCTCGTCGTGCCGCTGGGCGTTGTCAGCATCACGCTCATCATCCTGCAGCCGCTTGCCGTCGGGGCATGGTGCACACCTTGTCTCATCGCCGCCGCCGCGATGCTCATCATGATTTCGCTCACGCTCGACGAAGTTGCGGCAATGCTGCAATTCCTCGTCCAATCGCACCGGGAAGGTCAGTCGCTCTGGAAAGTATTCTGGTCGGGAGGCGCGCTGCGCGAGACACGTGAAGCTGGCACGATTACAGTCCATCCCGACGTGATGCATCCCATGGCAATGTTCTGGGGAGTGTCGCTACCGTGGAACTTACTCATCGGCGCGTCGCTGGGGCTGTGGCTGATGTTTGCGCCCTCCACACTTGGCAGTACTGGGAAGGCTGCCCACAGCGACCACCTTGTCGGCGCTCTTATCCTGACCGTCGCCGTAATCGCGCTCGCCGAAGTGGGTCGTGCCGCGCGCTTTGTCAACGTGCTTTTTGGCGCATGGATAATCGCTGCCCCGTGGCTACTGGCCGGTGCCACGACTGCCGCGACATGGAACGACATGGTTGCCGGTACCCTGGTGATACTGCTTAGTTTCCCACGCGGTCCCGTCATCGAGCGATACGGCAGCTTTGAAGGATACATACGATGATTCCCGATCCGCCCGCTGCGCCCAAGGTGCCTTTCAAGAAAACGGCAGCGGTGATAAGAGCCCGTCGCGCGAGAGTTTCATCGCCGCTGCCGGCTTCAAGTCTTAGCGAGGAGGGGCGGGACGACAAACCGGAGGGAGAAAAGTCATGGCATGGGTTACGGCAAACTGGTTCTGGGTGTTGATCTTCATCGCCTTTATCGCGATGCACATGTTCGGGCACGGTGGGCATAGTCGCCATAGTGGAGATAATCGTCAACGAAGCGAGGATGAAAAAGACGAAGCGCAAGGTCGCGTCGTGAACACGAGTTCAGGCGGGCATCAGCACTGATTGCGAGCGGACGTACGAAGTTAAGCGAATGACGAAAAGTAAAAATGAAACGTCTGATTGTTTTCGACCTCGATGGCACGCTTGCCGAAAGCAAATCGTCTCTTGATGTCGAAATGTCCGTCCTGCCGCATGACCTTCTCGGGATCGTCAAAGTGGCCGTGTTTCCTGGTGAAAACGACTATCCGGCTAGAGAAACAGGCGTTGTCTCCATCCAGGTGAGAGATCCCAATGAGACGAAACGGATTATCGAAACGATTACCGCTTGTTTGGCAGATCGCGACTGGGAAGGCGTGACCTTGTGAAAGGGATTTGATGAGTGAACTCACGCTGCAGCGCCTGGGAATAGTGATGGAGCCGGAGCCGGGCAATCCGATGGAGGTGGAAGGCGTGTTGAATCCGGCATCGGCGCGTGGTCGCGATGGGCAGCTCTATCTCTTTCCCCGGTGGGTGGCGCGGGGCAATTACTCGCGGATTGGCATCGCGCGCGTGCGCTTCAACGAGGCCGGTGATCCGGTGGGAGTCGAGCGACTCGGTATCGCGCTGGAGCCAGAAGCTGATTACGAATTACGGGCCGATGGCGGAGGTTGCGAGGATCCGCGCATCACTTTCATCGAGCCGCTCCAGCGGTATGTGATGACCTACACGGCGTTTTCATCACGGGGACCACGTATTGCGCTGGCCGTCTCGGAAGATCTGTTTCACTGGGAACGGTTGGGGCTGGTGACCTTCCAGCCGTATGAGGGTGTGGATTTCAACGATGTCGCCAACAAAGATGCATCGTTCTTTCCCGTCGCCATCCCCGATCCAGACGGACAACCTGCCATGGCGCTCATCCATCGTCCGCTCTTCCCAGGCACCGGGCCGGACGAAAAACTTCATAGCCGCGGTCCTCGCGTGGTGGATATCCTTCTGGAGAGCATCTGGATATCCTATAACTCTCTGATCAAGGAATGCTGCGAGAATCAGCTCTGTCGTCACCTCTGCCATTTCGATTCGCACCACCGGCTGGCCGCTCCTGTGTCGCCCTGGGAGCGGCTCAAGATCGGCGGTGGCACGCCGCCTGTCCTGACCCGGCACGGCTGGCTAATCTTTTACCATGGCGTGAGCGAAATGGCGGCGCCAAACAACGAACGCCAGTTGCGATACTCGGGAGGGGTGATGGTGCTCTCGGAGAAACATCCGAGCTTTATCCGTTATCGTTCCCCGGAGCCAGTGTTAACACCTGAGTTACCGCAGGAGCGACAAGGGACCATCGCCAACGTGGTGTTTCCCACCGCCATCGACCGGCGCGACGATATCGACTCACCCAATCGCTTCGACATTTATTACGGTATGGCGGACAACCGGATCGGTGTGGCACGGCTTGACCTGCCGGAACGCCTGCCCCCAGGAATACTCGCCGACCCTCCGGAAGCTAAGGTCTATGCGAAGCCCGGATGAGAGGGAAACGACTGTCGCCCGCGAGAAGCACGAACAACCGCGAAGCGGAAGGGAGTAAGAGCAATGCTGAATGTCAAAATCGTGAGCTGGTCACTGGGAATCTTTACCGCTATCAGCTTCGTCCTGTGCGTCATCTACGGATTGATCGTGCCGCCGAGCTTACACATGGCTCAATGCCTCGAAATGGTTCTACCTGCTTTCAAGTGGCTGACCTTCGGGGGCTTCTGCTTGGGGTTGATTGAGAGCTTTCTCTACGGCGTATATGCCGGACTTGTGTTCGTCCCCATCTATAACCTGCTCACCCGCCGGTGGGGTCTGCCGGCAAAGCAGTAGTCACACCTCGGCCCGCCCACATTTTTACTTGGCGCGTGCCTAGAGACGCTATAAAGGCAAACGGAAGGGTGCTGGCGTGATCAGTAAACATCTGTTTGTGCTTCTCGCATGCTTGTTCGTCGTCATGATCGGCCTGGGCATTACGGTGCCAGTACTGCCGTTCTACGTCGAGCGTCTCGCACTGGCAGAAGGTGTATCGCGCCAGTCGGTGGTGATGCACGTCGGCTTTTTGACTGGCGTGTACGCGGTGGGGCAACTCATCTTCGCGCCCGTATGGGGGCGCTTGTCAGATCGAACGGGAAGGAGACCGCTCATCTTGATCGGCATTGCGGGCTACGTCATCGCGCAGGTCCTTTTCGGCCTGGCCACATCGCTCTGGCTGCTCTACGCGGCACGCATTCTCGGTGGCATCTTGTCTTCGGCGACGCTGCCGGTCTCGGGAGCTTACGTTGCCGACATGACGACGGATGAGGAGCGCGGTCGAGGGATGGCGTGGTTGGGCACGGCGGTGAGTCTCGGCTTCGTCGTCGGTCCGGCGCTCGGCGGAATATTGTCTCGCAGAAACCTGCATTTCACCGCGCGCTACGGGCACTTCATGATTGATAGTTTCTCGGTCCCGTTCTTCGCGGCGGCCTTCCTGGGCGTGCTCACGCTTTTTGCGGCGATGCGGTGGCTGCCGGAGTCGCTGCCCGCACATCGGCCGCGAGTCGGGGGCGAAGAGACGAAGACGGACTGGCGAGGCCTAGCACGAAGTCTCGGTGCGCTCCTCGGTCTGGCGCTCGCCGTACAATTCGGGCTTGCGATCTTTGAAGGGACATTCGCGCTTTATGCGCAGGCGAAATTCAACTACGGTCCCACTGAAGTGGGGGCCGTGTTCGTGGTATGTGGATTGGTGATGACCGTTTTTCAAATCGGGGCGGTCGGTTTGCTAGCAGGACGTATCCGCGAGATTTACCAGATCGGAGCGGGCTTCGGCTTGATGGGAACTAGTCTTACGCTTCTGGTAATGGTACGCGCAAGGTTCTTTGTCTTTGCCTTTGTTGGGCTGCTCGCTTTGGGAACGGCGTTTGTTTCTCCGAACCTCGCGGCTTTGATCTCGAAGCGCGGGGGAAACAGCCGGGTAGGTACTGCGCTCGGCCTTCAAAATGCGGCCAACAGTCTCGGTCAGGCCAGCGGCCCCATATTGGGAGGCGCGCTGTTCGCCTGGCAGATGAACGCTCCATACCTTCTGACGGCGGCATTGTTGGCTGTGGTCGCCTTAGCCATCGCTTGGAAGGCATGGGATGGCAGGAGGCCACCGAATTTGTCCAATCATGCCCGGACTAGCCATGCTTAAGGTTACGAGCGGAGTCGGCAGGTTCATTCGCTATTTCTTCTTTGCCGTTCTCAATAGTGAGTGGCTGGCGGAATGTGATTGAGATGTTCCTTTGGCTTGTAGCTATTCGACGAAACGCTGCTTCCCGCACCTTGTTTCGTCGACCACAAGCGGTGGCCGCCGAGGAATGCGTTCCCATTCGCGCCCAAACGTGTTTTCGGTGGTAGTGTTTTGATTTTCTTCACATTTCAGCCGCCGAGCACGACGCAGTCCGCGTCCAAGGCCGTCTGAAAGTCCTGCACGATGCGAGCAACGTAGTGGCGCCATTTCTTTTTCCCCATGCGTTCGAGGCCTCTCAATCCCAGGTAATCTTCGTAGGTTTTGCCGTTTCTATAAGGGAGATGCGCTAGCTCCATCGGTTCTACGATGCCGTCCACGATCATCTTGTGCCCGCATACTCCGCGGCCGTCGACAAGAAACCGGTCATCAGTAAGAAGGAATTGAAGGTACTGCTCAAGACGGCAAAAGAGCCAATGGAGCACCAGAAGATCGCTGCGGTACGGCGCACGCTGCCTGGGAAGGATTCACTTGCCCTCCATCTCCTTCGCACGGAGGCTATGAAACTTGGCCGATTCGGCAGCTTCTGCCGCCAAGGCTTCCGCAGCTTTGATGTACTTTTCACAGTGGAGCCGCTCAGCCTTGACGTGGGGGTTTTCACCCATCTTTGGGTTCTCGACCGCACCCTTTTTGTATTCGGCCAACATTGCCTTGTGAGCTTCGATATCGGCGTGATATTCCGCTGCCTTCTTCTGGTAATGCTCTGCCATTGCGGAGTGATCCATGGCAGTTTGCGGAACCTTCATTTGCATTTTGTCGCTGGACTGATCCTCGGCTGAGCTTTTGCTCTGTAAGACTACGGCCATGCCAATCACCAGCAAAAGGGCCATCGCGCCGGTCAAAATTTTGGTTCTCGGTTTGCTTTTCATGGGTGTATCGAGCATTTTCATGTCCTCATGTGCTTGTCGCAATCGCAACTCGCATTGAAATTGCCTGCGCGTCAGAGTACCCCGCTGAGGTTCGACACTCCAATTCAAAAAACGAATAGGAGCAATAACCAGTTTCTTAAGCGCGGTGGCTCCCGATTAGATGGGAGCCTGCAAAGTTCTGTGTGTTTCCGCCTCCGCCTAGCATTTTCCGTCCGTGAGGGAAAGTAAGGCTAAAACAGCCCGACGAAACGGTCGAGATTAAGACTGCTACAAGGTGGGGAATCGGGAAAGCCTTTAAACGAGTTTGCGCATCTCATAGTGTCTGAGGTAGAGTTTCGAGAAGTGACCTCGCGAACCGCAACGTCGAGCGTACTCTTGGTTGTTCTCCTTGGCGGGATTTTTACTCCGACTGGGCTCTGCGTACTCATGTGTCAACGCCACGCCCAAACGGAAATTCAGACCCACTGCAGTGAGCCCTCGGGTGCTATGCCGGGAATGGTTCACGATCACTCCGCCATGAATCGTCCAGCGCTTCAGGCCATGAGTCTGGTGATGATGTCGCCATCGTGTCAGCCGAATTGTGTCACCGCCGAACGTCTCAACACGTTGAGAGAGGTTCTCCCACAGGTGACGGCAATCGAGAGCGGCCCCATGGTCCTGGATGCTACGGTCGAGCTTCTGGCGCCCGGTGCCGCAGCGTGGAGTTCGGATAGTGGTCCCCCCGCTCCTCCGCCTGCATATTCTGCTTCCTTCAACATCCTTCGCATCTGAGTTTCTCCATCTCCTTCTAGCTACGGCATAGCCAAAGCAGCGACTTGTGTCGATTGCCTGGCTGCGCATCTCTCTTTGATCCAATGTCCATTGAGTTCATGAGGGCAATTGGGTCCGCCAACGCTTGAAAAGGAAGAGCCATGAAGAACAGACGTGATTTCCTGAGAAACACTTTTGGCCTGGGTGCCGGTCTGGCAGCTGCACCTCGCCTGTTTGCAGCCTCTACGCAGGCGAGCGGAAAAAGCATGGATATGGAGCACATGGACCACGCTAGGCAGGGCAGCGGCCGGATCGTTTCCGTGGAGACGCCGGATGTTCCCGAACTTCCGTGGCGCATGGCCGGGGGGGCGAAAGAGTTTCACTTGATTGCCGAGCCTGTGAAGCAGGAACTGATGCCCGGAAAGATCGCAAACCTGTGGGGCTATAACGGCAGCGCTCCGGGACCCACCATTCAGGTGAACCAGGGTGATCGGGTGAGGATCATCGTGGACAACCATCTTCCTGAGCCCACCTCGATGCATTGGCACGGATTTGAGATTCCAATCGACATGGACGGCGCGCCGGGAAGTAGCCAGGATCCAATGCCCCCCGGCGGCCGTTTTGTTTATGAGTTCACTCTGCATCAGGCGGGAACTTTCTTTTATCACTCCCACATGGCGATGCAAGAAATGATGGGGATGATCGGGACCTTCATCATGCATCCCAAGAAGATTTACGATCCCCCGGTCGACAAAGATTTCGCGATCATCTTGCAAGAGTTCGCAATCCTCCCCAACAATCCCATTCCAAATTCCATGAACATGGAATTTAACTGGCTGACGTTCAACGGCAAGGCTGGTCCGGCCACCACTCCGCTGATTGTCCGGCACAACGATCGCGTTCGCCTTCGCTTCATCAACCTGGGAATGGACCATCATCCGATTCACCTGCACGGGCACACTTTCGTGGTAACCGGTACCGAAGGGGGACGACAGCCCAAGACCACTTGGGGTCCGAAGAACACCGTTCTCGTGGGAGTGGCCGAAGCCGCCGATGTCGAATTCATCGCCAATAACCCGGGCGACTGGATGATCCACTGCCACCTGCCCCACCACATGATGAACCAGATGTCGTCGGTGGTAGGCCCGATGACCCGAGGTAGCAACGGCATGCCCGCGGGCTTGGGCATGGAAGAGGGTATGGGCATTTTGCGCGGGGGACATGCCACTTCCGAGGACAAAGGTCCAAGTCTGGGTCGTGGAATGGGTGTGGGTTCCACGCGCGATCAGACGTTGGGTAACGCACCTCTCAGCGCGCAAAAGGCGGAGCACTCCATGGACAACATGCCGGGAATGCAACACGAAGGGATGCAGATGGTAGCGCCGGAAGTGGCGAAAGACGCTAACTCGGTTCCCGGATTTCCGCAGGATGCCTTCATGGAGGGGCCGGCAATGGCGATGGACAAGATGGTGGAGAAACCGGAGAACTACGGGCTTCGGCCCGGCTGGAGCGGATTCATGCAAGGGATGATGACCTTTTTGCGAGTGCTGCCGCCTGACATGTACGACAAGGTGATGGCGTTGCGCGAGCAGCAGAAGGGCAAGCCCGAGTCCATGCCCGGCATGGAGCACCCGCACCACGGATAACAGGCATGGAGGAGGAGAACGCAATGAATAGATATTTTTCGCGGACGTCACGGTCCCTGGTTTTCGGGACTTTGCTGGCAGCGGTAACGTTCGGGTTCGGTCAAGACCAGTCGATGCCAAACATGCCGATGCCAAATGCAACGGTGGCGAGTCCGCCGCAGCAAAAGGGAGCCGACCAAACCGGACTCACCTTGGGCGAGTTGGAGCAAATGGCTCTGAGTAGCAATCCCACTCTGGCCCAGGCTGCGGCCGAGATTCGTGCCGCCGAAGGACGGAAACTGCAAAGCGGACTCTATCCCAATCCCACGGTTGGGTATCAGGGTGAACAAATCCGAGGCGGAAACCAAGGTGGAGGGGAACAGGGTTTCTTTGTAAGCCAAGACATCGTCCTCGGCGGGAAGCTCGGACTGAGTCGCCGCGTGTTCGAGCAGGAAAAGAAGCAAGCAGAAGTCGAGGGAGAAGAGCAACGGCTGCGGGTGATCAACAGCGTGCGTTTGTTTTATTCCCAGGCGCTGGCCGCTCAAGAGATGGTGGATCTACGTCGCAAGCTCAGCCAGTTGGCCGCAGACGCGGTGAATACTTCCCATCAGCTTGGCAACGTTGGACAGGCGGATCAACCCGACGTCCTGCAAGCCGAGGTCGAAGGGGAGCAAGCGGAACTGGCGGTGGTCGCGGCGGAGCAAAAGCAGCTACGGGTGTGGCGCTCCCTGGCGGCGACAGTCGGAAAGCCAGTGATGCCTCTGACACAGCTTGCCGGAAATCTCGAAGACTTACCCGAGGACAATCCCGACCAGTGGCTGCAGGCGATCTTGCAGGATAGTCCAGCTGTCAAGATCGCGGAGTTGGGCGTGCTCCGG
This sequence comes from Acidobacteriota bacterium, assembly GCA_016196065.1. NCBI lineage: Bacteria > Pseudomonadati > Acidobacteriota > Acidobacteriota bacterium. The sequence goes on along the minus strand of JACPYL010000010.1, from coordinate 1,920,846 downwards.
GCAGAGGCATCGCTAGCTCGGGCGAAGCGTGAACCGATCCCTGATCTGCAACTTCGGGGCGGGCTTCAGCAAAACCGCGAACTGGACGCGACTACAAACCGGCCGATCGGTTTGCAGGGATTTGCGGAGGTCGGCGTGCAAATTCCCATTTTCAACCGTAACCAGGGCAATGTGCAGGCTTCCCGGGCCGACATCGAACGTGCCCAGCGCGAAGTGGAACGCGTCCAGTTGGTTCTGCGGGAACGTGCGGCAGCATTGGTTCAGAACTACCTGACATCACGCGCGATGGTGGAGAAATACCGAAATCGGATGATCCCGCGTGCTCAGAAAGCTTACGACCTCTACGTGAAGAGCTATGGCGGAATGGCAGCTGCCTATCCGCAGGTGCTGATCTCGCAGCGGACATTGTTCCAGCTTCAGACCGACTACATCTCGGCCCTGGAAACTCTTTGGGGGAATTCGATCGCACTGAAAGGCTTTCTCTTGACCGATGGTTTGGAGGCACCCAGCCGTCCGGGGGAAATGGATCAGCCGGTGCGCGAACTCAATGTGCCTTCGTCCACGAATTCCATGCAGCCGCAATAAATACGTGAGGAGGAGCAATGCGAAGAAATCGACTTGTGGGGCTGTTGGTGCTCGTCGCCGCGATGCTGGTAATTGCGGCAGCGATATCTGCGGTGCGCCGCGGTTTCAGCGCCCGTGACCAGCCTTCGGCGCTGGAGAGCTACGTTGCCCGCACCGCGCGGAAGCTGGCTGTTCCGTCGAAGGCCATGAGAGAGAAAAATCCGTTCCCGCCGTCCCCGGAGTTAGTGACCGAAGCGAGAGCACATTTCGCCGATCACTGTGCCATCTGCCACGCCAATAACGGGAGCGGGAATACCGAGATCGGACGGAATTTGTATCCGAAGGCTCCTGACATGCGGTTGCCGCAGACGCAGAACCTGACCGATGGAGAGCTCTACTACACCATTCACAACGGTATCCGGCTCACCGGAATGCCGGCCTGGGGCACGGAAGAGAAAGACGACGCCAGCTGGAAGCTGGTGCATTTCATACGGCATCTGCCTCAGCTCACGCCAGCGGAGGAACGTGAAATGGAAGCGCTCAATCCGAAGGGTCCAGGAGAGAAACAGGAGGAAATGCAAGAAGAGCAGTTTTTGAATCAAGGCCCGCCCCGCAACCAGGCACCCAAAGCATCAACGCACCAAAATCATTGAGGAGAAAACTATGAAACGCACAGTCGCAGTCGTTACCTTGTTGTTCGCATTTTCGCTAATGGCTCTTGCCCATGAAAAGGAAAAGCATGTAATGGGCACGGTCACCAGCATTTCCGATACCTCTATTACTGTTAAAACTACGGTCAAGACATCCGTAACGGTAGATGTGAGTGACAAAACCAAGTTTGAGAAGAGTGGTGCCGCGGCCGTCCTGAAAGACCTAAAAGTTGGTGACAAGGTTGTAATCCATGCAGATGTCTCGGGCGATAAGCTGGTCGCGAACGAAGTGCATTTTGGAGTCATGAAAGGGAAACAACCCATGGATGGGATGAAGGGCATGGAAGGCATGGACCATAAGTGAGGGTGTGCGCGTAAGTCAGCACCGGAATAGCGATCAAGATGTCCACCAAACGACGACGTAGATGTCCTTCCCCAAAAACACGTCGAGCGTCTCGGTGGAGAGGGCAGACGGGTTCCTGAGAGACCGGCTGCGCTCGACACGGGCTGCAGAGCGAGAAATCTAAGGATTCCTCGCTTTGCGCCCGTGTTCGAAAGGTTATTTGGGCAACAAATGAAAACATCGTCGAACTCATACATTCCTGCACTTGGATATCGCTGGCTGACGCGGTTCTACGATCCGGTTGTCCGGCTCACTACCCGTGAAGCTATGTTCAAGGACGCGTTGCTTCGGGAAGCGAACATTCAAGATGGATACCGAGTCCTCGACTTGGGCTGCGGAACCGGTACTCTCGCCGTCTTCGCAAAGTACGCTCATCGAGGTGCTGAAGTGTTCGGGTTAGATGGAGATCCGGAAGTCTTGAAACTTGCAAGAGCGAAACTGGAAACGGCCGGGATCGAGGTGCAATTCGATCAGGGGCTGGCATCGGCACTGCCGTATGCTGATGAATCGTTCGACCGAGTTCTCTCAAGCTTGTTTTTTCATCACTTGCCGTCCGAGATGAAGTTGGAAGCGATGCGAGAGGTTCTGCGCGTCCTGCGTGCGGGCGGAGAATTTCATATCGCTGACTGGGGAAAGGCAACAAGTCTAGCCATGAGGGTCGCGTTTGTCGGCGTTCAGCTCCTCGATGGCTTCGCTACGACGACCGACAACGTAAGGGGGCTGCTGCCGGATCTCCTCGGGCTCGCAGGATTCGAAGAGGTACAAACCACAAACTCATACGTAACAATTCTCGGAACGTTATCGCTGTACCGGGCACGCAAGCCATCTACTTAGGAGAGAGAAATGTGGAGACTCTTGAATCTGGTGCTGTTACCGGTCGCCCTTGCGACTACCGGTTTTGCTGCTGGTCCTGATGAGGCCGCTGTCAAGGGCGTGATTCAGCAATTCCAGCAAGCAATCGAGCGCCGCGATGTCGGCGCAATTGAAACACTGGTTTCGCCTGATGTTGTTGTCTTGGAGAACGGTCATCGCAACGATGGTTGGAAGGACTTCCGTGATAATCACTTGGTTCCGGAGTTCAAGGAGCCCGCAGCCCCTTCGACATGGGAGTTTGTGAAAGTCGTCGCGGGTTCCGAGATGGCATGGGGCTATACCAAGCAGACGATCGACGTGGCCGGGAAAGATGGCAAGAACGCCGGTTACTTGGTTTGGTCCGCCTACGTCCTACAGAAAACCGGACCTACGTGGAAGGTGGCTTTGCTGGACTGGAGCGTAAGGCGCCTCGGTTCGGCTGACTAGCGGCATCTCTAATCTGCCAAGTAACGTTGTGTCCTTTGAGCGCAGCATTGAAAGAGAAGCACCGGACAAGCCGTGTTCACTCAGCCCATTGACCGCCTAGCCCGGAGGGGCTGGCAAGGGGCTGTTCATTGTGACATTCCACATTATACGGATAATGGCAAAGTAGAAAAGCGAGTAGAAAATCAAGGGATCGGACTGATGATGACTATTGACAATACCTGAGATCGAATGGCCTCCGAGGCAAAAAGGCCTGCGCAGCGGAGGCTTTCTGCAATTGTTACTCCCGCACCAATTCCTTCTCGGTCTCACCCGTCATGGTGACGAACTGAATCGCGCCGTTGCTATCCTCGAATACAAGAGCCGTAAGTCCGTGGTTTACGACCGCGGCTACGAGATGTCCATACGATTTGGGTATGTCGCCGCGAGTGGGAGTAGCAGCGTAACGAGGTATTTCTCCTTCGTTCATGCCGGTGACACTCACGAACCGAATCGTACCCTCCTTAGTCTTCAAAAATCAGACCTGTGCCGATCGAGTCTGGAATAGCCGTTACCAGCCGGCCATACGATTTCGGGACGACGCCTGGTGCGGGTGCTCCCGCATATGCGACGGTCGTGTGATGACTTCCGGCAAAATATCCGGCTAGCAATAAGAGTGCTCTGCCAAGGAAAATCCGCATTCGTTCGCGCATGTGCCGTATAACCTTTCTTGATCTCGGGAAAGGATTATGGTTCTACAAGGATCTTGTGCATCATGCCGAGATCTTCATGCAGCAGGATGTGGCAGTGAAACAAAAATGTGCCTGCGATCGTCGGATCGCGGAAATCCATGCGCACTTTGACGCTATGAAAAGGTCCTGTGCCTTCCCAGAAGGGAATTTCGATGGTGTCGCGCATGTCCTGGTTGGCCACTGGTTTTCCATCGATTTCCAGCATCTGGAAATGAATCTGGTGCATGTGGAAGGCATGGGTTTCAAGAGCGCGGTTTTCAATGGTCCAATCTTCGACCGCTCCTACTTTGGTGGTGATCACTGGCTTTTCGTTGGCTTCGAAGACCTTCTGCTTTTGTCCTTCCACAGTGATGTAGAACTGGATGGGGCCGTTGGTGCCGGCGAATTCTTCTGAGAAAAACAACTTCCGTTCCGCGGTGGGCTTCTGTGCGGCCAAATCTGCAAACTTGAGCTTGGCCGGCGAACTGAACCCTAGCGCCTTGGGCATATGCGAGAAATTCGCGTTGTTGGTTATTTGGATCGCGCCGAGCGACTGCTGGAGGTCGGCATTTCCGGTCGGGCCGGTCGAATAGTCCTTTAAAAAGACATATGCAGTAGACCCCACTGGAGGCGCCTGCACGATAAACTCAGCCCGGCCAGCTGGTGGGAGGACAATGGTGTCCTGAGTTCTGATCTGAGCCAGCGGATAGCCGTCGAGGGCAACGACTTGCAGCGGTTGCGGCTGGTTGTCGACGATCACCTGCAATGGCATGAAGTCCTGGATAGTGGCGTTGGCAACCCGCCAAAACTGTTTTTCGCCGGGCTTCATCTGAATAACAGGCTTCGCCCCACTGATGACGGGGGCGACTTGATAGTTAATTGTTAGCTCATACGGGCCGGGGACCCACGGGACTAGGAACTGCTGGCGGATAACGAAAACCCGTTCTGTGAGGCCTGCAACCTCGGGGTGAACCTTTTCCATTCCTTCGACGATCAAAGCGCCCGCAGCACCGCCGTTCACCTGGAATTCCGTGAACCCGTGGACGTGCGGGTGGTACCAGTACAACCCCGGCGGCTGCGTGGCAGGAATCGGAATCTTGTATTGGAAACCCGCGCTGCCGGGCTGAATCAGGGTGTTGATGACGTCGTCCTGATGGCATTTCGGAGAGATATTCATGCCGTGGTAGTGAACGTTGGTGGCATCGATGGTCATATCGCCGCCGTCTCCGCAGTTGGCATCGGGCGATTCCGGTATCGGCATGGTCATCTTCGTTTTGTTCCGGCCCCTGGCATTAGTCTTGGCGTTGGTCTTGGGCTTGGTCTGCCCAAAATCGTTCTGAATGCGGTTGAGGATTTTGAGATCCAGCTCGTCTCCAGGACTAACACGCAGAGTCGGGGCTTCAAAGACCTGATCGCCGGCAGTGTAGTTGTAGCAGTAGTGCGTAAAACTGTTGCCATCCACGGAGTGCGCCAGTGTCATTTGCGCGGAAAGCACACCGTTCTGCGAGGAAAGAGCGAGTGGGTCGTCGACCACCGTACCGGAAATGGGACGATCGGGGCATTGCGCCGCGAGCCTTAGAAAAGAACATCCGCAAACCACAAAAGCAAACAGCCACCTCGACACCGAGCGCATATCCAGCTCCTTCACCTTCAGGAAGATCAGTATAAAAACCTTCGCCGGCTCTACGTTTCTAAAAGGACCGTGGCGGATAAGTACCGATCGACAGCAGCCCCGAAGCGTTCTTATCCTCGAAGGGAGACTGCGGCACTTCACGCCACGAACAGACCTTGCCCTTGACCTTGAGTTTCATCCGTGCGATACCCGAGGGAAACTCCGCTACATAGATTCCGCTGCCGTTTCCAGTGGAGCTCATCAGCGCTGCTCCCGCGAGATACGAGAAATTCGAAGAGTGGCCACGGATCGGGTCGGAAGTGCAACCCTTGGTTAGCACGCCCGTGGTCTTGTGAAAGAACAACGCCGTGACCGAATCGCCCTGCGTATTGACCACGTAGAGTATGCTTTCGTCCGGACTCAGCATGACGTTGCTAGAACTGATGCTCGTAGTCGAAGTGTAAACCCTGGTCTTGGTCAGCTTGCCGGAGGAAATGTCCGACACTTCCACCACCATGGAAGTGGAGGTGTCGCCAAAAATCGCGAAGCGGCCATCGCTCGTAATGTCGATTGAATTCGGAAAGGTCGCGCCCTTCGAGCGCACGGTCCCAGTGGAGAGCTGTTTGTCGCCGTGAGAGACCGGAGGACCGTTGGCAATGTCGAAGGATTCGATGGTGCCGTCGGTGTAGGTGGCGACCAACATATTTCCGTGAGCGGCAAGTCCATTGATGCCGCCGTCCTCGGCACCCACAACCGAGACGCTGCTGACAAACATCAGGCCGCATCCCGACAGAACTCTGAAGGTCCCGATGGTGTTGGAGTCGGTGAAATCGGCGTACAGATACTGAGCGTTCGCCGCCAGACCAATACCGTTGCCCGTGCCCGCATCAGTGTCGGATCCGCTGGCACTCCCGCCCACGGACAAGGTGTTGATATCGATTCCCACGACGTCACCGCTCCCCGCCTCGGAGGCAAAGACGCAAGCCTGACTTGGGCTGTTGAGGACGATGATCCGGTTCGCCCCAAAATAACCGCCGCCGATGCCAGTTCCGGGGGTGGCGACCTCTCCCTTGCGCGTCAGTCCGCCGTTCGGACCCACCGCAAAAAAACTGACGCCGGTAAAAGGAAACGAAGAGTCGTCATTGGCAACTACGTAGGGAGTTGCACCGGCGGCTGTCCCGCTCACAGCGACAAGGCTCACAATGAGCAATGCGGCGCACAGCAAGGATTCTGGTAGTTTCTGCATGCGATGTACCTTCGGAGGGGGGCTTGATCTCTAGTTTTGCAGTAGACCACAGGCAGGATACGGGTTCAAGCGCTTTGTCTAAACTTATCGCGCCAAGGAACTACTATGCAAGTAGTTAGCGAAAAGTGGAAAGCAGGTTCCAAACTGGAGGCGTTGTGCTTTAATCCTCCCATTCTCTGGACTAGGTGTTATCAGGCACGCGGCGCAAACTCCTTCGTCTCTGAACCCGACACCTCGATGCACGGGTGTCGATGATGGTATTTTGCAACCAAACTTGGAACCAAAGCGGCCTTGTGCTTCGTTCGCGCCGGTCTTCAGGTTACCGTGACGGCCCTCACAGAGAACTCAGGTACTAGGGAGCGCGGCAGCAAGGTTTGGTCTCTAAGACTTGTACAAGTTGAGTGGCCGGTCGTCTGGTAACAAATCCTTGATCGCAGTCCCACTGGGCGTTCGGGTCGCTAATTTCGGAGTTCAAGATGGATCACACGACACACCAACCCCATGAAGAAGTGACCGACCTACATGCCGGTCACAAGATGTCCCAAGCTGACGCGAGTCACGACCGTCACGCCGGACACTCTGTCGCTATGTTTCGTGACAAGTTTTGGTTAAGCTTTGCTCTCACTATCCCAGTGGTCTTCTGGTCGACCGATGTCCAACACTGGCTTGGGTACAGCGCACCTTCCTTTCCCGGCTCGAATTTAATCGCTCCAATCCTGGGGACGGTGGTGTTCGTTTACGGCGGCCTCGTTTTCATCCGTGGGGCCTGGAGCGAACTCGCGGACCACAAGCCCGGCATGATGACCCTTATCAGCCTGGCGATTACGGTTGCCTTTGGTACGTCGCTCGCCGCAACATTCGGCCTCTTCGAGATCGAAGTCTGGTGGGAACTCGCAACGCTCATTACGATCATGGTTCTCGGCCACTGGCTGGAAATGCGAGCCATTTCTCAAGCTCGTGGCGCGCTCAATGCACTTGCCGCGCTGCTCCCAGACACAGCCGAACGTGTCAGTGGTGCGGAGACTCAAACCATTCCGCTTTCTCAGTTACAAGTGGGAGACGTTGTCCTAGTCCGGCCCGGAACCCGCGTCCCGGCGGATGGCAGGGTCGTTGAGGGCGCCGCTGATGTTGACGAGTCGATGATTACCGGCGAGTCCCGGAGCGTTTCGAAGGGGCCAGATAGCACCGTCATTGCGGGAACGGTCGCCAGCGGCGGAAGCCTTCGAGTCCGCGTCACGGCAGTCGGGGAGAAAACCGCTCTGTCCGGCATCATGCGGCTCGTTGCCACCGCACAGGCTTCTGGGTCTCGCACGCAAGCCCTTGCCGATCGTGCCGCCGCAATCCTTTTCTACGTGGCAGTAGCGTCCGGTGCGATCACGCTCACCTACTGGTGGTTTTCGGGAGACAAAGAACACGCTCTGATCAGAACGGCAACCGTCCTCATCATTGCTTGCCCGCACGCCTTGGGGCTTGCGATTCCGCTCGTGATTGCAATCTCGACCTCGCTCGGGGCTCAGAACGGTCTCCTCGTCAAAGACAGACTCGCGCTCGAACGCGCGCGCAATTTGGACATGGTGATTTTCGATAAGACCGGAACGCTCACACGCGGATCCCCTGCCTTGTCCGGAGTCGTGGCTGCGCCGAGCAGCAATGAAAGTGATCTGCTTGCCCATGCCGCTGCTGTCGAAGCCAACTCCGAACACCCGCTCGCTAAGGCAATCGTGGCCGAGGCCAAGCGTCGAAGCCTGGCCACGTTAGAAGCTGCCGACTTCGAAGCGCTGCCGGGTCGAGGGGCACAGGCGCGCGTAAACGGCAAGAGCGTCACAATCGGTGGGCCGCGTCTATTGACCGAGCGCAAGGTAATCGTACCCTCAGAAGTTGAAAGGCTGGCGACGCAGTGGGCATCCGAGGGAAAGACAGTTCTCTATGTTGTCGCCGAAGGGAAACTGCTGGGTGCTTTCGCCGTCGAGGATGAGATTCGGCCCGAATCAAAGGAGGCGGTCACCGAGCTTCATGGGCTTGGTATCCGGGTTGCGATGATCACCGGAGACGCGAAGACAGTTGCCGATTCGGTTGCCCGCCGCATCGGCATAGACGAGGTTGCAGCCGAGGTTCTCCCTGCCGACAAGGCTGCGGCAGTAAAGCGCTTTCAGTCGGGGGGCAAGCGGGTCGCAATGGTTGGCGACGGCGTGAACGACGCGCCGGCGCTGGCGACCGCGGATGTCGGAATCGCGATTGGCGCTGGAACCGATGTGGCAATTGAGTCAGCCGGAATCGTCCTGGTGCGTAGCGATCCACGTGATGTTGTGGGGGCGATCAAACTGTCTCGGGCCACCTACCGAAAGATGATTCAAAATCTCGTTTGGGCGACCGCGTATAACCTCGTCGCGATCCCCGTCGCGGGAGGCCTTCTCGTCCGATGGGGACTTGATCTGCCCATGAGCGTTGGTGCAGTCGCAATGAGCCTCTCCACCATCATCGTGGCTGCGAATGCACAGTTGCTTCGCCGGCTAAAACTACAAAGCGCGGTCCCATAACGAAGACTGAAACGCTTTTCTCAATTACAACACTATGGAGGTAATGAGGAATCCGTCCGCACCCAAGGTAGGAAAGGATATCCGCCATGGCAGTCCGACATATTTACCTGAAAATCGAATCGATACCTGACTACTCTCCTGTTTGTCCCGATCCCACCTTTGCTCCTCCTATTCGCTATGGGCGCGACTGCATGCGCAACATGGGACATGACGATGGGACGATTCCGACGGCGGAGATCAATGCGCGAACTGTGTCGGTGCTGGTTTACCGCGAGTATCTTGATCCGGCATACCTGGTGCCAAAACCTGACAAGATTGTCCTGGCTGACATCAACGAGCCTCCGTATCACCGCCGTGTACCGGGCACGGTGATCTACACGCGGCCTGGGGACCGCCTCAAGATTCATGTGGTAAACGCCGACAGCGCCCCGCACAGCTTCCATCTGCATGGCTTGCAATACGGCATCGACTCGGACGGGTCGTGGCCGTTTGGTACGCAGTCCAGCGATGGCCGCCGGTCAGACGAGATCTGCCCCGGCCAGCACTGGACTTACACTTTTGACGTGACTGATAAGATGCTCGGCGCCTGGCCGTTCCACGACCATTTCCAGAATATCGGCGCGAATGTGAATCGGGGATTGCTCGGCGGTCTAATCGTGCTGCCGAAGGACGATTGCGACCCTCCCCCGCGGATGAAGCTTCCGCCCGAAGTGGAAGAACTGTTGCGCGATCTGCGCAAGCATCTGCCACCGGAGCCGGAGGACCACGTCGCCCGGATGCCCGCCGAGAACGCTGGCATGGCAATGAATATGCCGATGCCCATGCCCGGAGGTGGCGGCCACGAAGGTGGAGGCCACAACCCCTTACCCATGCGGCCGGTGGAGTTTGAGGGCAGGCAAATCGATTGGGAGGAGTACTTGCATCTTCCCGGGATACACCCGTGTCCTGATCCGAAAAAACCGTTGCATGTTCCGCTGTTCTTGCACGCCATGCAAGGAGCGAGCGGGGTTCCGGCGTTCGACAGCGGGCCTATCCCATTCAATGGCACCTTTGAAGCGACATTCGGCACCGAAGGGACATTCGACTATCACTGCAACATTCACACCCAGATGCAGGCGACGGTTACGGTCGCCATGGGAGAGCCTATGCTGGCCACAGTGAATATTGACGACTCGAACCCGCTGGACATGAAGTTTGTTCCCAACAACGCCAAGGTTGGTCCTGGTGGAAAGGTTCAGTGGAACAACGGCAACAATAATGTCCATACGGTTACCGAAGATGGTGGGGGACTGCCGTCATTCTGTCTGAATGGCCGGTCCTTTGTTGGGAATACCCCGACCGTCCTGGCAGAGGCGGGGCAGAAGATTCGTTGGTACGTTTTCAATTTGGACTTGGGCATGATGTGGCATAACTTCCATACGCATGGGCAGCGCTGGCATTTTGCCGGCGAAGCCTATGATGGACGCAGTCTTGGTCCGGCCGAATCCTTCGTGGTTGAGACCACCGCCCCGCCGGTGTTGCTGTTACCCGCGGACATCGCCAAGGCTCAAGATCCGGAACACCGGCCCAAACACGCGAAGAAATATCACGTGCGCGGAGACTTTCTCGTGCACTGCCACGTGGAGATGCACATGATGGCCGGTCTCGCCGGCTTGGTGCGATCGCGGCAGACACTGTGGCTCACTCCCGAACAGGCAAAGCGCCTGTCTCATGAAACCGGCCTTCCATTGGATCATGGGGATAACAACTGTCCTGCGATCGACCCCAATCACTGCGAGAGCCTGGACTGCGGCAAGTGGGAAGAGGTCGCTGGAAGCCCTTCTGTGACTTTCATGCACGCTTGTCTGCTTCCAAAAACGGAAAAGGTTTTGTACTGGGGCTACGGGGACGCGCGCGACGACATCAGCCGGATTTGGGACTACTCAACTCCCGCAGGCGCCTTCTCCGCTCCGGCCAACCAGCCTTTCAACGTAACATCTCCACCAAACGATCGCGGATTGGCGAACCTGTGGTCAGCCGAGCATGCGTTCCTGGATACTCCGCAAGGGACACTGCTCATTCATGGCGGCTTCACACCGCGCGAGTCGTACTTGTTCGATCCTCCTTCTTTAATGTGGTCGAGAGTTGCGCCCACGGCGGAACAGCGCTTCTACTCAACCAGTCTGACGCTGGCCAACGGCAAAGTGCTCACCATCCTAGGCGGCACACCGACACAAATTGTCGCGAGATCGATTGAGATCTACGAGCCTGGCACCGGCACATGGGATCCGGCGATTGCATTGCCTCCCACGTTTGACTACCTGTACTATCCCTGGACCTATGTGATGCCCAATGGTGAATTGTTCATCGCTGGGCCACGCGGAATCACTCGGCGCTTTGATCCGCTGGCGCCGGTGGATGATTCTGCCAAGACATGGCCGACCATCGCCGGCAACCGCAGCAGCAGCGGCGAAAAGGGAACGTCGGTGCTCTTGCCATTGCTGCCGCCGGACTACAAACCTCGCGTGCTGATTGCTGGCGGAGATATTTTGCCGAACGCACCGCAGTCCTCAGAAATGATCGATCTCTCCGATGCCGTACCTGCCTGGAAGGCGCTGCCCAATCTGAATCAGCCTCGCGCCCACCAGGTGAACACGGTCCTGATGCCGGATTCACGGGTGTTTCTAGCTGGCGGCATTCCCAACACCGGCGGGCCGGCGGAGATCCTCGACACCAAGAATCTGGCTGCGGGATGGGTGCCCTGCGCGGTGATGAAATACTCGCGCGGTTACCACTCCACCGCGATCCTCCTCGCCGATGGCAGCATTCTGATGGGCGGCGATCAGGACATCAATGGTGGATGGAAGTCGGGCGAGACCACACCACACGAACGCTACTTCCCCTGGTATTACTTCCGGGCGCGGCCGGTTATCACAAACTCGCCCGCCAGTGTGACTCACGGTGCCGTCTTCACGGTGAACACGCCCAGCGCTACTTCCATCGCTGAAGTCCTGCTCATCCGCCCAGGCGCTGTGACGCACGGCTTTAACCAGTCGCAGCGCGTGATCGGCTGTGAAATCACCGGACGCGGAGCGACCTCAGTTCAAGTCAAGGCGCCGCCCAACGGAAACATTGCGGCTCCGGGGCATTACCTGCTGTTCGTCGTGGACACGGCACGGGTGCCGAGTGTCGCTGCATGGATACGCGTAACGCCGTAACAGCTTTTGATGATGTGTGCCCGCAGCCTTACCATGGCAGCAAGCGCGACCCGAGCAGGGCGCCGACAAAGGCGCAGAGCGCGACCATGGCACCGTACCATACTGCGATGAACGGAATCGAATCGTCTGGTCAGTGAAAAGTGCAAGCAGTAGCGCCCAGCGCCCCGACCGACAAGCCCCACAATTGCTCCCGTGCGCCTCAAGTCAGTGGGCGCTCCCCCGCGCGATGAAGATGAAGTGACATGGTGTCGATGGAACAGGAGGGATACGGGGCCGCCCTTTCTGTGTCCCGGCGCCAGATACTGGTGCGGGTCACAGACTCGTAGGTTTGTGCGACGGTAAATGCCTGCGCTTCGGGGGGCCACGTGTCGAACGGGCAGGCATCCACCCGCAAGTGATTGTGGTTATAGGACACCTGCCAGTGCACATAGCAAAGGGCTGTTCTTTACAAATATTTACCATCAGTAACGGTTTTCAAACGTCTATAGATTTGAGCGAGAGCGCTCGTGGGGTATTATTCGAACATGCGGTTTTCGATGCACAGACCGGCTTGGCAGACGTGGATGGCTAGCCTTTTGTTACTTTGGACGCTAGCGGATCTCAGCGTGCCGGGTCTTTGCCAGAGCGACAATGACGGATCGCCGGTTTCGCCGGTCGCTTCTCAATCGGCAAACAGCTCTCAGGTTGGACAGGTGGTACCTTCGGAAGCTCAATTCCGGATGGCGGCGAATGCGGGACAGCCGACCGCCCCGAGTGCGCAGGAAGATTGTTTCTGCTGCTGTGCCCACATCGTCCCTTCCTCCCATTTCCACGTTGCTACGTTTCAACGCGCTGAGGAAGCGCTGACGTTCTATCATTTCAATCAAGTTACTGCCGCCGCACCGCCACTGTACCACCCCCCTCGTAGTTAATCCTTTTCTCCGTGAATTCCTGAGGACTAGGTGCCCAGGAACTCCCATTCCAATGGCCGCCCTTCGTCTGATTTGGGGTGCTTATGTCTGTTGCTGTCAATGTGCACGACCTGCACGAGGCTGAGGCGTTTTACAAACGCTGGGGACCTGATGTCTTTGTTTTTTGTCGTCTCTTTCTCGGCGACGAACAACAGGCTGAGGCAGTGTCTTCAAAGGCCTTCGTGGAGTTCTACCGTCACTCGGGCAAGTTGTCCGTTACCGGCGAAGTTCCAAGTCGGCTGATGGCCCTTGTGTTTCAAGCGATGCAGCCCTGTCGAGAAGGACCGCGACTAGATAAGGACAGCGACACATTGGAGAACTGCATTTTGCGCCTGAACTGCCGGCAGCGGGCGGTGTTCATCATGAGGAACGTGATGGCCATGTCCTGGCCCGGCGTTGCGGCGGCTACAAGTCTGTCAGTGGAAGACGCCCGCCAGACATGGTTGAAAGGGATGCTAACGGTGCGAGAGCTGTTGCCGCGCGATTTCTTCGAGCACTAATTACGCGATGACGATGGCTGGAGCGGTTGGTTGTTTGTTCTAAGCGTGTCGTGAGGAATCTATGTCCGCCGCCACTACTCATGAAGTCGAGGAATTTTGCGCCAAGTGGAAGAAGGATGTGGTCGCCTTCTGCCGCATGTTCCTCGGAGCTGGAGCAGCGGCGGAAGACGCAGCCTCTGATGCCTTTACCGCTTTCTATCGAGAGCGTGAACTTCCAATGACTCAGGAGATCCCGCCGCGTCTCCTCAGCCTGGCTTTGCGAGCGACGGAGAAATATCGAAATGGGTCTTCGCAGTCTTTGCAAAGTGCTTCACGACTGGAGCGCGCGATTCAACAGTTACCTCGGCTAGAGCGTGCAGTTGTGACCATGAGAAACCTCCTGCGTATGGAGTGGGGAGCGCTGGCCGTGGCCTCTGACTTATCGCGGGCGGAAGCTCACAAAGTGTGGATGCGCGGAATCTTTCACCTCAACGATCTGCTGCAAAAAGACCGTCCCAAGGAGCGTCATTAATGCGTTTCAATTCGATCCCTTGTTACTTGCTGTTCTGCTTTGCTTTCTGTCCAGCATTCCTTCACGCGCAAGAAACGACGCCGTCCACTGCACCTCCGACTCGATTAAGCCTCGACATGGCAACCGAAATCATGATGGCTAAAAACCCGACCTTGCTACGTGAGCGCCAGAACATTGCGGTAGCGCGAGGCGGCTTGGTCGGAGCGCAGAAACGCCCCAATCCAGAGTTCCAGCTTTCATCCGAAAGTTATCCGCTGTTCGACAGTCATCCCGGTCCGTTGATTAACAACTCAGAAACCATCCTTGCCTTCAGCCAAACGATCGAAACCGCTGGGAAACGGGGCAAGCGGACCGCAGTGGCCATGCAGGACGTGCAAGTTTCGCAATCCTCGCTGGAAGACGTAATTCGGCAACTCAAACTGGAACTGAAGAGCCGCTATTTCGCCGTAAGCCTAGCGAAAGCACAGTACGATCTGGCCCAGGGAATCGTGTCGGAGTATGACAAGGTCGTAAAGGTGAATGAGGCCCGCTACAAACAGGGAGAGGTTTCGGGTTTTGAGTTCAGCCGATTGCAGACGGAGAGACTGCGGTTCTTCAATGATGTTGTAGAAGCGGAACTTCAGCTGAAGAACTCAAAGGTCGCTTTACTGGAACTTCTCGGCGCAGATCCGGGGATAACAGATTTTGATGTTACTGACACTCTGAACTCTGCGTCCCCCTCGATAGCGCTCCCTGATTTACAGCAACAAGCGCTTCAAGCGCGGGCGGACTTGATTGCGCAACGTCAGCGCGTGGAAAGGGGTTCACAGGAGATTAGACTGCAGAAGTCCGAGGCCGTTCCGAACATCACTCCTTCGTTCGGGTACAAGCGGACCTTTAACCAGAACACAGTCGCCTTCGGCGTCAACATCCCCATCCCGCTCTTCAATCGAAACCAAGGAGGGGTTGCCCAAGCCAACGCTCAACTTGAGCAGCAACGGTATGAACAGACCCGTGTGGAATTGGAAGTCCGTCGGGATGTCCAACAGGCATTCAACTCTGTCCAGGCGCAGAACCAACGAGTGGAAGCTTTGCAAAAGACGTATGTTCCCAGCGCTCGGAGGGCCCGCGATATCGCCGAGTCTTCCTACCGGCTGGGCGCCCTGGAACTGATCGGCTTTTTGGATGTTCAACGTGCCTACCGCGAAGCACTGCGGACCTACAACCAGGCTTTGTTTGACCAAAGAGCAGCGGTAGCTCTGCTCGAAGCCGCCATTGGAAAGGACCTTCCTAAGTGAAGAAACGCTACTTCATCGCCGCCTTATCGCTCATGGGGCTCATTCTCGCCGGAGTATTCCTCTTTCGTGACAAGCCCGCCACGTTGGCCAAGGACCCAAAACCCGAAGATCCGAATGTGGTCGAACTTAACGTGGAGGCCCAGAGAAACGCGAATCTCGGCCTGGCGTCAGTTCGGGAGCAGAAGATTCAAGAAATGATTAAGGCAACGGGGGTGGTTTCTCCAGACGAAACGCGCGTTGCCCACATCTATCCGCTGGCCCAAGGAATTGCGGAGAAGCCGTATGTCAGACTTGGCGACCACGTTCAGGCGGGCCAGCCTCTGTTGCTCTACGACAACATCGAACTCGGCGAAACCGTGGGAGAACACCTTAGCATGCACGGTGAAGTCGCCAGGGAAAAGGCCCAACTGGAGGTTGCCCGCAAGTCGGTGGAGCGCGCGAATACGTTGATAGGAGTGGAGGCGATTTCTCCGCGAGATTTTGAACTGCGCAAGGCCGAGGAATTACAGGCGGAAGCTGCGGTTCAGAGCAAAGAAGCGGAACTTGCCAGGTCGGAAGAAAAACTCCACCGGTTTGGATTGACCGAGGAGCAAGTTCAGCGACTGAGGATTTCCGGTGAGGGTCATCGCACGGCTTCCCACAACACTCTCCGGGCTCCCTTTGCCGGAATCATTATCAAGTATGACGTTTCCCAGGGCGAGTCCGTGGCTCGCGACAAGGAATTGTTCACCTTGGTGGACACGTCATCTGTGTGGGTGCTTGGGGATATTTACGAAAAGGACCTGGGCAGGGTTCCGGGGCAGGGCGATTGTCTGGTGACGGTTTCATCCTATCCCAATGAGCGGTTTCGGGGGCGGATCACTTACTTAAGCGATTTTCTTGACCCGAGCTCACGTACAGCGAAGCTTCGCTGCGTCGTTCCAAACAAGGACGGCCGGTTGAAGCTCGAAATGTTTGCCGACGTTTTCATTCCAACTACGTCGACTACCGCAGCCGCGGTTGTTCCCGGTGCTGCCCTTCAGGACATCGAGGGGAAGCCTGTGGTTTTTGTGCAGCGGGACGCTACGCATTTCGAAAAGCGCGAGGTCACGCTTGGAGAACGCGGAGAATTGGAAACACAAATTCTTACTGGAGTTCGTCCCGGAGAGAAAGTCGTGACCGTGGGGAGTTTCTATTTGAAGTCCGCCTCGATGCGCGAAGAAATCGGGGGGGAGGACTAGAGATCAATGAACGGCCTAGTCGAATTCTCGCTCAAGAATCGGTTCTTGATTTTGGTAGTCACGCTGGTGGTCATCGGTGTCGGCATTTGGGCGATGCAGGCCCTACCGATTGATGCGGTTCCCGATATCACCCCCAACCAGGTGCAGATTTTGACCACAGCCCCCGGCTTGGGGCCAGTGGAGGTCGAGAAACTCATCACGTTTCCTGTCGAAACATCCATGAGTGGACTGCCGGGAATCAAGGAGATCCGTTCCATTTCCCGCTTTGGTCTTTCTGCCGTCACCGTCTTCTTCGATGAAGGTTTGGATATTTATTTCTGCCGGAGCTTGGTCTTGGAGCGCCTTTCTCAAGCCAAAGAAATGATCCCGCCGGGATTTAGCTCGCCTGAAATGGGCCCGATCAGTACGGGTCTTGGGGAAATTTATCAGTTCGAGGTGCGTGGAGAAGGTTACTCGTTGATGGATCTCCGCAGCATTCTTGAATGGAACATCTCTCCGCAATTACGCGGAGTCAAGGGTGTTGTGGAGGTGAATGCCTACGGAGGCGAACTCAAGACGTACGAGGTTCAACTCGATGCTGATCGGCTCACCAGCTACAACATCCCCCTGGCGGCGGTGTTCGAGGCACTGGAGAAGAACAACGCGAATTCCGGTGGCGGCTACATTGAGCACAACCAGGAGCAGTTTGTAATTCGCGCTGAGGGCCTCATCGGAAGTCTGGAAGATGTCGGCAACGTCGTGGTCGGTGCGAGCAAGAGCGGCACGCCGATCTACATCAAGAATCTCGGGCTGGTACGTTTCGCTCCGATGATTCGCCAAGGAGCCGCAACGCGCGACGGACGTGGTGAGGTGGTGACCGGCGTTGTGATGATGCTCATCGGGGAAAACTCCCGCGTTGTCGCCGAAAGCGCCACAGCAAGACTCAAGGAAATTGAAAAGACGCTTCCCCCGGGCGTCAAGATTGAAGCCTTTTACGATCGCACCGCGCTGGTGCGCAAGACGATTGGCACCGTCGAGCGAAATCTCATCGAGGGCGCCATCCTTGTCGTGGCTGTCCTGCTCTTGCTGCTGGGTAATTTTCGCGCTTCCTTGATTGTTGCCTCGGCGATTCCTCTCTCGATGCTGGTGGCATTCACCGGGATGGTTCAGGGAGGCATTAGTGGAAATTTGATGAGCTTGGGAGCAATTGACTTCGGGCTAATTGTCGATGGCTCCGTGGTGATGGTGGAAAACATCGTCCGCCTTTTGGCGGAGCGGCGCGATCAGAATTCGAGTAACCCCACGGCAACGATCCTTGAGGCCTCACGGGAGGTCGCTCGTCCGGTCTTCTTTGCCGTTCTGATCATCACGGTCGTTTACGTGCCTATCCTTACGTTGCAGGGCGTGGAAGGCAAGATGTTCCGGCCCATGGCGTGGACCGTGATCTTTGCCCTCGTTGCCTCACTGGTGTTTGCGTTGACGCTGGTTCCGGTTCTCGCCTCGTTTTTCCTTGGAAAGAAAGTTTCTCATGAAGAGCCCCGGATCATTCGGTTCATGAAAGGCCGTTATCTGCCCTGGCTGCGAAAGACAATGGCGAAGCCGTTGTTGACGGGCGGGGTTGCCGCAGGCCTTTTCGTGATTGGTTCGGGCGTCGCGATGTTCTTGGGGGCCGAGTTCATTCCCCGGCTGGATGAGGGATCTTTGGCTCTGCAAGCTTGGAGGCTTCCGAGCGTTTCCCTCTCGGAGTCCGTCCAGAGCACTACCTTGATTGAAAAGATATTAAAACGCTTTCCGGAGGTATCTACGGTTGTTTCCAGGACTGGCAGGGCTGAAATCGCCACTGATCCGATGGGGGTCGAGACTAGCGACATTTACGTCATTCTGAAGCCGCGTGAGCAATGGAAGACGGCTCAGACCCGCGAGGGTCTCATTGCGGCAATGGACGACGCGCTGAGGAAAGAGGTGCCGGGAAACATATTCAGCTACTCTCAGCCGATTGAACTGAGAATGCAGGAACTCATCGCGGGTGTGCGTTCAGACGTTGCGATCACCCTGTACGGTGACGATTTGGACGCGCTACGGACGAAAGCAGACGAAATCGTTCGTGTCGTGTCTGGAGTCAAGGGTGCCGCTGATGTTAAGGCTGAACAAACTGGAGGTCTCCCGTATTTGCGTGTTGAGATACGGCGCGATCAGATCGCACGCTATGGAATCAACGCTCGCGATGTGTTGAACGCCGTTGAGGCGATCGGCGGCAAGGAAGTAGGGGAAGTGCTTGAAGGACAAAAGCGATTTGCTCTCCAGGTCCGGTTCGAAGCCGACGACCGTAGCGACATGGGAAAGATTCAAAACATCAAGGTTGCAGATCCGCAAGGTCGGTTGATCCCGCTCAGCCAACTGGCTTACATCCACACCGAACCAGGGCCCGCACAAATCAGCCGTAGCAACATCCACCGTCGAATCAGCGTCGAGGCCAATGTCCGAGGCCGAGATCTGGCTGGTTTTATCACCGAGGCGCAACAGGCGGTCGCGAGCAAAGTAAAACTTCCAACCGCGTACTGGATCGAGTGGGGCGGGCAATTCGAGAACCTCCAGCGCGCCACCAAGCGTTTGGCCATCGTGGTTCCACTGGCCATGTTCTTGATTTTCGTTTTGCTCTACACAACCTTCAATGCGGTAAAGCCGGCATTGCTGATCTTTCTTAACGTGCCACTGGCGGCAAGTGGCGGAGTTTTTGCTCTTGCCCTTCGCGGTATGCCCTTCAGTATTTCAGCCGGCGTGGGGTTTATTGCAGTTTCTGGCGTAGCCGTCATGAATGGTGTTGTTCTCTTGAACCACATCGTTGAGTTGCGTCGGCAAGGGTTGGGGGTGAACGAAGCGACGGAGCGTGGCGCGTTGGAAAAAATGCGAACCATGATCATGGCGCCTCTAGTCGCCGGCCTGGGCTTCTTGCCTATGGCCATTTCCACTGGGGCGGGAGCTGAAGTCCAACAACCGCTCGCAACGGTGGTGATCGGTGGACTCGTCACTTCCACTACTTTGACGTTGTTTGTCTTGCCGTCCCTGTATCGGTGGTTTGAAGCGCGTGGTGCAGAGGTCGAGATTTAGTGAGGTCCTATGAAGGAAATAAAAGCGATCATGCAGCCGTTTCTGATTTCGAAGGTGGTGGAAGCTCTGAAGCTGATCCCGGGCCTGCCGGGCGTGACCGTGTCTGATGTTCGCGGTTTTGGCCGGGCACAAGCCGTCGGCGCTGTGAATACTGTTGCGGAAGGAGCAGTCGAGTATGTAAAGAAATCGAAACTCGAAGTAGTAGTTCCCGATGAGATGGCCGAGAAAGTCGTCGAAGCCATACAGCGGAACGCGCACACTGGCAACGCCGGCGATGGCAAGATTTTCGTGTACAGAGTGGATGATGTTGTACGCATTCGAACCGGCGAGCATGGAGACTCTGCCATCTGAACCACGCGTGGCTCACGGGGTGCACTGGCTTGCGGTCCAGAAAACAAGAGCGTCAGGAAAGACAGCGACGCCAAGACAAAGTGATGCTTTGTTGGCTGGTATTGCTTCTGCTCTCGGTGGTCGCATTCGGCATGTACCTGGCATCACAAGGCGTGCGCAAGGCGCCGCGTCGGCCTATTCCTCACGCACGGCCGTGAGACATGAACGATTCGGCTCGTTCGGCACACTAAGGACATTCGACCTGGAGGGAATCTTCACGATGAAAGAAATCAAAGCAATTGGGCAGCCCTTCTTCTTGTTGAAAGTCATTGAGCGCCTTCGGAGTTTGCCAGAACGGTTGAGTGTCACGGTTTCCGAAATTCTTGACTTCGGGGGACTGGCGCCTGTGTGTACGTCGCAAGCTGACGGCGAGTTTGTGAAGAAGTGGAAGCTGGAGGTCATTGTCGCGGACTCCGCGTGCCAGAGTGTTATCGAGACCATAGGCGACTGCTCTCAATCCGAGAATGGCAGCGGGACAGAATGTTTTGTGTCAGAAATCACCGAGGTTCTGCGCGGTGACACGGCTTCGCAGTTCCACGGTGACTCAGGGAAGTTGCGATGAACACTCGCTCGTCGAGTTACCGATCTAACGTAGTTCTGCCAGCACCCTTGGCAGATTGCGGGGTCGAATCGCGGAATCTCCTAGAAGACGTTTCGGGTCAGAACATGAACCATCGAATAAATTCAAGCCTACATATCCTCTCGGCGTGCTATTGGGCATTGGCGACGGTATTGGGCAGTCTCGTCGCACCGCAACCCTCTCACCGTCCCCTAGAGGTTAGTTTATGGATTACTGCCGGCTTGGCTTTGATCACGCTCGATTTGGTTGCGGGAGTAAAACAATGGCGGAGCGCTGCTGGTGGTAAGGTTCTTAGCATTGTGCTCCACTTCGTTGTGACCGTAGTGGCGACAGCCCTAATTACGTTTGAATATCTGCAGACAGAACCCCGATCAATGCTTGGCTGGTTCCGAACTAACAACTACTGGTTCATCATTGGGCTTGTATCGGTACGCCTGGGTACCGGCGCCGCCGTGCTTCTGAGTAAAAATGATCCTTAAGGCTGCCGCAGTTCAATCAACGAAGCGCGCAGCGTTCGGCTTGAAAGAGATTGTGTTCGCGAGTGGGTGATGAAGATCTTGGAATTCAAAATTCGAGGCATGGACTGCGCTGAAGAAGTAGCCGTATTGAAGCGTGAGGTCGGCCCGATCGTCGGCGGCGAGAACCATCTCATTTTCGACATTTTACGCGGCAAGATGACCGTGAATGGATCGCAAGTGACGTCCCCGGACATCATCCGCGCCGTGAACAACACGGGCATGCGCGCGGAACCATGGGGCGAGAAGCCTACGACGGGCTCGGGGCAGGATTCTGGTCTTGGGTTCCGGAACGGCCGCACGATCGCGACCATCATCAGCGGCGCGTTGACGTTCGTAGGTTTCCTTACGCATGGAATTCTGAGCGGCGGTTTCGCTCGGGCATTGGGTTCGGAAGGACTGGGCCTAGCGCATAACGTGCCCTTGGCCGTTCGCGTCATTTATGTCGCTGCCATCGTGGCTGGTGGATGGTATGTCGCGCCGAAAGCACTGTTTGCGCTCCGCCGAATGCGTCCCGATATGAATTTGCTGATGACGATCGCAGTCATCGGCGCGGGCATCATCGGTGAATGGCTAGAGGCAGCCCTCGTTGCCTTCCTTTTCGCTTTGAGTTTAGCTCTTGAGGCGTGGAGCGTGGGTCGTGCGCGAAGAGCCGTCGAGGCGCTGCTCGACTTGGCTCCGCCGACTGTTCGCGTTCTGGTGGATGGGCGAGAAACGGAGGTATCCGCCGACCAAGTTTCTCTTGGAACAGTGTTCCTCGTCAAACCTGGCGATCGAATAGCGCTGGACGGTGAGGTGCTGCGCGGAAGCAGCGAGGTCAATCAGGCGCCCATTACAGGCGAGAGCGTCCCAGTGTTGAAGGAAGCCGGCTCCCAGGTGTTTGCTGGGACCATCAATGGCAACGGCGCCCTAGAAGTTCGCTCGACCAAAGTGGCGTCGGACACGACGCTTGCTCATATCATCCAGTTGGTTGGAGCGGCGCAAGCGAAAAAGGCGCCTTCCGAGCAGTGGGTGGAAAAGTTCGCCCGCTATTACACACCCATCGTCTTTATGTCAGCCGCCCTGGTGTTTCTAGTGCCGCCGCTTCTACTGGGCGGTAGTTGGCAGGAGTGGACCTACCGGGCGCTCGTGTTGCTGGTGATTGGATGCCCCTGCGCTCTGGTGATTTCGACCCCCGTCAGTATTGTTGCGGCCCTGGCGGCATCAGCCCGAAACGGCGTGCTGATAAAGGGAGGAGCTTACGTAGAGGCGCCTGCACGGCTAAAAGCCATCGCGATGGACAAGACGGGAACGCTCACGGAAGGACGACCTCGTGTGACTGACGTGCTTCCTGAACCTGGCATATCCGAACACGAGCTTCTGGAAACGGCTGCCACGATGGAGCTGCAGAGCGATCACCCGTTGGCGCGCGCCATTCTGGATCACTGCCAAAGAGTGGGAATCCGTTTCCGTTCGGTTTCTGATTTCAAAATCATCCAGGGCAAGGGAGCAGAAGGCGAGATCGAAGGCCGTCGGTATTGGCTCGGCTCACATCGCTATTTGGAAGAGCGGGGAGAAGAAACTCCTGAGGTCCACGAACGGCTGGAACAGCTGGCTCGTTCCGGGCAATCGGTTGTGGTGATTGGTGACGAGTCGCGCGTGGTCGGGATGATTACTCTGGCCGACGCAGTGAGGCCCGCAAGCCGTGAGGCCCTGCGGCGACTGCGCGCAGAAGGCATCGAGCACATTGTGATGTTGACCGGCGATAACCGGCCCACAGCGGAGGCCATCGCCCAGGCAACCGGGGTGGACGAGGTACACGCAGAGCTGTTACCGCAGGACAAGGTCGCGGTAATCGAAAAGTTGGTGGACAAGTATGGACAAGTTGCGATGATCGGGGATGGCGTTAACGATGCCCCCGCGATGGCTCGGGCCACGCTGGGTATTTCGATGGGAGCTATGGGCAGCGATGCAGCGATTGAGGCTTCTGATGTTGCCTTGATGTCTGACGACCTTTCGAAGATCCCGTGGCTGGTGCGGCATTCCCGCCGGGCGCTGTCTATCATAAGGCAAAACATCTCTCTTTCGTTGGCCGTAAAAGCCCTCTTCGTTGCGCTTACATTTGTGGGATTTGCATCTCTGTGGGCGGCGATCGCGGCCGATATGGGAGTATCACTGCTCGTCATTTTCAACGCGCTACGTTTGCTGCGCGGGACTGAATAATACGATTCGTACTTGCTGGTGTAACGGCACACGTTACAACCCTCTTAGGGTGAAGTAGAGGAGCACATCTCATGAATATTGGTCGCATTTCCTTGCTTGTATTAGCAGGTTGCGTTGTGCTCTTGCTGGTCGGTTGTCACGGTCGTGAAGCGCACGCCGGCATTCCCGCTGGTCCCGAAGCCTACGACGAGCGATTCCTGAAATGGCTGGTCAATCATCACAATGACGATGACAGGATGATCGACCCGTGTACAAAGAATGAAACGATCCGCAAAGAACTGCGTGACTTTTGCACCAGTATTGACCAACAACATCGGGAACGGATTGAACGAATGAAAGCATGGTTGAAGGATTGGTACGGGGAAGAACTCCCGCGCACTGACAATATTCCTTTGTGGCTCGGAGGGCTAAAGGGCGAGGAATTCGAACGAGAATTCTTTAAGGAGTACGAGCACCATCATGCCGATGCGGCTGAGTCGATTAAAGAGTGTTCTAGCAAAGCCACGCACCCGGAACTGCGCGAGTTGTGTCAGCGAATCGCTCCGGGGCAACAGAACCAACTCAAACAATTGCGGCAATGGCGCTGCGTCTGGTTCAAAGACTGCAACTGACGGTCACTCCGTTTGTTTGTCGTTCCGCAGAATGAGAAGTGCTAGCAACCACTTCTTGCCCGGCGTCACGGCCTCTAATGATGGCGTTTAAGATGTTTTCGAAGGAGGATCTCTGACAGTGAGTATCATTCCCGAGGTAGTCCACAAACGACGAGTTTCATCGAAACTGCTTGCTGCGATTGGGATCGTACTGGTGATCGCTGGAGGTGTAGCCTTCGTGAATTCATTGGGTTCGGGCGGAGGTTACTTGGCCGCACTTTCGATCATTTGCGGCGCCCTGCTAATCCTAGGTGCCATAGTGAACAGCATTATCAAAGTGGCCAGGAGAGGCTGAGGTCTGGAGCACGTCGCAATTGACCCTCGGAAAGGGTGGAGGTCAGCATGAAACCGGCAACACTATTGGTTGCAGTTCTGGCGGTAGTGAGCGTAATAGCGGCGGCGCAAACCGAAGCTGACCAAACAGAAGTTCGGAGTGTGATCAGCGAGTTTGAAAGAGCCCTGCAAACACGAAGTATTGAGAAAATCGAGAGACTAGTCTCAGCCGATGTAGTCGTTTTTGAAAACGGCTACCGGAACGATGGCTGGGCGGATTTCCGTGACCGTCACTTGATACCACAATTCAAAGCATCTCCCACGCAGTACAAAAGTGAAATTGTAAAGATCGATGTTGGCCCCTCAATGGCATGGGGGTATTCGAGAATGAGCCGTGCCATCATCCATGATGGAGACAAGCGACCCGATCTGTGGGCGATCTATATTCTGAAGAAGGAAGCGAACAAGTGGCGGATTGTCGAACTCAGCTGGAGTGTAAGACGAGTCGGTGAATAGCGGGCGTGTAAGGGATTGTCGCAACGATATTTCTAGGCAGCGCGACCCACAGGCCAAACCGAGTAAAATCCATGCAAGAGGGCTACGAGCGCATGTCAGCTGACGATCCTCAATTACGTAGTGAGCGAGCTTTCGAAGAGATCGGAGCTCTCAAGCACCAGGTTGAGGGTCTGAAAAAGGACGTTGAGAGCCTGAAAACCGAGAGTAGAAGCTGGATCAGGACTTGGGGCGTGTATTTAGGCATCCTCGCTAGCGTCTTTGCAGTGCCGAGGGCGGCCAAGGAGGCATACGACAGCTTTTACCAGCACCCGAAGTTTTCTGTTCTTACTCCGGTTCCCTTGACCCTTTTCTATGATACCCCGCACCAGAAGGTCACATTCAGCTTTCCTGTGCTTGCCTCGAACTACGGCAACCGTGGCGGAGTCATCGTTGGTGCTACGGCCCACTTTGAACCGCCTCCAATGGACGCAACTGATCCTCAGTTCAAGTTCGTCGACGAAACTAGACATACGGTCGACATTCCATTTCCGGTTCCGGTCGGAGTCTCGAAGTCAGTCGTTGGATCGGTCTCGTTCACCGGAAATGGCCTCATGGTACCTGGTCGACATCGGCTGGACGTGACCTTGATCGGGGATGACCGAAAGCCGTTGCCAATGATGCCGATGCAGTTCTGCTTTGATATTACCGATGAGCTCATTGCCGTCATCTCACAAGAATCTCAGAGATTGCTCAATACGCCATGCGACTGAGGGGCAGTGATTCATGCCATCGGGAGCCAATCCAATTCTCAAAGGAAAGAGGGTGCAAAGCCTATGAAAACAAAGACCGTTCTGTTAGCCACGTTTCTCTTCATTTTGGTAACGGTTGCCTTCTCGCAAGCACCACGGACGCCGACCGAGGCGCGGCAGGGAGATATCGCCAGTGGGGTCGTCGAGAGTGAAAAGGAAGGCAAACTATATCTAAATACGACGCCGTGTAAACCCGCGCAGGAGGCAGACACCGTGGTCTTCCACAAACCCTACACAAAGACAGCCGCGGGCGAAATCGTCTGCAACGGGCACCACTTCGACAAAGTCAGCGTGCGACAACAATAGTTCAAAAGCCTGCGACTTTGGGACTTGCCGGCCAAGCCAGGGTGAATGGTAGATGAAATTCTGTTTGACCACCGGCGGCCATTTGACGGTCAACCCGGAAATAGTAGAACATTGCGCAACCGTGACTCGTCATGTGGCGATCGTCGGATTGCTGTCTTTGCTGCCATCTTTCGTGGCGGCACCGCTGACGCACGAACACGCGAATAATGCCGGTCAGGGGCGGGGAACGTTCATCCATGCACACTTCTCCCCACATCTGAAGAGTGGCCACGGCGGAAGCGAGATCGACCACAAAGAAAAGGGCGAGGTCAGATACCTTGATCTTTTCCAGGCCCAGACGGCGTCCCCGAGCATTCCACACTTTTGCTTAACATCAGCATTCCGTATTTCCAGTGAATCGTCGAGCTATGGTTTTGTTCTTCTCATCGAACCGAATGCGCATGCTCCGCCTCTAGTCATGTCCGTCCCCGCTCGACCCCCACCTGCGTATCTCCTCTCGCACTTAGCCTAAACCGCTGGGGTGGCGGTTCCTTCCCTGTAAAGAATTCGTTGTACTCATCGGCTTCAAGCTGCGCTCGCCGAAAGCGGGCATAAGCCGTCCTGCACATGCATGGGGAGTTCTACACTTTGATGATCGACAAAGTTACGCTAGCAGCCGTGCTGCTGTTCTCTGGTTTTTCTACTGCGCAGACCCCACTGGGGCTCGATGATGCCGTAAAACTGGCATTGTCTCAACGGCCGGAACTCCAGGCCTCTGCGGCGCGCGTCGAATCTGCCGAGCAGCTACGAAGGCAATCGGCGCTGTTCCCAAATCCGCGGTTGATTTTCCAGGCGGAGAACATTCGATCTTCTGGTTTTAACTACGGGCAGGATGCGGATACGTTCGCCTACGCCTCACAGGTAATCGAGACCTCTGGACGCCGCAAGAATCGTATCGCAGTTGCTCAGGGCGCCGTGAGTCGCAGTGAACTTGAAGGCCAGCTGGGCCGCCGTGACATTGCGGAACGGGTGCGCGACGCATATTGGAACGCTCTGGCGGCTAAGACAACACGCGTTCTCTACGACGAGAACCTGCAATTCTTTGGGGAGATCCTTCAGTATCACGAAGCGCGACTAAAGGAAGGCAAAGTGGCAGAAGTCGATGTCCTTCGGGTGCGTCTGGAGAGTGGCCGATTGCGCGCCGCGGCTGACAACGCCCGGCTGGACGCAGAAGGGACCCAGTTGGAGTTGGCTCGTGAACTCGGCACTCCTAATGGCGGACCGTGGAAACTAACTGAGGATATTGGCCAACTTGAGACACCCCGAACAGCCGCCCAGCAATCGAGCGTTGGGGAAACCCGTCCCGAAGGACGTCTAGCAGAACAAGCGGTTTCTCAGGCCCGTAGCGTCATTGGATTGGAGCGTGCCAACGGCCGTCCGGACTTGGAGGCACTATTCGGATACAAGCGCACTTCAGGTCTCAATACGGCGATTGCCGGGCTGCAATTCAACATTCCGATCTTCAACCGAAACCAAGGCGCAACTAGAGCAGCCATGGCGAACCTTCGCGCCGCGGAACACGATCTTGCCGCGACGCACGCCATTCTGGAGACGGATCTTGCCTTGGCCCGCAAGCAATATGACGCACGACGCCAGCAGGTGGAACACATATTCCGGCCTTTGAGGGACCAGGCCGTCGAGATTTCCGATATCAGCAGGGCGGCCTATCGTGAAGGCGGACTGGACTTGCTTCGTCTACTCGATGCCGAGCGGCTACGTGTGGATGCGCAGATTTCGTTGGTGCGCGCCCTCAATGAGTTTCACCACAGCGTGACGGCTCTGGAGCGAGCAGAAGGAGTGCAGCCTTGACACATCGTTCGGGAATGATTGTCGTACTCATGAGCATGATGTGGTTGGCGGCTTGTGATCGCGCCAGCAAGACTGCCGCGGCCACACTAGAGCAGGGCTCACAGCATAAGCGCGACGAAGTCCTGCTGCCGATTGCTGAACAAACCCAAAGCACTTTTCAGGTGGAAACCCTGGCCGCGAGCAATGAGCCAGAGTTATTGCGGGTTCCTGGAAGGATCACGCTGACCGACAACGGCAGTTGGCGCGTAGGCGTGCTCACCAGTGGCCGGGTGGAAAAGGTGTTTGTAAATTCAGGAGACTTCGTGGAGAAGAACCAGGTTCTGGCCGGCATGCACAGCCGTGACGTACAGGAGGCCCGCGCAGCCTACCAAACATCTCGTTCCGATCTCTCTCGCGCTGAAGCGGCGGCCGCCCTGGCCCAAAAGAACTACGACCGCACGCAACGGCTGTACTCGCTGAAAGCGGCGTCTCTGGAAGAAATGGAACGTGCCCATCAGGAACTGGTGAATGTCCAGGCCGCCGTCCGGGATGAGCAGATCGAGGTAGAGAAGGAACGCGTCCATCTTAAGGTCACTCTCGGAGTTCCCTCCGACCCAGGTCCAGAATACCGAGGGGATGATGCCGATCTGATTCCCATCCGCGCCCCTGGCGCGGGATACGTTCTGGCAAAAAATGTATCGTCGGGAGCGGTGGTTGACCCTACCAAAGACATTTTTGTGATTGGTAATCTGAAGCGCTTGTGGATGATCGCATCCGTCAATGAAACCAATATCGCGCGCTTGCGCGTCGGCCAGCGCGCCAGCGTGGCGGTAAACGCTTTTCCAAACGAACACTTTACGGGCACAATCACCAACCTTGGGCAGGAACTTGATCCTGTGACTCGCGTCATGCGGGTGAGAATCGAACTTGAGAATCCATCGATCAAGCTTCGCCCGGAGATGCTGGCCAACGCAGAAATCGCGGTGGGCGGCCTCAGGTCCCTGTTGCTCCTACCCGCCGAAGCCGTGCAGCAAATCAATGACCAGGACGTCGTCTTTGTGCGGAAATCCGCAGATCGCTTCGAGGTGCGACCCGTCCGGGCCGGTGAAACAATCGACGGGCGCCTCGCAATCCTGGAAGGGTTGAAGGCCGGAGATGCGGTCGTAATCCGAGGTAGTTTCCTGCTGAAGTCGCAACTCTTGAAATCTTCGATGGAAAGCGAGTAGCCCAGGCGATGCTGAACCGAATCATTGATTTCACGATCGCCTACCGCTGGTTTGTGCTGGTCAGCGCACTGATACTGGTGGGAGTAGGCGGGTACGCACTCTATACCATCCCCGTCGAAGCTTTTCCTGACCTGACTAACAACCAGGTGGTCGTTGTGACGGAAGCGCCTTCGCTGCCACCCACGGAGGTCGAGCAACTGGTCACGTATCCGATTGAGCAGGCCATGCTCGGATTACCCAAGAAACAGGAAGTGCGTTCGCTGTCGAAACTGGGGCTCTCGATGGTGACGGTCATCTTCGACGACTCGGTACCAATGTATTTTGCCAGGCAAGTGGTGAATGAGCGTTTGCAGCAGATTGCCTCACGTTTGCCACAGGGCATCCAGCCCGTCCTCGGTCCTCCGTCAACTGCCTTTGGAGAACTCTATCAGTACACCCTCAGCGGACCGATGAGCGCGATGCAACTCAAGGACGTGCAGGAGTGGACGATTAAGAATCAGCTTCGCACCGTGCCGGGTGTCAGCGACGTGAATACCTGGGGTGGTGAGACCAAGCAGTTCCAGATCAAGGTCGACCCCACTCTGATCGGGCAATACGGACTGACCTTGCGAGACATCGCGACGCGGGTCGAGCAGAACAACACGAACTTTGGCGGCGGTTACATCGAACATGCGTCTGAGCAGTACACAGTCCGAGGGACAGGACGGACCGTCACAACCGACGATATCGGAAGCATTGTCCTGATCGCCAACCAAGGGTCGTCTGTGCTGCTGCGCGACGTGGCTGAAATAGCGATAGGGGCCGCGCCCAAGCAAGGTGCTACATTGCGCGGCGGTGAGACGGTGTCAGGCATGGTGATCATGCTTAAGGGCGACAACGGAAAGCGTGTTCTCGAACTGGTGAAAGAAAAAATCGCCAGCATGAGCCTCCCCGTTGGCGTCAAGATCGTGCCTTTCTACGACCAGTCGTCGGTCATCGACGGGACGATCGCTACAGTCAAGAAGAATCTCTTCGAGGGTTTCGTTCTGGTGACGGTCGTGCTGTTGCTTTTTCTAGGCAACATCCGGGCCGCGCTCATCACGGCATCCATCATTCCCTTATCGATGCTGATCAGTTTTCTGGGCATGCGCCTCTTCGGGATCAGTGCAAATCTCATGAGTCTCGGAGCAATCGACTTCGGGATGATCGTGGATGGAGCGGTGGTCATGATGGAAAACTCCGTCCATCGGCTGGAGGATGAACACGGTCAAGAATCACCGCTGGACTCTGTCCGGCGTGCTGCCAAGGAAGTCGCCCGTCCGATGACCTTTGGGGTCGCCATTATTATCGCAGTCTATCTGCCCATCTTGTTCCTAGAAGGGTTGGAGGGGCGCATGTTCCGGCCGATGGCGATTACGGTTTGCGCCGCATTATTTGGCTCGCTCCTTCTCGCGCTCACCGTCATCCCGGCGCTGGCGTCGTTGATCTTTCGTCATGGCCTTCCCCGCGGCGCTTCCCATCAAAAATGGCAGGGGTGGGTCGAACGTCTTAACAATCGGTATGGTCGGTTGCTCGAATGGCACATTCAGCACCGAAGGCTGACGGTCGGCACCGCTCTACTCATTTTGGCAGTCGCAATCGGTTCCTTATTCTTCATTGGCACGGAGTTTATGCCGCAGCTCGATGAGGGTTCGATTCTGGTGGAGACCCGAAAGCTGCCTGGTGTTTCGCTGACAGAATCGGTGGAGATGAGCAAACGTGTGCAGCAAACCCTGCGGGCATTCCCAGAAATCCAAGACATCGTTATCAAGATCGGTCGCCCCGATTTTGCGACTGAGGCAATGGGAATTAACGAGGGTGACACCTATGTCTTACCCCGCCCGATCAACACTTGGACCCGGTTCCATACCAAGGAAGAACTGATTGAGGCCATGGACCAGGAACTCTCCAAAATCCCTGGTATTTCCTACAGCTTCACTCAGCCCATGGCAATGCGCGTGGACGAGACGGTTTCGGGTATCAAAGCGGACTTGGCAGTCAAGATTTTTGGCGATGACTTCCGCACCCTCGAATCTCTTTCGCAGCAGGTACTGCACTATGTTGCGAGCGTCCCAGGCGCAGCTAATCCTCAAATTGAGGTCACGTCAGGCGTGGCGGAGCTTTCTGTTCGCGTCGATCGGAGCGCATTGGCCCGATACGGGCTCAATGTTTCAGATGTACAACAGGCGGTCGAGGCTGGCGCTTCTGGTTCCGTGGTATCCGAGGTCATTGATGGGCAAAAGAGGTATACGGTGGCGCTCCGCATGCCGGACCGCTACCGCAGTGACCCGGATGCCATCCGCCGCATCGTGCTCCGCGCACCCGGAGGAGAACAGGTCATGTTAAGTGAGTTGGCGCGGATCGAAGTGAATCGCGGCGCCGAAAAAATCAACCGTGAGGAGGGCCAGCGGCGCGTGGTCGTCATGGCGAACGTGCGTGGCCGGGATTTAGGTGGTTTTGTAAGCGAGGTTCGCTCAAAGCTCGGTCGCGAACTGAAGCTCCCACCCGGCTATTTCCTCGAATACGGTGGCCAGTTTGAAAACCAAGAGCGCGCAACTCGCCGGCTCATGCTTGTCATACCCTTGGTGGTCGGCATCATCTTCGGGCTGCTCTATATGACCTTTATGGCCGTAAAACAATCGATTCTGGTGCTCGCGAACGTGCCTTTCGCGCTGGTTGGCGGAATTGCTGCTTTATGGTTGCGGGGCATGAATCTAAATCTGTCGGCCTCGGTGGGGTTCATCGCTCTCTTCGGAGTTGCGGTTTTGAATGGGGTGGTACTTGTCACATCAATCAATCAACTGCGGCACGAAGGCCTCTCGGTGCGAGCTGCTGTGGTCGCCGGTTCAAGGCGCCGACTCCGCCCGGTGCTAATGACGGCCCTGGTTGCCAGCCTTGGTTTCGTGCCCATGGCTGTTTCGACTTCTACGGGTGCGGAGATACAGCGTCCACTGGCCACAGTTGTCATAGGCGGCCTATTCTCTTCAACGATCCTGACCCTGTTCCTGCTGCCGATTTTCTACGAGTGGATGATGAAGGGCGGGAGGGAGCCAGCCGTTGAAAGCCTGAAAGAACAGCCTGCCTTGCAGTAGGTGAGTAGGGCCCTATTCGGAGAGTCACTGGAAGCGCGTGAAATGACCGACTTCGGGCCGAATGCTAGCGAGCATGTCCGGTCACAACGTCCGGACGCGCCACACCCCAATAGAAATACGATCCCGACTTGGGGAATGGAGCAAGGTACGCTTCGTCTATCGTCTCGATCTTGAATCCGCCAGCCTTAATGAGTGAGGGAATGTCGCGGGTCACGTGACAGCCTTCAAACGCCCATTTGAAAAGCGGCTCTGTCCGCTCCTGCCACCGTCGCACTCGTGCATCAGGTGCGAGTCCGTGCTCAAAGAAGATGAACTGGCCGTCTGGCTTCACGACTCGCCCGATACCTCGAATCGCCTCCACGACGCCGGGGATTGTGCAGAGGGTGAACGTGCTAACCACCGTATCCACACTGGCGGCCGCAACAGGAATGCGTTCTCCGGGCAGATCCAGAAATTCGATATCCAGCTCAGTTCGCCGCCCCTGCTGTTCTGCACGCGGAATCATCCCAGGGTTGGGTTCTAGCGCATATAGCTTGCTCACTTTTGCGGGATCGTAGTGAGCGAAGTTCACCCCCGGCCCAACACCGATCTCAAGCACTTTCCCACGGGCCAGCGGGACGAGGCGCTGGCGAATCGTCTGGACAGGTTTCGGGTTCCCCAGGACGCGCACAAGGTGGGGATAGACGTGATTTCTGTAGAAGGACATGGCCGCCTCGGTGTCAATCTCCAAACTCGCTAGAACACTTTCATGTTCGCCGCGTTTGTCACGGGCTTATCATTGGCTTGAGTCTATCAATGCGGGAGCCTTTGGTATGAGTGTGCAGAGTCATTGGGAAAAGATTTACGCTGAGAAAGCGCCGGATGCTGTCAGCTGGTACACCCCGCACCTCAGGAGATCCCTTGAACTGATAGAACGAGCTGCTCCCCAGCGCTCGTCCTCCATCATTGACGTTGGCGGTGGCGAATCCACGTTAGTTGATGATCTGCTGGCTCGTGGATATCAGAACGTCGCTGTCCTTGATGTTTCTCAGATTGCCGTCGATGTGTCCAAGAAACGGCTCGGACCGGCCTCGGAAAGCGTCCAGTGGCTCGTCTCGGACATTGCCAAAGCCGAACTGGCGTCCAACGCATACGATGTGTGGCACGACCGCGCCGTCTTTCATTTTCTTACCACGATGGAAGAACGTGTTGCCTACGTCCGCCAGGTGGCGAACGCGGTCAAGCCCGGAGGGCACGTGCTGGTTAGTACGTTCGGGCCAGAGGGGCCGACCAAATGCAGTGGCCTTGACGTTGTTCGGTATGACGCGGAGTCGTTGCACAGCGAGTTCGGTGTGCGCTTCCATTTACTAGAGAGTTCTGAGGAGCTACATCGCACACCATTTGGGACCGAACAGCAATTTCTTTACTGTTTGTGCCGCGTCGAATAAGAGAAGTGCTTGATCGCAACATCGGAATTTGAAGACAACTAACGGTCGATTGGCATCTGAGTGCACTTTTCCAGCGCTGGCGCCGATCTGGGGGAGAGCCTGTACTGATCTGAATTCGGTCTGTTACAATTTGACTACGGTGCATGGACAGATGCGCTGGGTCGTGAGGTCGTGCAACAGGATTTGGGCGTTGGCTTCCTGTCCATTTCCTGTCCATTAACCCCCGGAATTCGGTTATATGGGGTGGAAATGGTTGCAACAGGCGACGCTGTGGACAGTAAGAAAAGACAGGAAAATCAAGGGTTTCCCAGTAACCCGGTGAAAACAAAGTGGGGACGTAGTTCAGTTGGTTAGAACGCTGCCCTGTCACGGCAGAGGTCGCGAGTTCGAGTCTCGTCGTCCCCGCCATTCATTTCCAAGGAGTTATCGGACGTGACACCGAAAACTCCAACCCAACCCTCATCGCTAGATCCCGTGGTGATTGCGGCGCCAACCCTGTGTTTCCCGTGGTTTTGAGGTATCTTTTGTGAGTAGGGATATCATGGCAGCCGACATGAAAAGCAATAAAGCAAAAACAGGTTTGTCACCAGCACAACGCGAAGAACTGCGCAGCGCATTACAAGCGCGCTTCGAGAAGAACATGGACCGCCACGAAGGTCTTGCATGGGCCAAGGTCAATGCGAAGCTGGAAGCGAATCCCGAGAAACTGTGGTCACTCGGCGAAATGGAACGCACTGGCGGGCAACCGGATGTTGTCGGTCTCGATAAAAAGACGGGCGAATACATCTTTTTTGATTGTTCTGCGGAAAGTCCTAAAGATCGTAGAAGTCTTTGCTACGACCGCGAAGCGCTGGATTCCAGGAAAGAAAATAAACCGAAAAATAGCGCGATGGATATGGCAACGGCCATGGGCGTTGCAATCCTGACGGAAGAAGAATATCGAGAATTGCAGAAACTTGGAGAGTTCGATACGAAGACGTCGAGCTGGGTGAAAACTCCTTCTGATGTTCGAGACCTCGGAGGCGCTCTCTTTTGCGATCGCCGCTTCGGACGCGTCTTTACTTATCACAACGGCGCGGAATCTTACTATGCCGCCAGAGCATTCCGCGGCTCGCTCAAAGTCTGAACAGGGGATGGCGAGACTCAGCGTGCCTTGGGTGCCGCGGTTCTCGCTGCGATCCGACCTACCATCGTGAAGACGACGGGCCAAATCAGATAAAGAAGAACCACCAGGTACATCACTTCCAGCCCCTCGGAGAATGCCCACATTCCCGACGAGGCATTCTGTTGATCGATGATTTGCGCGGTCGGAACTCCTGTGGTGGCAGACTCGTACTTGATCATCAGATTGCGTTTGAGAACCATGGCCTGATCGGCAACCATCCAAATCACTACGAAGATACACACGTGGTAGCCGAGGCGCACAAATCGGTTCAAGTTGCGCAGAAATCGTTCATACAGGTCGGTGTCCGCCGGCGCTTGGTCCCGTAGCATCGCCAGAACCGCGAACCCGAAGGGTCCGAAGGCTGCGAGGCACAGCCACCCCAAGGATCGCTTCTTGGACTGAATCACCAGAAAGCACGCGCCCAGCCACAAGCTCGCCACCACCGCGAACATTGCGAGAAATGACGTGTGCTGCAAAAAGCTGAGGAGCTGGTAGTTCCGCACATAATTCGGGTGACCGGCCGCATGTTCGGGATTGATCAGGCTGAACAGCAATCCTCCCAGCTTGAAGACAACGGGAATCAGTAACAGCAGGCCAAGCGCGACGATGGGCTGTTTCTTCATTTTTCGTATCGTGGCATGGTTGTCCTGGGATTGAATAGTTACGAGCGTGTTCCCGGGGGAGCCCGAGTGGTCTAAGTCCCCAGTCAAGTCAAAGACGATCTTGAGGGCGCGGTTTGTCCCGTATAAGTGTCCTCTGAAATCCCGACTACAATATTTCCGGCGGCGCGAACATCATTTCTTATGCCCGCTAATTTGCTTTACAGAGGAGAATCTGTGACGAGAACCGTCAGGGCAGGGATCATCTGCTTGGGTTTCATGGTTGCTTCGCTAGCCGTCCCCATCGCTGGAGCGAAGCAAGGCCCAGAGTACCCGCGGGGTCCGATACCCGTGCAAGTCACTGCGGGCAAGAAAGTGTTCATCTCATATATGGAAAGCGACGCCGATCCGGGCTCACTGGACCTGACGTACCACGAGTTCTATGCGCTCGTTAAGAGTTGGGGAAAGTACGAGTTGGTGCCGGCGCCGGCCGACGCCGATCTGGTTTTCCAAATCCGTTATGTGAGTGGCATTACAGACTCACAGCTCTTGATGAGTATCGTCGATCCTAAGACGCATGTTGTGCTTTGGCCATTCGTCCAGCATGTGGAAGGTTCCAGCCGGGAAAAGGGGCGGCGAAAGAAATTTGATGCGGCGATGTCGGATTTGGTCAACGATTTGAAGACGGTGACGACACCGGCCGTAGCACCCTGAGTGTTTTCGGATTTGCGGGGTAGTCACTCGATTCACGAATTCGCCTTGTCATATACTCCCAAAATGAAACGCGCCGTCCGAAGTCGCCGCAAGGTATACGGGCAACTGCTGAAGCATGCCCGCCGCCAGCCACATCGGGAATGCTGCGGAATTCTGGCGGGGCAGGACGGGTTAATCACGCAGGCGTTTCCGGCGAAGAACATCGCTGCTGATCCGGTTAGGAACTACGAGATTGCACCCACGGAAATCGTGCGCCTGATGGAGGAGCTCCGCAAGCGGCGGCTCGAATTCCTCGGCATTTATCACTCACATCCGAATTGGATGGACACGAACGAACCTTCGCCCAAAGATATTGCGTTGGCCCACTATTCGGAAGCGATCTATTTCATCGTGACGCCTCGACCATACGCAACTGCGCCAATCCGGGCATTTTCAATCCGAGATCGGCGTGCGATGGAACTTGAAATCAAGATCCTGCCCTAACGTACCCGCCTTGTCCAAATCCAGCCCGAAGGCGACCGCCGGCTTATGAGTTGCCCCTCTGGACACTATGTCCTCGCGACCTTACCGGTAGACGAACGCCTAGAAATTTCATGGGTGGATACGGGTTTCCCGCTGGTGAGAGACGAGCACGGTCCAGGCCCGTCACGGTGGCCTGTGATAGAGATCACAGCAATATCCTTTGTCGCGCAGCAGAATGTTTTGCCTACCTACCTCGACTTGACCCGTCCTTCGGGACGGGCGAATGTCTCACCCGTGTCGGAAAAGAAATCACATTCGGCAAGTGCCGATTCTATCTAGTCAAGGCCCGAGAGGATTCGATATGAGGAACAACACTCCCCTGTTGTACCGCTGGGCTTGTGGCTTTGGCGTCCTATTGTCCATATGCCTCACATTCGTGAGCCTGCCAGCACTTGGTCAGAAGAATGGCAACGGGCAACTTGACCAGAAACTTCAGAAGATCCTCCATCAGTCGGGATTCACGGGACGGGTTGAATTCACCCTGGAAACGCGCCTCCACCGGAAGCTCAATCCGCAACTGGCGGATCTCGGCCGTTTGCTGTTTTTCGACGTAGCGGGCGGCCTTCATGATGACAACACCTGCGCGGGTTGCCACTCTCCCAGTTCTGGCTTTGGGGATACTCAGTCAATCGCGATTGGTGTCCAGAACAATCTGATTGTCGGCGGGCATCGCACCGGGCCTCGCAACCAGCGACGTACTCCTTCCGTCGTTAACACTGCCTTCTATCCGAAACTCATGTGGAACGGTCGTTTTCTCTCGCTCTCCGGCGACCCGTTCGACAACTCGGAAGGTTTCCAATTCCCGCCGCCCGAAGGAACGACGCTTTTTCCTCCGAATGATCCGATCGTCAAACAACTGCTGGTGGCGCAAGCACACATTCCGCCGACCGAGTTGGTGGAAGTCGCGGGTTTTACCGGTACAGCGGGTCAAATCGGACCGCGTTTCGATCAGTTTGACGACGGCTTGGGCGGCGTGGTCCCGCCTCCGGATGGCAGCGGATTTCGCAATGAACCGATTCGTCAGGAAGTGTTGAAACGCCTCAATGGCAATGGGATCTATCGTCAGTTGTTTGGCGCGCTTTTCCCGGAAGTAGCCGATGGCGCCCCAATCGACTTCACGATGTTTGGACGCGCCATTGCCGAGTTCGAATTTACGCAGGTCTATGCCAACGCCCCCCTCGACAGATTCGCCCGCGGCAACACCCATGCGATGTCGAATACGGGAAAAAGAGGTGCGCTGATTTTCTTTGGCAAAGGAAAGTGCTCCTCCTGTCACAGCGTGGGTGGCCAGTCTAATGAGATGTTCAGCGATTTCCAGATGCATAACATCGGCGTTCCACAAATCGCTCCCTTCTTCGGAGTGGGGAAGGGGAACGTGATTTTTGACGGCTCGAACGAGGATGAAGATTTCGGACAGGAGCAGATCACGGGCGATCGAAACGATCGTTACAAGTTCCGCAGCTCCCCTCTTCGCAATGCCGCTCTACAACCGGCGTTTTTTCACAACGGAGCGTTCACTCGGTTAGAAGACGCCATTCGGCATCATCTGGATGTTGAAGAGTCACTGCATCATTACAACGCTGGGGAGGCCGGAGTCGCCCCCGACCTGAGGCATCGACTTGCCTCTTCCGAAGCGATGATGGAAACGTTAGATCCAGTTCTGAAGAATCCCATCCGCTTGAACGATCGGGAATTTGCGGACGTTGTGGATTTCGTGCGCAATGCATTGCTGGACGGCCGGGCACGCAAGCGCCATCTCTGCCCTCTGATTCCCGACTCGGTGCCGAGTGGAATGCCCCTGTTGGAGTTTGAAGGTTGTTCCAAAAGGTAATCAGCGCGGAAGTAGCACGGAGTACAGTCGAACATGCAAGAGGAGAAATGTATGGAGATGAAGAGGTTCTCAGCCGCTTTATTGGTTATCGCCTTTGCTCTCGCCGGAACGGTTACGGTTCGGGCAGAAAGCCCCACCAACGTCTACGCTCCGGACTTCGTTTCGGCAGTTGCCTACGGCATTGCGATGAACGACGTGGGCGATATGGTCGGGACCTCATACACAGACCCTGGGTGCGGACCCTTCTGTCTGGCGCCGCTCGAAACGGTCGTATGGAAGGCTGGCGTACGGACCGTCCTGCCCTCCGTGCCCGGCTTCACGGGAACGGCTGTCTCCGCGATTAACAATCAGGGCTGGATCTGTGGCTCTGCGGGTTTCTTCGGTTTTACCGACGCGGTGGTATGGAAGCCGAACGGCAATGCCTACACTGCCATTGACCTGGGCGTCCTACCGGGAACCGCTCACTCGGTGGCTATCGGCATCGACGACACCAACCGGGTGGTTGGCTATGCTACTGCTTTATCCGGCTTCCAGACCCCGTTCATGTGGACCAAGGACGGCGGCATGGTTGACCTCACGAAGCAGGGGTTTCCAAACGAGATCCCGCTCGGAATCAGTTCCGGTGGGACTGTGGCCACATACAGCCACTGGTATCGCCTCGGCGATCCCACGAGCGTGACCGCTATGGCTCCTGCTCCTCCGGGGGGCTGGTTCGTGTGGAACTCCGCGGTTGCGATCAACGACGCGGGAGACCAGGCCCGCGGCTTGGGCATCGGTACAGAGCATCCCTTCACTTACATGTTCCGGTATCACCACGAAGGGACAGGCACGTGGCAGCAGATTGATTTCACGGGCACCGGTCCGCAATCGCCCGGTGGCATAGGCTCGATCAACGACGCCCAGGACATAACGAACACCGTTTCGGGCTCCGCGCGGATCGCCTACGGGCCGGACGGACTGAACCAGTCGCTGGACGCGTTGTTCTCACCCGCCTACAAGAGCTCGATCACAAGCGGCGGACCGATGAACGCATCGAGCCAGATCCTGGCCAAGATTTTTGTGGGTCTGGCGGGAAGGCTGGTGCGGCTCACGCCGGTTACGGCTTGCGGGACCTCCTGCATCAAGGTGAGCAAGCTGGTGGTCAGCGCCAAGTTCCATCAGGACCCGAGCGATCCGGGCCATTGCACGCCTGGCAATAAGAAAGAGTACAACCTGACCCACGCGCGGGCGGTTGTCACCAGTGAGACGGGTGCGCGGCTGAGCGGAGTCTTAGTCAGCGGCAGGTTCATGGACGAGTATTGGACAAACACGCGCGTATCGGGCACCACGAATGCCAAGGGAATAGTGCAGTTTAACTTCAAGGGGCCCTGCGGAGTGGGGACAGAAGCGTTCATCGTGGAGAACGCGACGAAGGAGCCCCTGGTCTTCGACAAGACGGTGGGCGTGCTAGCTGGTTCCGCGCTCCCAAAGTTCTAGCGAAGGCATTGGGTTGGGTACCGCGAGATTGACCTTGAAAGCCACACACTCAGAACCCTGCCGGAAGGCCGTGCGGGGAGCGGACTGGGCGGCACGGCTGAAGCCGTGCCCTTTCCACAACAAATTCCGCTTATCGCAGCGGTAAACCGCTGCGCCACCCAGAGGCAATCTTGTGGGCTGTCACATCACGGAAACTCAGAGGTCGTGACTGCCAGACTTTTTCATGTCGGCTATTAATTCGTAAATGGTGGCGCGGGATATGCCCAGGATCTCTGCGGCTTGAGACTTGTTGCCTCCGACGTGGTCCAAAACACGGGTGATGTGCCGTCGTTGCATTTCGCGCAGGGGAAGGAGAGTATCTTCTTCCGCAAGAGTTTCTCGCGCTTGGCCGCGAACGGGCTCTGGCAAATCGCGGATGTCGATTACCGAGCCCTCCACCATAATGCAGGCATTGCCAATGACGTTCTCAAGTTCACGCACATTGCCGGGCCAGGAGTACATCGCCATACGGTTTTGCGCTCTACGCGTAAATCCAGTTACTGGTTTTTTGTAGAGCGCCGCGAATTTCTCCAGGAAGTGGCGCTGCAAAAGTGGCATGTCCTCTCTTCGATCAGCCAGTCCCGGCAGGGCGATCTCCACCATGGCTAGCCGGTAATACAAGTCCTCGCGGAACTTGCCTTCCGACACGAGGGAACGCAGGTCGCGATTGGTGGCCGCGATCACGCGAACGTCCACTGCTCTAGCAACGGGCGAACCGACTCGCTGGATTTCGCTATTTTGCAAAACACGCAGAAGCTTGCTCTGTGCGGTCAGCGGTAACTCACCGATCTCATCGAGGAATACCGTGCCGCCATCCGCGTATTCAAAAAGGCCTATCTTGTGCTGGACCGCTCCAGTAAACGCACCCCGCACATAGCCGAACAGTTCACTTTCAATCAACGTTTCCATGATCGCCGAACAGTTACAGACTGCAAAGGTGCCCGCAGCGGAAGGGCTCAGGCGATGCAATGCACGGGCGACCAGTTCTTTCCCGGTTCCGGTGGATCCGGTCACAAGGATATTTCGAAAATGGGGTCCGACCCTTCGAATCTTGGCGAAGACATCCAGCATGTGGGGACTGCGCCCAACTATTCCTTGAAATTGACACGCATTGAGGAGTTGTTCATCAAGTTCGTGCGTCTTCCGCCGGTTTTCCGCTTCCGAAAGCAGTTGAGATATCCGGCGCCGGAGTTTCTCCACGCTGAGGGGTTTGTTGAAATAGTCACATGCGCCTTTTTGGATGGCCTCGACCGCAGACTCCGTGGAGTAATGCGCTGTAATGAGGATCACCTCGGCTCCGGGATCCGCAGCAGAGATCCACTCCAACATTTCGAAGCCATTGATCTCTGGCATCATGAAGTCGAGCAGCACGATCTGAGGGCGAACGCGCTTAAACAACTCAAAGCCAATTCGGGGATCGCTTGCGGTATGAATCTCCAGCCCAAGACCCGCCAGTACATCCTTGATGAGTTCCAGACTCTGTGGTTCGTCATCAATCGCTAAAAGCCTGGGGACTTCGATTCTCGCCATACGCCCACCGTTTTAAACGAAAATACTCCAATCATGCTTTCTGAGTAAGTAGAAATCGCAACAATTACACTCCGAGCACCTCGCGCACTTTCACTAGAAGCTCCGATACAGAGAATGGTTTTGCGAGAAGAGCTATGTCCTGGTCAACGCCTCGCTGTAGCATTGCAGTGCCGACATATCCAGACATGTACAACACCTTCAGTTCGGGCCATTTTCCTTTCAAGGTCTCGACCATCTCTGGCCCGCTCGTTCCGGGCAGAATAACGTCGGTAAGAATCAAGTCGATATTGTGTTCAAACTGTTGGATCAGAGCTAGCGCACTCATGGCGCCGTCGGCGGCAACGACGCTGTAGCCGTTCATTTCGAGAACACTCGTCACCAGGCTACGCAGCGCCTCTTCGTCCTCAACGACGAGGAGGGTTTCAGTCCCTTTAGGGCGCACGGCTGGAACAGTTGTCGGAGCCAAGTTTTCAGCCAACTGATCTACGCGCGGAAGGCAGATCGTGAATGTGGCTCCCTTGTCTGGTTCGCTTTTCACCCAGATATATCCCCCGCTTTGCTTCACAATCCCGTAGGCCGTCGAGAGGCCAAGGCCGGTCCCCTTACCGGGTTCTTTGGTAGTGAAGAATGGTTCGAAAAGGCGTGCTTTGACAGATTCGTCCATGCCCACGCCATTGTCAGTCACGGAAATCGTGACATATGGACCGGGACTGACAGCCTGTTGCCGCTGTGCGGAGCTGGGTTCGAGATCCGTGTTCGCGGTTTCGATTACGATGGTGCCCCCCTTGGGCATTGCGTCCCGCGCGTTCACTGCCAGGTTCATCAGCACTTGCTCGATCTGGCCAAGATCAGCGCACACA
Organism: Acidobacteriota bacterium; assembly: GCA_016196065.1. Classification (NCBI taxonomy): domain Bacteria; kingdom Pseudomonadati; phylum Acidobacteriota; species Acidobacteriota bacterium. Next base: position 1,878,540 of record JACPYL010000010.1, on the reverse strand, counting down.
CTCCCCAACGGTTCTGTGGGCCGCAGAACAAGTGAAATATCTTCGCCGATCACAGCCCGCAACATCTTGCTGACGTGATGAACGACAGAGTTGAGGTTCAACGCTCGTGGAGAGAGCACTTGCTGTCGGCTAAAAGCTAGGAGTTGACGAGTAAGGTCAGTTGCCCGGTTTGCTGCTTTTCGGATTTCCTGAAGATGCTTTTGCGAGGGATGCTCGGCTGGGACTTGTTCCCTGGCGATTTCACTGTAGCCGATTATGACTCCGAGCATGTTGTTGAAGTCATGCGCGATCCCGCCAGCGAGTCTGCCAACGGCCTCCATTTTTTGCGATTGCCGGAATTGCTGCTCCAGAAGCTTGGCCTCGGTGACATCCTGAGTGATGGCGAGGATGCATGGTTCATCGTTGACCAGAATGCGTTCGGCTGCGATTTCGACCCGCCGCAGCTCCCCGGATCGGGTTCTGAAACTAGCCTCGACTGGTTTTGTGGGTTGGGAACTGTTTAACTGAGAAAACAAGAGGTTACGCTGTTGCGGTTCTTCCCAAATCTCCAGTTCTTCAACGGTCCGACCCAGCAGTTCATCCCTGTCATATCCCAAGAGCGTCAGAAAGGTGGGGTTCGCATCGAGATAGCGTCCATTGGCTTCGCTGCTGATCGTAATTCCGATTGGACTGGAGCGAAATGCCTTTGAAAATCTCTCCTGTGACTGGCGCAGTTGCTCATCACTTCTTCGTCGTTCAGTAATGTCATGGACTAGAATGAGCTGCGCATCCACGCCATGAAAATTAATGTCGTGACCAGTAACCTCCACATCGATGAGCGTGCCGTCTTTCTTCTGGTGTCTCCATATTTTGAGGTCGTTAAAACCTGCTTTGAGCCTGGAGATTTCAGCCAGCAGATTTGGAATTTCCTCAGGACGTCGAATGTCGGCGATACTCATGCGGAAGAACTCCGCTCGTGAGTACCCGTAGTGCCGGACAGCAGCCTCGTTTACCGCGAGGAATTGCAGGGTCTTGCGGTCGAACACCCACATCGGCAATGGATTGCTTTCGAAAAGCAGCCGGTATTGCGTTTCCGATTCCATGAGCGCTGTCTGTGCTCGCTTGAATCGGGTTATGTCACGAGCGATCGCTGACGCACCCACAATTGTTCCGTCGCTCCCTTTGATGGGAGAAATCGTCAAGGAGATATCGATCAGCTCTCCCTGCTTCGTCACACGTTGCGTCTCGTAGGGTTCGACTCCTACGCCGAGCGCTACACTGGACATGATCGCTTCGAGTTCGTGCTGACGCTCTGCCGGAGATAGGCTTGCCAACCACTTCCTGGGCGGTATAGCCGTAGAGCCGTTCGGCGCCTTCATTCCAAGTGGTAATCATGCCCTCGAGATCTTTGCCGATTATGGCGTCATTCGAGGACTCCACGATGGAGGCGAGTACGGCGAGCGACGCGCGTAATCTTCTACCTTCTTCGATCTCATTGCGCAGTGATTCGTTCGCTCGTTCGAGTTCTGCGGTGCGGTATCGGACTTGTTGATCCAGACGATCGTTGGTCCTTTCGAGCGCCACTTGCATCGTGTCGTGCTGGTAAAGGGCGTGTTCAAGTGCCAATCGATTGGATTCCGATGCTTTGGCGCTTCGAATCATGTCTAGTGCCCGCGGGATCGCGGCCGGAAGGGAGATCGCTGTCGCTACCGACGCAAATGCCGTGAAGCTTTTGACCCCTGCGGCGAGAACATACATCGGCACCCACACCGTCAATACCTCCATGAAATGGGTGCCACCGCACGCAACGATGAATAGTCCGAATTGCAGAATGATCCAGAGGAATGGGACATCGCGACGTCCCCGATAGATGAAATATGCAAGAGCGGTTGAGATAGAAAGATACGACAGGCCGATCAGGGTGTCGCTGATGACATGAGTCCAAACAAGTCCTGGCTTTTTGAGATAGCAGTAGGCATGAGGGAGATAGCCCTTCGAGAAGACATCGTTCGGCCAATAGACGAGCGTGACAGCGACGAAAAAAGTGATTCCAATCGTCCACAATATAAGTTGGCGTCGTTCGGAACGAGAGGGGTTGAAAAGTGAGGATCCCAGGTCAGGGGCGGCCACGATCAGTCCTCCACGCCGCCTCAGTTACAAAACTATTATTACCTTTAGCACCCTGGCGGCTCACCGTGAGACGGCTATATAACGATGGCGTCGCCAGTAGAAAACGATCTATGTTGAAAAACCTGAATACTTTGCCCCTTCTGATCGCCTATGTCAAGAAGGAACGAGGTTTATGACGGCTTTGCCAAAGGCAAGCATGCCCGTCGTGCGGCTGCTGAAGGTTGGACACAACGAGGGGCTTTCGTCTTTAGAGCAGAACACTATGTAGGGTCTAATACTTAGTTGGGGCTCTTGCCAAAAACTGTAGCTGCGAGCAGTCGAAGGGACAAAAGCAAGTGGCCATGTGCGCTTTAGCAAACAAATCCCACCTATCTGCAGCGGTAAGCCGATGTGCCATCGAAAAGGAATTCGAGTTGGCTATTTTCGATAGTCGACCAATCGAGCCCTTGGAAGTCCCACGCCCTGTGCGCTAGACTTTCTTCGACGCTCCGAGGTGCGTTGAAATGTCGATGTTGCGAAAAGCGCTGTACGCCCTCATCACTGCCAGTCTCTTCGGCGCATTCATGGCAGGTTGCGGAGGAGGCAGCGCCGGCACCAACCCTCCGCCTCCACCCCCTCCGACCGCTCATGAAGTTTTGTTTGCGAGCAATTCCGCGGGCATTCAGGCTTTTTCGATTAACAGCAGCACCGGGATGCTGACCGCTCTTGCGTCCACCCCGGACGCAGACCTTGGCCAATTCATTACTGGCAATATGCTCAGTGCCGCTTCTGGGAAATTCCTGCTCGCCATTGATGCAACTGCCGACCACATCAAAGTCTTTTCAATCAACCAAACTACTGGGGGCTTGACTCCTGTAACCGGCTCGCCTTTTGCGATCGGCGGCGGAGGTAGTGGAAGTCTCGCGATGGATTCTTCAGGCAAGTATTTGTATGCCCCGTTCGCGCTCGGAGTAGCCGCGTTCAGCTTTAACAGTTCCACAGGCTTTCTGAGTCCATTGGCGAATTCCCCTTTTTCCGACGGGAGTTTTCCGTTTGCCGGTGCCGTTGATCCATCTGGCAAGTTCTTGTACACGACCGGGAACACCGTCGATACTGGCTTCTCGGTCTACGCGCTCAATCCGGGGACAGGCGCACTCGCTCCGGTGGTGGGGTCACCTTTCGCGACGCCGTTGAGCACGGGACCTTACAACCTTGTGGTCGCCCCAGCGGGCCTCACTGTTTATGCGACTGTTCCCAGCAATAATGCGGTGATCGGAATGACCATCGATCCCGTGAGCGGAACTCCGACTCCGGTTGCGGGTTCCCCGTTTTCGGCAGTCGATGGAGATATGTTTCTTGGCCTGGCCCCTTCGGGAAAGTTCCTCTACACCTGCAACAATAGCAATGGGACGATATCCGCATTTAGTGTGAATTCGGCCGACGGCTCGCTGACTCCGATCGCAGGCACTCCGTTCGGTTTCAGCAACTGCAGCGCAACTGTCGCTGTGAATCCCGGTAAATACCTCTATGCGGCGAATCCGGGAGGGAATGCGATTACCGGCTTCAGCATTGACGCGACGACCGGGGTGCTAACCATGCTCAGTGGATCACCTTTCCCGGCGGCCGGTGCGACACTGATTACGATTGCCACCTTGCACTAGCGGGTCCGCCCATCGCAGCGGTAAACCGCTGCGCCACCCAAAAGCAATTAGGTGCCGCATCGCAAGGCGCACGCGGCGGGCAGCGGGCCGAGAAACTCTGATGTGCAGATGTTATCGGTTTCGCAGGTTTGTCCGCACGTGGATATCCCAAAAGCCCCGATCTGCATCCTACGGTTGGGCCCGTCTTTTCTCCTGCATTTCAAAACATCCTTGAAGGAGCTGCTATGTTCGGTTCCAGTCTTGCGCCAGCCTTGGTGTTTGTTTTGAGTCTCTCCGCACCGTACAAACGTCCGATCGCACCGTCGGCGATGCCGCTGTCCCAAACGACATTGGTGGCGAGGGCTTCTTCAGCAAAAGGTCAGTCTGCCAGCGAAGATACGCCTTCTGTCACTACCTCGACACAGCCCGTAGCCGGCGAGGGCGATGCTCTAAAGCGGTCTTTGCCGGGAAAGAAGAAGACTAACAAGGCCAGGCTCTCCGAGGAAGGTTCGGCATACAAAAACTGGTTAGATCAGGAAGTGCCTTGGATCATCACGGAAGAAGAGCGGGCAGCCTTCAAGTTGCTGAGCAACGACGAAGAGCGGCAGAAGTTCGTCGAGGGATTCTGGGGCCGGCGCGATCCTACGCCGGATACGGTCGAAAATGAATTTCGCGATGAGTACTTCCGGCGCGTCATGTATGCCAACGAGCGTTTCGGCTCCGGCATTCCGGGGTGGAAAACTGACCGCGGACGGATCTACATCGTTTACGGGCCACCGGACGAGATTGAATCGCATCCTTCTGGCGGAACGTATGATTACCCGGTCAATCAGGGTGGGGGCGCAACCCAAACATTTCCGTTCGAGCAGTGGCGCTATCGGTACATCGCGGATGTCGGGCAGGATATCGTGATTGAGTTCGTAGACCCGTGCATGTGCGGCGATTACCACATGACGATGGATCCGAACGAGAAAGACGTCCTGGCGCATGTTCCATCAGGGCAGCAGCGATTGCAGAAGTTCCCGAGGGACAATAGCAAACTATTTGACGACCTCGACCGCTTCTCCAGACTGAATCACCCACCCAAGTTCAAGGATCTGCAGTCCATCGTCACTCACAAAGTTGACTATCACACCATGCCGTTTGAGGTGCTGGCGAATTACGTGAGAGCAACCAGCAATGTCGCGTTGGTCCCGGTCACAGTCCAGATCCAAAACCAGGACATGACGTACTCAAACGAGAACGGAGTGGCGCGTGGAGCGGTCAACATTTACGGTCAGGTCACGACCATTGGCGGGCGCATTGCGCAGACGTTTGAGGATACCGTCCAGATGGATGTTGCTCAGAATTACTTGCCACAAATGTTGGGTAAATCCTCCGTCTACGGCAAATCGCTTCCGCTGGCGCCGGGGCGGTACCTGCTGGAGATTGTCGTGAAGGATCTACACAGCGATCATGTCGGGACATGGCGCCAAAGCTTGGACGTGCCGAACTTCGATGAAGAACTTTCCGCGTCTTCAGTGATTCTCGCGGACAAAATGGAACGCGTGCCCGCCAAAGACATGGGTCACGGTCCCTTTGTGATTGGGGATACGCTAGTGCGGCCAAGGGTGCATAGTACGGCGTCCAAAGCTCCGGTTTTCAAGCGCGGCGAAACACTTAACGTCTGGATGCAGGTTTATAACCTGGTGGTGGACGAAGCGAGCGGCAAGTCAGACGCGAGCGTGGAGTTCGATGTCATTCAGGAACGAACGAAGAAAACGGTCCTGCATGGAACACAACTCGTGGACAAGTCACATCCGCCATCGGGTCAGTTAACGCTCGAAAAGACATTCTCAGCAAATGAGCTGGAGCCCGGAGTCTACCGGTTGAAAATGCACGTGCGCGACCAGATCGCGAAACAGGGAATCGAGCCCGAGACCACATTCGCAATCGAGTAGAAAGACGGGTCCGGGGACGGGGTGCTCCCGGAATCTCAAGGGAACGAGGTTCCGGAATCCCATACTAGAGTCGCGAAGAACGCGACTTCAGGGTGGGGCAAGTTTGAGAATTATCCCGGACCAAACGAGTTGTTTGTCTGAGCCAGCCGCAATTTGCCCCGGCACTCTTCAACAGATCCTTTTTCCCTACACATTTTCCAGTAGGAGCGTAGTCCATTTTGCCGATGAGGCGAACTGGTTCTAATTCTTTTCCTGCGTCAGCCATCCTCTATGGAACATTTGCAATCTTAGGGTGGACGGTGACAACAGCACATTCATACGCAAAATGCTCTCGGCGGCTGCGCTAACGGAACGCGCCACTTCGTCGCTAGCTCGCCGAGTTTCCACCCGTCATAACGACGTAGTCAATTGAAAGGAGCCTTACATCATGGATAACGAAAAACAGTCCGGACAGCAGACAGGTCAACAGAATCCAACCAACAAGAATCCGCAGCAAGATCAGCAGGGTGAGCAGAACGAACAGCGCCGCCAGGGCGGCACGCAACAGGACAACCAGAACCGCCGGCCTGGACAGAGCGACGAGCAATTCGATCAGGACCAGCAGAAGAACCGCAAGTCCGCGTAGATGACCGAGGGGGAAGATTCGCCAAGGCGAAATGTTCCCCTCTTATTTTGTCAGGCAGGTTTAGAAACTTCTCGCCACGGCGGAGATACGTAATCCTGCTCAGCCCTTTGGCGAAATTGATGCCGTCAACCTCGCAACCCGCAGAAGCAAGGCAAGACCGGGTAAATCGAAGGGCGACGGGTAGAGGAAATCGGATGGCTATGGATTCCTTTCGTTCATTTCGTGTTGTGCTTTTCGCAGTCGCACTTCTTGCATTGGCCGCGCCCGCTTTTGCGCAGATCTCGATCGCGGTGTCGTTCGGTCCCCCCGCCCTGCCGATTTATGAGCAGCCGCCTTGCCCGGAGGAAGGGTATATCTGGAACCCCGGATATTGGGACTTTGACAACGACTATGACGACTACTACTGGGTTCCCGGTACCTGGGTAATGGCGCCGGAACCCGGCTTGTACTGGACTCCCGGATATTGGGCTTGGGTCGGCAACGGCTATCGTTTCTACGATGGATACTGGGGACCGCAAGTCGGATTTTACGGCGGGATCAATTACGGATTTGGATATTTCGGTGATGGGTATCAAGGCGGACGCTGGGATCGCGACCACTTCTTCTATAACCGGTCCGTGACGAACGTGAACGTCACCAACATTCGCAATGTATACAACACTACCGTGATCAATCGGGCAGTCAATCGCGTCAGTTACAACGGTGGAAATGGCGGCGTGAGTGCGCGTCCGACGGCGCAGCAGGAAGCGGTTGGGCGAGAACGGCACATACCTCCGGTCGCAGCTCAAACCGAGCATATCCGAGAAGCTCGGTCTGACCGGCAATTGCGGGCGTCGGAAAATCGCGGAAAGCCTCCGATTGCGGCTACAGACAAGCCAGGAGCGCTGCGCGATCGATCGGCCGTGCCGGCTCGGGAAGCAGGTGGAGCGTACAATCCGCCCGCGAATCGACGGGACACCCGCTCGAACGGGAACTCGCCGGCTTCAAATCCTGCAGACAACAGAAACAACGGCAACGACAACAATCGGGGGAACAGTTCGCATGCGAATGATCTTCCGCGCCGTGATCGTCCCGAGCCTGTGAATAGCGGGAATGCGAAGCGGGATACCAAATATCAGCAGGACCAAGACAAGTTGTTTCGCCAGCAGGAACAGGATCGACAGAAGCTCCAGCAGAGACAGGATAGGGACCACCAGAAAGAAGCTCGCCAGAATGCCGACGACGCGAAAAAACAGCAGGTCGAACAGCGGCATCAACAGCAGACACAGCAGCTCCAACAGCGCGAGGAACAACAGCAGCAAAAATGGCAGCAGAAGCATCAGCCGCCTCAGCAGCAGGGAAGATCTCAGCGAGACGATCGTCCACCGGCTGATAAATCACAGAAGTAGGAAATATGGGTGGGCAATGGAGATCTCTTCACTTGCCCACCCTTGTCTTTTCCAAACTTTTCCTGGCTCGACGGTGCAACCATGAGTGCTATCGGTACGGAATGGATCGGCGCTCGCGGGAAGACAATTCTTGTCTGGATTTTCGTCTCCATACTTGTCTTCCTCATCTTTATCTCATTCCTCGCTCATCACGCAGAGCCCCTGTTCCGTGCGCGGGTGATTGACACGCTATCGACTCGCTTCCAGAGTCGAGTCGAACTCGCTAGCCTGAAGGTATCGGTGGCGCAAGGCCTGGTAGTGATCGGCACCGGTGTTCGGATCTACGGACAAAGCGATCCCAATATTCATCGGGAAGGGATTCAGCCGCTGATTGGCGTCGACGAATTCCGGTTTCGAGTGGGAGTGCTAAGCCTCCTGCGTTCACCGATGCATATTCGAACTGTTTACCTCAATGGCCTGCAGTTGAATATTCCTCCCAAGGAAGATCGTGAACAGTTTCGCAGCCTGGCACCGAAGGGCGGCAAGATCAAAATTGTCGTCGACGAGTTCCGCTCCGAGCATGCAGAGCTTGTGATTAATACGGTTCGGCCGGACCGGTTACCCCTCGAATTCGAGATTCGTGATCTGGTAATGAAAGATATTGGCCCGGACCGTCCGCTCTCATTCAATGCCACACTGGTCAACCCGAAGCCCGTGGGAGATATCGTGTCGAAGGGGGAGTTCGGTCCTTTTCATCCCGAGGACCCGCGTGCGACCCCGGTTCGGGGAGACTACAGTTTCAGCCATGCGGATCTAGGGACGCTGAAAGGTATCGCTGGGATCCTGTCGTCTACAGGCCGATACGAGGGAGAACTGGGCAAGATTGTTGTGGACGGCCAGACGGACACGCCGGACTTCCGACTTAATATCAGTGGCCGCCCTGTGCCGCTGAAGACTTCCTTTCACGCCATCGTTGACGGTGCAAGCGGCGACACTTATCTGCAACCTGTCCATGCCACGATTCTTTCGACTCCGCTGACGGCGACCGGATTCGTTGTGAAATCGGCGACTCCCAAAGGGCACCACATTCTTCTGGATGTCACAATCGACGGAGGAAAGATCGAGGACCTTTTGCGACTGGCGGTTCGAACCGATCCTCCTGTGATGACAGGTAAAATCCACCTGCGAACCAGACTGGATCTGCCTGCAGGCGACGACGATCTCGCTGATCGACTATCTCTGAAGGGGAAGTTCCAACTGACCGGAGCCCATTTCTCGAACGACAAAATACAGGAGAAGGTCGATGCTCTGAGTATGCGGAGCCGGGGCAAGCCACAGCTGGCCAAGGACGAAATCCCCGACAATGTGCTTGCAACAATGGGGAGCGATTTCACGTTGCAGAAATCTGTCGTCGATCTTCCGAACTTGTTTTTTGAAATGCCGGGCACCCAGGTAACGCTGGCTGGCGACTACAGCCTGGATGGCAATATGTTTGATTTCCATGGTCGAGCTCGATTCGACGCCGCCCTTTCAAAGATGATGGGCGGGTGGAAGTCGGTGCTATTGAAACCGGTGGACCCATTCTTTAGAAAGAACGGAGCGGGTACCGAACTGCCAATCAAGATCACCGGCACAAAGTCAGAACCCCATTTCGGCCTTGATCTTGGCCACAAAGGTAAGAACGAACAGGCGTCAACCTCCGACGCTAAGACAACTCCCTGAAGGAAACACGATCTTACGCTGCACTCACGCCGCACCATCTACTTGCGGGCGAGCTTGTGTGCGAGGAACAGCAATCGCGCCAAAATGCGGCGGACGGCTCATCTCGTTCGCGACGCTGACCAGGATCTGTAGTTTATTCAACGCATCCTTGAGATCTCGTGCTTCGCGGTCCACGGCAGGCTCGCCTGCCTCAAGGGTCCGGATACGATCAACAATCGCTTTGCGCGCCCGGGCGACGCGTTCCTTGATCTGTTCCTGATCGGCCTCTAAAAACGCGGCAGCGTAAACATCGAACCACTCGGGACGAACGCGCATATTGATTTCTCCAAAGTGAGTCTGGAGTATCGCAATCTGGCTGGCGCCTGAGGTTGCGTCGGCATTTGCGTAGTAGACGACGGCGAGCCATCCGAAGCAATACAGTATTGTCGCTATCGCGCAACGCGATTTGCGAGTTTAGACTCGCCATCTTCTAGAGGTAGACAGGGTCCTGTCGGGTGCCGAACATAATTTGGCGTACCCGAGCAACAGTATGGCGAGTTCCAGCAACAAAAAGGGCGCAACCACAACGACGGTTGTGGCGACCGGATTGTTGGCAGACTACAAAGCGGCGACTCCATTTGAAAGATCGCCGGAATCGGAGGCTCTACAAACTATGCTTTGGACCATTTTCGTAATCTTGCTCATCTTGTGGTTGTTGGGATTGGTGAGTTCCTACACGCTAGGTGGCTACATTCACATTCTTTTGATTTTGGCCGTGGTAGTGGTTTTGATTCGAGTGATCCAGGGACGGAATCCGGTCGCTTAAAAGGAGAAATACCGTTCATGAAGAATATGGTGCTGGTAGGAGTGGTACTGCTGGTCCTGGGGCTGTTGTCCTTTGTCGTGCCCGTTCCTCACAGTGAAAATCACGGCGTAAAAGTAGGTGACACCAAAATTGGAGTCACCACCCAGAGCAGCGAAAAATTACCTCCCGCCGTCGGCATCACGCTGTTGGTGGGCGGAGTGCTGGTTCTCGCTGTTGGGTCACGCAATACCTAATCTCAATGGTCGTGCCACGGTACTGACCCAGATCCAAGAGTAGGAGAGAGCACCATGGCTGAAAATCCGAGCGTTACGCTGCCTGCGGTGGTCGAGAAGATTATCCCTTCCGCAGATCCTGCAGAACCTGAGACGGCGCAAATCAATATCGTGGAAGGTGCAGAGCCTCTGTATCAGGAGATTCGTATTGAAAATGAATTGACCGACGAGAACGGCAAAGTGGTCAAGTTAAAAGAAGGCGCCGAAGTGCAAGTGACAGTTGAGGTCGCACAATCGGATGTCGAACCTGTGGCAGACTGAGGTCTTAGCGTATTGGTTGGAGTGCAAAAGGTTTGGGAGTGACAAGCCGGCGATCTGGTTTGATCGCCGGGCTTGGATATCACGCGATTCGTCTGCCCGCTACGAAATGCAGAAGCAGTGAGATCAGCGCAAAGATCAGCAACACATGAATGAGTCCACCTGCCACGTGAAATACCGTAAAGCCTCCCAACCATGCGATCAGCAAAACCACGAAAAGGATCGTCCAGATGCTCATAGTTGTTGTTCCTTCCTGATTCATCCCTGATTCATCGAGTCTGACAAGCGACCTGGTGCAAGCCTCTGCGGCTAGCAACCTGATGAGCGTAATGCCGGGCGATGCGAGTGTCATTACGCTGTAATAGGTAGGAGTCTTCCAACATATCTGTAGCGTAGGCCGGCAAAACCTGCACCCTGTCAGTTTGACTTCGGCGGCCGCCAGATAGGGTCGTTGTCGTCCAAAGTGTTACCCGTGCCTTCGGGAGGACTCGGAGGAGCAGTGGGCGAATGGTTGCGATCCTGGGACCAGAATCGTTTCTGCGCATAGTAGAAACCGAGCGCGAACAGTACTGTGACCGCCACGACAAACACTGCGAAAAGAGAAATGTACACGCGGAACTCCTGACTCGGGTTGGATGCGGATCTTCGCGTGGGGAGTTCTACAGGATTTGTGGTACGAAGGAATTCCAAAAGAAAAGAGGAAGTTACGCAGTAATGGGAAACCCGCGCGCAATGGAAGCTGCAAGCTGTTGAGATTACGTGCGAACTGCAACGGCATCGGTCTTGCACTGATTCAACTTGCGCAAGTCGCGAACTTCAAGATTGGAGAAAACGTCACCATGAAAAAGAACAGCCTAGTTCTCGCTTCTATTTTTGCTATCGCCACTCTGCCGGTAGCTTTCGGCCAGAGCACCACGTCGCCGTCGCAGCAGACCCCGACAGAGGCCAGCCCCACTCAGGCGCCCGGCACGAGCGATCCGTCAACCGCAGCCCCATCCGGAAATCCTTCGGACGCGCAGCGCGCGTTTGTGGGTAGCATTCGGAGCAAGAGCGGCAAGTTTGTGCTGCACACTGGTGGCACCGACTACGAACTCGATGACCAAGCCCAAGCTAAGAAGTTCGACGGTAAGGATGTGAAGGTCACTGGTCAGCTTGACTCTTCTTCCAACACGATCCATGTGCAGTCGATCGATCCAGCGACTTCGATGTAGATGCCGCGATGAAAATGAGAGTGGAAATGGGGCGCGAGGAATCGCGTCCCATTCTTTTTGTTCCCAGGTTGTTTCCGAGAGTCGTTGAGGGAAGGGGCAGCAGTCTGCAGGATCAACCGGCGGTCTGCAGCAAGCCGCGAATACTGACGCAGAGGGACTCCGCGCTTTCTGACTTGGACACGACAGCGCTAGCACCCATGGCTAGTGCTTCCCGTTCGACATGGGAGTTACAGAAAGTGGTGTACATGAGAATCCGCACGTTGGGCCGAAGCCGGTGAATCTCACGCGCTGCCTGGAGACCGTTCATCACGGGCATCGATAGATCCAGCAGTACAAGGTCAGGGCTGAGGGCGAGAGCTTTCTCCACTCCCTCGAGGCCGTCGCCGGCTTCGCCACAAACCTCTAGATCGTGCTGCAGATCCATCAACGTCCGTAACGCACGCCTCATCACGGCACTATCATCGACAATCAAGATACTTTTCAAGGGCCCCCGGCTCTCTTAGTAATGTAATTCTGTCGGGACCAGTAGTGCTCGCGCAATACCGCCGATGCTGTACTGTGCGGTGCAAACAATTGGTCGACGCAAGTATGCGCTTGACGCAACCCTCTGACAAAAACGAGATGCGATCATTATTGACCATTCTTCTACGCGATCGAATGGCATACTCCAGCCGTGAAACAGACAGAAAGATGGATGGAGTTGGCACAACGCGCTTCCGTCGAGCAGGATTCCACAAAGCTACTGGAGCTTACTGCGGAGATTGACCGTTTGCTTGGGGAGAAGCAATCTCGCCTCGACTATCTTCGGATTTCGTCCAAGCCCTCCGAGTAGAGCTTATTTCGGCCAGCCTTCTGCCGGTCTCCGGTGGGGAGATCACGCCGCCGGCATGCTGCGTTTCGAGCCGTTTTCCGTGATTGGAACGACGGATTGGGGTACTTCGACAATGGGGATTCTCACCTTGATCGTCGTACCGGGCGACGCCGAAGCAATCTCCAAGGTGCCGCCGAGTTCGCGGACTCGTTCCCGCATACCCGCTAGCCCGACACCTGTCGCGGCGTCAGCCTCGGACAAACTGCGCAAGCGATCGTGAGGAATACCTTTGCCGTTATCGCTCACCTGCAGGTGAACTTCCTCGGCGCCAATCTGAAGGTTGATCTGCACGACGGTACCACCGGAGTGCCGATGAACATTGGTAAGGGATTCCTGCAGAATACGAAACAGTGTCGTTTCCACGTCCCGGTCGAGGCGGCGCAGATCCTGCGGAATGTCCAGGCTGACCTGCAGACCACTGCGTTCTGCAAACCCTTCGCAATACCAACGTGCGGCCGACGCGAAACCGGCTTCGTCCAAGAGTGGCGGATGAAGCAAATACGAGATCGTGCGAGTCTCGCTTAGACAGTCCTGCACCGACCGCAGACAGTCGGAGAGGAGCGTAGCCTGCTCCTGACGTTTGCTCTCGTCTCGGACCCCAGCCATTTCTGACAACAGGTCGAGATTGATCTTGATACTCACCAGGTATTGGCCAAGGCTATCGTGCAGTTCGCGAGCGATCCGCCGGCGTTCATCATCTTGCAGGCTAAGGATGCGGCCGCTCAGGCGGCGAGCGGCGTCTTCGGCATTCCGCCTGGCCGTGATGTCGGTATTGATTTCGAGCCAGCCATCAAACTCTCCCTCGCGGTTTCGCAGCGTGGTCCAGCGGCTGGCGACCACGATGGGAGTGCCATCACGCTTCACCTGGAGCAATTCTCCTTGCCAATGTTCCACCTCCCGGATGGCTGACAACGGCACTGTGAATTTCGTACGCAGCAAATCGTGGGTCAAGCGTCCAAGAGCTTCCGCTTTCGTCCAGCCGTACAATCGCTCGGCGCCTTTGTTCCAGTAGGAAATTCGGTCGCGCGCTGTGCGGACGAAAATTGCATCATTGGCGAGATCCAGCAATCGGGCTTGTTCCTTTGCCTGTTCGGTCTTTTGTTCGATTTCGGAAGTGCGCCGCGCAATTTCATCCTGCATCTGAAGCACTCCCAGGCGGAGTCGCGACTCGCTCTCCCGAAGAGCCTGTTCGGTCTGGCCCTGCTTGGCGTGGGTGCGTCGAGTGGCTTCTCCGAATCCGATGACTAGGACAGAGAAGAGCAGAAAGGCAAGCAGAGCGAACAAGTCGGCAGGTTCCGCGGGTGACCCGGAAGGGGACACAAGCCAGAACCAGATTCCCGCCAGGGAGGTCGCCAACGCAGCGATGGCCGGGCCCAGGCCGAAATAGCGAGCCACAAACAGGAGCGTCGCAAAAACGGTTACGTACGGTGTGCGGTCGCCGAGCAGCGGTGACATCACAATACGGGCCGCTACGGCGAGCACGGCCGCAACGATTGCAGCGCCGTAACGAAACATGCTGTTCGTCGAAATGAATCGCTCCAAACGGGTCTGCGGCATAGGTTGTCTACGAGATATTCGATGACAGCAATCTTCAGGCGTTGCTGATCGTACAGACTAGTCTAAGACTCCACTCTCGGGAAAGCGACCGTTCTCGATAGTTCCTCGACCGGATGGGACAGATTGTCCTTGGCGTCGAGCGTTTCGATGAGTTCTGAAATGATCTTGAGCAATTCCCTTGAATCGGCCTCTCTGATGGCGGCTTCGCAAAGAGATTGCCATGTTTTGGGATCATTTTTCACGTTTAGCCTCCGATCTCGTGTCTCGCTGCATGGGTCATTGGAATCCGATTCGAGATACATCGGTTGTCATGCAAACGACAGTCCATTCTCGGCTCTCCGCAGCAAATCAGTGATGGACAGGCATTTAGCACGATCGACGTCTGATGGATAAAGTCGCCCAAGTCTCGGATGGCGGTAATTTTGTCCGATCTGGCGTTGCAGGCATCGAGTGCGTTTGCGGCAAACCTACAGGCTTCTCCTGATATGCCAGCGAGTTCATCGCGATTACAAGTTAAGCTGGATAGTTTTCTGATAGCGGATGGGTCGCAACGTACTGGGGGCTTCGAATTCAGAATCTGCGCATATTGATTGCTGACGACCATGAGATCGTGCGCCAAGGGCTGCGGTCGCTGGTCGAATCTCATCTGGGATGGCAAGTGTGCGCGGAAGCCGTCGACGGATTGGACGCCGTCCACAAGGCGCGAGAGGCAAAACCCGACGTGATCGCGCTCGACATCGGCATGCCAAACCTTAACGGACTCGAGGCGGCTCGTGAAATTCTGAAGGATAATCCGAAATCAAAAATTCTCTTTCTCACCATCTACGATACGGAGCAGGCTGTGAAGTCGGCCGTGCAGGTTGGTGCGAAGGGCCTGATCCTAAAGTCCGACGCGGCCCGCGAATTGCTGGTTGCAATCGAAGCCATTCAGCGAAATTCGACATACTTCAGTTCCCAGACCAGCCAAGCCATCTTGAGGCCGGATTTGCGCGGCAACCGCCGTTCCGCTGACAAAAACACGCTCACGAAGCGTGAGACACAGGTCATTCAACTACTGGCGGAAGGGAAGAGCACGAAAGAAGTCGCTGGCCTGCTCGAACTCAGTGTGAAAACAGCTGAGACCCACCGCAGCAACATCATGGGGAAACTTGGATTGCACTCGATCAGCGAATTGGTGTTGTACGCAGTGAAGAACGGATTGGTGAAACCGTTTGACTCTGGCGCCGCGGAGGGTAGCTCCTCTACAGGATTGCCGGAGGTATAAGAAACCTTTCTGAGCAAAACCTACCGTGAAGACTGTAGATACAGCCTGAATCCGCAACAGTAACCCGTTAATCAAGGTTCGTTTACATACGACTTTCCTCAGAATGCATCTCAATCGTCGTGCATTCAAAATTGAAAACATTTCCGCAAGAAGTTATGAACGCCGAACCTAAACCCTATCTTGCAGGCGAGCGAAGCAGTGGCGAGGGGAAGCCGGTCAGCAACCGCATTTTGCTGGCTCTCCCTGATGCGGAGTTCCACGCGATCCGGCCATTTCTATCCTACGTACCCCTGTCGCCGCACATGAGCCTGCACAACCCTGGGGAGCGTATCGAATTCGCGTACTTACCCAACAACGGCCTGGTCTCCCTGGTTGTCGCCATGAAGGAAGGGAAGACGGTAGAAGTCGGTGTCGTGGGGAATGAAGGCATTATCGGGACGCCGGCCCTGCTTGGACTGGACTCAAGTCTGCTCCGCGCTGTGGTACAGATCCCTGGCGGCGGGTTTCGAATTCCCGTCGAGACTCTGCGAGGGCTCCGATCATCCACAAGACAGTTCCATTACCTGGCCAGTCGCCACGCAGTAATTCAGGGGATGCAGGCGGCGCAGTCCGCGGCCTGTAACCGGCTCCACGGAATCGAGCAGCGTCTTGCGCGCTGGCTGCTGATCATGCAGGACCGAACGGATGACGAGATACTCAGGATTACCCATGACTTCCTGGCCACCATGCTCGGCACCGATCGGCCCAGCGTGAGCTTGGCGGCTGGGCTACTCCAGAGAAAAGAGACGATCCAATACACTCGCGGGGCAGTAAGAATCCTCAACCGGAAGAAGCTCGAAGAGTCGGCATGCGAGTGCTATCGCATCATCCAGCAATTTAACGGGCCGCTCGGCCTGCCAAACGGAGATCGAAACGACGGCCGCTAACCCTCCACAGGTGTTTTCTCCTTGATTGAATCAGAGGGCGATGTACTGGCCCGTGACTAGAACCTGACACTAGAAGAACCGACGATGGACTCCCAAAATCGAGGGAGTCCACCGTCGGTTGGGGAAGGGCCGCAGTACTACATCTATGCTTGCGACCATGTCGAGGAACTGAGGTTCACAAGCGTCCCGTCAAAAGTAGAACAACCAGCACGAGGACGACGAGCCCTAGCCCGCCGCTTGGGTAATATCCCCACCCGCTGCTATAAGGCCAGGACGGCAAGGCGCCGATCAACAGCAGCACCAGGATAATAATGAGAATGGTTGACATGAAATTCCTCCTCAAGTGTGGACTTGCACGAACTTCAGATGCTTTCTGTGCGGTAGCGTCTGTATAGGAAACTGTTCCTGAAATAGAAACGGGCTGGCCCTTAACAGGCCGCCCGCTCCATCGGTATACGCTAGCGAGTGGAATCGGTGTTGGGGCTCGTGGCAGGCTCTACTGCACCACGTTCCTGTTTCGCTTCGGCGGCATACTTACGTACCGTAGCCATGAAGTGCTGGGAACCGGCAGGAGGACTTACCTTGCCGCGAAGAATGTCCTGAAATGCAACTTCCTTGCCGTAGAGAATGTGCGTGTCGTCGTCATCTTGTTTCACGACCGCGCCGCTCAACTCGAGGCCGGCAAAGACGCCTCGCGCACGCGAGTAGGTGAGAACTTCAGCACGCATCTTCCAATCGGTGTTGGCTTCGCTCTGGCGTCCCACCGGACCTGCGGCGGCTGAGGCTTCGGCGCCCAACTTGAACTTGCTCGAAAGCAAGCGCTCCATACCCTTGTCGTTCATCACGAGCATGACGACGTCAACGGCCGCGCCGCCGATCTGAAGTCCCCAGCTTCCACCAGCAATCGTAAACGGGGCGGGTGCACTCCAGCCCGCTGCAGTGCGGCACGTTGCAACGCCCTTGCCATATCTTGCGCCGACAATGAAACCGGCTTTGACCATCGAGGGCACAACGGCGACGCACTTTGCGGACTCAAGTAATTCCTGGGGGATCCCTTTGTCCGGGGCACCCATGATTTCGTCGAGCACGGTGGCGGACGCATCGATCCGCTTCACCTGGTCTGATTCTTTGTCGTCATCTTTATCCTTCGCGAACGAGGTGCTCCCCATCGCGATGATCAGTGCTCCCATCAGTGTTAATGCCTTTAGTGATTTCATGAAAATCCTCTCTACTCGGAATCAAACATAGTGTTCGCAGTCATCTTGGCGCGGGGCCGCGCGGGGCGCCATCAAGCGGAACCTGTAGGCGGTGCGCGATTGTTCCTTACACGGCTTGGGAAATAAGGGGATTTCTGTCAGTAGTCCCACAAGAGAAATGCGAGCCAGCAGCGCGGTGAGGCGGCTGCCGACTCGCATCTGTAGCTTCCAGTAATTATGCGATTGCTTCGCTGACCTGAAGGGGTACACGAGTTGCGGACTCGACCGGCATTTCCCTGACTCCGCGGGTACCTGCCGATTTCGGAAAGCCCAGCAATTCCCGCATTTTCATCTTTGCCTTGTGCAGTTGCGACTTGGAGTTTCCCACCGAGCATCGCAACAAGCCCGCAATCTCGTGATGCTCGTAGCCTTTGACTTCATGAAGCAGGAAGATCCGGCGGTAACCGACAGGGAGTTCCTTGATAGCCCGGGTCAGCGCAATTCGATCCACGGACGTGGAGAGACGGCCGTCAATTTTTCCGTACTCGCGCTGGGGCGCTCCTGTTTCACGGTTCGCTGGTTCATCGAGCGACACCTGGCGCAATCCTTTCTTGCGAAAATGCATGAGAACGGTATTCACCGCTACGCGATATAGCCAAGTCGATAGCGCGGAGTCTCCACGAAATGTGTCGAGCTTGCGAAAGACCTGCAGGAAGGCGTCCTGCGTCAAATCTTCCGCCTCGGCGGTATTGCTGGTCATTCTGAGACACAAAGAGTAGATCTTAGTTTTGTGGGCGTTAAAGATCTCAGCAAAGGAAGCTTCGTCGCCCTCTCGTGCGCGTTGCACGAGTTGCGCGTCTGCCAAACGTTGGCCGGTGGTATTGATATCGGTTTTCACCAGGTTGCTCCTTTTCAGTCGTTCCCGACTGCATGCATTGGCTTCGTTCTTCACCATGCACAGTAGAGTTCGTGGCGGAATGAATCTATCCGGTTATGCCCGTAGCTGATCTGGTAATGGGCTGTAAGGACCATGGGAGGAAATGTTGTATGACCGCCCTACCGCCGCGACATGGGTTCTGTAGGGGAAATCACGAAACTGACTACAGTGCTGCCGGGATTGTCCGCGTTCCTTCTCGCCCCTATGCTCGCGGAAGTCGAATATTTTCCTTCCGACACCCACCCCCCCAGGCAGGTGCTGGCGCTCAGAAAAAGGGCTGGCACTTGCCTCTCGCCTTATATGGGCTGGAATGAATGCAACTGACCGAGTGTTCGATGTCGAACTCAGCGCACTATCTACAGGGCATGTGGTATGGACTGTGGGAATCGAGCCATTTACTTTTGGGGCGGTGGCGCGTGACCACTTCGTCGGAGGGTTACAGTCATGAAGTTGCATTGCATTGGCGAAGTCATATTCGGTCTCTTGATTTGCGTCAGCTTCGCTGGTGCTGATTCTCTCCAACTCAGGAATGGGCGACAGCTTCAAGGCAAATACATCGGGGGCACTTCTACTGTCATCGGATTCATGAGTGGCGCGTCGGTCGCGTACTTTTCAACAGCGGATATTCTGGCGGTGATATTCGACACGGGTACTGAGTCTTCGTTAGGCGACATGCGTGCACCGCAACCGATGTCCGGCGCGGATACTGGCGCAAGGATTGCCTTTCGTGCACACGCAGTGCGGGCTGGGCAAGCGCGGTCGACGAAATACGTCGCGGGATATGTACGCCCCTCTTCATCTTCCATCCCATCGATTCGCAAGCCGAGAAATGCCGCATTGCTTTTGAGCACATCATCCACGGTTTCCACGAATTGATTCGATCTTGATCCGTGTGCGGGATTCTCCAACGCGAACGTACAGAGATCGCCGGATCGAAATATCCAGCCACGCGGAATAGCTTCACAACTGGTTGCAATTTCAGAATCTGGAGGACAAGCCATGAATTCGGATCAACTGCAAGGAAAGTGGAAACAGGTAAAAGGAACTGTGAAAGAGCGCTGGGGAAAATTGACCGATGATGATGTCGATGTCGTCAACGGCCAAAGCGAACAGCTGATTGGAAAGGTCCAGGAACGATACGGCATCGCCAAAGAAGAGGCACAGCGCCAGGTGGATGACTGGATGCGCTCTGGATCTGAATCGGAAAGCGCAGATGAGCTTAAACGCCGTCGCGCCAGTTAGCTCTGAAATCGTTTTTCACTGAGCACTGTGGGGAGCCAATGGCTCCCCTTTTTTGATTGGCGGATGGTCACGCTCGGCAGATTCCACCTAGACCTTTAACAAAATGCGCAGCAAGAGCAGCCACCTGCGCACATTGGTGGTCATCAGGAAATTCTCTTTCACATGCTCGTGCCCGTTCTTGCCGAGGCGCGCCGCAAATTCCGGATGCGTCAGCAGGTACCGAATTTGATAGGCACAGCCTTCTATCGAATGAACCAGCGCGCCGGTGAGCTGATGGATGATCTGGTTCGGTATTCCACCCACGGCCCCACCGATCGTGGGTTTGCCCTTCCAGAGTGCTTCCGTCACCGTAAGGCCGAAACCTTCGCGGAGAGACTTCTGCACAACGATAGTGGACGCCTGCTGCAGCGCGTTGATCTCCAAGGCGCACCAGGGCGGCAGGTCGAGAATAATAATGTCCGGATCATTTCCCGCCACCTCCCTGACTTCCTGAAGTACGATCGCGCCCTCCGGGTCGTCGCTCGCTCCGCCTCCGGCCAGAACCAACTGGCAATCGACATATTTTCGGGCCAGCTTAAAGGCCTGCACCACACCGACCGGATCTTTCAGGCGATCAAAACGAGATACCTGGGTGACGATGGGCCGGGAACGATCGACACCGAAGTCGTCGCAGACTCTCTGCACGGTGCTTTCCTCCAGCGGCTTGTTCTTTTCCGAGAGCGGATCGATGCACGGATAGAAAAGATATTGAGGAATCGGCAACTGGCGCGCGAAGGATTGCGACGAGAAAATAGCCGCGTGGTAACGCTCGATGAACGGCCGCAAAAGACCCCACACTTGCGGATTGGGATTCGACAGGTCGATGTGACAACGCCAGACCCAGCGCGCCGCGCTCTTTTCGGGAGGCAGGATCAAGGCTGCGGGCTGCGGGTCGTGAATCACGACCACGTCCTCATTGAACTGCATGCGCTCACGATTCTGCTCGTTGTACATCAGGAATATTTCCCGTGCTTGCCGAGTGAGTTCGTACGGCGCGCCGTGCAGGGCATTGTGGAATGCTTTCGTAACCTCGAAGAAATCGTTCCCACCTGTGATCACGTCCCAGTGAGTCTCCACTTGAAGCTCTGTGAGCAAGGGAACAAGGCGGTTGAGCATTTCGGCGACGCCGCCACCTACAGCCGTGGAGTTCACCATTTTCACGGTTCGATGCTTCAGGTCGCGCGCGAGGTATTGGAGTTCGTCGATGGAGGCTTGCCCTACGATGGCTGCGTAGTCGGCAAGATGAGGAGGCGGCGCCGGCGCCGGCGGCACCTCCCATGTTCGAGCTGCCTTGCGCCGTTCCGACGGGCGGGAGACGGTTTCGGCCATCGTCGCGGATTGCTCACGTTGACTTTCGTTTGCGGTTTCGTTCGTGACTTCTTCTTGCCTTACCGGGTCCATATTAAGAGACTTTCCAGAAATGCTTGGTTTTGGAATCAGGCTAATGCGCGTTCGACAATGTGAACGATCTTCAGACGGACTTCTTCCAGAGACGCGGTGTAGATATCGATCCGATTCAAAGCCCGCGCAGTATCGGTGAGTCCAACATCTTCATAGAGCCACTGCGAGAAATCATTGGACATGAGTTTGATTCGCAGGCGCGCCTCGATGAAATGGTGGTGAATGGAATGCAGGCTTGCGCAGCGTAGTCCTTCAGCAAATTCCTGCAACGTGCCGGCCACGACCGACGTCGGCAAAACGATGATGTCCGACGCACAGAAATAGAACGTGTCTTCAGCCTGCTTGCCGGCAACTGCAGGATCGTTTTGCAGGAAGGTGCTGAGTATCTCAACGAAACGATCGCGAAGGTGCGAAACTGATGTGTATTCGCGGATGTCCACGCCGGCGAACTGCTCTGCCAGTCCAGGCTCGTTGCATGCCGAGAATGCCCAATGCGCGAAGTCGTTGGAGAAGCCTTCTCGGATAAAGTGATGCTCCTCCAAAGTGCGGAACGTGTGCTGAAAAATGGAATCTTCCGGACACTCGCGCAAAGCTTGAAGAAAATCACTTAACGTATTCGCTTTGTAGCGCGTTATGCGCAGCAAATGTGCCGATGTATTGAAGTAGAAAGGTTTCACCTGGGCGTGTTGGCTGATGGGCGTGGTGGATGTTGCGCTCATGAATTGGCCGCTGCTTTCGACTCGCTGCCCAAACCTGTATTTGCTGACGACGCGGCGAGCCACTGGGTTAAGAACAGAATCAGATCCTCGGGGGGATGAATCCAGACTTGGGCGGAGCTCTTCCGGTATCGCTGCCGTACCAGTACGCTCAGTCCGCGACCAGCTAGGGCGCGGAACGCGCATTCATCCGTGACATCGTCACCAAGGTAAGCTGCCGGCGTGTCAGGTCCGACTTCTTCCAGCAAGGCACGTACCGCGATCCCTTTATCCGTGTGTCTTGCGCAGATTTCCAGACCGCCATCGAAGTCAAGCAGGCGAAGGCCGGATTGATGTGCGATCGAACTCCATCCCATCAACACGCGTCCCCTGCGTTCCTCCGCGTCAGATGGGTCCAGTCCCCGCCAATGCACCGCTACGCTGGCTCCTTTTACTTCGGTCGCATGCTGGAGTTGCTGGTAGTCGATCCACCGTTGTGCATCGCGTAACCCGATGTCCGTTTTCTCGTCCGGAATGTATGTATGAATATTCCCGTCAGGCGTTCGACGTTGGAGGCCGTGGAGTCCCCAAATGTCGGGTGCGGGATCAATCCGGAGCAGAGGGACAACGTCAGAAGCATCGCGGCCAGAAACGATCGCGAGTCGGGTATGCCCCTGGTCCATGATCTCGCGCAGGAGTTCGGTCACGCCCGGATAGGGGAGAGCGAGAGACTTGTCTACCTGGAAGGGCGCCACAGTGCCGTCATAGTCGATCATCAGCAACGACGCAGGAGACGCAGCGACCGTCCGCAAGAATGAGTCAACCTGGAGTCTGGCTTCCGGTTGCAGGGATCGCACTTCCTTTCGCTGTTCAGGAAACTGCACTGGTGGCGCGGCTCCTTTCGGAAGACTCTTCTGTTTGGTCCAGACGAAGCTCGCAAAGCTCCGAAATCAATGTGCCGGCCCAACGGTAGATATTGTGTTCCTCGATGGTCTTGCGCATACGCTGGACCCTCATCTGCTTGTCCTCCGGCTGCATTTCGAGTGCGGTTCGAATGGCATCGGCGGTTTGATCGATGTCATAAGGATTAATCAGCAGGGCATCGCGCAATTCGCGAGCAGCCCCCGTGAACTGACTTAGGATGAGAACTCCGCGTTCATCGTTTCGCGCAGCCAGAAATTCTTTTGCTACCAGGTTCATGCCGTCGTGCAAAGAGGTCACGAGACACAAATCCGCGGCTTTATAGAAGGGAATGATCTCCTTGTGGCTGTGCTGGCCTTTCAGAAACACAATCGGCTTCCATTTCGCCGACTGAAAGCGCTGATTGATGCGCTGCGCTTCACTTTCCACCTCAACAAGGAGGTCGTGATAGCGCTTGATGTGCGTCCGGCTCGGTGCTCCAATCTGGACAAAAGTGAATTTGCCCTGATAAGACGGCCATTTCTCAAGGAATCGCTCGACTGCAAGAAAGCGCTCGAGAATCCCCTTGGTGTAGTCGACACGATCAACACCCACTCCCAGGTAGATTGCTTCCACGCCGATCTTGCGTAGCAGAGCAGCCCGCTCCATCGACGACTCTTCCCATGTGGGAGGCACTTCCACCTCTTCCGCAGAGAGACTGACGCTGATGGGGAACGGACGAACAATGGTCGAATGATCGCGCCGCATTACAGAAAAGTGCTCCCAATCGACTCGCGATTCGACCACGCGGTCCACGGTCTGCAGGAAATTGTTGCAGTGAGACTGAATGTGGAATCCGATCAGATCTGCACCGAGTAGTCCGTCGATCAGTTGAAGCTGCCACGGACAGATCGCGAAGGCTTCCGGATTCGGCCATGGGATATGCCAGAAGATGGCGACCCGAGCTTCGGGACGGCGTTCTTTGATGAGCCGCGGCAGGAGCGCGAAATGATAGTCCTGCACGAGGATGACGGGGTTGGAAACGTGCTCAATTTCCTGAAGAACGGTGGCTGCAAATTTCTGATTAACCTCTTCGTAGTACTTCCAGTCCTGCGCACGGAATATCGGCCGGGTATGGGCAATGTGACAGAGAGGCCACAGTCCTTCATTGGCGAAGCCGTAGTAATAGCCTTCCTCCTCTTCCTTGCTGAGCCACACCCTGCGTAAGGTGTAATGCGGGTCGTCCGGAGGAACCCGTAACCGATCGTGGGAGTCGACAGTTTCGAAGTCAGCGTCGCCGCTACCCTGAGCGATCCACGTTCCGTCGCAGGCTGTGAGGATCGGCTCGAGAGCCGTGACCAGACCGCTGGGCGGTACCACGACATCGATTGATTTTCCGTTGCGCTGGTGCATATAGGGCTCACGGTTGGACACGACGAAGAGCCGGCTACCCTCAAGGTGGTTGCTAACCTGCACTGATAGTCGTTCCGCCGTCCAGACCCGAGCCCCGGCCTCTCGAAGGCGGGCTTCTTGTTCCGCAGCCGTGCGAGCCTGGGTCAGGCTTTTGGCAAGAGTCTCGAACTCGCGAGCCAACGGCTTGAGAATCTCGAGGTCCGGCATTTCGTGACGGGAGTGAGCCTTGTCCGTGCGCAATGCGCGCATCCATTTGGCTGCCCGCGCGATGGGGCCAGTGATACTCCAGCGCACAAT
Organism: Acidobacteriota bacterium; assembly: GCA_016196065.1. Lineage (NCBI taxonomy): Bacteria > Pseudomonadati > Acidobacteriota > Acidobacteriota bacterium. Next base: position 1,853,874 of record JACPYL010000010.1, on the reverse strand, counting down.
CACGACAGTGATCAGAACGATGAAGAAGACTTGTGCAAGCACGCGGAGGAAGGACTCGCGCCAGACACGCATGCTCTCGGCGCGGATATATGCGACATCGTGCACCACTGCCAGTCCACCGACGATCTCGCCCTTATCGTGCAGGGGCACCGACATAAGGTGAACTGGTTCTGCGGCGAGCCGGAGGAACTGACCCCGCACCTCGCCCTTGGCCATACTAAGCGGAAGATCAAGAGGAGCGTTGGCAAGGAATGTGTTCAGGCCCGGACTGATCGCCAGCACCTTGCCGGTGTGATCCAAGACAACGATACCCAAGAGATGTTCACGACTACCAAATCGCTTAACTAATCGCTGTAACTCCCGAGGAGGATCTCCGGGGTCCCATGATTGCTCGATGGCGCTGGCTAGACTCTCGCTCAGTTCTTCTGCCCGGCGCTGCACTTCACTACGCAGGCTTTGTTTTTTCCGGATGACCTCATAGTAGGAGAAAGCCGTCGAAACGAGAGTGATCCCGAGGATCAGCGAGACAATGAGACGAAGACTCAGTAGTCGCATGCATAGGCCTCGAGTGCAAACCGTTCAACTCAACTCTCTCGGACAGAGGGGAACCCAACAGCGGCTAATCGCAAACGAATTGAGTGCACGCTCTCTGCCAGAAGACACAACGGGCTAACTTAATGAAATAGTTCACGGGAACGCCGTTCAGATGGATGTTCAGGCTGCAAAGTTGCCCCATTGCCCGGAAAATTGTTCATGGCCATGTGAGATCACAACCCATGACAAAACCTACCCAAAGTATTTTCTCGGTTCTACACGAGTCCACTGATAGTTCCGCGTCGCCCTAATGTCTATCCTCAAAATCAAGTCAGATCTGAATAAAGGAAAGGGACATTCATGCGACGTAATTCGTACAGCAAGAGAGCGATGGACTGGTACCGGCTGGCGGCGAAAGTGGGCCTCGTGCTCACTGATCCGAAACTGCGGGCGACGATCAATGATGAAGTGCACTCGCGAGCGAGCCGGGCTGCCGACAACATCAGCAGCACTTATGACGAGGCGGTTGATCGCCTGGATGCCGCGGGCGATGCGCTGCGAGGCCGAGCCAGCTGGCTCTCTCCGACGGTGGGCTTCTTGTTAGGGGTCGGGGTTGGAGCAGGCGTTGGCATTCTGTTCGCGCCGGCTGCAGGGTCCGAGACGCGTGACGCCATTCGCGGCAGAGCGGTCGAAATGAAGAACAGAGTCGTCGACTCGGCTTCCGAAACTGCCGGTTCGATGCGGCACGCAGTGAGCAACCTGCGATCCACCGGCACGGAAGGGTAGTTTTCTAACATTTCACCAAAATTCCAGAGTTGCAACGCGGCTTGCCGGCTAGTGAAACACCGGCAAGCCGTATTTTTGTTGCGATTTGTGACGCCATCGAGCAGTTTCCGCCATATCCCGCCCGCCGGCTACAGCATTTACTGTATTGCCCCCGACACCCCTCGCAGACGATAAAAGTTACACTCAGTTGTGAAGACTGCGAAGAGAATGAGATTCTCCTCTCAGTGCCAATCCAGCCGGTTGTAGTTCCGGTAAAATCAAGGAGTGTGTCATGAATAAGTTACGCATTCTTGTTGCCGACGATCACGAAATTGTCCGCAGGGGATTGGTTTCGCTTATTAAAACCCAACCTAATTGGGAAATATGCGGAGAAGCCGACAATGGCCGGCAAGCGGTGGAACTTGCGAAACAACTGCGGCCGCAAATCGTGATTCTGGATATCGGCATGCCGACCTTGAATGGCCTGGAAGCCACCCGCCAGATTCTGCGCGAAAATCCTCAAGTCCGAGTGCTAATTCTTACGATCACCGATACCGATCAGGCGGTTCGCGCCGTTCTGGATGCAGGAGCGCGAGGCTTCCTGCTGAAATCCGATGCGGCTCGCGATCTGGTGTCGGCGATCGATGCGCTGCAATACAACAAGACCTTCTTTACCGCCCGGGTTGCTGAGATGGTCCTCTCCGGCTATCGCGGCATTTCAGGGGTACCGAAGAAGGATCTGCTTTTGCCCAACCTCACTCCGCGGGAGCGTGAAGTCGTCCAGTTGCTGGCCGAGGGCAAGTCCACGAAGGAAGTGGCGTCTCACCTGGATATCAGCGTCAAGACAGCGGAAACTCACCGCAGCAACATTATGAGGAAGTTAGGCCTTCATTCCGTGAGCGAACTAGTGCTCTACGCGGTTCGCAACAACATTATTCAGGTCGCGACCGGCTCTTTGGGGACGATGGAGCCGGTTGCCGCTCCCGCCGTGGAAACTCCAGCATAGTTGTCATCGCAACATCGATGGCCGCTCACTAGCCTATCCGTGAGTGCGGGCGAAGTGGATCCACGCACGTGCTGGGTTCTCTCGCCCAGTTCTATGCCGGAGCGCGTTCGGGCTGCAACCGTGCAAGCGACTTGGTCGAAGTAATGTGGTTGCGAGAGCGCCTACAGTAAGTTCTGTATGTTGTCAGACGCGAATTTCCCGTTACCATCACACACTTGCACGCGGAACGCATGAACCTGCAAGGGCAGGTCCAAAGCAGGGAAACAATGGCGGGCCAGATACTGATCGTCGATGATCACGAGGCGGTGCGGCGAGCGATCCGTACGCTGCTTTCTGTGCGTCCTGAGTGGAGTGTCTGTGGCGAAGCGGGAGATGGCCTGGAAGCGATCGAAAAGGCGAAAGCTCTTCGACCCGACGTTATCTTGATGGACATTTCCATGCCGCGCATGGACGGACTGCAAGCCACACAACAGATTCGCAAGGCACTGCCCTCTACCAAGGTCATCATCGTCAGTCAAAACGACCCTACTGTAGTGCTCCGACAGGCTCGAGAGGTGGATGCCGCCGGTTACGTGGCTAAGGGTCTCCTTTCCAAAGAGTTGATACCGGCCATCGAGAGAATCATCGGCTCTTTTCCGGTTGGAAACGAAAGTGTGCCGGAATCCCGGCCATCAGAACCCGCTGCTCCAGGCTGGTTGTCCGGAGGCGGCGAATTAGGGCACCTGATTCTGACCCATGATTGGTCGAAGACTCCACTCGGCTCCATTGACAGCTGGCCGCAGAGTCTGAAGACATCCGTCAATCTTATCCTCAATTCCCAACACCCGATGTGGATCGGATGGGGCCCCGAGGCGACATTCCTCTACAACGACGCCTATATCCATGTGCTCAGCATGGCGAAACATCCGTGGGCGCTTGGACTGCCGGCGGCCAAAGTGTGGGCCGAGATCTGGGATATCTGCGGACCGCTCGCTGACAAGGTTTTCAAAATGGGGGAAGCCTCGTTTGTGGACGAGGTCCGTCTCTTCATGAACCGTGGCAACTTCCTGGAAGAAACATACTATTCATTTTCGTACAGTCCTATCCGAGACGAATCAGGAGAAATTGCGGGACTCTTTTGCCCCTCGACGGAAGTTACTCCAAAGGTTATCAACGCGCGTCGCCTTCGTACTCTTTCGGAACTCTCTGCTCGCGCATTGATGCAAAGAACGACGGACGGAGCCTGCGCCTCTGCGGTCGCCACGCTGGCCAAGAATGCAGACGATGTTCCGTTTGTCGCCCTTTACCTGATCGACAGCGAAAATAAGACCGCACGGCTGGAGCAAGTGGCTGGCATTGCCAGAGGGATCGATACTCTTACTCCCCTCGTGGTCCCGTTGGATCAAGCCGCAGGGAAGGTCGTTTGGCCCATCGCCGGCGTAGCCCAATCCGTTGCATCACGGGTCGTGCCCGTCCAGGCTCTCGATGGATTGCCGTTAGGGCCGGCACAACAGCGTCTGTCCGAGGCTATTGTTCTACCGGTAACTACGCGCGGGCAAGAGCGGCCCTTGGGCGTATTGGTTGCTGGAGTCAATCCAGCGCGGCAACTGGATTCTGAATACCTCACCTTTTACGAACTTGTTGCGGGTCAGATCGCGACGGCGGTTCAGAACGCAAGCACTGCCGAAGAAGAGAAGAAACGGATCGAAGCGCTCGCCGAGATTGATCGCGCCAAAACCATTTTCTTCAGCAATGTGAGCCATGAATTTCGCACGCCCCTGACTTTGATGTTGGGTCCGGTCGAGGAATTGTTGGCAAGAAGCCACACCGACCTGACTCCGGCGGCCAAGACTCAACTCGAACTTGTGAACCGCAACGGCTCGCGGCTGCTGCGTTTGGTGAATACGCTGCTGGATTTCTCGCGTATCGAAGCGGGCCGCATGCAGGCGATGTATCAGGCGACGGACCTTCCGGCGTTCACCGCCGAACTGGCCAGCGTCTTTCGATCCGCTACCGAGAAGGCGGGCCTGAAACTCGAATTGGACCTGCCCCGGTTGAGCGAGCCGGTGTATGTCGACCGCAACATGTGGGAGAAGATCGTTCTCAATCTCATCTCCAACGCGTTCAAGTTCACATTTGAAGGAACAATCCGGGTTGGGTTGAAGCCGGTTGGAGAGAACATCGAGCTGCGGGTGCGCGATACCGGAGTCGGAATTCCGGCGGAAGAAATTCCACATCTGTTCGACCGTTTCCATCGCATTGAAAATGTCCGCAGCCGAACCCACGAAGGAAGCGGGATCGGTCTGGCATTGGTGCAAGAACTGGTGAAGTTGCATGGCGGGACGGTGCGCGTGAAGAGCACGCCGGACAAGGGCAGTACGTTCATTGTCAGCGTTCCGAGGGGGAGCGCGCATCTTCCCGCCGACCGGATTGGGGGAGTCCGCCTATCAGCGTCTACTTCGGTCAGCGCTGCTCCGTTTGTGGAGGAAGCGCTTCGTTGGCTTCCCGGTGCTGGGGAATCGGACGCAGACGCAGAGACCATCACCGACTACGATCTGGTTCCAGTTCCATGTCCACCGGAGGCACCGAGCGCAGCTTCGGCGGATCGCCCTTTCATCCTGCTGGCGGACGATAACGCCGATATGCGCCAGTATCTTGTCCGTTTGTTGTCCGAGCGATACGAGGTTAAAGCGGTCGCCGATGGAAGCGCCGCCTTGGAGGCAACTCGCGAGCGTCTTCCTGGCCTGGTGCTGACGGACGTGATGATGCCGATTCTCGATGGGTTTGGCCTGCTGCGCGAACTCCGCGCAGATCCGAGGACGAAAACGCTCCCCGTCATTCTTCTGTCGGCGCGGGCGGGTGAGGAATCCCGCGTGGAGGGAATGGAGCACGGGGCGGATGATTATCTTATCAAGCCGTTCAGCGCCCGCGAGTTGCTGGCCCGTGTGCAGACGCACCTGGAAATGGCGCGCATGCGCCAGGAATCCGAAGATGCCTTACGGCAGAGGACCGCACAATTTGCCACGCTGCTGAATGAAGCTCCGCTCGGCGTGTTTCTGGTGGACGAACAGCTTCACATTCGCGAAGCAAATCCGCTGGCGGTGAACGCCTTTGGCAAGGTCCGTAACCTGATTGGCCAGGATTTTAAGGAAATCACTGGTCTTCTGGCGCCTGATGACTATGCCGATGAGATCGTCTCCAGATTTCGGCAGACGCTCGCGACCGGGGAGCCCTATGCCGTCGCTGAGCGCGTGTCACAACGGCGCGATCGCAGAGCTCGTGAGATCTACGAGTGGCAGATCAACCGCATTTCACTCCAGGAGGGTGGCTACGGAGTGGTCTGTTATTTCCGGGAAATCTCAAGCCAGGTGCAGTCCCGCGAAGCGATTGCGGAATCGGAGCAGCGTCTGATTCGCGCTCTCGATGTCGGAGGCGTGGGTGCCTGGGAATGGGATCTCAATACTCAGAAGGCGTGGCGCTCGCCTTTACACGACCAGATCTTCGGCTACAAGTCTCCACGGCCCGACTGGTCGTTTGAAATTTTTCTTGAGCATGTCCTGCCGGAAGATCGCGAAGAAGTTAACAGAACGTTCAAAGCCGCCATAGCGGGAAATCACGAGTGGCATTTTGAATGCCGCATTCGCCGCGCCGACAATATCGTGCGCTGGATTTGGAAGAAAGGCGTTGTGGATGTCGATGAACAGGGTAATCTTTGCGGACTGAAGGGCATGGTTCGCGACATTACGGAATATAAGGAGGCTGAGCGCGAGTTGAGCGCTCACCGGCAGCGTTTCGACCTGGTGGCAGAAGCGGCACAGGTAGGATTCTGGTTCTGCGATCTCCCTTTCGACAAGCTTATCTGGGACAACCGGGTGAAGGAACATTTCTGGCTGGCGCCTGATGAAGATGTCACGATCGAAACATTTTACGAGCGCCTGCACCCCGACGATCGGGAGCGCACGCGGCTGGCGATTTCCGAGAGTAATGTCAACGACACGAAATACGATATTGAATACCGTACCGTTGCGGATGATGGCCGGGAGAAGTGGATTCGCGCTCTGGGCCGCACATTCTACAACGCTGCCGGCGAACCCACACGTTTCGATGGCGTGACCCTCGATGTCACCGAGCGCCGACATATTGAAGATCGCGAACGGGCCATGCGGGAAGAATCGGTCGCCACCACCGCGAAATTCCGTGCGATTTTCGAGCAGACTCCTGTTTTTGCCGGCATCATGGCGCTCGATGGCAAGCTCGTCGACGCCAATCGACTCTCCCTGGAAGCATGCGGATATCGGCCGGAAGATGTGCTCGGCCGCCCTTTCTGGCAAACGGGGTGGTGGCGCTTGTCAGACAAGACAATGCAGAAGATCAGGGAAGGCACGATTCAGGCTGCCCAGGGCACTCCCTATCGCGAGACTCTCACCTATTACTGGGCGGATGGAAGCGAGCACCTTGTGGATTTTTCTCTGCATCCCATTCGAGATCCGGAAGGCAACATTCTGTTCCTGCATCCCACAGGGATCGACATCACGGACCTGAAACGCGCCGAGGAAGATTATCGAGTGCTCGCAGAAACGCTAGAAGGCGCGGTGCAAAGCCGTACTCGAGAGCTGGAAGTCAGGAATACTGAAGTGTTGCTGCAGTCCGAACAGCTTCGCCATCTTTCTCGCCGCTTGTTGCAGGCGCAGGACGAAGAGCGGCGCCGCATTGCGCGAGAACTGCACGATAGTGCTGGTCAGATTCTCACGGCCCTGGCAATGAGCCTGGCGCGAATCGTCCAGAATGCGAAGAAGGACGCCGCTGCGTGGAGCGAAGACGTTGTGGATAGCGAGCGTTTGGTTCAGCAGTTGAGTCAGGAAATCCGAACCATGTCCTATCTGCTGCACCCTCCGCTGCTGGATGAGGCGGGACTTCCCGGCGCGCTGGATTGGTACATCCGCGGCCTCATGGATCGTGGCAATCTCGACATCGGGCTCACAATTTCAGAGGACCTTGGACGGCTTCCGCGCGAAATGGAGTTAGCCATGTTCCGCCTGGTGCAGGAATGCCTCACCAACATCCATCGGCATAGCGGAAGCAAGAAAGCGATGATCGAGGTGAGCTGCGAAAATGACACGGTCGTCCTGAACGTGCAGGACGAAGGGAAGGGAATCTCACCGGAGAAATTGGCGGAGATTCAATCGCGAGGCGCCGGCGTGGGAATTCGTGGGATGAGGGAACGAGTCCTGCCTTTGGGCGGCGAGATGAGTATTCAGTCCAATGGTCAGGGCACCACAATCTCGTTCCTATTCCCGCTCGACGCCGAGGATGTGGAACGTGCGGAGAAGACTCGCTTGGAATACCGCTTGCAGTAACATGTCCGGCGAATACTTGGAGATTCGTTGCGTAGCTACTTCATGCCCGACGCTCTCGCGCTCAAAGCCTGCCTGAAAAGAATCTCGATCTTTTTCGATTCCACTTCGCCTGAGGAGTTGTAAATCGCCCTGGCATTTCCATCCAGGACGACCACGTGCGGAATGTAGCCCTGATAGTACTGTTGGACCAGTTTTTCCTGCTCGGGAGAACGCCTTACGTCGAGATCCACGACCACAAAATGTACTAGGCCACGATACTTTTCGTAGAGGTCAACAGTGCGCTGTGCCTGCCGTTTCGAATTGAAGCAGCCTTCGCCGTAGATGATGACGTAGTTTGGCTTGTTCGCAACGAAGCCGGATCCAATGTCGTCGCCTGTAATGAGAAGCCCGTCATGGCTGTCGCTGGTGTAGTCGGGCTTTGCGTTGAGCTTAAGATTGTCGATCCCAAACGCAACTTGCGCGCCGATCGAGAGCACGAAACCAAACAAGATCGTTTTCATCGTTACTTTGAGGCTTCCTGCAACCTGAGCCGTCTCTATCCGGAACAATGCCAGGCTCATGGCAAGTTAGAGACTTCACGGAGCAAGAAGTTTCAAGGAGGGTCGCCACCTGATGCCGGGGCCGATTCTAGTCCACTCGCACCCATAGCCGATTGCGTGCGCTCTGTCCAATCGCTTCGCAGAGAACGAGTTCGTCATGTCCCGTTTGGAAAGTTGGGAAGGATGGAGCAAGCGAGAACTCGCCCTTCTGAATGTAGCTGTAGAAATCGCGAAACAAGTTAAAGAAAGTGTCGGGATAACCTTCTGCATGGCCGCCCGGGTAGTTGGAATAGGTACGGCTGTCGGCGCGCATGAGAGAGGGATCTTTCAGCAGAATTCTATTGGCTTCGTTGCGGCGTCCGATCCATAGTTCGTTGGGCGATTCGGAATTGAAGGCGAGGGAGCCTTCCGAACCATTGATCTCGAATTCGAGCATTGCCTTGTGGCCGGCGCTAACCTGGGAGACTGTCATCACCCCGCGCAGGCCACCTTCGAAATGCAAAAGGACCGATGCGTAGTCGTCCGTGGCGATGGATACGGGATCGGTCGCGCCCGCAGTGGACTTAAATGTTTCCATGCGGCCTCGTGGACGTTGTCGCACTGGAATCACGGTTGCCAGGTCGGCGCACACTTCCTGTACGCGGCGGCCGGTGAGCCAGGTTGTGAGATCAAGCCAGTGCGTGCCGATGTCCGAGACAGCGCGCAGATCGCCTCCGAGCTGCGTTTCCAGACGCCAGTTCCAGTCGGTTGGATAAAACAGCCAGTCCTGCAGAAAACCGCCGCAGACTAAGCGAGGCTCTCCGATGGCACCGCTTGCGATAAGGGATCGAGCCTCTTGGCAAAGCGGGTAGTAGCGCAGGTTGTAAGTGACTCCGCCAACTCGGCCCAGAGTTCTAGCCAGTTCAATCAATGCAGCACTCTGCTTCGTGTCCATGGCCAGGGGCTTTTCGCACATCACGTGCTTGCCCGCCCGCAGGAGCGTGCTGACCTGTTCGAAGTGAAGATGATTTGGAGTACATACGTGAACAACATGTACATCGGGATCGGCTGCGAGTTGTTGCAGAGAGGCATAAGCTCTCGGCAGCCCAAGAGATGCTCGGGTTTCCTCGGTCCGCTGCGCAGAGCTGCCCAAGACCCCGGTGATCGGAACACCAAGACGTCGTATGGCATCGATGTGAGCACGCCCGACAAACCCCGCACCAATCAATGCAGATCGCAGTTCTGTCATCTGACTTCCCCTCGCTCGTGAGCTTTAAACATCCAGGGTAGCGGAGATTCTACACGTGATTGCGAGCAGCGAACTGCTTCTTGCCGCTAAACTCTCGAGAGAGGCCACCAGCGATGACTACACGCCCGCCGTTACCGCCATTTACGCGGGAAACTGCAATTCAAAAAGTCCGCCTCGCCGAGGACGGATGGAATTCACGCGATCCTGAAAAGGTTTCACTCGCCTACACACTCGATTCCGGCTGGCGCAACCGGGCTGAGTTCGTAAATGGCCGAGTGGAGATTGTTGCGTTCCTGCAAAGAAAGTGGACAAAGGAACTTGAATACCGCCTGGTTAAGGAACTGTGGGCATTTAGCCAGAATCGGATCGCAGTTCGATTTGCCTACGAATGGCACGATGATTCCGGAAACTGGTTTCGTTCCTACGGCAATGAAAATTGGGAATTCAACGATGAGGGCTTGATGAGCCTGCGTCTGGCCAGCATCAACGATCTGCCGCTTGCCGTTTCCGAACGCAAGTACTATTGGCCGCTGGGTCGACGTCCGGATGATCATCCCGGACTCAGCGATCTTGGATTGTGAGTGCAACGCCCTCAAACGTCGATTCTCAACGGAAGTCAATCTCAGCGAGAAGTGGCTCTCAAGGGTGCAACAGAATGTGCCTTGCTCGCCTGTCCCTGTACGTACAGCTGAAAAGGAGCCCAATAGAACGGGCTCTGAAAGTCGTGGCTTTGCAGCAGTGAGATTTTGGCCGTACGCAAGGCGTTGCCAGGGGATGCTCCATGGTCCAGTTCGTCGTAGAACCGCGCCATCAGTTTTTCTGTCGACGCGTCTGCCGCTTCCCATAACGCGGCAATCACGTTGTGCGCACCTGCCCTGAGAAATGCCCATGACAGCCCGACTAGGCCCTCGCCCTTGTAAGTACGCTCTCCGGTTCCGTAGCAGGAGGAAATAGCCACAAGGTCGGCGGATAGGGGCCGCTGGATGATATCGCGTGCATACAGTTTGAAGGACTCATGATCGGCAGAACTGCGGGAAAGAATGATGGCGGAATCCAGTGGACTCAAGCGGCTGGCGGTCCCATGGGCAACGAAGTGGAGATTCGAAAAACGCTCGGGATGGCTTTCAAGATAGGCCGCCGGAGTTGCGGCTTCCCGCGAAAATATCTGGCGAGAGCTGGCCGGAAAGTGCGCAGCCACCGTCTCCATTTGTGCAGATGCGCGGAGCAGAGCAGGGTATCGAGTATTCGGCGGGATATTATCGCCGAAGAGTAAAAGCTTCCGTGGCTTCTTGTCCTGCCGGTAGGATGCGCCCAGCATGCGCAGCGAGTTTGCATTTGCGACGGTTGCGTCTTCAATCCAATAGTGCAGCTTCGGTTCCGGCACGAGAAGTGTCTCAAAGTTCAAATTGTTCAGGCCGCCGTCGGGAACCACGAAGACCGGAGCGTCTTTGGGCAAGGAAGCCTGCACCCGACCAAGCAGCGTCTGAAAGAGCCATCGACCGTCGCTATCGCCGTACTCCGCAACGTCCTGTGGGCCGCCAAGAGCGTCGCGATAGCGTTGCACCGCCGCATCGATCTCAGCGGCAGCAGGCAGCGTGAAAACGTTCGTCTTCTGAGCGTCAATCGCCCAGAGATACGACTGCTTCTGGCCCAGCCAGTAGAAGAGCACGGTCCCATGGCTGTTGCGCGCGATCGCAGTCGCATCCAGAGGCGGGGGACCACCCGCCGAAACCTTCGTGGGAACCCCCAGCCCATCGGCCAAGCTACGTGCCCGGCTGTAGTCAGCCCAGCGTAACGCGTCGTCAGTATTTCCCCGGGCGACGAGGAAGTGCACGTAGTCGTCGTAGATCCGCCATCCGTTGGTCAGGAACGAAAGATGAAAGTCCTCATGCCGCACGTCCGAACGCGCGGCCTCAAAGGTCGCGAGAGCCAGTCGGTATTCGTGGTCGGCAGCGTCCATCTGATTGTTTTTTTCGTAGAGGCCCGCGAGCGAGTGTTGGGCTTCCCACTTGAGAAATACGGGGCACTGCGGGTCGAGTTCCACGTCGTGAAACGTCTGCTCAGCTCCCGAGCTGTCGCCGCGATACGCAGCAATCTGGCCCTGAATCAGGAGAGGGTAAAGTTCGTCGAGCCGATTGTTGCTCTTCTTCGCGATGGCGAGCGCCTGTCCTGCATATTGGTACGCCTTGTCAATGTCACCGGTCTGCAAAGAGAGGCGCGCCAGGACGCGCACAGCATTGTAGATATCTCGCTTGGCTTTGATCCCTTCAGCCAAATCCAACGCCTTTCGAAATGTTTGTGCGGCGAGGTCGGACTTGCCCTGGTCCAAGTAGATGTAGCCGATGTTCGTGAGTTCGTTTTCCTGGTCGAAGACATCTCCGAGTTGAGCGGCCAATTTCTCTGCCTGTAAAGACAAATCCAAGGCTCTTTCCGAGTCGCCAAGCCGGTAATAGGCCCAACCGATATTGCCCTGCGTTACCAATTGCAGAATCTTGGCATTGGTCGTTTTCGCAATCTGGTAGGCGGCTTCAGATTGGTCGATGGCTTCATCGAATCGTCCCTGAGAAAGCGATTCTGCTCCCAGGTTCAGAAGGGCGTCCGCCTCCAGAAATTGATCGCCATGGGATTGAGCAAACGAAAAAGTTTGCTGATAGTACGCTTCCGCGACAGCCGACTGGGATCGTTCACTGGCGAGCAGGCCAAGCGCCTGCAGAGTGTAGCCGCAACTCGGCAAATCAACGGAGTCGCATATCTTTTTCGCCGCTGTAATGGACTGTTCTGCTTGTGAAAAATTGTGGGTGTTCAGGTGAGCTACTCCCGTGAGGGTGAGGACGGGAACTGCCAGGTCGGGACGATTGGAAGATGCTGGAATGTGCCGGAGGATTTCGAGGACCTGGTCATAGAGTCCCCGCCAGAGAGCAGCCTTGGCTTGCAGGATCCGCAACTGTAAGCCCCATTCGGGGCTTGTTTGTGCAAATTCTTCATATCCTCGAGCGGCTTCGTCCTGGCTTTGTTTCAAGTCACCGCGCAGAAACGCTTGGTTTGCATGCTCGAAAACCGTCTGGGGCGTTCGGTTCCACCGCGCGCAGGAAACGCAGGCAACGGTAAGAACCAGTACGAGCAGCCCTAGGGATTGTGATGTCCGTTGTTGGCGGCGGTTCCACCCTTCAAATTCCCGGTGCCAACGCAGCCCAGATTCATATTGATGACCGTCAGTTCGAAATAATTGGCTGGTTTCTTGTCTGAGGGCTCGTACCAGCGCTCGCCCACCGTCACTTCGCCCAACGACACGGAGCCAAAGTCGGGAATATAGAGGACGTGTCCGAACACCTTCACACCCTCGATCTCCTTCTCGATGTTCTTGTCGATCTCTGAAATCAGCGAACATATGACACTGGGGGGACTGTCTGGCTTGCCGCTGCAGTTGCTGCCCTTATTGCTAATGAGCCTCTCGATCTCAGTGAGCCTCTTATCGTACGAGTCCTTCACATCGTTGGGAAGGCCGTTGCCCCTCAGAACTTGTACAGTCTGGTCCTTGACACGACCGAGAAAGCCGAGATCGTCGAGATAGGAGTTGTCGCCAGCTGGCTTGGCGCCGCAGATGCCGTAGTTCAGCTTGAGTTTGAGAGGAATGCCGCTGACTTTCAAATTGTGGAACTGCGTCCCGAGAAAAGTCACATGCGGAAAATGTCCGCCTTCTTCGGGGTGCTCGGTGGAGACCTGCGAGACCAAGCGGTCCGCAGTAATGATTTCAAACACGTTCAGGCCTTCGAGGACGGATGTAGAGAGCGTCACCCAGCCGTGACCCGGTTTTGTGCTCTTGCTGCCAGATACGCGAGTGTGGCCTTTGGCGAAGGTAACCAGGCCCTCGATACTGACGCCGTCCGCCATACGGGTGAGATGGCCGCTGCGGCGGCCTTTCAGCGATACCGGGGCATGCTGTTCGATCGTTTGCTCGATCGGACGCTTGAGGTGTCCGCTGAGAACGTGCGCGTCCGCATGATATTCGTGAGAGGGAGGGGCACTCTTCGTGGCGCTGTTTGCTGCGGGAGTTTCCGTCATGGTTGCCATAGTATCCGCTCCCCTGTATTAGCGAGTCAATTCTGAATGTGCAGTTCGAAGGATCCCTGGCCCACTTTCACTGTCTCGCCAGTCGTCGTCGTTCCGCGCACGACTACCGAATAGGTGCCGGCTGGACGGTTCGCTCCGGGGATCGCGATCGGCCAGCGGTCCTGGCCCGCATCCGCGGGGATAGGCACGGACATCTCCACCGTGCCGGCTGGGTTGTACAACTCGGCTGTGTATCGTGAGTAGCCGGCCTGATGGGGAATCCTGACAAAAAGCAAGAAACCCTTTCCCGCCGCGGTAGTAATCTGCGGCCCACTCACGCTATCCGGTTCGCCTCCGCCATAGGTCCCGATGTTGACTGAAGCCCATTCCATTACCTGCGGGGCAGATGCTTGTTTGAGTTTCGGGTAGGTAACTAGATTCTGGTATCCCACAACGACCAGCAATAACGCCAGCAAAGGCGCCGTGAAGGCCGGGCGGAGCCAGAGCTGCCAGCCTCGGTACTTGGGCACCGGTACGGTACTGGAGGCAGTGGTTTTCTGTCCTTGCGGCGCTTCGGCCAGAATAGCTTTGCTTTGGTCGATGAAGGCAGCGCCCGCGCGTACATCAAGAGCGCACTCCGGACAGCCGAAGAAGTGCTCTTCGAACTCGTTCCGGGTTTCGGACGCAAGTTCGTTAAGCAGATATCTTTCGGTTACTTTTTGTAGAACCACCACGTCGTGGTCCATTGGATGGTTTTCCCCTCTTACAAGTAGTGCGCCGTTTCGTTGTTTCGTTTCAAAAAACCCGTTCAAGCGAATTCCGGCGGGTTGTTTCCTATATTCTTCAAATACAAAGACTTAAATGAGTGCTTGGCCCGGTGTAGCAAGACTCGTAAATATTCGCGGTCGACTCCAAAGTCACGGCAGACGTCGTCCTTGTCTCTTTCTTCGATGAAGACCTCGCGCAGCAGTCTGCGGTCGCGTTCGCTCAGTCCCTGCAGAATCTCGCGTACCTGCTCTTGCGTCTCTTTGGAAGACAACACATCAAGCTGGTCGGCTCCGGGCGCGGGAAAATCGCGATCTTCATCGTCATCCAGCGGAGTATTGCGGGCAGCGCTGCGATATTGTTCGAGCAGCACGTTGTTGCACATCGAATTCACGAACGCGCCCAGCCGATCGGGTTGAAGGATTTTTCCCTGGCGCAGCGCCACGAAAAAGCGTGCAAAAATTTCCTGCCGAACATCCTCAATAGCTTCCCGAGTGGAGAGCCGGGAGCGCAATTTGATCTGAATCAGGGCACTGAAATAGGCGACAAAGTGCTGCTCGGTGTGCGCGTCCGCTCGGCGCAAGCGCTCGAGATAGGCCTCGTCAAAAGGCTGAAATTCCAATGTCTTACCCCGAAAGCCGGAAGGTGGCAGACAGTGTAGCACCGGCATGGGCCGCCCGGCCTCGTTTTCCACGAGGGTGAGTTTCGCGGTTTGCTGGACATGGGAGTGGCTGCTGCGTGTGCGGATGGCGGGCGGGATGGATCGGGCCGGGCGCATCGGGAAGTGAAAACTCCTGGGTTTGGAGAAGGAAGCAAAAAGGTGCCGGAGCCGCTTCCCCTTCGACTCCGGCACTTAATGGATCACATCCGGGGGTTTCCAAGATGAAATCCCAAACTGTGGCGGCACCACCTTTTCGGTGATTACTTCCACTTGGCTAGATAGTGCGGGCGCCATAAAAAACGTTTCATGATTTTTCCCCAAATAGGAAAACAATCCGCCGGCATGATTCGGGAGAGATTCTGAGAATGCTATGATCGGCGGGTTTACTGACCACGATCCATTAATACTGACCACCGAATTTCATGCCGAAAGACGTGTACAGCAAATTTCGGGAGCACTTTTCTGGCTCTCCACGGCTATTTTGCGCTCCCGGCCGCGTCAACCTTATCGGTGAGCACACGGACTACAACGAAGGATTCGTCATGCCTGCCGCCATTGATTTTTCCTGTTCGGTGGCTATTTCCCCGCGTGCCGACCGCACGGTCAGCTTCTATTCCGAGAACATGAACGAAACCGCAGATGCGGACCTCGCCAACACCGGGGTGCGTGCGTCCGGAGGCTGGAGTGATTACCCGATCGGCGTTGCCGTGATGCTGGAACGGGCGGGCCATGCCCTGCGAGGAGCTAACCTCTATATCGAGAGTGATGTTCCCCTCGGCGCAGGCCTGAGCTCATCGGCGGCGATTGAAGTGTCGATTGGCTACGCTCTGCTGCGAAACTCCGGGCATGAAGTCGATCTCGTGCAGCTCGCGAAGCTTTGCCAGGGCGCCGAAAATGAATTCGTTGGGGCACGCTGCGGCATCATGGATCAATTTACCGCCTGCCAGGGCCGTACCGGCCAGGCCATCATGCTCGATTGCCGCTCGCTGGAGTACCGGGCACTCCCGTTGCCGGAGGACGTTGATCTCATCGTTTGCAACACCATGGTGAAGCACCAACTGGCGGCGGGCGAATACAACGTACGGCGGAGTGAATGTGAAGAGGTCGTGCGGCGCCTCTCGTCTGTGCAGCCCGGCGTTCGTGCGTTACGAGACGTTACTCTGCCGCAGTTAGAGGAACTTCGGCCGCTACTGACTGAAGTGCTCTACCGCCGGGCTCGGCACATTGTGACCGAGAACGATCGTGTGCAATCGGCGGCGCGGGCGCTGGTAGGCGGCGAGGCGGATGCTCTGCGTGACCTTATGGCAGATTCCCACCGCAGTTTGCGCCACGACTACCAGGTCAGCTGTGAGGAATTGGACACGATGGTCGAAATCGCCAGCCGTCAGCCCGGAGTGCGCGGTGCGCGTATGACTGGCGGAGGCTTTGGGGGATGCACCATCAACCTTGTCGACAAAGAATGTAGTTCTGAATTTCGTCGCGTCGTCGCTGTGGAGTACCATTCCGCCACCGGCTACCTGCCGGACATCTATATTTGCAAGGCATCATCTGGAGTGCATGAAGTGCAACCGGCAGTTCAGGACGCTCGATGAACCAGCAAGAACTGGAAAAGATCCCGCACCGGCGGCTCAATCCATTAACGCGCGAGTGGGTGCTGGTATCACCCCAACGAACGGATCGCCCATGGCTCGGCAAGGTTGAGAAAAGGGAAGTAGAACGCCGGTTGGAGTATGACCCTGGTTGTTATCTCTGCCCGGGAAACGCGCGCGCCGGCGGTATTAGAAATCCGTCATACGCCGGAACTTATGTTTTTGACAACGACTACCCGGCGCTGCTGTCGCAGACACCGGAAATTGAAGTCAATGAATCTGGACTCATCGTGGCTCGCGGAGAGCGTGGGATCTGCCGAGTACTTTGCTTCTCGCCGCGACATGACCTGACGATCTCCCGCATGAGCCTGGCGGAACTCAGCCGGGTCGTTGATGCGTGGGTAGAGCAATTTCAGTCGCTCGCCAAAACTCCGTGGGTGCGTCACATCCAAATTTTCGAAAACTGCGGATCGATGATGGGTGCGAGCAATCCACATCCGCACTGCCAGATATGGGCGAATGCGAGCGTTCCCAACCAGCCCGCCAAAGAATCCGCCTCGTTTAGCGAGTACGCGAAGAGCAATGATTCGTGCTTGTTGTGCGACTATCTTCAACTTGAACTTAAAGGCCGCCAACGCCTGGTATGTGAAAACGATGCCTTCGCCGTCGTCGTCCCGTACTGGGCCGTATGGCCCTTCGAGACTCTAGTACTCAGCAAACGCCACCTCGCAGCCATGGACGAATTGACGACCGAGGAACGTGGCTTACTCGCAGGAATTCTGAAGCAGGTCACGACCCGGTACGACAACCTCTTCGAGGTGCCGTTCCCCTATTCCATGGGATTCCACCAGGGTCCAACCGATCACCAGGAGCATCCGGAGTGGCACTTTCACGCGCACTTCTATCCTCCGCTATTGCGGTCGGCTACAGTCCAGAAGTTTATGGTGGGGTATGAAATGATGGCTGCACCGCAGCGCGATCTCACGCCGGAAAGTGCAGCCGAGCGACTCCGCGAGCAGAGCGAAGTGCACTACGCGGATTGCAATCCCTAAGACTTCCGTCGATTATTTCTGCACGGAAAACTTGTACATCGTCCGGGACCGGTAGGTTTGACCGGGCCGCAGAATGGTCGAGGGAAATGCCGACTGGTTCGGCGAGTCGGGGAAGTGCTGGGTTTCCAGACAGAAGCCAAAACGCTGTTTGTAGACGTGTCCATTCTTGCCGGCAACGCCATCGAGAAAATTTCCGGTGTAGAACTGCACGCCGGGTTCGGTAGTGAATACTTCCATCACACGGCCACTGCCTGGTTCGTGGACTCGCGCCGTCAATTCGGCTCCGGTGCCGGACCGGTGGATGACGAAGTTGTGATCGTAGCCATGTCCCAGAGTCAACTGATCGTCTTTATCGTTGATGCGCGCTCCGATCGCGGTTGGTTGCGAGAAGTCGAATGGCGTGTTCTTAACCGGGCGCAACTCTCCGAGAGGGATGAGGTTCGCATCAACTGGAGTAAAACGGTCGGCATTGAGCATCATGTGATGCCCGAGGATGTCGCCCTTTCCTTCGCCCGCCAGGTTGAAATAGGTGTGCTGGGTCAGGTTTACGGGAGTGGCTTTATCGGTGGTCGCTTCGTAGTCGAAAATTAACTCATTCTGATCCGTGAGGGTATAGGTAACTTTCACCTTCAGATTGCCCGGATACCCTTCGTCTCCGTCGGGACTGGTGTGCGTGAAAATCAGACCTACGCCATGCTCGTTCTCAAACGGTTCCGCATTCCAAATGAGTTTGTTGAAGCCAACATTGCCGCCATGCAAGGTATTCGGGCCGTTGTTGGCTGCGAGCGGATAAGTGGCACCATCGAGCTTGAACTTGGCGTTGGCAATGCGATTCCCATAGCGGCCAATGATGGCGCCGAGGTACGCCTTGTTGTCCAGATAGTCGTGGAGATTGCTGAGGCCGAGCACGACGTCGTCGAGGTGACCGCTCTTGTCCGGCACGCGCAGAGAGACAATAATTCCGCCGTAGTTCATGGCGCGGACTTCCATGCCGTGGGCATTGGCGAAGGTGTACAGATCGATGGCGCTACCCTGCGGGGTCGTGCCAAACGCTTCCTTTTTCATAGAGTGAGTTTTCTCCGCAAGGGATCCGGTGGGGAACAGAGCACAACAAACCAGCAACATCGAAATTATGATTCCTGAGCAGCGCGAATTCATAAGCAATTTACCTGCTTCAAATTCCCCAGTGGGGAGACTGCCTGTTTGTAAAGGCCGTCGTGTCGACTGATCATACTATCCAGCGTCTTACGCATGGAAACATTAAAGGCAAACTGGATTAGAGTCGTCGGGTAAGCGAAGTCTTCTTTACCTTGGAGTCCATAGTGGGTGATTCGTAAAGAGGCCATTCACGAATCCGATCTGGTACACCACTAGGCACCCAAATGCCAGGCTCAGGGCGCCGGAAGCAACTGCCAGCCTGTGTGAAATCGTCTGACTCCTCGATCCCAGCGCTTTGATGGCCGCTGCCAGGCTCATCGTAATCACCATCATTCCCGCGATCGTCCCGACACCAAACACCAGCAGATAGGCAATCGCCCAGTTCGCATTCCGGATGGTCGCGAGCACGAGGAGAGCCACCGCGGCTGACCCCGCCAGTCCATGAACAACGCCGATAGCGAGTGGACGCAGGTGCTGATACATCCCAGACTTACCAAACAGGCGATCTAGAAATGCCAGTGGCGTTTGCTCCTGAGAGTGTGGATGGGTCTCAGGCTGGTGCCCATGCTGATGGCTGTGAACGTAGTCACCATGCGTGTGAGGGTGGGAGTGGGCGGTAGCCGTCAAATTGCCGGTCAGCGGTGCTGCAGGGAGTGCCCGAAAAAAGCTTGCCACATTGAAAAGTCCCAGCAAGATCAGCATCACCCCAACCGACAGCTCCATGCTGAGTCCAATTCGTGGCGGGATGCTGACGTTGAACAGAATGATGGCCGTTCCAACGACGAAAATTGTGACCGTGTGGCCCAACCCCCAGAAGGCGCCAATCAGGGCAGCACGCGAGAGTTTTGGTTGCCGGCTTACGATCGTGGAGACGGCGATAACGTGGTCTGGGTCGGTGGCGTGACGCATCCCCAGAAAGAAACCCACCGCCAGGATAGACACGAGACCGATCATAAAAACTGGCGATCAGTCTAACGCAAAGACAGAGCTTTGCGCTGGCGTGGTCCAGCTGGCGGCATCAGTCGGCGGCGACGATTTCGGCCTCCGACGTGTGTTTGCCGTGATGGTGGGATTCGCCGCTCTGCTGCATGAGTTTCGTGACGATGCCCGTCCATCCCGTTTGGTGGCTCGCGCCGACGCCCGCGCCCGAATCACCATTAAAGTATTCATGGAAGAGCACCAGGTCGCGCCAGTGCGGATCGGTCTGGAACTGTTCGAGGTTCCCGAACACCGGACGCCGGCCATTGTCTCCGCGAAGAAAGATGCTGGTCATACGGCGCGATAGTTCTCCCGCCACTTCCCACAAGGACAACATGTTCCCCGACCCGGTGGGAAACTCCACTTTGAAATTGTCCCCGAAGTAGTGATGGAACTTCTGCAACGATTCCACGAGTAGGAAGTTCACCGGGAACCAGACCGGTCCTCGCCAGTTGGAATTGCCTCCGAATAATCCGGTCCTGGATTCCGCCGGTTCGTAATCCACGCGGTATTCCATACCCGCGACGTTTAGCGCGTAGGGGTGCTCGTGATGGAATCGCGAGAGCGCGCGGACTCCGTGAGGCGAGAGGAATTCCGCTTCGTCGAGCATGTACCGAAGAAT
Source organism: Acidobacteriota bacterium (assembly GCA_016196065.1). Taxonomy (NCBI): domain Bacteria; kingdom Pseudomonadati; phylum Acidobacteriota; species Acidobacteriota bacterium. Next base: position 1,833,591 of record JACPYL010000010.1, on the reverse strand, counting down.
TGCGCGCAGCTGTTTTTCATTGGCGATGGAGAGCAGGCGGCGCTCACCGCGGCCATGGGTTCGCATGCAAGCGATGTTGTCCGTCAAATCAGGACGGTTGTCGAGGAACCATTCAAGTCGCCGCTTGAATCCGGGCAGGCGATCGAGGACTTCCTGTTCCAGAGTCTCCACCGCGAAAAGCGGGATCAGTCCCACCATGGATCGGATCTTCATGGGGAAGTGCACGCCATCCGGCAACTTCAATACGTCGTAAAAGAACCCGTCTTCTTCGTTCCACAATCCGATACCGTCATCGCCGCGATGGCTCATGGCGTTTGCGATATAGATGAAGTGCTCCCAGAATTTACTCGCTAGATCCTCGTACACAGAGTCATGCTTCGCCAGCTCGAGCGCGATCGCCAGCAGGTTGAGCGTATACATGGCCATCCAACTGGTGCCATCGGACTGCTCGATGTATCCGCCCGTTGGCAAAGGCGCGCTGCGATCGAACACTCCGATATTGTCCAGACCGAGAAAGCCGCCCTGGAAAATATTCATGCCCCCTGCGTCTTTGCGGTTTACCCACCAAGTGAAATTCAGCAATAACTTTTGGAAGACGCGCTTCAGAAAGTCGATGTCACCTTTGCCGGAGCGTTTCTTGTCAATTTTATAAACGCGCCAGGAAGCCCAGGCATGCACCGGGGGATTTACGTCACCGAGAGCCCACTCATATGCCGGGATCTGTCCGTTGGGATGCATGTACCACTCTCGCAACATCAGCGTCAGCTGGTCCTTGGCAAATTCCGAATCGACCAATGCAAGGGGAACGCAGTGAAACGCCAGGTCCCATGCCGCATACCACGGATACTCCCATTTATCTGGCATGGAAATGACATCCGAGTTATACAGGTGACCCCATTCGTGGTTCCGTCCCTTCTTGCGTTCGGGCGGCGGAGGCGGGCATGTTGGATCGCCCTGCAGCCAGTCCTTCACCACGTAGTGATAAAACTGCTTTGACCACAACATGCCGGCGAGTCCCTGACGCATGACATTCTGCGCGTCTGCCGACAAGTCATGTGGGACAACCTTCGCGTAATACTCATCCGCTTCCCGCTTGCGAACCGCGAATATTCGCTCGAAACTATCGAACGCCTGTTGGCCCTGCAAATCCGCGCCCGACAAACGGAGACGGACGACGGCGGATTCCCCAGCTCCAACCGTCAAGCCGTAATCGGCCGCCGCTTTGGTGCCTGTGAGATGCGGATTCACCGCGTCCTGCGTTCCGTGGACAACGTAGTTGTTAATGCCGTCCTTTACATACGGGGTGGGGTTGGGAGCGCCGAAAATGCGTTGAGCGTTGGTATCGTTTTCCGTGAACAACAGGTGGGGAGATCCTTCGCAATGCAGCCAGTGACTTCCAAAGTGCGGGTGATTGAGTTCAATCGCCGGATCGGGCCTGACTTTCGACATGTGCAATTCGGGGCGCGGCTCACTCGCCTTCCAGGACCAAGTATTTCGGAACCAGGTGGTTGGGAGCAGGCGCAGCCGGGCGGGCTCGGGACCACGATTTTCAACGGTGATTTTGATCAGGATATCTTCGACGTCGGCTTTCGCATATTCCACGAACACATCGAAGTATCGATTTTCGGCAAACACTCCCGTGTCGAGTAGTTCGAACTCCGGGTCTCCCTTGCCGCGACGCCGATTTTCGGCCACCAATTGGTCGTAAGGAAACGCGGCGTGCGGATACTTATACAAAAACTTCATGTAGGAGTGTGTCGGAGTGCTGTCGAGGTAGAAGTAATACTCCTTTACATCCTCGCCGTGATTCCCCTCGTTGCCGGTGAGTCCAAAAAGGCGTTCCTTCAGGATAGGGTCTCGCTCATTCCACATCGCAACCGAAAAACACAGGAACTGATGCCGGTCGCAGATTCCACCCAGGCCATCTTCGTTCCAGCGGTACGCACGCGAGCGAGCGTGGTCGTGCGGGAAATACTCCCATGCCGTCCCATGAGCACTATAGTCTTCGCGAACCGTTCCCCAGGCGCGGTCGCTGAGATAAGGCCCCCAGCGTTTCCAGTGCTTGGTTTTCGCGGTGGCTTCCGCCAGTCTGATTTCTTCCTGTGTCATTGCGACCTCTTCTCGACCTCACAAACACCGCACCGGCCCGTACAGACAATTCTCGAATTGTAATGCTTGCACCATGGCAGCAGGCTCCAGTTCACAGTTGATGGATATGAACATCCCACCTGTGCCGGCCTCCCGCACTGAGCGGTTTGATTCCTGGGCAGCCCGAAAGTGGCACGAAAACTTCGCTATCGAACTAATCGGGCCTTGCCCACGAAGACGAGCGAAGAGAATTGAGGGACACGGTTACCTTAGTGAGCCTTGATGGACCGCTTCGTGGCAAGTAAGGTCGGTAAATCTGCGCTGCCGGCGTGGTTTCCGTAGGTGAGCAATACCGGCGAGGACTCTGCTAGAGTATTGGCACTTCAAAGGGTCTTCAATTTTCCTATGGACGACGTGCACGCGATTCGCCTTGCGAAGACTGAACTCCGGGAGGGCTTCAACAAAGGGTCGGTGGACCGCGTATTGTCTGTTTATGCCGACGCATATGTTGATTTGTCGGGCACATCCGCATCGTTTTACGGATCAGAAGCAAAGGCAGTCCTCAAGTACCGCTTGGAAAAGCTCTTCAATCGCTATCTCGCGCAGATGACCGTGACCATCTATGCAATTCGAATTGAAGGCGCCATTGCCTTCGATCGCGGATGCCATAAACTGACCCTGACGCCGAAGAAAGGTGGACGATCGCAGACGATCCGCACTCGCTACCTTGAGATCTGGCAGAAGAACCCTGCGGGGCAATGGAAGATCTCGGTCTTCATCGATAATCAGGATCGCCCACCAGCTATGCCGCCGCGCGAAGTTTTGGAAGCGCTAGCAGGTCGTCGTCCAGCGCGAAGCCGCCGGTCGGCGGCGAAGGCCGTCAAATCCTGAATGGCGATTCCAAGCGTCCAACCCGACCTCGAAGCCGACCTGATTGAACAGGTCCGCGGCGGCCACCACGAAGCGTTCTACAAATTAGTGCGTCCTTACGAACGCAGCATCTTCATGACCGCTCTTTCGATTCTCAACAACGAGGCGGATGCGGAAGAAGTCGCACAGGAGGCCATCCTCAAGGCGTTCAAGGCGATCGGGAAATTTCGCGCGGAATCGAAATTCAGTACCTGGCTCATCCAGATCACCATCAACGAAGCGCGTATGAAGTTGCGCAAGGACCGGCGCCATCTCTACGAGTCGCTGGACGAGTCCCGTAAAGGCGACGACGAGGGTGACTACATCCCAAAGGACTTTGCCGACTGGCGCGAGATTCCATCCGAAGCACTCGAGAGTTCCCAGTTGCGCGCGGCCTTGAAAAAAGGCTTGGCCACCCTGGGCCCGAAGTACCAGCAGGTACTGATTTTGCGCGACATTCAACATCTGAGTATTGCGGACACGGCGAAACTCATGGGGATTACAGAAGCAACCGTCAAGACGCGCCTGTTGCGCGCCCGCCTGATGATGCGGGATGCGCTGGCGCCTGGTTTTGACGGCATGTGGCGTAAGGGCAGAGAATATGAAAAAGTACGACCGTTCTGATGAAGGTGTTGTAACGAACGGTGAGTACGCGCATCAAAGAGGCTTCATGCTGGCTTGGGAGACGTAAGCTTTGGCGAAGAAACCAGTCGTGGAACTTGACTGCTTCGAAGTCTGGCGGCAGGTTTCAAACTATCTCGACGACGAGGTAAGCGCCGAACTCCGTATGGCGATGACGTCACATTTCAAAGGCTGCGAGCACTGCACGGCCATCCTCGACGGTACCCGGAATGTGGTGAAACTGGTGGGCGACGGCAAGGCATTTGATGTCCCCGCGAGCGCCCGCCGGCGTCTTTATACGAAACTCGATGCGCATCTCGCGAAACGGCGTGGCAACAAGAGAGTTCACTAGTTCTTCTCCTGTTAACAGAAGCAGTCGGATATCCCCTGTCCCGCTTCCGGCCCCGTGTAAAATGCATTATGTCCTTCCAGTCGGGCAGTCCCAACTTCGGCAAGAAACGCACTCCGCCTCCGGACGAAACATTCGAAGAGGCGACATACCTCAAGGCACTTGGGGAAAAACAGAAGGCAGTGAGCCTGAAGCTGGCCGACGGGGAAGTGGTCCGCGGATGGATCGAATATTACGACAAGAACATGGTGCGCCTGACCCGCGAAGACGGCCCGAACCTCTTCATCTTTAAACATGAAATCATGTACATCGCCGAAGACGGCAAGAAGAAGTGAGAGTCGGCCCGGAACTTGCCACGCGAATTTTGGCACCCTGTAGTTTGATCCAACATTATTAAGATTATGACGTCCAATGATTTCCAGGCTCTAGTTGTGCCCATGCAGGCGATGGCTCGCGAAGCGGGCGGCCTGCTCATGAGTTATTTTGACCGCCATATCAAGATCGAATACAAAGGTGACGCTGACCTGGTCACCATCGCCGACCGCAAGTCTGAGGCGCTGATTCTGGAGCGACTCCGCGCGCAGTTTCCTACCCACGACGTGATGGGGGAAGAAGGAACGCGCATCGATACCGGCAGTGATTACAAGTGGTACATCGATCCTCTGGACGGAACCACGAACTTCGCCCACGGCTTTCCGGTATTTTGCGTTTCGCTGGGCGTGCAATTTCGCGGCAAGAGTGCCGCGGGCGTGATTTACGATCCAACGCGCGATGAAATGTTTGCGGCTGCAGCCGGGAGTGGCGCAACTTTAAACGGCAAGAAGATCGAAGTATCGACCACGTCGCGTCTAGCGGATTGTTTGATCGGTACCGGATTCCCCAGCCATAAGCGTCACAAGAATCCCAACATCCACTTCTACCATCAGCTCACTTTGCGGAGCCATGGGGTGCGCCGCGCTGGCTCTGCCGCCCTCGACCTATGCAATGTTGCCGCGGGGCGATTTGACGGCTTCTGGGAATTCAATCTCAATCCCTGGGACACGGCGGCCGGAGTTGTAATCGCTGAAGAAGCCGGTGCGCGCATCACCGACTTCTCGGGCGGGCCGTTCCAACTCAACAGTCGCGAAACCCTGGCTACGAATGGATTGGTGCATGATGCGCTCCTGCACGAATTCAAGGAAATCTTCGCTGGTCGAGGCCTGGATGAATTGGCAAGCCCCGTTGAGTACGCCAAGACTCGCACTCCGTGAGTCGACATCCACAAGCAGTACAATAAGGGAAGTGGGGCAGGTTTCCTCTGTGATCGTTGTGCCCGTGCGGTTAAGAATTTCATCGATAGCGGAATAAAAGTGAACTCTCTTCTGGAACGCAAAATCGAGAAGCGCCCCGACAAAGTACGCCTTCAGGGAAGGATCCTCTTCCTTACTGAAGATCCTGCGCTGATAAAAAAGCAGCTGGCCGGTTGGGATATGCCGTGGGACACCCGGAATCCCGCCGGGAATCCAAAACTTCGCGACGATATTTCGACCGACGAAATCACGCCCGCGCACTACTGTTTCTACTTTGATCAGACATTGGGTGAGATCCCGTACCTGGGCCTGAAATGCGGCGACGTCACACCCATTGAACGCTCCGATGTTAAGAAGGGCGGCTTCGTTTGTTCGGTAAGTGGGAAACGACGCGGCAAAGGGTCAAGCCGCGAGCAGTCTCCGTACGCGGAGATGTGTGCCGGAATTCAAGTGGCGATTGCCGAGAACATCGAACGCATCTACAAGCAGAACTGCCAGAACCTGGGCCTGCTCACATCGACGAATTTCTCTTTGATCGACCGCATTCGCTCGGGAGAGGAAATTCCGCTCAGCGAATTCACCGCCGGCGAGGACGAAATTACTCGACAGGTGATCGAGTACGGCGGGCTATTTCCATTCAACGTTGCGCGATTGCAGAAGCGTGTTTTCTTGCCAGCCATAGAAAACGCGGGCGGGGGCGCCCGCGCTACACGAGCGATGACCCTGGCGGAGAAGATATTTGCTCGCCATATGACTACGCCGGATGGCACGGTGGGGGTCGACACGGTCAAGCCGGGCGATACCGGATTCACTCGCGTCGACCTGCGGTTCAGTCATGAATACGTCACTCCTATGGCTGCGATTTTCTACGAGCAGAATGTCGGCAAGGACGTCCCGGTGAATGATGCGTCGAGCATCCGGTTCTTCCGCGATCACCTTACTTTCCTCGATGAAGTGATCTCGGAAGAGAAGAAGAAGATCGGCCTGCTTGACCTCGCGACCCAACTCAAATTCAAGCAAGCCGACTTCGCGAAGCAACAGGGAATCAAACTGCACGGTGAACTCACGGACCGTAAAGGCTCCGAGGGTATCTGCCATGCGGTGATGCTCGAGACCTACGCGCTGCCGGGGCAGGTCAATGTCGGCTCCGATTCCCATACTCCGCACGTGGGCGCAATCGGCTGCGTGGCGTTTGGCATCGGCACGACTGATGTTTTCAATTCATGGATCACTAAAGATGTGCGCGTCAAGGTGCCCGAGTCGGTGAAGATCGTGATCCGTGGTAAGAAGCACCCAAACGTCACCGCCAAAGATTTCATCCTCAAGATTCTTTCGCTGGATTACGTGCGCAGCGGAAAAGCTCTGGCGAAAGTGATGGAATATGCGGGCGATGCAGTAGAAGCGCTCTCCGTGGATGAACGGGCCACCATGACCAACATGGCCGCCGAAATCGGAGGCTTTACGGGCATCGTGGCGCCGGATGAAAAGGTGATTGAGTTCCTGATGGAACGTCGAGGCATGAAGCGCGGTGACGCCGAGAAGATGATTGCGGGCTTGCAAAGCGATCCCAACGCCGAGTACGCGCAGGTTATCGAACTTGACGCCTCCGAAATCATGCCCATGGTCGCCACTCCGGGAGATCCCGGCAACGGCAAGTACATTCGCGACCTCAACACGCCGGTTCCGATTGAAATTGCTTATGGTGGAACCTGCACGGCCGGCAAGAACGAAGACATGGACATGTATGCCGAAGTCCTGGCTGACGCATTGAAAAACGGCAAGCGTGTCGCCCCGAAGGTTCATTTCTGGATTCAGTTCGGCTCGCAGGAAACTCGCGAGTACTGCAACCGCAAAGGCTATCTGGAGATTTTCGAAAAATCCGGCGCCCACGTCATCGAGCCCAGTTGCGGCGCCTGCATCAATGCCGGTCCGGGCGTGTCAACCCGTTCGGATCAGATTGTCATCAGCGCGCAGAATCGAAATTTTCCTGGGCGAAGCGGTCCGGGACAGATGTACTTGGCATCACCGTTGACAGTCGCAGCCAGTGCGGTAGCGGGATACATCGTGGAGTACGAAGCAAGCCGTGAACGGGAGCTCGCTTCCGCGAAATAGAAGGGAATGTTTGTACGTGTTCGCTGAATTCTTGTTAGAATCACAAGTTCAGTTAACCCTCCCGGACCCTTAGGAGCCTTTGACTTTATGGCATACGTAATTGCAGAGCCCTGCATCGGAACTAAAGACACTGCCTGTGTTGACGCCTGCCCGGTGGACTGCATTCACCCCAAGAAAGACTCCGACAAGCACGCTGCCGAAAAGATGCTGTATATCGATCCGGTCGAATGCATCGATTGCGGCGCCTGCGTGCCGGTCTGCCCCGTGTCGGCGATCTTTGCGCTCGACGACCTTCCGGAAAAGTGGAAAGAATACACCGAGATCAACGCGAAATACTTCGGACGATAAGGACGCTGCGAGCTCCGGGCTTCGAGCTTCGAGTCAACCTTAACTGCATCACGATCTATACAAACCTCCGAGGAAACCCTCAGAAACGCCGAGGTTTGCTCGCAGTTCGCGGCTCGAAGCTCATACGCCAACTTTTCATCCACCCAAGCATCCGCTACAATCATTGCTTAATTCTGCTGGGCTTCCATGGCGCTGAAGGAGTCGGAGGCAATCGTTCTGCGCACCTATCCGATGCGCGAGTCCGATTTGCTGGTCACGCTGTTCACCCGTCTGGAAGGCAAGGTCAGAGGAGTGGCCAGAGCGGCCAAGAAGTCGAAACGCCGCTTTGGAGGCGCTCTTGAGCCGCTCACTTACGTACGAGCGATTTACGATGAGCGCGAACGCCAGGAACTAGTACGACTCGATTCCTGCGAAGTGATCGAGTCGCCGATGGCGACAGAAGTAGGCTATTCGCGAGCTGTTGCTCTGGGGCATGTAGCGGAATTGCTGGAAGAGTTGCTGCCGGATCGTGAGGCCAGTGACGCAGTATTCCGGTTAACTCTCTCGGTTTTGCGAGAGTTGCGCGGCCCGACCCTGTGGATGCCGCTCACGTACTTTCAACTGTGGATGACGCGGCTGATGGGCTTTTTGCCGGAGTTGTCCGAGTGCGTGGTCTGCGGACGATCTCTTGATGGGGAACGGGCCTTTTATCACGCTCTGGCCGATGGCCTGGTTTGTGGGGATGACAAGCGGCTGGCGTCGTCGGAGATTTCGCCGGAGTCGCGCAAGATCGCAGCCCAGATGTTGCGCTCAAGAGTTTCCGATTTTGCGGAGATCGATTGGCCGAAAGTTGTGGCCGCCGACCTTCGAAAGTTTCTCCTTCAGATTCTGGAGCGGCATCTCGAGAGGAAGCTGGTGACGGCAGGGATGCTGGAGAAGATTGGCTTCTAGCTGCTGGCTTCTAGCTGCTAGCAGGCCAGGATTTGTCGAGTGGGTATTTCCAGCAGAGTTTTCTAGTAGCTAGTAGCCAATGACCTCATCCAAACCCAATCCGCCGACCTTTCAGGAACTCATCCTCAAACTGCAGTCGTTTTTCGCCGAGCGCGGTGCAATCGTGCACCAGCCCTACGACGTGGAAGTCGGGGCCGGCACGATGGCGCCGGAAACCTTTCTGCGCGTGCTCGGACCGAACCCTTACAAAGTCGCGTACGTGCAACCGTCGCGCCGTCCCGCGGACGGACGGTACGGTGAGAATCCGAATCGCCTGTTTAAGCACATGCAATTGCAGGTGATCCTGAAGCCGCCGCCAGACAACGTGCAAGAACTTTATCTTGAATCCCTGGCCGCGATTGGCATTGACCTGCGCGAGCACGACATCAAGTTTGAAGAGGATAACTGGGAGTCTCCCACGCTGGGCGCATGGGGCATCGGATGGCAGGTGATGCTCGACGGGCTCGAGATCACCCAGTTCACCTATTTCCAACAGTGCGGCGGCGTCGACCTCGATCCAATTTCAGCCGAACTTACCTACGGGCTGGAACGCCTGTGCGCGTTTCTGCAGGATGTTGATTCGATTTACGAAATTGTCTGGGCTCGCGATCCGGTCACTGGCAGGGAAGTGAAGTACGGCGACGTCCGCCTGACTGACGAACAGCAGTTTTCCGTATACAACTTCGAAGCCGCTGACGTGGCCTCCGCGTGGAAGCATTTTGAATTGTGCGAAGCCGAGTGCAAGGCCCTGCTGCCCCCGCCTTTTGAATACACAAGCACATCCTCAGAGATACAAGTGAAATGGCAGAATACTCTTAGGGCGCGGTTGGCGACCGGAAACTGGGTGGTGATAGACCCTGGAACGGCGACGGCCCGTGAACTTCAACCACACACACCCTACTCCCTCCGCCTGTACAGGAATTCAATATTGCATGAGTGCGAGCTAGCCCGAGAAGGTTCAAAAATCAGCCCGGAATATGAGGACTTGGACTTGGCGTTCAGTGTCGCGACGACGAGGTCTGGTGGCGGTGGGGGAGCAGGAATGGCGTCACTTTGCAATCCCAAATGGCCACTCCTAGGGGCTTACGACTTGTGCCTGAAATGCTCTCACTATTTCAATATTCTGGATGCGCGCGGCGCGATCTCAGTGACGGAGCGTGTGGGCGTGATCGCTAGAGTGCGCGCCTTGGCTGTCGGCATTGCCAAAGCATGGATGGACCAGCAATACGGCAGCGAAAAAAAGAGTGAGAGAAGTGAAAAGGCTGCCAAGCCGTCAACGCAAGAAAAGAAGGAAAAGTTGGCCCCAGTAGGGGGCTAGAAGCTCACAGCACGAAGCTCGGAGCGGCCCTGTGATGGCGCTCACATTCACAATCGTGTAACTCTGAGACTATAGATAGATTGAAAGCCTGATGCCTGATTTTCTACTCGAAATTGGTTGCGACGAAATCCCGGCGCGAATGATCGCCGCCGCCTCGCAAGAACTGCGGGAACGACTTAACACGCTGCTGCAACGCGAACATCTTCCGCCCGCAGGCGACATCCGGTCTCTGGATACCCCTCGACGCCTCGCCGTCATGGCCTCCGGGCTTCCGGCTTCGCAAGCCGACGTCACCGAACAGGTAACCGGACCGTCCACGCAGGTGGCATATAAGGATGGCCAGCCAACACCCGCGGCAAACGCCTTTGCAAAGAAGGTCGGCATCGATGTGGGCCGTTTGGAAAAAGTCAGCACTCCCAAAGGCGAATATCTAGCTGCCACCGTGACTCGCAAAGGCCGCTCAACCAGCGAGATTCTCGCTGAGTCACTGCCGAAAGAAATCGCATCGCTCTATTGGCCGAAAAATATGTACTGGCGCAAACGCGGCGAAGTGTTTGTGCGTCCAGTGCGCTGGCTGGTTGCGATGCTCGACGAGCAGATCGTTCCGATGGAGTTGTTCGGCATCGCGGCAGGCGCAACGTCGCGCGGACACCGCATCATTGGCAGCGAAACCTTCGCGATCTCGAAGCCCAGTGCATATGTAGAAGCGTTGCGTGGAGCCAAAGTGCTAGGCGCCGCCGAGCGCGAGCAGGTGATTCGCAAAGCGCTCGATGCCGCTACCCGCACGATTCCCGGTGCGCGCTGGCGCGACGACGATCCTCTTCTCGCGACCGTCGTGAATCTCACGGAGTTCCCGACCGCAATTCTCGGCAGTTTCGATCCTGAATTCCTCGAACTGCCTGAAGAGGTTTTGGTTACGGTGATGCGGGATCATCAGAAATATTTTGCAATCGAGGATGCTGCCGGCAAGCTCTTGCCCCACTTCCTTGCGGTGTTGAATACAGGAGCGGACAGCCAGGGCCTGATCCGTCATGGCAACGAGCGTGTCTTGCGTGCTCGCTTCAAGGATGCCCGCTTTTTCTGGCAGGCCGATCAGAAGCAGACGTTACGCCAGCGTGTTGAGCTGCTAAAGAGCGTCACCTTCCAGAAAGACCTGGGCAGTTACTACGAAAAAACGATTCGTGTGCAGCGCCTGGCCAGTTGGCTATGCGAGACGATCAAGCAAAACGGCATGGCGATTCGTCCGGGTGTTATTCACAAAGCCGCTCTGCTTGCCAAAGCTGACCTGACCGCCGAACTGGTAAAGGAATTTACCGAACTGCAGGGAATTGTGGGCGGGCTCTACGCGCGAGTCCAGCCACTCGACGATGATCTGAAACCGGAAGTGCAAGCCGAGGTGGCCAAGGCCATCTACGATCAGTACAAGCCAGAATCGATGGAAGATGATGTTCCGCGCAGTGTTGAAGGTGCTGTGCTCTCGATCGCCGATAAGGCCGATTCCATTGCCGGGATGTTCGCTCTGGGCCTGGTCCCCAGCGGATCTAAAGATCCTTTCGCATTGCGTCGTCAGGCGAACGGCATCGTCAAAACGATTGCCGAACGCAAGCTCCCGTTCCGCCTCACTGATGTGATGAACGATGCGCGCAGCCGGTACAAAGGCTCCGAGGCAGAGAAGAAGTTTACGAACGCCGACTATGCCGGCGCGATACGAACCTTCTTTCGCGAGCGCCTTGAGTTCTATCTCAAAGAAGCTCACGGTTACGCCTACGACGTCGTGAGCGCCGTCTTGGCCGCTGATGCGGAAGATGTTGTGGACGCATCCGCTCGCGCTGAAGCTCTGTCGAAAGTGCGCGGCTCAGCAGACTTCGCCTCGATTTCCGTGGCCTTCAAGCGGAGCAAGAATATTCTGCGGCAGGCAGAGGAAAACAAAAGGAATGTATCGAGCCGAGTCGATGTAACCGTCTTGCAGGACGATTCCGAGAAACAGCTGGCCGCGCAAATTCCGCAAGCGGCTGCGACTGTCGAGAAACTGCGCGCGACCCGGGACTACCAGGGCGCGCTCATGGAGATTGCAAAGTTGAGGCCGGCGGTCGACAAGTTTTTTGACAAAGTGATGGTGATGGTCGAGGACGACAACCTGCGCGCGAATCGCCTGGCTCTGCTGCAAACGTTGGTTAAAGAGTTTTCCACCATTGCCGATTTTTCCGAGATCGTAACGGAAGGCAAAGAAGCTACGAAATAAGAACAAGAAAAGGACTCATATGGCGACAACTACCCTACCTGAACCAGACGTGATCGAATCCAAATCAACGACCACCCAATATGTTTATTCCTTTGGCGGCGGCAAAGCCGACGGCCACGGAAAGATGAAAGATGTTCTCGGCGGCAAAGGCGCAGGCCTTGCCGAGATGACCAACGCCGGACTGCCGGTGCCTCCGGGCTTCACCATCCAGACGGAAGCTTGCCGTGAATACATGCGCAAGAGCGCGGTCTCGAAAGAGGTCGAGCGTCAGATGGATGCTGCACTGGCGAAGCTCGAAACCTTGCAAGGGCAGAAACTCGGCAAGGGCGACAATCCGCTGCTGGTCAGCGTCCGCTCGGGTGCGAAATTTTCCATGCCTGGCATGATGGACACGATTTTGAACCTCGGCTTAAACGATCAAAGCGTGGAAGCGCTTGCCAAGCGCAGCAACAATCCACGTTTTGCCTACGATTCCTATCGCCGCCTGATTCAGATGTTCGGCGCCGTCGTGCTGGACATCGAGAAGTCGGTCTTTGAGGAAGCGTTCGACGCCAAGAAGAAACAGCGCAAAACCAAGCTTGACACCGATCTGACGGCGAAAGATCTCAAGGAAGTCATCGACGACTACAAGAAGCTGGTCAAGAAGCACACCAAGCAGGATTTCCCGCAAGACCCGCATGCACAGCTCGTGATGTCGCGTGACGCCGTGTTCCGGTCCTGGCAGAACGATCGCGCGAAGCACTATCGCCGCATCAACAGCATCGATGACATGCTCGGCACAGCTGTGAACGTGCAGGCCATGGTCTATGGCAACCTCGGCGACACCAGCGGCACCGGCGTTGGCTTCACTCGCAACCCGGCGATCGGAACCAAAGAGTTTTACGGAGAATTCCTGCTCAACGCGCAGGGCGAAGACGTCGTATCGGGCGTCCGCACGCCAGTTCCAATCCTCGAACTCGAAAAGATCATGCCCGATGTCTACAACCAGCTTCGCGACATCACAACACGTCTCGAAAAGCATTATCGCGACATGCAGGACTTCGAATTCACGATCCAGGACGGCAAGCTCTACATGCTGCAGACCCGCAACGGAAAGCGTACCGGCCTGGCAGCGGTGCGTGTGGCATTGCAGATGGTGGAAGAAGGGCTGATCACGAAAGATGAAGCGATCTTCCGCGTCGAGCCCAACCAGCTTTACGATTTCCTTGTACCGCGTCTCGACGAAAAGGGACAGAAGATTGAAGTGCTGGCGAAGGGTCTACCGGCATCTCCGGGTGCAGCCGTCGGGCAGATTGTTTTCAGCGCTGACGAAGCGGTAGAAGTTGCTGGACACGGCGCGAAGGTCCCCGTGATTCTCGTACGCGCCGAAACCACGCCGGAAGATATTCACGGCATGGAAGTCGCAAAGGGAATTCTCACCTCGCGCGGCGGGATGACCAGTCACGCAGCCGTGGTAACCCGCGGAATGGGGAAGTGCTGCGTAGCGGGAGCAGGCGACGTTGATGTCGATGAAAAAGCCCAGGAGATGCGCGTAAAGGGACAAACCTTCCGCGCCGGCGACTGGATTTCTCTCGACGGCACTACCGGCCGAGTGATCAAGGGCAAGCTGAAGACGCTGGATCCTTCACCGGACGACGCCGAACTCCAGAAGTTCATGAGCTGGGCGGACCCGCATCGCACGATCAAGGTCCGTGCCAATGCTGACATTCCGCGCGATGCGATTCAGGCTCGCGCATTCGGCGCCGAAGGTATCGGACTCTGCCGCACCGAGCACATGTTCTTCGGCGAGCAGAAGATTCCGCACATGCGCGCGATGATTCTGGCGAACTCTGAAAAAGATCGTCGCGTCGCACTCAAGAAACTCCTGCCGCTGCAACGCAACGATTTCATCGGCGTGTTCCGGGCGATGGACGGATTCCCAGTTACGATCCGCACCCTCGATCCGCCACTGCACGAGTTCCTGCCGCGCCGCGAAGACCTGATGGTCGACATCGCGACGCTGTCGCACACAGACACGAAACAAAAGAAAGTGCTGGTCGGAAAGTACAAGGACTACGGCGCCAAAGCGGTCGGTGATCTTAAGAAGCTGCTGCCGACTCTCTTGAGCCGCGTTGAGCAGTTGCACGAATTCAATCCCATGCTTGGACATCGTGGATGCCGGCTCGGGATCACGTATCCGGAAATTACGGAGATGCAGGCACGCGCTATTTTCGAGGCCGCGGTTGCGGTTGCGAAAGATGGCGTTAAAGTCTTCCCGGAGGTCATGATCCCACTGGTTGCCACCCTGAAAGAAATGGCAAATCAGGCGGCGATCGTAAACCGCGTTGCGAAAGAAGTTTTCGCGGAAAAGGAACGCACGGTGGAGTATCTCGTCGGCACCATGATCGAGTTGCCGCGTGCCGCCCTGGTGGCTGGTGAGATTGCGAAAGAAGCGCAGTTCTTTTCTTTCGGCACCAACGATCTCACGCAGACCACGTTCGGATTCTCCCGCGACGACGTCAACAAAATCCTGCCAACCTATATCGAGGAAGGGATTCTGAAACGGGATCCGTTCGAAGTGCTCGACCAGGAAGGCGTGGGACAACTCGTCCAAATGGCGACCGAGCGTGGCCGCAAGACGCGTCCGAATCTGAAAGTGGGAATCTGCGGAGAACACGGTGGCGAGCCGTCGTCCGTGGAGTTCTGCTATCGGACCGGATTGAACTATGTTTCCTGCTCGCCGTTCCGCGTATTGACCGCGCGTCTCGCGGCTGCCCAAGCGGCTGCCGGTGAAAAGATGCAAGGTCAGGCCGAACGCACCAAGTAAGCGTTTGACCGAGCAAAAAGACTGGGCACGGCGGATTTCACAATCCACCGTGCCCTTTGCCTCATCAGTCGGTCTAGTTCACTTTCTGAAGTCGCGCGATCAGTTTCTGCGCCAGGTTTTCTTCCGACTCCGACCACAAGAGCCGTCCGGTTGCGCCTGATTCCTTTTCCACTGCCGCCGTGAACTGCACGAGCTTGTGGACATTGCTCTTCACATGCTCCTCGGCGTCCGATGTCAGGTCGACTTCTTCGTGGAGAAAAGGCGCGTCCAATCCGAAATCGATCTGGATGTTGCCTGTGTCGGCCGATGCGCCGTCTTCAAACAGCGCTCCCTGCGCGACGAAGCGAACCAGTGTTGGTGTCAGCACCCAGGAGCCACCCTGCGGCGACGGCGCCCAGAGATCCCAATACGCCTCAAAGACGAAAGCGTAGTCTTCGTGCAGGAGTTCGATGGTGACACCCGCCGCTTGTTCCGGAGTGATTCCTGCCGGGAAGCGTTGTTCCAGAACCGTCGGTTCGGACCACGAAACCGGCTGCACGGCGACGTAAGTGACGCCGGGTCGTTGCGCTGAAAATGGAAATTGTCGAAGCACGCTCACGGCGCGCGGCAAAATCTCCGGCTCGTCAAAACTCGCGAACCAGAGGCTGAGAAAAAGAGAGTCTGCCATATCTCTATTTTAAGGGAAACAATTCGGGCACGCCGTCTTGCGATTGTAAAAGCGGGAAGGCGACACACCAAAGCGAGTGCAATCGTTGTGCACGCGGATCGCGCTTTGACAGCAAAAAATGGTGCCTGTTAGAATTGATGCTGCCAGTTTCAAATCCACCGTAATTAGAAGCGTCCCCGTCGTCTAGCCTGGCCTAGGACATCGCCCTTTCACGGCGGTAACACGGGTTCAAATCCCGTCGGGGACGCCAAACTTTCCAACCTTTTCGACGTCCCATCCAGCCTTTAATGTCCTTTGATCCCGTGTGTCTCGCTCAGGCTGTCAACGAAACTTCCCACGATCGTTCCGTTGTTTTTGATGTGGTACAACTCGGTGAACGAGGCTCCGACGACATCGATTTTGGTGAAGGTGCCATTGGCATAGGTGTATCCATGTTCCAGGCCGGCGGCATCGTCGTAGGTTCCCGAAATTGTTCCGGCATCATTGATGCCCCACGAATCCGTGTAAACGGCCTGCGGGAAGTCTAGTGAAGTGAACACACCATTCTTCAGAACATAGCCGTGATACACGTTGGCGACATCTTTCCATCGTCCAACGATATCGCCATTGGTATTGATTGCGAATGCCTGCGTGCGCGCGGAGCCGGGGAAGGAGATGTTCGTGAACGTTCCGGCCTTATATAGGAAACCGCCTTGGTTGCTGCTGTCAGCATGGAATCCGACGATCTCACCGGAGTCGTTGATGTCATCGGCAGCCGTCATCAGCGCGCCCGGATAGTCGAGGGGAGTGATGGAGGTGCCGTTCTCAACGAATCCGTGCCACGTACCCGACATGTCCACTGAGACGCCTACGATCTGGCCGCCGGTATTGATCCCAGCTGCCCAACTTGCGGATGATCCGGGAATGGCGAGCGTCTTGTACTTCGTGCCCTTAATGCTGAACGCGTGCACCGTATTGCCGGCGTCAAAGGAGAACATGCCCACAGCCGTCGAGGCATTGGTATCGAGCACCAGCGAGTACGAGGCCCCGGGATAGTCGATCGTGGTGAATGAGATTGCCTTGCCATCGGGCTGCTGAGGATTGTTGACGCTGGCTTCTGTGACCGTGTTTGCGGAGCCGATATCCGGTGGCGCCGTCCGAAGCTCATCGGGATTCATCAAGGGGGAGGCTCCCATGTGGTTGCCGCGTTCCTCGTGTAAGCTCTGTGCCTGCAAGGACGGGGTTACAACAACTGCAATGCAGAGCAGGGTCGCAAATAGTATGACTTCCGATTTCTTGATCATCTTGAACTCCTCCCGGGACGCGCCAGTTTTCTCTTTCACTAGTAACTGCGGAAAGCGACCGGCCAAATGGGTCAGAAATAATCGTCAAGGCGGAAGATTCTAGCCTGGGAGGGATGGGACTTCGTTACTGGATCACAATCCTGCCACTTTCCGTTCGGGCGTCCATCAATGGGCCGCCGCCGCGTACAGACTGACTCAAGTGGTGGTGATCGTCGGCACGCGGGATGTCATCGCGTTCCACGGCTACTTCACCCGAGGTAGAAGCGGCTTCCACGTTGAACTTGGCACTGGGAGGAAGTTCGATTCGTACCGCTCCCGCCACTGACCGCAGATGCCAGTCTTGATAGGGAACTGCCTTGACGCGGAGGTCGCCTGCATCGGTTGTGCCCTGCAGGGCGCCCCGAGCGCCTCCGATATTAATTCTGCCCGTGCCACTCTTCACGATCGCCGACGATGGTCCAACCACCATTAACGTAATGTCGCCTGCTTGCGTTTCAGCGGTGACGCCTTGCGCGGCACGACTGCAGGAGATGTTCCCGTTTCCGGTCGATGCGTCGACCATGGCTCCGATGACCTGAATCTCCAAGTCCCCTGACCCGGCCCTGGCAACGAGTTCCTTTGATATGTACGACGCCGTGATATTTCCGCGGTCCGTCGTCGCCTGCACCGGGCCCAGGATTCCACTGATGGCCAGCTTGCCCTCGTGAATGGTTGCAGTGACCGCCGTGCGATACGGGACGTCAAGCCGATACAAGACTCCAACGCCAGCATCTTCGGGGGACGGTGAAACGTGTCTCAGGCGGATCCGATTCCCGTCCTGCACGATTGAAATGGCTGCTTCGAGATCACTTTCCTGCATTGCTCGGGAAGAAATCTGCGATGAAGCGGTCACGGATAGCTGGCCTTCGTGGCTGTAAAAAATCTGCAGTTCGCCCTTCGGGACGTCGACATCCAACATCACCGCATCGTTCATCGCGACCGTCAGCGTGCGGTGATAGTGGTTGATCACTTGCGCGCCCACTGGTTGGACAAGGGCAGCGACACCGATCATCACCGTGATGCGCCGGGCGAACTGCTTGATAAGAGCGCTTTTCATCATGCTCTATCTCCGGCGGCGAAGTTCCGTGCGTATCGATTCGCGCCCGCACCGATCGTCATGATCAATGCCAGGCTTACTAGGAATGCGAGCGACGCCTTGCTGATTGAGGCCATCGAGATCTGTGATGGTGCACGACCTCGCGCGGGAGGCAGTGTGAATTCAGTCGCCCGGAAACTGGACGGTGTGCCGAAAACAACAGGAGTGCTGGAGAGCTTCGGTTCCACCGTGTTGGGATCGGCTTTTGACAATCGGAATAGGAGCACGGCACCGATCGCACCTTTGTTCGCCACGTACATCGACATGCCGCCTTCGGTCTCTTGTTTCTCAAAGGTTCCAGCCAGCTTGCCTGTGAGTTCGAGAGAATGCGCGACCATTACCGCTACGCGCCCCGCGCCGAGTCGCGGAGGTAATGCAATCCACGCGGTAGACGGTTGTTGCAGGTGATAGACCGCGCGGAGGCGAGTCGTTCCCGGGCGCATCGGGTAGCTCACGCAGTATTGATTTTGCCGGCCGCAAGCCGAGGCCTTGACTCGCAAGGGAAGTGTTCCAGGCGGTTGCATGGCTGTCGAGTCCAGGATTGCCCGTTCTGGAAGCACGAGCTTGAAAGTCTGCGTGCCGGACAAGGTCCGTGGCGGATTGGACTGGTTCGAAATCGAAACGAATTCCGTGATATTGACATCACGATCCGCCGGTCGCACGAAGAGCGTATGCGAGCCATCAAGGATGTCGGCCACCTTTTGCGCCGCATCGTAGACAGTTAGTTCTACAGGCCCGTCGCCCCGCAGCGTTTTCGTGTGGTAGGAAACACCTTGGTGGAAAGCCGCGACCAGGTAGGAACTATTAGTTGGATTCTCAAATTGAAAGGAGCCGTCAGGTCCGGTCCGGGTCCGAGCGATCTCGTACATCGTTTGACCGATGCCGTACAAAACAACATCATCGCCTGCCGACGTCCGGTTCTGGCTGCGATTGATGACTCTCCCAACTACGCTGGAGGCTACGCTCGCTGACGGGAGAAAAAGCAAGACCAGTACGCAGGCCCAGCTGCACGCGTCACGTGTCAGAAGAAAGCGTTTCATATCGAGGCTCCGAAAGTACCCGCCTGCTGCCGGAGGAGAGGCAGCAGGCGGATGGCGAGTAGTTGCTTACAGGGAACGCAGGAAATCCAGAATCGCCTGCTTGTCCTGCGGCGACAAGCCGTTGAACTTCTGGACTACACCGTTTGCCTCCGACGCGGGAAATCCCTTGTAGCCGGCTGGCGAGTGATGAGCCTTGATCGTTTCAAGAAGATCACTGGTTCGACCATCATGAAGGAAGAAGATACGTTGGCCGACGCCCCACAGTGGCGTAGAACGAAATTCATCGGGACCGGCCTGTCCCTGCATGATGTCGTCCGCGAGTTTGCCGCCCATGTGATGCACCATCAGATCGGAGAACAGGTTGACAGGCCGATTCTGAAGAACAGGACTATTCATCACGGGTGCCGTTTGCATCTGTGACGTATGGCACAGGGAGCAACCGATTTGAGTGAAGACGTCGCGTCCATGCTGCGCGCTCGCGCTCGGGTTTGGGTCGGGAGCCGGCCCGTCTGTAAAGCGCATCAGCATCTGAAACTGGTTCCAGTCGGGCAAGATGTGCAGGGGATTGTTGAAATACTGATTGTTGTGCTCATCCGAGTCCGTTCGAACGACATCGTTCGGCTCCGGCTTGTTCGGACCCTGGCAATTGGGATCCTCTTCGGTCGCGGTCGGAAACGCTTCGTTGGTGATGCCCATTTCCACGTTGTAGGCTTCCCCGGCGAAGATCGTGATGGACTTGTTTTGCGCTTTCCATCCAAAACGCGTGATGGTGCCATCGTTGCCGCTGCGGTTCGGATGTCCGGTGATTCCGAGCGGCGCGCGCAGAGTTGCCGTCGCATCGTGTTGGGCGAGGATCTCGCGGTCCTGAATGGATTCAATCAGTCCCAGCCCGGTCATCTGCAGGGGAATGCGGAACGCAAGGTTGTGCGCTTTCGCTTCGGCGGCAAAGTCCGGTTGTGTCAGCGCGCAATTGGGGATGGTCGGGTCATTGGTGCTGCCCCGTACGGTCCAGAGCTGATGAACGCCACCGTCGCGCGTTCCGTCAGGATGATACTTGAAGCGCACTTCACGGATCGGACCGTACTGCGTTTCGAAGGCAGGAACTTTATTCTGCCGGCTGTAGCGATGAGGGACCAGTCGGAACTGCGGATTCTCCGCCTGCTGCGGAGTGGGATCGCCCGGATTGGGAACGATATATCCGCCCGACCCTCCCAGTTGCGGCTGCGCATGGCAAGCGAAGCATTGATCGGCGTTATGCCGCGCGCCAAGGCCATTCGAGTTGGTGTGAAATTGAGGGAACATCGGGTCAAGTTCTCCCAATCCTTCGACCGGCGATCCGTCGGTGACATCGGCGCAGTCATCGCAAGTGGACTCGAGTTGTCCAGCACGCAGAATCCCTTCTTCAAATGACACCCGTTCGTTCTCGTTAACGGTGGCGCCGGTCGTCGGGTTCGGACTCATGAGCGGCGGATGTGGAATTGGAATCCCTTGCTGCTGCAAGCCTCCTCCCGTGTTGGCGATCCCGCCTCGAACGCCGGGATCTTTCTGGGCGACTGCCCATGGAGTAATCAAAAGCGAGCAAGTCACTACCAGGTATCGGGTCAGCCTTCGGTTGATGTTCATAACGCCTCCAGTGGTGAAAGTCGAAGTAATCCGGGCCCTTTTCTATTTGAGTCTTGGTTCGGCATCGAACAGAATTGCCGCTTAATAACAACTGCGGAAATCGAGGGGAGAATCGGGTCAAAATATTTTCGATGAGCGCGCTTCGTGATGCCGCCATGGCATTGCTAACGAAGCGCGCTTTGACCTTCCCGGACTAGAAGTGACAGGAGAGAGCGCCCGGTTTGCTTACGTTGGAAACCTCAATCGAAGTAACTGCAGAGCTGACAATTCCGACTCCGCTGCCCGATTGGAAAATAAAGTTCATATAGGTGACGTCAGCGAAGTTGATGCCTTTGTCATCGAACTTCGACAGCGGTAACTCAACGCTGAACGAGCCTGGGTAGTAGCCAATATTGCAGCCACCCTGAGCCCATACGGTCCCTGTGAAGAGCTGAATGTTGAAGTTCAGGTTTTCGGTCAGCCCCAGAAAATTCAAGCGGATGAATCCGTTTGAGAAATACGGGCTGAGGTCCGCATGCATTGGTGCGCCGTTGCCGTACTGCATGTCAATCCGATGGCTGACGTAGAACGCTGGATTCTGCACAAACGCCGAGAGGTGATTCTTCACATCGGGGCGAAACTGGAATGTGGATATCTGGTTCAGCGGATTACTGGCAATGTTGATGGTGGTTGCACGGGTTCCGCCGATCAGATGGTTTGGATCCCCGGTTTGCGTCACCGTGTGAATTCCGCTCTTGTAGGAGAGAATCGCAGACTTTCCGGTAGTGAAGTCGTCGATATTCAAGTCCTGCGCAAGGGCGAAACGGGCGGTGCTGGCGAAAAAGGACATCGCCAGGATGGCGAACATGATTTGCTTTTTCATGGTGAATCCTCCTGAGAATGAGTCATGGCCAATCCGGATGTAGGGAACTGACCGCAGATCATCCAACCTCTCTGCCAGCCATCCATTTCTAGCCTTCACTTACAACTGCGGAAACAAATGGAAAAATCGGGTCACGGAGTTCGTAAATAGTTAGGAAAGCTCCCCCCGGGCGTAGAAAGCGGCAGAAGCGTTCTCGTTGACTAGACAGAGGAGCACAGTTATCTTTACGTAATCCCGCTTGGGCGTAACTTACTGTGAATCAACAACATTCCCATCCCGTGACAGAACTCCTCGTGCGTTGGCGCGCCGGGGACCAGGATGCTTTGGAATCGTTAGTTCCATTGGTTTATAAGGAGCTCCGCGATATCGCCCGAGCCCATCTCCGCCGCGAACGGCCCGGCCATACCCTGCAAAGTGCGGCATTGGTGAACGAGGCCTACCTGCGGCTGCTCGACCAGCGTCCGTTTGACAGCGAAAATCGAGCCCACTTCCTGGCGGTAGCGTCGCGCCTGATGCGGCAGATTCTGGTGGATCATGCCCGTGCCCACGGTGCGGCGAAACGCGGCGCTAACCAGCGCGTCGAACTCGACGTCTCGCTGGTTGTCCCTCAGATCCGGACCGCAGACGTCGTCGCCCTGGATGACGCGCTGAGTGCCCTTTTTCAGCTTGACGAGCAGCAGGGGCGCGTCGTTGAATTGCGTTTCTTCGGAGGTCTTGCAACGGAAGAGATCGCACAGGCCTTAGGCATTTCCGCCTCTACCGTCAAACGGGAGTGGAATGTGGCCAAGGCCTGGCTAACACGGGAGATGAAGAAAGGGAATCGTGGCGACGCCGGAGCAGTGGGAAAAAATTAAGGAGATCGTCGGCACTGCACTGGAACAAGAGCCGGCAAAGCGCCCAGCGTTTCTCGATGCGGCTTGCGCAGGGGACGTGGGCCTGCGCAACGAAGTCGAATCCCTGATCGCTGCCCACGCTGATGCGGACGGTCTTTCTGAAAATCCCTGGGCCGCAACCGTCGCTGATCCTGTCGGCGACACCAAGACGATTGGCCCCTACCGCCTGATTCATCGACTCGGCGTGGGTGGCATGGGACAAGTCTGGCTGGCTGAGCAGAGCGAACCGGTTCGGCGCCGCATTGCGCTGAAGTTGATCCGAGCCGGCGTCTATGACGAAGCTCTGGTCAAGCGCTTTCAGTCGGAACGGCAGTCGCTGGCGATCATGGAACATCCTGCGATTGCCAAAGTGTTCGATGCCGGTGCTACCCCCGAGGGTCAGCCCTATTTTGCAATGGAGTATGTCGATGGCCCGCCGATCACCGACTACTGCGATAAGAAGAAACTAGGAATCCGCGACCGGCTGAAGCTTTTCGCCCAGGTCTGTGAAGGCGTGCAGCACGCCCATCAGAAAGCGATCATCCATCGCGACCTGAAACCGTCCAACATTCTGATCACAGAAGTGGATGGCAAACCCACGCCGCGCATTATCGACTTCGGCCTAGCCAAGGCAACCATGACGCCGGTTCCGGGTGAAACGCTCTTTACGCAAGTGGGAGCATTTCTGGGGACGCCGGGTTATATGAGTCCCGAGCAGGCCGACCCGAACGTGCGCGATATCGACACGCGCACGGATGTGTATTCGCTGGGCGTGATTCTTTATGAACTGCTGACTGGCTCTCTTCCGTTCGATACGACCCAGTGGAAGGATCAGAGGCTGGATGAAGTGCTACGCCAGCTAAAGGAAACGGACCCGGAACGCCCCAGTGCGAAAGTTGGGCAGAACCGTGACACGTCCACTGCACACGCGGAAGCGCGAAGCACAGAACCCGGTCAGCTCGTCAGTTCTTTGCGCGGAGATCTTGACTGGATCACGTTGAGGGCTCTCGAAAAAGATCGCGATCGCAGATACGGAACGCCATCAGCGCTGTCCGGGGATGTTGAAAACTATCTCGAGAATCGTCCCGTTGAAGCGCGGCCGGCAAGCGCGACATATCGACTGCGCAAGTACATCCGGCGGCACGGAATCGCCGTAGCGGTGGCGACGGGATCGGCCGCCCTGCTGATTGCGTTTGCCGTCACCCAGTCAATTGAACTGCGACGCATTACCCGCGAGCGCGACCGAGCGGATCGCATCACCGAGTTCATGACCAACATGTTCAAGGTGTCGGACCCGAGCGAAGCACGCGGCAACAGCATTACGGCTCGCGAAATTCTCGACAAATCGTCGAAAGAAATTGACTCCGGCCTCGCCAAAGACCCTTTGCTGCAAGCTCAACTTACCGGTGCCATGGCACGGACCTATCAAGGCCTAGGGCTTTATCCGCGCGCCCATGCCCTCTACGAACGCGCGTTGGAAACCGATCGCAGGCTTCTTGGTGACGATGACCCCGCCACTCTAACGATGATGCGATTACTCGCATGGACGCTGATGCAGCAAGGCCACTACCCGGAAGCGGAGGTCTTGCTCAGAAAAGCTCTCGATGGCCAGCGTCGAGTTCTCGGAGCAAAACACCGGGAGACGTTAGCCTCAATGAACGCGTTGGGTTGGACGATCTCGCAGCAAGGGCACTACGCAGATGCCGACAGGCTTCTACGCGAGGCAGTCGAGACCGACAGGGAGGTTCTAGGCAAAGAAGATCACGAAACGCTTTCGTCGATGCATCATCTTGCCAGCAACCTGGGCAAACAAGGCCACGTCACGGAAGCAGGAAGGCTGAAGCGGGAACTGCTCGACACGGAACGTCGAGTACTTGGTCCTGAAAACCCTCTCGTCCTCGTCACTACCAACAACCTTGCGTTCAACCTGCATGAAGAAGGTAAGTACACCGAAGCGGAAGCCATGTATCGAGATTTACTGGAAGTGCAGCGCCGCGTGCTGGGCCCGGAACATCCCGAAACCCTCTGGACCATGCGCAACATGGGCGTAAATTTCGAATCGGAAGGCAATG
Source organism: Acidobacteriota bacterium (assembly GCA_016196065.1). Lineage (NCBI taxonomy): Bacteria > Pseudomonadati > Acidobacteriota > Acidobacteriota bacterium. The sequence goes on along the minus strand of JACPYL010000010.1, from coordinate 1,808,986 downwards.
TCGTCGAGGCAGAAAAACACTATCGCGACGCGCTCACACTGCAGCGTCGCGTACTGGGCAATGAACATCCGGACACGCAGTCGACCACGACCGACCTCGCGATATTGCTGCGTGAAGAGGGCCACTATGCGGAATCAGAGAGCCTGTTGCGCGGGGCGGTCGAAGTTCAGAGGAAAGCCCTCGGGCCGGAAAGTCCGACCACGCTCGACACCATTGGGAACCTTGGCCAGACTTTGCGCCAGGAAGGTCGTTACATCGAAGCCGAAACACTCCTGCGCGAGACGCTGGCTGTCGATCGGCGCGTCCTCGGACCCAGCAGTCCTACCACTCTGGAATCGATTGAGAACCTGGCAACCACTCTTCGAGTGCGCGGCCAGTGCGCGGAATCGGAAAAACTGTTTCGTGAGGCGCTCGACGCAGAAACTCGTGAGCGAGGTGCGGATAATCCTGGCACCCTGGAAGCCCTTACCGGTTTAGGCAGCACTCTGAGTTGCGAGCGGCGATATCCCGAAGCGGAAGCGATGTTGAAAGTCGCGATCGACCGCGCTGTCCAGAGTCAGGATCGGTCCCACCTTGCGATTCTGTGGTACGGCCTTGCCTGCGCGGCCGCAATCGAGGGGAAAAAGGAAGACGCAATCTCGCATCTCCGCCTGGCGATTGCGAATGGCAACACGGATACCCAACAGATGAGAGGCGATCCCGACCTGAAGGCTCTCCGGGGAGACGCGCGTCTTGAGACCCTGATAGCCGAAACACAGAAGCACCCGGTAACCACGGCACAAAAGGCTAACTAGATCGCGGGAGTGAATTACCGCCGAAGGCGAGGGTTGAAGTGGAAAAGCCGAAGCGGTGGCCAAGAATTAATGAGATTGTCGGCGCAGCGTTGGAACAGGAACCCGCGAATCGACCGTCGTTTGTCAGTCAAGCGTGCGGCCAGAACGCAGAGTTGCGCGCGGAAGTTGAGTCCTTGCTTGCCGCCTATGTCGATGCCGATGGGCTTTCCGGAAATCCCTGGGTCGCGACGACCGTAGCTGATCCGACGGGCGAAACCAAGACCATTGGGCCTTACCGCTTGATTCATCGCCTGGGGGTGGGTGGCATGGGACAGGTCTGGCTCGCGGAGCAAACCGAACCCGTGCGCCGCCGTGTTGCCCTGAAACTCATCCGCCCAGGTCTATACGACAGTGCCCTGGTGCAGCGCTTTCAATCCGAACAGCAATCCCTGGCCATCATGGAGCACCCAGCGATTGCGAAAGTATTTGACGCGGGCACCACGCCGGACGGGCAACCGTATTTTGCGATGGAGTATGTCGATGGCCCGCCGATCACGAACTACTGTGATCGCAAGAAACTCAGCATACGAGAGCGTCTGAAGTTGTTTGTTCAAGTCTGCGACGGCGTTCAGCATGCCCATCAGAAGGCGATCATCCATCGCGACTTGAAGCCTTCCAATATTTTAGTGACGGAAGTGGATGGCAAGCCGGCCTCGCGGATCATCGACTTTGGGCTAGCCAAAGCGACCGTCCCCCACGCAGCCGGTGAAACACTCTACACACACGTGGGAGGATTCGTGGGGACGCCGGGCTACATGAGTCCGGAACAAGCCGACCCGGCAATTCATGACATCGACACGCGGACGGATGTGTATTCGCTGGGAGTCGTGCTCTACGAGCTGCTCACGGGCCTTTTGCCCTTCGACACAAGCCAGTGGAAGACCCAGCGGCTCGATGAAGTGCTGCGGCAGTTGCGGGAGACGGATCCGAAGCGTCCGAGTACGAAGGTGGGAGAGAACCGTGACACGTCGACGGGACGGGCGGGCGCTCGCAGTACGGAACCCAGTCAACTCGCAGGTTTGCTGCGGGGAGACCTCGACTGGATCACACTGAAGACACTGGAAAAAGAGCGCGACCGGCGGTACGGTACGCCCTCAGCGTTGGCGGCGGATGTCGAAAACTATCTGGGCAATCGTCCGGTGGAAGCGCGGCCGGCCAGCAACTTCTATCGACTTCAAAAATATGTGCGCCGTCATGCCGTGGTTGTGGCAGTGACTTCGGGCGCCGCCGCGTTGTTGGTTGCCTTTGCCGTGATGCAGTCGATTGAGTTGCGGCGAATCACACGCGAACGCGATCGCGCGGATCGAATCACCGACTTCATGACCAACATGTTCGCGGTCTCGGATCCCAGCGAAGCACGCGGCAACAGTATTACGGCGCGCGAGATCCTCGACAAGTCAGCGAAGGAGATCGACTCCGGCCTGGCGAAAGATCCGGAGCTGAAGGCGCAGATGTTGCAGGTAATGGGATCGGTGTACGAAGGACTCGAACTGCACGCGCGGGCCGAGACTTTGTTGCTGCAAACGGTAGAAATTCAAAGGAGAGTTCTCGGTCCGGAACATCCGACGACGCTTGCATCTGCGAGGCAGTTAGCCTGGGCCATTTCCGAACAACACCGCTATGCCGAAGCCGAGACGATGGAACGGGACCTGGTGGGCGTCACGAGTCGTACGCTTGGACCGGATCACGCAATCACACTCGCAACTGAATCGGACTTGTCCCGAACCCTGGGATTAGCTGGCCGCTACGCGGAAGCCGAAGTCTTAGGCCGAAAAGTGTTCGAGCGACAGCAACGGGTTCTGGGACCGGACGATTCCGAGACGATTGAATCGCAGAGGCGTCTCGCGATTGTGCTCGTGCAACAAGGGCGTTCTGAAGAGTCAGACAAAATTCTCCACGCGAACTTGGCGATTCGACGGCGTGTCTTCGGTCCCGATGCCCCGAAAACCCTTGAAGTCATGGACGACCTGGCCTCTGTGCTCGTCGAAGAAGGTCAGTACCCTGAAGCCGAAAAGTTGTACTCGCAAACACTGGAAGCTGAGACTCGCGTGTTTGGGCCGGATGCTCAGCGGGTTTTGAATACTTTGCTCAACTCGGCGACGGTGTTGGAAGCGGAACATCGCTATCCGGAATCAGAGACGCTACAAAGGGAAGTGCTTGCGAAGTGTCGCCGGCTGTTGGGTCCTAATCATCCAACGACCGCCCTATCCCTCTACAACATTGCCGATGTCCTTTACGAAGAACATCGCTACGCGGAAGCGGTTGTTGCTCTTCAGGAATCGGTCGACATCCAACGCCGAGTATTCGGCCCCGCACATCCGGATACCGTCGATTCCGTCTATCATCTGGCTCGACTCTATGCCCTCACACGAAGGCCCCGCGAAGCGATTTCCTTCTTGCACGATGCGGTAAGTCACGGTCTCGACGAGGAGTCATTGGAAGATCTCAAGAAAGGTCCGGACTGGAAGACGCTTCGCGGCCAACCAGATTTCGAACCCTTGATTGGTGAGGCACAGAAACTTGCCAGCGCCAACGCGCCGAAGCCGCAATAACACCGTATTCCCACGCCGCATAGATGAGCACCAACGCAGTGCGGAAAAGTCAGCGTACAAATAGCAGTACTTTGGTGTTATCGGCAGGAAGCCAGTGTGACCGATAAAGAGGCGACACGTAATTGGGCCCGGACACGCGGACATGAATATCCTGATTGTCGATGACAGTAGATTCCTACAGCTCGGAATCCAAAAAGTCCTGCAACAGGTGGGGCACAGTACGATTCTGGCGGCGGACGGCGAACAGGCGATCAAACTGGCGGTCGACAAACGCCCGGATCTGATCTTGCTGGACATCATGCTTCCCGGCGTCCCGGGCACTTCGGTCCTGAAAACGCTGAAGCACAATGCAATCACCGCCGCGATTCCAGTCGTCGTCCTTACGGGCCTCACGCGTCTCGACGAGCCGAAACTAAGAAGCGAAGGGGCAGATGGATACATGAAGAAGACGGACCTGGATCTTCATGGGGGTGGACAAGCCCTGCTTCGTATCGTGAACAGCCTTGTCACCAAGCCCAGCGTTAGTACGGCCACTTAACGGGCAGTACGCTGACGAAAGCGGGCAACATTTGCCGCGTTCGAACTAGGCAACATTTGCCGCATCCGCCTGTCTACCCGTCAATACAGTTCCAAAATCGTTAAGCCCGCCTTCCAGATCAAAGCCACTGCTCTGCGTAAGTCCCTGTGCCTACGGGGTATCAGCAAAACTCACGAAGGAAAGGGCGGGACTCTGCGCGCTGATATTCCGAGTGGTACGCCAGTTGCTTTGTTATTCCCGACGCCGACTGCTTTAGAGATATCGGCACAAAAGGAGAACCAGCAATGCAAGTCAGCCAGGCATTCAACGCATTACACGTGTTGAACGATCAGCCCATCTTCCGGCCGCCCAGCGCTCAGAAAGATCCCTCGGTTGCGAACCTCGGCACCGGAATCGACGGCGGCCCAACCAAGAAAACGACCGTCCTAGCCCCACCCACTCTAGTCGAGGCCTCGTTCGGCGGATTGCTGCGCCGTTTGGGAGGACCGCTCCCACCAGTACACAAACCACCCGTTGAGGACATCATCCCGCTGGGCCCACCGGCGCAGACCGAGCAACTAGGAATCCGCGTCCACGATTACCGAGAGGCACTGAATGCGGCACACGCCGATCTTGTGTCGCAACTCAAGGTTGCGCAGGACAGCCTGAAGACAGCCAAGCAGTCCGGCGATCAGGATGCGATTACAGCCGCACAGAAGTCGATTGACGATCTCAACTTGCAGCTCAAGGATAACCGCGACAAACTGCTGACTGTCCACGATGCTGTGAAAGACCTGCGGGAGATGCGGCAGCAACTTGCGGCCGACGTGAAAGCTGGAAATGTCGATGCGATTCAGCAGGATCGTGATGCCATCACCCAACAGCGCGACGTGATCCTGGCAGACCTCCAAGCGTAGCTTCCTGGAGGTGGCGATCGGTTCTCCTGAAATGTGAAAGTCGCGAAAGTAGCGTCCTGCTAATTCGATCCGGATCCGTGCGGTTTATGGATCCGGATTTGTTCTAAGGCACCTTGCCGGCCGCGGCACTCTTGGTCCCGGGATCCTCTTCTGCAGGCGCTCCGCGTGCGATATGCTGCGCCCATTCCACTGCCTGCCACCAGGCTGTGCTCACCTTCTCCTGCGAAACGTGAAGTTGTTGCGTTAGCTGCCCGCATTGCTCCCATTCACCGCTTTCCTGTGCCAGCACGAGTTGGTAGAGCGGACGTAGACTGCTCGACTGGCCGGACAGGACAGCTTTCGTTTCATGGTCAACGGGCAATTGTTCGAGAATCGTCTCGATTGAAACTTCGAGAATCGCATCCATCAGCGACAGGAGTCCCAGCAGAAACAGGTCGCCTTCGCGGTTCAGGTGTTGCGACATGAGTTCACAGAAGCGCGCTCGTGTCAGAGCACAGATGACCAACTCAGGCGACTTATCGCTGCTCGCCGTCAAGGTAACAAGCAAACGAACCCAGCGCCGTAATTCGCGGTCACCTAGGATCGCCAGGGCATGGCGAATACTACGGATTTCATTGCGAAATCCGTAGGCTGGAGAATTCAGGTAACGCAGCAATCGGTAACACGCAGTAGCGTCTTGCTTAAAAACGGCTTCCAGGGCCTTCATGTCCAGGGTCGGGCGTGAAACCATTTCCAGCAAGCGAAGGAAGGTCAGGCGGTGTGCGGGCACGCTCTTGACGGCGACGACTTCAGGACGCTGAAAAAAGAAACCTTGAAATTGCGAAAATCCCATTGCGAACGCTTCGTTAAATTCTTGCGGAGTCTCTACCTTTTCGGCTAGCATTTCGCACTGGTCGCGGTTGCGGTCGACCAACGTCTGTCGCTCCGCAGCGGTCGTTTCACGCACGTCGACCTTGATGACGTCAGCTTCTGCGGCTAGTACAGCGCGGTGATCGTCGAGACCGAAATCGTCAAGCGCGATCTGGTACCCCTGCGACCGAAGACTTCGCAGTGCTTCGATCACTCGCTCGTCCGGCTCAACTGTTTCCAGGACCTCGACCACCGTTTGATTGGGTGGGAGCAAGGTTACGAGTTCCTTCAATAAGACCGCTGTTGTGCAATTGATAAACGCCAAGCGTCCATCGCACAGCGTATCCAGACCCAGCACCAACGAGGTATCGAGTGTGCTGCGAGTCGCGTGTTCTGTTTCGCCGCGGAAGAAGTTTTCGACTCCATCCCGAAAGAGCAATTCGTAGCCCACGACTTTTCGCGAACGGTCGAAGATCGGCTGGCGAGCGACGAACTGCTGCCAAAGTACGGGATTCGCCTTAGGGGTTGCGCTTGCAGACTGAGGGCTAGGATCCACACCCGCCTTTTCGGCACAATTCCCGCTAATCCTTAACCAGCCGTCGCCGCCAAATCCCGACACTTCCGGTGGCATATTAATGCCTTTGTATCTAAGCAAAATCGCAATTTGAGCCGATAAGAGGCTGCCTTGGTCCCTGGTTCCGGCCAGGGTGTAACGACCGTGGAACGGGAGTTCGATAGAAATGTTTGCCATCATTGGAATTCTGATTGTTTTCGGAGCGGTGGTCGGCGGGTTCTTGATGGAACACGGCCACCTGAAGGTCCTGCTTCAGCCGTCGGAGTTAGTCATCATCGCCGGAGCCGCTTTGGGTACGGTGCTCGTTGCCAACCCGCTGTACATTCTCAAAGGAATCGGGGGTGGCTTGGCAGGTGTGTTCGGATCATCACCGTTTTCCCAGTCTTACTATCTCGAATCGCTGAAGATGATGTATGAACTTCTGACCAAAGCGCGCAAAGATGGATTGGTGGCCTTGGAATCCGACATCGAGGACCCGGAGAAAAGCCAGCTCTTTTCTAAATATCCCGATTTTCTGAAGAACCATCACGTTCGAGATTTTGTGTGTGACACCCTACGGATGGTCATGACCGGAGGCGTTGAGGCATTCGACGTCGATCAGTTGCTCGATCTGGATATGGAAGTTCATCATCGCGACGCCCATGCCCCGGTGACAGCTCTTTCCACGACGGCGGACTCACTTCCTGGCTTAGGCATCGTCGCGGCAGTCCTGGGAGTGGTGATCACAATGGGCGCACTCGGCGGGCCGCCTGAAGAAATTGGACTGCATGTTGCCGCCGCGCTTGTGGGAACATTCCTCGGAATCCTGTTGTGCTATGGATTGGTGGGCCCCCTGGCAGCGAACATGGGCAAGCGCGCCGACGAGGAACATGCCTACCTCTACGTGCTTCGAGTCCTGATGGTCGCATTCGTGAAGGGAACTGCTCCCATCATGGCCGTGGAGGTCGCCCGGCGCGCGATTCCGGGACATGTCAGGCCTTCCTTCCAGGAACTGGAAAGCACCTGCCGTGGGAACGGTGCTGCAGCCGCCGCCACAGCTTCCGCATAGGTATTTATAAACATGGCACAGGCTCGACCCATCATCGTCATCAAGAAGAAGAGTGGCCACGGCGGACATCACGGTGGAGCGTGGAAGGTCGCCTATGCGGATTTTGTCACCGCCATGATGGCGCTCTTCATCGTTCTCTGGTTACTCAATAGCAGCAAACAGGTACAGGAAGCCGTTGGAGGATATTTCCGCGATCCTACCGGTACGGCGAAAAAAGTCGGCACGAACATGGCGGGTGCCGCCGAGAGTTTCGCGATCACCAAGGACAACATGCCGAAGTTGAAAGAGCAGCTGCAAAAGGCCATGAAGCAACTCTCCGACTTCGACAAGCTCAAGAATCAAATCGAAATGACCGTCACCTCCGAGGGTCTGCGCATCGAGCTGATGGAAACCGCTTCGGGTACATTTTTTGACAGCGGTAGCGCCACACCGAGTGGAGATGGCCGGGAACTGTTGTCTCTTCTAGCGGTGGAACTCGGGCAGTTGCCCAACAAGGTTTCCATCGAGGGGCACACCGACGCGAAGCCCTACTCGGGGAAGGTCAGCTATTCAAACTGGGAGCTATCCTCCGATCGCGCGAATGCAGCGCGCCGCCTGATGCAGACGAAGGGATTGGGCGCGGCACAGGTTTCCCAAGTACGTGGATACGCCGATCAAAGGCTGCGCATTCCAGCCAATCCGCTTGAGCCATCGAATCGCCGGATCTCCCTGATTGTCCAGTATCTTGCGAAGAACGACGATGACGCGCCGCCGGATCCTCCCCAAGCAACTACCCCAGCGGAAGCACCACCTGCTGTCCCGGCAGAGCACAAATAAATTGAAGGGACTCTATTGAGGCGTCGTACGGAGGGACGCAAGTTTCCTATGCGGCAAGTTCGAGTGGTAAGTCCCGAGCCAGTCTGGCTACATGGGAATAACGCTCGGCAAGCCTGCCGGAAGGGGATAACAGCGTTGGACACAGCACTGCGACTTTCAGTTTGCAATGCGTGGCCAGGCAACGCACTTTGAGTTGGAGCGCGGACTGCAAAATCTCTTCTCCCAATGCCGCAATGTTCGGGCTGGGGTGAGTCCGAACTCTCTGTCCGATTTGGACCAGGCCGCTGACGTTTCGCGAGAGGGCAGAGACGTAGAGAATCGCCGCCCGCAGGCGCAATCGCTGGATATCACGGAAATCCTTGCTAGATAGATGAAGGCGGAGAAATTCTTCTTCTTCCGGGTCAATCAGGTTCCGGAATGCTTCTAAATCTACTTCCGCAAGTGGTTCTACCGAACCGCCTTCAGCCGCAGAAATGTATCGGCTTCGCACCTGCAAAACCAGGAACAACAGGAACGCCACCGCTGCAAAAGTGAGTACAAGAATCGGAATCACAGTTGAGAGAACCTCGCCAGTTCTGCATTCCACCCGCGAATGTCAATGGGGTGGTACGCGTTTGGAACCTGGGCCGCCTTCTCCTGAACCAGAGCAAAGTAGAGCCATATTAAAACAGAAACATGAAACGCTACAGCCGAGATCGTGTTCGTGAAGCCGGAATTGACATCGACATAGTTGCGCAAAGCATGGAGAAGGGGATTGAGTCCAGTGACCAGTCCTAGTCCCAGCGCGATGCCGAATGACGCATTCTTCATCCAAATTCCCAGGAAGCGATGCCAAATGAAGACCACCACCAACAAGCCGCACTGCGCCGTGTCCACGATCTGTTCAATTACGTAAGGCTGAACGAATGCGGCGGTACGTTCTCCCATATAAAGGAGCGCGGTGAATGCAGAAGCAAAAACCACAAACAACACCGAGGCCAGTTGCAGAGGAAACGCGACGCTTTTTCGAAGTACGGGAGAATTAGCGAGAGGCGCTTCGAAAAGCTCTTTGATGATCCCAAAGTGCAGCGCAAGACTGCCGGTGCGACAAAACAAGTCCGTCTGGGTGTAAGTGGAAAGCGAGATGGAGTCCAGACGACCCATGGCGAACAACAAACAAAATTGGAAGAGTTCGAAAACAACATACGAGAAAAAGAACGGAAACTCCCGGTAGCGCCCATTCCGGAGCAGCACAATAATCACGCCAATCAACAGCGCGTGCGGGGCGATCCACAAATAAAGTGACAGTATGTGGCTCGAAATCATCTGCTTAAGCGCTACCCGAGGGAATGTATCATCCCAATCCGGTAGCGCTCAAGCAGGAAGTGAATCCGCTAGTTATTAACTGGCAGACAGACCTTCCGGTTGCAGGGCACGGGATTGCCATCGGCACGTAGTTGGGAAGGGACGACCGCCAGAGTTGTCAGTACAAGTAGAATTAGGGTAATCTTCGCCTTGAGAGTGTTCACGGTGTTGAGTCTCCTGAAAAGGGGTGGACTTAGTTCCCGCAGGATGAGGCATGACGCCCACTCTTACGTCAGGGAAATGCGAAAAAGCCGTTTACGGAAAACGTAAAGGAACGCAAAATGGCGTTGAAGTCAGCCTACGATGACCTGCTGGGAAGGACTCTCTCGAGGATTCAGGGAGCATGGGGTCAGTTGAAGTACGTGGCGGAATTGCGGTCCCGGGACGGGCGGTATCTACACTGGGGATTTGAACGCGTACACGGCGCGGCCGTCGCGCAATCGACCTTCGCCAAGGTTCACAAAGCACTGATGGAAAAGGTGCTGCGGACCAAACTCAGCAGCCTGGACAAGGACTTGCGACAGTCCAGCCAAGGGGCTGGTGTCAGCCCAGAATCCTACGTGTCGTCGCTGAAGGAATCACCGGAGCGTCTGCTACCCGCAGGTTCGCCGTCGTGGGCACGACTCCATCTGCAGTCGATCTTGCAAACCCTCGGGGCTCTAGAAGTTCCGAAGACTGCGGGTCGCCAATCTTCATCGCCACGCCGACTACTTGTCCGATCACTTCCGCTTCTTGCGGATGCTTCAAGACGCGAACCGGGGCTGAAGACAGAGGATGAGGCTGAAGAACCAGAGAATTGAGCCGCAGGGAGCACCAGCAGCAGACAAACCCTTCCCGCGTTTCCACAAAGTAAATCGGACGCTCATATTCGGAACGCCAGGGTCGGCTGACCACGCGCCGTTTGGATTCATCCACTTGAATAAATGAACCGGGCTGCAGCAAAGGGTACATCGTATAGTCTTCGGTCCCCACGAATGCGTAGGTGTATTTTTGAGAGGCGAGGCTGTTCAAGAAGGTAAATGGGACAGGCCCCCACTCCTGCACCATGCGCCGCAAATCGGAAGTCTCCCGCAAGTCGAAACCAGGATCAAAGCGGATTGGAACGTTGCAGTCGGCAGTTTCCTCTTCGAAGCCGCTGATGTGGGAGTTTGCCGGGCGCGAGGAGGACCAGTCGTTCGTAACCGTGCTCAGATCAATCCCGTAGATCAGAAGAAGATCGCGAATCGGCCGGCGGTAAATTGCTGCCAATGAGTAGAAGCGAAAGACGCTGGGAACGACTCCCTTGGTCTCGATATCGGAAAGTCTGCTGGGAGGAATCAGGTATTCTTCACTGCCGTGCAGAGCCGAGATTCTAGCGCTCGCACTCTCGACATCACGCATGGTGAGACCCAGTTGGTCTCGAATTTGACGCAAACCCACTCCCGCAGACAACATAGCTTGCTCCGGCGCATAGGAGTCGCCCTATGGTCTGGATCCAAAAGCAACGAAATGGGGTGGGCTAATATTAAGGCTACGGCTTCGTACTCCAGAAGCTGTTACGCCTACTGGCCAGTCCCTGTATCCCCGTAAAAGAGTACGACTCCAGGTGCAGGATGAAATAAATTTCACCCGTTGCGCTCCCTTATACAAGTTCCTGAAGCACTTTTCAACAGTCATGTTCGCGTTTCGTAACAAAAATCGACGAGCACCCTCGTGTGTTTGCTTTCCGGGCACTCAGCCCTGATCGAGAGTGAGTCCAAGTCTTTGAAAGTGCAGGCTCCTGCCTTCCGGATTTTGTAAACATTTCCTTTCTTAACGCGGTTTTCCGCCGTTATCGAGTAGTTTCGCTTTTTGCTGCCGGATGGGTAACGAGCAGGAACGGAGCCCTCCCCATGATCCTTAATGCCGTTTCAGGAGCCGATACATGACGGTCGCGTTCAGTTTGCTGGTCGTGGCAATTGTTTTTAATGTCGCGGCTGGCCGCCGGGCGTGGCTGTACATCCGGCAGCTTGAATGTGAAGTGTGGAGTTTACGAGGAGGATTAACACAAACAGAACAAGTGCAAAGTTTGGATTGAACCTGCTCGGGTGTTCATTTCGTAACGCTGGACTATAAAGCCGTCGCTTAACTGGCGCTGGTCACGGCTTTCGTGTGGGCACGGAGCAAGCAAGTCGAAATTGGTAGCGCTTGGGCTGCTTCGTCTATGTCCGAACCTAGGGTGTATTGGGTACTCGTGGTTGATCGAGATATTCGCGTCTCGGAAGAAGTGAGCCGCAGTCTTTCTGGCTTGCCGATTGCAGTCCTTCGGGCGACCGATCGAAACGAAGCGCGCGAACTCTACCAACGTTTCCTTCCTCAAATTGTCCTGCTCGACTCAACTCTCGATGATCCTGACACCGGATCAGTCCATGAATTATTTGGCGGTGATTTGGCTGTGGAGATGGTGCTCATGACCGATGCTGCAACCGGTTCGTGGGCGGAAGAAGTAGTCGCACGGGGTGCCAGCAATGTACTGAGCAAGCCCGTGATGGCGATTGAAGTTCGTCAACTCATCGCGGGTTTCATCGATCAGGCGGATACTCGACGCCGTACCTATCAGCTGGATAACGACTTGGTTGAGGCCTACCAGTTTCAAGGAATCGTAGCTCGAAGCCCCTCTATGTTGCAGGTCTTCTCGAAGCTGCGCCGGGTTGCTCCCTATTTCCAGACCTTGCTCGTCACCGGTCCGACGGGGACTGGCAAGGAGCTCATCGCGCAGGCCTTGCACAACTTGAGCCATCGTGCGAAGGCCAGAATGACGGTCTGCAACTGCTCCGCTCTCGTGGAGAGCCTGCTGGAAAGTGAACTGTTTGGTCATGTGAAAGGCTCTTTTACTGGGGCGACGCAGGATAAGGTCGGGGTGTTTGAATACGCGAATCAGGGGACGGTATTCCTTGATGAAATCGGCGAGTTGCCGTTGCCGGCGCAAGCAAAATTGCTGCGCGTTCTCCAGAGCCAGGAGCTACAACGCGTCGGTTCTCCTGTTACGCGTGTCGTTGATGTGCACGTCATTGCTGCCACCAATCGTAATCTGAGAGCCATGGTGGCCGAGGGTAAGTTCCGCAAGGATCTCTTCTACCGGCTCTCCATGATTGAAATCGAGTTGCCCTTGCTTGCGGACCGAAAAGAGGACTTGCCTCTGCTGCAAAGGCACTTCCTGCAGCGTTTTTCGGCCCGCTACGGAAAAGAATTCAAAGGCATCTCTCGACGTGCCCAGATCCTGTTGGCACGATACTCGTGGCCGGGCAACATCCGCGAACTGGAAAGCGTCATTGGAAATGCCTGCATGATGGCCGAAGGCGACATGATTCTTGATGTCGACCTCCCCGAACCGCTGCGCGCCGAAGCAGCCAAGCCGCAATCCGGCGACGATGGATTGCTTTCCTTCGAAGAACTTCAACATCGACACCTTGATCTTGTTCTCAGCCGTGTACAAGGCAACAAAGTTCGAGCCGCAGAAATTCTTGGGATCAGTCGAGCCACGCTCTATGAAATGCTGGCTCGCAGAAGCCATCCCGGATTTTCAAAAAGAGATATCTCCGCTTAATTCCCCGCTCAGAGTGTTGCATTCCGCAGCACCCCGTATTCATCGATTCGTTTTCAAAACACCGATCTATTTTTATTACGTTTTTACGAACTGTTCGGATTCCGTACACATTTCTGGAAATTGTCCAATCCGCAGATGTGATGTCCGTCACTTGTGCGGACTAGAAACGCTGAGTTTAGTTAGAGATAAGTGATCTGGCACATTAGGGCTTTCTAATTGCCTTAGAGAAAAGGGTTAACAAGATGTATTTCAAGCAGCACGCCGGAAGTTTTCGCCAAATGCGGCTAGGACGCGAACGGAAGAAGGCTGCGAACGGAAAGACGAGGCCATTCAATGAACGTGGAGTCAGAAGTTTCAGAGCAGACATCAGTTTCAGATAAGACATCCAGCCGCCCCCGAGAGAGAATCCTGGTAGCCGAAGACGACATCGCATTGGCTCACTGCCTCCAGAAAGGACTCGCTCGCGAGAATCTTCTCATCGATCTCGTCCATGACGGCTTGTCTGCATGGCAAGCCGCTCAAGTTGACCAATACGATCTGTTGATACTGGATTTGAATCTCCCTCTGTTGGACGGTTTGTCCCTGTTGCGGAAGCTTCGCCCCTTGCGCCCGCATCTGCCCGTGCTGGTCCTCACTGGGCTCTCAGGAATCGAAGATCGTGTCCAGGTGCTCGACAGCGGGGCGGATGATTTCCTGAGTAAACCATTCTCGCTCTTTGAATTGGGCGCACGCGTGCGAGCGCTGCTCCGCCGAGTCCGTGGCAATCCCGGCCGTACCATCTGTGTGAGCGATATGTTCATGGATCGCGATCAGCAGCGTGTGGAACGATGCGGCAAGCGCATTCCCCTATCGAGTAAAGAGTTTGCCGTTCTTGAGTGCCTGATGGCCAACGCCGGCAAGCCCGTCACTCGCAGCATGATCATGGAAAGCGCGTGGGGAACTCCCTACGACGGTGCGACCAACCTGGTCGATGTCTACGTCAAGTACGTTCGAGACAAGGTCGATGGTGGAGCCACCGAAAAGCTCATCCATACGGTCCGGGGAATCGGGTACGTCGTTGCCCAGGACCGCAACCCCGTGCTGGCACCTCCCCCACATAGGACCGAGCCTGAAGCCCTTGCTCTTTCCGGAGACTGAGAGTTTGCTGTCCCTGCATTCCCGCAAAGACTCGAAGTATCCGCTGCGATTCGCAGCAGCGGAAATAGAACTGTGGAGGGGGAAAGGTGATCAACGCAAGATTGGCCCAGCGGCCTTATGCTGGGGCACAGATACCAACTGGATTACTCATCGTAAGTCCCAACGCATCTCTGAGGAAGTACCTCACCTCTCAGCTTCAGTCAGGACGCTGGCGTCTCGACGAAGCAGTCAGTGGCGCCGAGGGACTTCAGAAAGCGGAAGCGGGACAAGCTTCCATCGTGCTTCTCGACCATGCTTTGCCGGACTTGCACGCCGAGGAATTCACGGAACTCCTTCGATCCCAGTGTCCGCAGGCCGAAGTGGTATCGTTGCATCCGCAGAGTGGCGAACCGATTTTTCATGACCCGCCGTCCGAGTCGACTCTGGTGCAACTCACTCGAGACCTGGAACGCCCGTCTCCCCTCAAACCGGTTCCCGCAGAGGTCTCGGCTTCTCGTGAGATCGCTCGACCCAACGCACTGCCGGACATGGTTGGCGATACGCCGCCCATGCGCCAACTCTATTCCATGATTCAGTTGGTTGCCCAACGTGACACGACCGTTTTGCTGACCGGTGAGACTGGAACCGGAAAGGATCTGGTCGCGCGCGCATTGCACGAGCTTAGCCTTCGCAGGCTCAAGCCATTTGTGATCATCAACTGCGCTGCCATCCCGGAGGCACTGCTGGAAGCGGAACTGTTCGGCTATGTCAAAGGCGCTTTTACGGGAGCCGTACAGTCGAGGATCGGGCGCATCCATGCGGCCCAGGGAGGGACACTCTTCCTCGACGAAATTGGAGATCTGCCACTGGGCCTGCAATCAAAGCTCTTGCGTTTCCTGGAACAAGGAGAAGTGCAAAGGCTCGGCAGCACCGACACGTTACGCGTGGACGTGAGAGTGGTGGCTGCCACGAATGCCCAATTGAACCGCCTGGTGCAGGAAAAACTGTTCCGCGAAGATTTGTTTTATCGTCTGTCCGTATTTCCAATCTGTCTTCCGCCGCTGCGCGACCGTCGCGCCGATCTCGTACCACTCGCCCAAACATTCCTCAGGATGTATGCACGCCGCGAATTGGCTCTCAGTCAAGAAGCCATGTTTCGATTGCAGGAGCACAACTGGCCGGGCAACGTTCGAGAACTTCGCAATGTGATCGAACGCGCGTGCATTCTCGCCAGCCAGGAATGGTCAATCCGCCCCGAACACATAATTCTCTAACTTTTCACGCGGCATCACGCAGAAACAAGGGATTTCCGCAATCGCACAGTTTGGAACTCCCAATGCACTCTGAGTAGGCAGATGTTGCCTAGTTCTCATTTGAGTCCAATGAACTTTTTGACTGCACGAGACATCGAACCAACTTTGGCGGATGCCTTCTCAACATTTTCCGCCGTCGCTGGACAGCTCGAGTATTCCTATCGCGAACTGCAAAAGGAAAGCCTCCGCCTGCGCCGTGAATTGGAAACACGAAACGCCGCAATCGCCGAAACGCTGAATGAGAATCAAAGCATGCGGATGGCATTGCGTTGCATCCTCGATGCGCTGCCGTGCGGTGTGGCGGTTCTGGGCGCAGCCGGTGAAATTGTCTTCCTGAATGTCGAAGCCCGGCGCCAACTGCGCGCCTGCCGCGCAATCACAAGGGGAAATCAAGAGCAAACCGGCAATCCAGACGACGAGAGCGTGTTGTCGCAAATTACCTCGCAAGCGATTCCCGATGGCGAAGAGAGAGAAGTGCCCATCGCGGCCCCCACAGGAACAATCTGGCTAGCCGTACGTTCGACCACCATGAATTCACCATACCCCGTGAATACGGATGGTAAGAAGGCGGCAATTTCCGGCCGGGTCGTGCTGATCAGCCGTGATATCACCGCCCAAAAGGCGTTACAGAATGACCGCGAAGAAACGGCGCACCTGATCGCTCTAGCGAAGATGTCAGCCGTGCTTGCCCACGAAATTCGAAATCCGCTCGCCAGCATGGAACTGCTTGTCGGCTTACTCTACGGATGCGACGAATTGAAGTCGGAGCATCGCACCTGGGTTGACGGCCTGCGCGCTGGCGTTCGCTCCTTGTCGGCAACCGTCAATAACGTTTTGCGCTATCACTCTCTGGGGACCTCGTCCCTCCTACCCGTCCAGTTCTCGCAGGTGATTCGGGAAGCCGTGCAGTTCGTGCAGCCGCTCGCCAAACAGGCGGAGATCAAGTTGATCTTTGAGGACGAGTTAGGCGACCAGAAAATCCCCGGCAATCCGGGAGAACTCCAGCAAGTCCTATTCAACCTCACGCTGAATGCTTTTCGCCATACGCCGAAGCGTGGAACAGTGAAAGTTAGAGTTGCGAAAGAAGAGACGGCCGCAAGCGAGCGCGTGATCGTGGAAGTTCTAGATACGGGCGAGGGAATTAATCCCCAAGACATCCCTCACCTTTTCGACGCTGGCTTCAGTGCGACAGGACAGAATCCAGGGCTTGGACTCGCCGTTTGCAAGAAGATTGTCGAGTTGCACCGCGGTGCCATCTCCGTAGCAAGTGAACTGGGCGCCGGAAGTACATTTCGACTGGAGTTTCCTCTTCATGACTGAGTTCGCGAACAAGACGGTACTGCTCGTCGACGATGAACCTGCCATGCGGATGGCGCTCGCCGCCAATTTTGAGCGTACCGGATGGACGGTCGAAACTGCCTGCGGAGTGACGGAGGCTCTTCAGAAAGTGCAGGCGAACATTTTTCCGCTCGTCGTCACCGACGTCCGCATGCCTGACGGTAACGGGCTCCAGGTAATGAGAGCTGCCCGCACCGCATCAGCCAATACCGCAGTCATCTTGCTCACAGCGTACGGAACCGTCTCCGAAGCCGTACAAGCCATTCAAGGTGGCGCCTGCGATTACCTCACCAAACCGGTTTCGTTCGACCTGCTGCAGAGCGCAGTCGAACGAGTGATGACCAACGCGAAACGTCCTGTTCAAGTTTCAAACACTCCTTCCAATCGCATCATTGGGAATTCTCCCGCGCTTTTGCATGCACTGCAGCGCGCCGCCAATGCCGCTGCCGCCAACGCAGACGTACTCGTGGAAGCGGAGAGTGGAACGGGCAAAGAACTGTTGGCGCGCTATATCCACGACCAAAGCAGCCGTCGTCAGGGACCATTCGTCGCCGTCAACTGCGCCGCCCTCCCTGAGCATCTGCTTGAGTCCGAGTTGTTCGGTCATGTACGTGGAGCCTTCACCGGCGCCACCGTTACCAAGCCAGGCAAATTCGACCTGGCAGATGGCGGCACGCTGCTGCTCGATGAAATTGGCGAGATGCCACTCGTGCTTCAACCCAAGCTTCTACGAGTTCTTCAGGAAAGAGAATGTGAACGCCTGGGCGATACCAAACCGCGACGGGTTAACGTGCGCGTCATCGCCACCACCAACGCGCCGCTGCTTCGCCTGGTAGAAGAAGGGCGCTTCCGGCTCGATCTGTATTACCGGTTGAACGTGATTCCGCTAACGCTACCGCCTTTGCGGCAGCGTCGCGAGGACATTCCTCAACTGGCGCAGCATTTTGCGGAAGTAGTGGCTGCTCATACGCAACAACCGGTGCGCCGGTTGCTTCCGGAATTCGTTCTGCAACTGCAGCGGCAATCGTGGCCAGGCAATGTCCGAGAGCTCGGCAACTTCATCCGGCGGGTTCTTACACTCACGCGCTCCGAGGAGATTGGAATCGAGCACTTCAGCGCTGAATTCGTCACGAATGTGTCGGAGTTACGGGTGGAACGGAATCCGATGCGTCCCGGTACGGCGATGCGTGAGTTGGAAAGACAGCTTCTCCAATCCACTTTGGAAGCCACCCACGGCAATCGAACCCACGCCGCTGAAATGCTTGGAGTCAGCCTGCGCACGATCCGCAACAAAATTCGCGAATACGGTTTGCCGCCCCGGAGGTTTGCGTGATGAACGCCATCGATTTCCTGGAACGCTATCTCTCGCTGACGTCCCAACGCCACACCACTGTCGTCACCAACATGGCGAACATCGACACGCCGGGTTATCGCACCCGCGACGTCGATTTTCGCTCGGAATTACAGCGAGTCGCTAACGGAACGCAATCAAGCTTGCAGTCCACAGCAAGAGAAGTGCGCGGCCTGATTGAGAGGCCGGATGGAAACAATGTGAATCTTGACCGCGAAGGTATGGCCTTGGCTGAAACGCAAATGCAATACCGGACCGCAGTCCAGTTAATCCGGTCCGAGTTCCACCGGCTGTTAACTGCCATCAATGAGGGGAAGTAACTTTATGAGCGACATGTTTTCGATGTTACAGATCAGCGGCTCCGCGATGTCAGCGGAACGGCAGCGAGCCGAAGTCGTAGCCGCAAACCTGGCCAATGCCAACACCACTCGAACAACCGACGGCGGACCGTATCGCAGGAAAGAAGTGGTTTTCTCCAGCACTGGCGCTTCGCCTTTTCGTTTGGCATTCCAGAGAATCAGCCATTTGCTTGGAGCACCGACCGCAGCCGTTCGCGTCGCGAAAGTGGTCGCTGACCCTGCGTCCCCTTTGATGCGCTATGAACCGGGCCATCCCGACGCCAACCCGCAAGGGTACGTTGCGTATCCGGCAATCAATCCCATACAGGAAATGGTGGACCTGATGGGAGCCGTCCGGGCGTACCAGTTGAATGCTTCGGCGGTGAATGCTTCGAAACAGATGTTCCAGCAGGCCATTGACATCCTGCGCGCCTAGAACACAGGAGATCATCTATGAGCAACACGATTTCGCATCTGCCAAGTTCGTTACCGATTGCGCCCATGCCGGCCTCTACGGGGGTTGGTCCAAGCAAGTCGAGTGGGTTTTCGTCGAGCCTCGCGAACGCCATTGAGCAGGTCGAACAGCTTCACACTGACGCGCAATCCAACGCTGCCGACATGATGCAAAACGGTGGACAAGATCTGCACAACGTGATGATCGCCGTTGAAAAGGCCGACATTTCATTTCAATTGATGATGCAAGTGCGCAACAAAATCGTGAATGCTTATCAGGAGATCTCGCGCCTGCAATTCTAAGGATAAGGCTGCGACCTAATTATGGCGTCCGGGACCGACATGATTGACCAGTTGCGCGGCATGGTGAGCGTACTCACCACTAAACAGAAGCTTTCGCTTGCGGGGGGCGCCGCGGTCACAATTGCCACCATCCTGTTTTTTGTGCACACCCTGTCGAAGCCGGACTTCAAGCCTCTCTACACCAACATGGAACCTGCCGATGCGCAGGCACTCGCCCAGCGTCTACTTGGGAAGCAGATCGTCTACGAAATTACTCCCGACGGAAAATCAATTTCTGTGCTCGCCGACAAGCTCGATTCGGCCCGCCTGGAGCTGGCTTCCGAAGGCATGCCGCATTCTGGACGCCTCGGCTTCGAACTATTCGACAAGATGAACTGGGGCGGCACGGAGTTTGACGACAAAGTGAACTACCAGCGCGCGCTGGAGGGCGAGTTGGAACGAACGATCCAAAAACTGAAGAACGTGGAAAGCGTTCGCGTCCACCTGGTGATGCCCACTGATTCCCTGTTTGTGGATCGTGAGCGTGCCGCGAAAGCCTCTGTGATTCTGAATTTGCGGTATGGACGCATCACTCCCGACATGCAACTCTCCATCGCGCGACTTGCGTCCGGAGCGGTCGACAAGCTTTCGCCCGAAAACGTGACTGTTATCGATGCAAACGACGACCGTCCCACTCGTTTTGCGGAACACGACCCCACCTCCGCAGCCGGTGGCCTGGAGACAGAACTGAGCACGCGAATCCTGGACACTCTCGCGCCCGTCGTAGGACCCGAAGCTGTCCGAGCCAACGTGAACGTCGAATACGATACCAGCAGTTCCGAAGAGAATCAGGAGACATTCGATCCCAAGCAGGTTGTCGCCGTCTCGACGCAGCGTGCCGACGAACAGGTGGGTGGCGCCGGCAACGGCGGTGTCCCAGGAACCTCCAGTAATGTTCCGGGCGCCAGTGCGAATGCAAAAACGCAGGCTGCCTCGCCCGAGAATTTTCAAACTTCGCACACGGAATCCAGTTCTTATGCCGTGAGCAAGGTGACCAAGCACATCCTGCAGCCCGGCGGTCGCATTCGCAGGATCACCGCCGCTGTTGTGGTCGATGACGTTGCCGAAGTCGCCGCAGCAAACGGGAAAAACACCACCACACACCGCAAACGCACTCCCGAAGAATTGAAGCAGATCGAACAACTTGCCAGTGCCGTGATTGGTCTCGATTCAGCTCGCGGTGACAATGTCACGGTGCAGAATCTGTCCTTCCAGAAATTTACTGTCGATCAACCCACCAAGCCGGGGGCCGTGGAACGCGTGCGGGTGACGCTCACCGACTGGTCGACCGCGATTCGCTATGGCGTCGTACTCCTGCTGTTTGCGCTGGCGTATCTCCTCTTGTTGAGGCCAGTAAAGAAGCAGGCGTTGCTGGCGTTCAAAGATATTCAGTCGCGCATGCCTTTGAAATCGGAACTCAGCCGGTCGCAGAGTGAGGCCAGCCTGCTGAGCCCGAGTCAGCAGGCGCTGGCCTTGAAACAGAAAATGGTCGACAAGGTGAAAGCCGATCCTGCAGTCGCCGGACAGATGGTACAAAACCTGTTGCGTGGAGGGGGGCAATAATGGCCGCACAGGCACAGGGTCCCATGACCGGTCCGCGCAAGGCTGCTATTTTTCTCGCGGCCCTGGGGGAAGAAGCGGCGAGTCTTGTCCTACGGCATCTCAGCGAGCGTGAAGTAGAGGCGCTGAGCGGCGAACTTGCTGGACTCGACAGAGTCGAAGCTGAGGTGGCGCACGGTGTGCTCCTCGAAATTGCCGAAGCGGCTGAGAAGATTCCGTCCGTTACCGGCGGAGCCGAGTATGTTCGCCAGATCCTGCGCCGGACTTTCAACGAAGAAGACTGCAAACGATTTCTGGATCGCATCCCTTCTTTGACGCGTCAACAGTCCGCTTCGCTGGATGGGCTGCGTTCGACCGATCCCCACCTTCTGTCTACGGTTCTCCAAGAGGAACATCCGCAGGCGATCGCGCTGATTCTAGCCCAACTTGATTCCACACAAGCTTCTGCAATTCTCGGTAAGTTGCCGCAAGAAGCGGCGTCCGACGTTCTCTCACGTCTCGCGCAGCTGAAGCAGTTCTCTCCCGAGTCAGCGCAAGCGGTGTCAGAAGTCTTGCAGTCCAAACTTCCCAGCCGGGGTGATCGTCCCCGGCAGAACTATTCCGGACTCAAGAGCGCGGCCGATGTCCTGAATAGAATGAACGCGAATCATGCGGCGCCGCTACTGGAAGCGCTGGACAGGGAGCATCCGACCGTCGCGATCGGTATCCGGAACCTGATGTTCACCTTCGAAGACTTGATCTCCGTTCCCGAAGTATCGTTGCGTGAATGGCTGACTGCAATAGAAAAGAAAACTCTCGCCCTCGCGCTTAAAGGCGCTAGCGAAGAAGTTCGCAATTACATCATGAAGGGTATGTCCTCGCGAGCCGCCCAGATGTTGCGAGAGGATATCGAAGCTCTCGGACCGGTGCGCGGAAAAGAGATTGCGAAAGCTCAGGAAGAAGCGATCGCCGTGGCGCGGCAACTCGAGTCCGAAGGGAAACTTGTATTGCGCCCCGATGGCGAGGATGAGTACGTGGTTTGATTATGGCCCAGCGTAGAAGGGAAGCAATGAAGGCGTTCGAATATCAGGACATCCGGCCGTTTACGGGCGAATCGACGTACGGCCCTCCGCCGCTTGCCAACGCGAACAGCGTCTCACAGGATCCGCATGAGCAACTAGCGACACGCCTTCTGCAAGTGCATGACGAAGGTGTTCGCCAGGGTGAGCAGAACGTGAAAGCGGAGTACGCTCAGTCCATGATTCAGGAGCGCGCTCGAATTACGGCGGCTGTGAAGCAATTCGAGGTCACGGTTGCAGACTACTATTCGCGAATCGAAGTTGAAGTCGTCAAACTCTCTCTCGCGATCGCCACCAAGATTCTCCATCGCGAGTCGCAGGTGGACCCGTTGCTCGTGGCTGCCCTGGCGCGCGTCGCTCTCGACAAACTGCACAGAAATACGAGGACCGTTATTCGAGTACGGCCCGAAGAAACTTCCGGGTGGCGACAATATTTCGCGCAAAATACGGATCAGGCCACCATGCCCGAGATTGTTGAGGACGCCACCGTCCAGCCGCAAAGCTGCACGCTGGAGACGGATCTTGGC
The DNA here is from genome assembly GCA_016196065.1 of Acidobacteriota bacterium. NCBI lineage: Bacteria > Pseudomonadati > Acidobacteriota > Acidobacteriota bacterium. Next base: position 1,786,575 of record JACPYL010000010.1, on the reverse strand, counting down.
TCGACGGAACTCGGTGTCGAAACGCAACTGAAAGAAATTGAGAACGGACTCTTTGACCTGCTTGCGCAAAGGCCGCAGCCGAAATGAATCGTCCCTCCCTGTCGCCATATCTGAACTGGGTCAAAGCCTGCTCTGGCATGCGGTGGACGGGCCACGTAACGCAAGTGGTCGGCAATCTGGTGGAATCGGCGGGCCCGTTTTGTTCCGTCGGGGAGACATGTGAAATCGTTACTTCGAATGACCAGCGTATGCCGGGGGAGATCGTTGGCTTTCGTGACTCGACCGTTCTGGCAATGCCGCTCGAACGACCGGCCGGAATTCGCCTGGGAGATCGTATTACTGCGTGGGGCGCTACACCGGCACTGCGTGTTGGTCCTGAATTGCTCGGCCGCGTCATCGACGCTACCGGCGCACCACTCGACTCCGGCGCCGACTATCGCGCAGCTTCCCGCTTGCCGCTCGACGGTTCGGCGCCCTTGCCCCTTGATCGCACTCCAATTCAAGAGCCAATCGGCTGCGGTGTTCGCGCCATCGATGCGTTCCTGACCTGCGGGCGCGGCCAGCGTATCGGTATCTTCGGAGGCAGTGGCGTCGGCAAGAGCACCTTGCTCGGCATGATGGCTCGCGGCACCGGCGCCGATATGACCGTTCTGGCCCTGGTGGGAGAGCGAGGCCGCGAAGTACGCGAATTCCTGGAAGATGCTCTCGGAGAAGAGGGTCGCCGCCGCTCCGTTGTCATCGTCTCGACCTCTGATCAGTCACCGCTCTTGCGGGTGCGCGCAGCCTTAGCCGCCACCACAGTTGCTGAATATTTCTGTCGTAAGGGCAAGAATGTCCTGTTGGTCGTCGACTCGCTGACGCGCTTTGCTATGGCCCAGCGTGAAATCGGATTGGCCGCTGGCGAGCCGCCGACTACGAAAGGCTATACGCCGTCGGTGCTTTCGATGTTGTCCCGGCTGGTCGAGCGCACCGGGAACTTCGCAACCGGAAGCATCACCGCGTTTTATACCGTGCTGATGGAAGGAGACGATCAGCAAGATCCGCTGGTCGATACCGTTCGCTCGCTGCTCGACGGACATATTGTTCTTGATCGCAACCTGAGTTCTCGCGGGCAATTTCCTTCCATTTCCGTGCTCGACAGCTTGAGCCGCTTGATGCCGAAGGTTTGCCGTCCCGAACACATTGAGAAAGTGCGCGGGCTGCGGACTCTGCTGGCGGCCTATGCGCGGTCGGAAGATCTGATCCGCATCGGCGCTTACAGTGCCGGCAGCGATCCCCTACTTGACCAGGCCATCGCAGCGCTTCCGCAGATCAATTCTTTCCTCATCCAAAGCGTAAGTGAACATGCTCCCTTGTCGGAGACCATGGAGAAGTTCATGGCGTTGCCCTCTTAAGGTATGCCGTTCCGATTTTCATTGGCGGCTGTACTGCGTATCCGCGAAAGCCTCGAGCATAAGGAACAACTCGCCCTCGAACAGTGCTATCGACAGCTGTTCTCTCTCCAACAGCACTTATCGAAGCAGGACGAGCACATCAGCCGGATTCGCGCGGGGTATGAAGAGTTAGTGATGCGTGGATCCAAGGCTGCCGACCTCCAGGAACTTCTCGAACAGAGATTTCAGGCAGAACGTCAGCGCGAAGCGATCCTGCAGCAATTGACCGAAGCACAAGAGAAACTCCGTCAGCAGATTGATCGTTACCGAAGCGCACGACAGCAACGCGAGACCGTTGGCCAGGTGCGGTCCAGCCGGTTTGAGGAATACCAGAAGCGCGAGTCTCTCGCGGAGCAAAAAGGCCGGGACGACCTGTTCCTGCTACGCCGGCAACGCCGCAAGTAGGCAAGGCTTGCCCACCGGCAACTAGGCACACGTTGCCTATCCAGGCGAAATAAATCGACAACTTCGATCTTGCTATCGGCACAATCCCAACAAGTCTTTAGTTTTCAGTCCATAAATTTTCAAAATGAATCGAAACCCACAATGAAAACTGTGGCGGCCCGTTTGCATTACACGAAGGGTCGGACCTATGGACCTGAATCTCATCAACGTGCTACCGCAGAGCAAGGCATCCTCGCCTTCGCCTTCGACCCACGTTTCCGCAAACAACGCGAAGCAGGCGTTCGCCGATGTGCTATCGGCGCAGCCTCACCCTAAGGCCCCACACGATTCGGCTGCTGAAAACAATGCTTCTGCGCAGAAGCTTTCCGAGAAGAAACAAGATCCAAAGAAAGACAAAGGCACAAAGCAAGCAACCCCAGATTCAGAACGTTCCGAACCCGCCACTAGCGTGGTACCCGCCATTCTGCCAGCGGCTCGGGTCGTTGCGAACGAACTGCTGGGCCTATCGTTCTTCCCTGTGGCGACGGGCACCGAGCCCGCAACTTCCACAGGGTCTCAGAAATCGGGTGATTCGGAGGCTAAGGATTCCGCCTCTGAATTGACGAAAGTCCCAGGAACGCCGGATACAGTGAAATCTCGGGTCGCCATTTCTCCGCAAGCTTCTACGGGAACTCCCTCGCTAGTTGGCGCAGTCGCCCAAGATCGCTCGACCGGGGACGCGTCACCTTCGAGCCTTCATCGCAACGCGTTGGACGGCCAGGATGCTGATGCCTCGCTACAGAGCGAAAGTGAAGTAGCTCGTGGCAATGAGACGCCGAAATCAGATGTCTCGGCGACCGACCGGACGCAAGCATTCGCCGTCCTGATCGGTCCTTCCGACAGCGCGGCTGCAACTCGACCAGATTCACACCTGGCCAATGGCGCGAAGACCGAAGTAGTGTCTGACTCCAAGTCCGTGGCTGGTAAGGGCGACGACGTTCCGACTACAAATACGAGCGCAGCGGCATCGGCCTCAACGGAACCGACTATGAGTGCATTAGTCGCAGCCGCTGAAAAAGTTGGCGCCATCGTTTCCACCGGGCAGACGAACAATTCCAAGCCCGGCGCGCGCCAAATAAGCGCCGCCACCAAGACACTTGTCTCGCAAACAAAATCTGAGACTACTAAGTCTTCCAAGCCTTCCGGTATGGGTGCTACTGTTTCGGTCGGACCGACGATATTCCCGCATTCGTCCAGCAAGCAAGAAACCACGGGTGCCACGATCGCTTCGCAAGACGCTTCCTCCACCATCAAGCCCGCAACCGCGGATGCGACTCCGAAAGACGCAGTTCCATCGGGTGCAACAAGCGCCAAGGACGGAGCAGTATCTGTGGCAGCAACGCCGCACAGCCCGAACGCTCAATCGCGAGATGGAATTGCGTCCGGGCCAGCCGCTACCGCCACGCCCGCCACCCCACCGCACCGCGATGCGAGCAGCCTCTCGCTCGGGCGAGAAAACTCCCTGATGGGAGCGGAAATCAGCGGCCTGTCAAAGACGAGTCTGATCGAGCATTTCCGTCAATCCGAAATGCGCTTCGGTATGCAATCGGGAGAGTTTGGGCGCATTGAAGTTCGCACTCTGCTCGACCATCACGAAGTCACCGCCAGGATCTCGGTAGAACGCGGCGATTTGAGCCGAGCTCTCGAGTCGGAGTTGCCCGGCCTTCAGAAGAGACTTACCGATCTCGATGTTCCATCAGCCAAGATCACGTTGCACGAACAGTCGTCCTCGATGTCCATGACAGGAGAACAAGGCCGACGGCCGCGGGCGCAGGATTGGCAATCCAACCAGCCAGCACCGTCATTGCAACTCGAACCAGCACTCGCCTCAACGGATTTGATCGAGACTTCGATCGCAACGGAAGGACTCAGTATTCGCATTTAGTTCCAAGGAGAAACTTATGATGATCCAACCCATGACGCAGGCAGCGGCCAGCAGCACACCGGCATCATCGAGCAGCCCGGTCAGCGCGAAAGACACTTCCGCGAACTATCTTCAGCTTTTGATTGCCGAATTGCAGGCGCAGGATCCGACTTCGCCGCTTGATCCCAACCAGATGACTGCGCAGATCGTGTCGCTCAACCAACTTGATCAGCTCATTCAGATTCGTTCGTTGTTGCAGGGCGTCGCAAAGTAACTAGCCAGACCACGACATCACTCAGGAGACATTCACATGCCGTTATTTTCGATTCCACTATCCGGACTGGACGCCGCCAGCAACGCGTTGTCCGTCATCTCCAATAACCTCGCCAATCTGAATACCATTGGCTTCAAAGGACAGCAGACTTCGTTCCAGGATCTCTTCTATCAAACCATCGGCAACAATGGTTCGGGTCCGATCCAGGTTGGAGCCGGTGCCGCAGTTTCGACAACCAGCGGGCTATTTACCAATGGCGCTCTTGCGCAGACCGGTGTCGGCACGGACGTCGCCATTGCCGGCAACGGTTTCTTCGCTGTCCAGGATGTCAATGGCGGGATGAACTTCACGCGCGATGGGCACTTCGGCGTCGATGCCAAGGGTCAACTGATCACTGACAATGGGGACTTCGTCCTGGGCTATCCCGCGGTGAACGGTGTCATTCCAACTGGGCAGACGCTGGCGCCGATAGCACTCTCCCAGGCGCAGGTAAGCCCTCCGAATGCCACCACCAACATGCAACTCTCCACAAACCTTGACGCGTCCGCCGCGAACGGCACCACGTTCTCGACTCCGATGACCGTCTACGATTCGCTTGGCGTATCGCATGTCCTCACGGTAAATTTCACGAAGACCGCGGCCAACAACTGGTCCTACGACATCACCATCCCCGCCACCGATGTGGGACAGACGGGTAATCCGGTTTCTGTCGCCACCGGCGCGATTGCCTTCGACAGCAGCGGAGTCTTGACCACGCCTGGGGCTAACATCTCCGGCATCACAGTCAACAACCTGGCGAGCGGCGCAGCGCCATTGAGTGTTACCTGGGATCTTTACGATGCCCAGAACAGCCCGAAGATTTCGCAGTTTGCAACACCCAGTGCGACGTCAGGAACCTTCCAGGATGGCTATGGAGCCGGCAACCTGCTGGGATTCAACGTCAATCGCGACGGCGTGATCGAAGGCACTTTCAGCAATGGCAAAACTTCTGCCCTGGCTCAAATCGCGCTCGCGACCTTCGCCAACGTGCAGGGACTGGAGCGCCAGGGTGGCAATCGCTTTGCCGCCACGTTGCCTTCCGGTTCTCCCACGATCGGCGCTCCGGATTCCGGTGGACGAGGTACTCTCACCGGTGGTGCGCTCGAACAGTCCAACGTCGACATCGCGAAGGAGTTCTCAAAGCTGATCATTACGCAGCGCGGGTTCCAGGCCAGCGCACGCGTCGTGACCACCTTCGACGAAATTACGCAGGACACCATCAACCTGAAACGGTAGGCGGCGCGCGTCGTTTGGTTAGCTCTCGATGAGAGGCGATTCCGGCAAGATCGAAGCATCGATCGACGGAATCGCCTCCCCTCTGTCTTTGCTCTAATTGAGCGCATCTGCCATACCGTGATCGAATCACGGCGCTGGCACCCGCCGCGCCCTAAGTCGTTGTAGGCATGACCCCTTCCAGCAGTTCCACGCTATTTCGTCCGCACAGCGTTCCAGCCCTATTCTCGGCAGCGAAGTTGCACTTCTTGAGCTGACAACCTGATCGACGTTTATGAGTACTCCTGAAAGCAAGAATGGCAAGTCGAGTAAGACGACGGTGATTCTCGCCGTATTGGTCACATTGGGGTTGAATGCCGCCGTCTATTTTTTCTGGCTGCGGCATACCTCGGCGGAGGCCGCGCCCGGCCATTCGTCATCGGCTCCGGTGGCGGCCGTATTACACCTCGAGACCTTCACTCTCAATATCGACGATCCCGACCAGCGCACTTATCTGCGAGTGGGGATCGACCTGGGTCTTGATCGCGACCTCAAGGATTCGAAGAGCAATGTGGTATCGCCTACCGCGATTTTGAGGGACGCCATCCTGAACGTCCTCATGGCAGCGAAGCCTCAGGATGTAACCACAGTGGAAGGGAAGCGGAAGTTGAAAGAACAGATTCTGGCCGCTCTGAAGGAGCGATTGCCCGAGCTCGGAGTACGCGAAGTGTACTTCACGGAATTCCTGGTACAGCGCTGAAGTATCGAACGACGGAGCGAAGTCGCAATGGCTGAAGTGATCGAGCAACCAACGGTGACGGTCAATAACCCGCTGAAAAAGCTGGGATGGATACCCTTAACCGTTTGTTTAGAAACTGTCCTGGAACGTTTTTCAGTGCAGGAGTTACTGCATCTGGCACCGGGCTCGATTGTGCAGGGGACCATTCCCGCCGGTGCTCAAATACCGGTCCTGGTGAACGGAAAACTAATGGCCTGGGCCAAGCTTGACGTCGTCGGCGATCACCTGGCCGCAAGAATTACGGAGCTCCTATGATTATCGATGTTCCCGAAGTTGGCGTGACCGAAGTTGAAAGCACAGAACCTGCGCGGCAGCCTGCTCTCCGGAATCGCCGGACCAGCCGCGCAAAAGATATTGGGAAGCAACGCGGACGCCGTACGACCGCCCTGCGTACTCGAACCGCTTCGTCTACATCGCGCACGCCCAACCCGCTCTCGCCGAGTCCAACTTCCGAAGGCAAGCTCGAGCTGCCCTCAAATTCTTCCCAGCGCGGCATCTGGAATGTCCTTCTGCGCTACTTCAGGAACATGCGCGCTCCGCAAAAGCGCATGCGCGTTTGTGAGAGCGTCTCACTGGGCGATAAGCGATTTCTTGCCATTGTCAGAGTCGATTGCGAGAGCTTCCTTCTGGGAGGCTCGACCGGCAGCGTCTCTATGCTCGCAAAACTTAACGACCAGGGATCGTTTTCTGCAGTGCTGCAAAACAAATCTGTCGATGCCGGCTTGCTCCGATGAAGTTTCCTCGCCTCACAAGCTTGCTGGCAGGGATCATGCTCCTCATGATCCCAGCGGTCTCGACCGCCGCTGAGATTGAGCCGGCGCTTGCATCTACTCCAGCTACTCTCCCGGCATCAGTAGACCCAACTCCCGCAACACCCGGGACTCCGCAATCGTCAAAGGATGATTCGCCCCCTCCCGTGCTGCCCACGAAGGACTCCAAAGAACAGAACGGTGAAATTCGAATCATCGGAGTCGGAAACAATTCGGCGCTGAACATTGCCGTCCTGCTGACCTTTCTGACGCTCATTCCGTCGATCCTGCTGTGTATTACCCCGTTTGCGCGGCTGTTGGTCGTCTTCCATTTCCTGCGCCAGGCTCTTGGGCTGCAAACCACGCCTTCCAACCAGACGCTCATCGGACTGGCGTTGATCCTCACCTTCTTTGTCATGCAACCGGTGGGCACCGTGATCGTCCACAACGCAGTGGAACCGTATCAGCAGGGCCGGATTACCGCCATGCATGCCTTCACGCGAGCCGCGCAACCGGTCGAGGACTTCATGCTGCACTTCGTGCGTGAAAAAGATCTGGCACTCTTCATCGATTTGGCAAAGGAACCTCGTCCGCGCGATCCGAAGGATATTTCTCTGCGCGTGGTCGTTCCCGCTTACATCATTTCTGAACTACGGACTGGATTCCAGATTGGCGCCGTCCTCTTTCTTCCATTCCTGATTATTGACATGGTCGTTGCCTCCATCACGACCTCGATCGGAATGTTTCAACTCCCCCCGGTCGTGATTTCCACGCCGGTGAAATTGCTGTTGTTCGTCATGGTGGACGGCTGGAATCTAGTTATCGGGTCGCTCATGAAGGCCTTCGGATAAAACTATGCCTGTTGAACAAGTGGTCCAACTCGGGCAACGCACGCTGCTTGAAGTCTTCCGTTTGGGTGGACCAATCCTGGGCGTAGCTCTTGTAGTCAGCCTTCTCATCAATATTGCGCAGGTGTTGACTTCCTTGCAGGACTCGACCATTTCCACGGTTCCTCGCCTGCTCGCGTCCGCCGCCGCTGCTTTCGTCATGATGCCGTGGATGTGGCGCCAGATGGCTCATTTCACGATCGACCTTTTCTCAACCCTGGGGAGCTACCGCTAAGCATGGACATTCCACTGGCCAAATTCCTCGGCGCATTGCTGGTCATAGGCTCCCGCATTTCGGGACTGATGATCTTCGTGCCGTTCTTTGGCCACGCTGCAATTCCGGTCCGGATGAAAGCTGTCCTCATGATCGCGATCACGGCGGTTCTGTATCCCGCGCTCTCCGGAAGATTGCAGACCCCGCCAGTCGAGCGGTGGCTTTGGGTACTGGGATGTGAAGTTCTGGTCGGAGTCGGAATGGGTATCACCACCAACCTGCTGTTCGAAGGGGTTCAGGTCGCGGGTCACGTTATGAGCGTGCAGATGGGCTACTCGCTGGTCAATATTCTCGATCCGCAAACCCAGGTCGAAACCACAGTGGTATCGCTGTTCACGGAATTAATGGCCCTGCTGACGTTCCTTGCGCTCGATGTTCATCACTGGATCTTGCGTCTGCTGGCGCAGAGTTTCGAGAGCGTTCCTCCCGGTCTCGCAACCTTCGGCCCTGGATTCTTTGTGGCCATCTTGCGCTGCGGAGGAAGCATTCTCGGACTCGGCGTACAGATCGCCGCCCCGGTTCTCGCGGCCACGATTGTCGCGGACCTCCTGCTGGGACTGTTGAGCAAAGCTGCTCCGCAGATGCCAGTTCTATTTCTCGGACCAGCGGTGAAAGCCATGCTCTCTGTTTTGTTGCTGGCAGGAGCGCTTCCTTACTGGCCGACCCTGTTTTCCAAAGTCATGCAGCAATCGCTCTCTCTGACCGAACGTGTGTTGGTGTTAGCCAGGTAAATGTAATGTCCGAGCACAAGACAGAAAAACCGACACCGCGTCGACGCCAAAAGGCCCGTGAACAGGGCCAGGTCGTCCGCACGCGCGAACTCCCCAGCGTGCTCGCGGCGGCGGCGGCATTCGGTATCTTTGCATGGCAAGCATCCCACGCCGTCGAAGCGTGGCGCGGATTCTTGCGGTCGAGCCTCGAGTTCTCCTTGCAATCCACACTGCAGCCGGCCAGTGCGGTGTTTCTTTGGACCAGTGTTGAGCTCCTGCGCTGGGCCGTGCCCGCAATGGTGGGAGCATTTACGATTGCTCTTGCCAGCAGTCTCGCGCAAGGTGGATTTACCTTTGCAACCGACCCGCTGACTCCGAATCTCAAGCGAATCAATCCTGTCGCTAAACTCCAGCAACTCTTCTCGCTTTCCGGTCTGAGCGGACTGCTGAAATCCTTGCTCCCTTTTTCTGCGATGGCGTATTGCGGGGCACGCGTGATCATGCGCGAATGGCCCGCGATCATCAGTGCATCCAACGTGGATCTGTTCTCTTTCCTGCGGTTGACCTTCGCCCTGCTGTTTGAAGTTACGTGGAAGTCGTTGCTCATCCTGCTGGTCTGGGCTGCGATCGACTATCTACTCGTCTGGCGCAAACACGAAAGCGATCTCCGCATGAGCAAAGACGATCTGCGCCAGGAATACAAAGAGACAGAAGGAAATCCGGCAGTTAAATCCCGGATACGCCAACTGCAACGCCGCATTCGACGCGCCCAGATGTTGCGCGATGCGCAAACCGCAACCGTGGTAATCGCCAATCCAACGCACTTTGCCATTGCGGTCCGCTACGAGTTGGATATGCCAGCGCCTATGGTCGTCGCCAAGGCGCGCGATCTTTTGGCTTTGCAAATCAAAGAGGTGGCGCGCTGGCATGGAATTCCAATTGTTGAAAATCCCCCGCTTGCACAGTTGATGTATCGAGTCGTGCCGGTGGGCCGCGAGATTCCCGCCAAGCTGTATACGGCTGTGGCTGAAATCCTGGCGGTTATTTTCCGTGCGCAGGCCAAGGTACGGCAGGACGCAAAACGAACGAAATAGACGAACGAAAGAAACGAAGGAACGGAAGCAATGGCGAAGGCCGCAAAACTCGACCTGTTAACCGAGATCAAGAAAGGTGGCGCAGACTGGGCGCTTCCCGCAATGACGGTAGGCATGGTGTTCGTCATGCTGGTGCCGCTCCCCAGTTTTGCTCTCGACCTGCTATTCACCCTCAGCATCACGGTCTCGGTACTGGTGCTGCTGGCGGCCGTGCAGATCCTAAAGCCGGCGCAATTCTCCGTTTTCCCCAGTCTCCTGCTGCTCCTGACCTTGTTTCGCCTTTCTCTTGACCTTGCGTCCAGTCGCCGAATTCTGCTCAACGGCAGCCAGGGCTCCGAGGCAGCCGGCAAAGTCATTGAGGCTTTTGGACAGTTCGTCGTCGGCGGCAATTACGTTGTCGGATTTGTGTTGTTCCTCGCCTTGATCGCAATTCAGTACCTCGTCGTGAGTCACGGCGCAGTGCGAACGGCGGAAGTCACCGCCCGCTTTACGTTGGATGCAATGCCCGGCAAGCAGATGGCGATCGACGCCGACCTGAATGCCGGCCTGATCGACGAGCACCAGGCTCGCGAGCGTCGCGAGAAAATTGCGCGAGAAGCTGAGTTCTACGGTGCCATGGACGGCGCTGCGCGCTTTAACCAGCGCGATTCCATGGCCACGATTCTGATCACAGCCATCAATATTATCGCCGGCTTCTTGATCGGTGTATTCCAGCAGGGCCTGGCTTTCCAGGAAGCGCTCAAGACCTACACCATTCTCACCGTTGGCAACGGCCTGGTCAGCATCATTCCTTCGCTGCTGGTTTCAGTAGCGGGCGCGATGGTATTGACGCGCGCTTCGTCCGATGCCAGCCTCGCCACTGACGTCCGGCAACAGGTGTTTGGCAAGAAACGACCATTGTGGCTGGCCGCGGGTGCTATGTTGCTGCTCGCACTCGTGCCCGGCATGCCAAAACTGTCATTCGTGCTGGCTGCCCTGGTCCTGGTCGCGGTTGCCCGCCGCATCAAAGAAAAAATCGACGACCCCAAGGCGCTGGCAACAACTACAGCGAAGGCGGGCGCACCGGCAACTGCAGCGCCAGAGATCGCCAATTCAACCTTCAAGCTCGACGACCTGGCGCTCGAGGTTGGCTTCGGCTTGGTCCCACTCGCCGACGAAAAGCAGAGCGGCCAACTGTTACCCAAGATTCGTGCGCTCCGTAAACACTTAGCCCGCCAGATTGGATTTCTCGTACCGCCCATTCACATCACGGACAATCTCTCTCTTCGCGAGAACGAATATGTCGTGTATCTGCGCGGTGTAGAAATCTCACGATGGGAACTTCGCCGCGACTCACTGCTGGCTCTCAGTTCGCAGGATGGTCCACTCCTGATCCCTGGGCAGGATACCCACGAGCCCGCGTTCAATGCCCCCGCCCGTTGGATATCCAAAGATCTGGAGGCAAAAGCGATTTCACTTGGTTATACCGTCGTCGACCCCACCACGACGATGAGCACCCACCTGAGTGAAATTGTCCGCCAGAACGCCTACGAACTCCTGACTCGACAGGAGACCAAACGTCTGATCGACCTGCTGAATGAGAGCCATCCCAAGTTGATCGAGGAACTTGTTCCCAAGTTGATGACCCTGGGCGAGGTACAGAAGGTTCTGCAGCAGTTGTTGCGTGAACGCGTGTCGATTCGCGATTTGGGGACAATTCTTGAAGCGTTGGTTGAAACTGCAGCGATCAACAAGAATCCAGTCGTTCTGGTAGAGGCAGCCCGCCACGCGCTGGGACGAGCGCTCGTCCGCCCACTCCTCGATCCCCGTGGAGAACTCAAGGTCGTGACCCTGGCCGCTGCGATTGAAGACGAATGTACGCGCGCAGCCAACGGTACTGCCTATGCCGCCGGTAGCGGACCGCATCCGTCACTGGTGCGGCGAATTCTGGAAGGGCTGCAGCATTTGCTTGGAGACCAAGTGACCCAGGCTCCTCCGGTCTTGCTCTGTTCCTCTCCCGGACGCTTCTACCTGCGGAGAATTCTCGAGCCATTTTTGCCGAAGATCGTCGTTCTTTCTCCGACCGAAATTCCTGCGACCACTCCAGTGCATGCCATGGGAGTTGTCCAATGACCACAAATAGTCTCACGCCAGCGAGGACATCATGACACCCGCGGAACAGACGTACGCTCAAAACTCACAGACTCTGGAAGAGCGTGATCAGCTCGTCCTTGGCCAACTGCAGGAGGTGCAATTCATCGCCCGCCGCATCCACGAACGTTTGCCGCAGTCGGTCCCGTTCGAGGATCTCGTCCATGCAGGTGTCCTCGGTCTCCTCGGCGCGGCGCGTAAGTTCGATCCGAGCAAGAACGTTCAGTTCAAGTCCTATGCCCAGTTTCGGATTCGCGGGGCAATCATTGACAGCCTTCGCAGCCTCGATCATGCTTCGCGTCGCACTCGAACACGCGGCCGTAAGCTCGACGAAGCCACCACGCACCTTTCGCTGCGCCTGGGCCGTCAGCCCACCGAAGAAGAAATCGCTGGAGAACTAGGTGTAACGCTGGTCGCGCTTCACAAGCTCACCAGGACTCTCGATAGCCTGGAAACCGTTGGCCAGCAAGTCTCGCAGGGAGTGGATCGTACCGAAACCCATGACCTGATTGAGTCGGCGCCGGCAGCCCCCGAGGACAGCCCCTTTGCCCGCTATGTACGCGCGGAGATGCAGCAGCACCTTGCCCAGGCAATTCGCGAATTAACCGAAAGAGAACAGCAGGTTATTTCGCTGTACTACGTCGAGCAACTCACCATGCAGGAAATCGCCACGATCCTCGATGTTCGGGAATCGCGCATTTCACAAATTCATTGTGCTGCCCTGACCAAGCTGCGCACATTTCTCGAAGACAAGGAAATCGAGGGCTTCCGATCGTTTGTAGCCGGAGCCTAGGAAGTGTCATGGCCGAAAACAAAGAGAGCGTCGTTAACTCGCCCGAAGTAGCCGCCCCGGAGAGCTCGTCAGCTGCGCGCCCAGAGCGCAAGCTTATGTTTCGATCGGTCCAGAAATGGGATGCGCAAAGCGGCGCAGGAATCCCAGAAAGTTCCGTTGATTTCGTTAGCAATCTTCACCGCCCCTTTGCTCGGGGACTGGCCCGGTCATTGAGCGTCTATTTCCGCGCGCTGGTCGAACTCGAACCGTCCGCAGCCCGAGAGATGCTCTACGAACAGGTCGCGGAGACTCTCACACCCGGTTCGCTTCCGGTCGCGCTCAAGATCGAGTCGCACCCGTCACCGGTCTTTGTCGTCATTGACGCTCCGATTGCGGCTGCCTGCCTCGACCTTTTGCTCGGCGGCTCCGGAGAGAAACCTCTCGATCGACCCGAATTGACTGAAGTCGACGTCCAAATCCTCTCCGAAATGAGTCGAATGGTGGCGCGCGAACTGGAAATCGCCTGGCACGAATTGCATCTCCGTCTCCACTCCGATCTCAGCGTTGGCAAAGCCGCTCGCCGCCTCATTCCACCATCGGGACGCCTGCTGAGTCTGGATTTCAAGATGAAGTTGGGAGAGAACGAAGGAAAGATCAGCGTTCTACTCAACCCTTCTCTGGTCGAATCCATGGCCAAAGCATTGAATCTTCCAGGACCAGCGCTGGCGGCAAATTCCGCCCCACCCATGAGCAAGGAATTTGGAGACGCACTTTCCACAATGTCTGTTTCAACGGAACTCGTCCTTCCTGCCATGCGTGTTGCCATTCGAGACCTGGTAGAACTCGGCCTCAACTCTCTGCTGAAACTTCCTTTGCGGGCCGATCAGCCGGCCCATCTCTTAGTTGGCGGACGAGAGATATTTTCGGCGCTACCGGCCCGGAATGGCCACTGGAGAGCCGCAAAGATTGAACAACCTATTCCTTCAACCGGTATTGAATCACGGAGGTCCGAACTGCAATGAACGAACTCACCCTGGAGAACGCAATTTCAAACTTACTGGAAAGCCTTACGAAGCCATGGGCTGACGCCGTTGGCCGCTTGCTCGGCACCTCTTGCCAGGTCACGCTCGAAAATGGAGATCTGTCGGATGCTGGAACTCATCCCCTATGCATAGGAATATCCTTCGACGGCTCGCTTCTTGGGGACGCGGCCCTGGTGATTCCCACTGACGGCCTGCAAACGTTGGAAGAGATGTCCTGTGATCCCGGGCGGCCACAATCTGACGCCACCCCCGATGCTGGGGCCTCCGCGATCCAACAGAACCTGCGGCAGGCGCTGGTGGCGGCGATGAGCGCGTTTCAGGCAAATCATGGACCGCTAGTGGGCCGCATGGAAGCTTGCGACCCTCCGACGTGGACTCCCCAGCAGACAATTGTTCTCGAGGCAACAAGTGCTGACCGTCCCACGGTGCGTGCATATTTCCTTTGCCATTCGAATCTCACCATCAACAATCTGGTCAACGCACGAACCTCTGCACTCGATGGTGCGGGCAACTTCAAGCTGGTCATGGACGCTGCTCTGGACGTCACATTGCGATTCGGACAGCAGTCCATCACGCTTGCGAAATTGGCCGCCCTCGGGCCCGGATCCGTAATCGAACTCGATCGAAAAGTGGAAGAACCAATCGACCTCGTCCTCGGCGATCGCGTGCTGGCGCGTGGTGAAGTCATGATCGTCGACGGCAACTACGGATTGCGTGTCACTGAATTGTTTGACAGGAGCCAACTGTGAGCACATCGAATCCTGCTGTGAGAGACTCTTCACTCGTCAACCGCCTGGTCGACCTTTTTGGCTCGTCTTCGCGCCGCTGGCAAAGCATGGTTACGCCCTGCGCGTATCCCGACTGCAAACGCAAGTCGGTGCAGTATTCGTTCGCGCGCCGTCTCGACGGAGTCATTGTCGATGGCGAATGGCTGTGCAGCCCACCCTGTTACGAGGCAGCCCTCTTGCGCCAATTCAACAGCCTGGTTGTGACGCGCAAGCAGCCCCGACCTGCCCGCAAGGCGCGCCTGCCTCTCGGTCTGATGTTTCTGTCGCGCGGAGAGGTCACGGAAGGACAACTGGCGGAGGCTCTGCAGGAGCATCTTTCCACGGGCTCACGTCTCGGCGATATCCTCTTGCAGAAGAAGTTCGTAACCGAAGAACAAGTTACAGCCGCTCTCGCCGCACAATGGGGTCACCCCACATTCCCGTCGAATAGCGCGATCTCGTGGCTGCCCGTCCGAGTCCCGCTCTATCTCGTAGAACTCTACCGTATCGTCCCGTTGCACTTTGTGGAGTCCTCGCGGACGTTACTACTGGGCTTTGCCGACGGTCCCGATCACCGCCTACTCGCCGTATTGCAGCGCATGCTCAACTGTTCTGTGGACGCCTGCTTCATCACCATGAGCGAGTACGAACGGCGGCTTCAGTTCCTCATGACTGAAAAACGGTTGCACGAAGTGGTTTTCGACCGGGTCTGTCCACCGGTCGAGATGGCCCGAATCTGCGCCAGTTACGTTGGGAAGCTCGGCAGCCGGCGGGTTCATCATGCCCTTTGTGGCGAGCACCTGTGGGTACGGATGAGCGGACACAAGAATGACGTTGACCTGCTCTTCCGTCACAACTCCTAGATGCACAAATAGAGCGATCCACTAAGCTGCGAAGTGCTTATGGCCGATGAAGTACCCGGCCAATGCACGAACCAGTCCAAGTCGGCAAAGGGGAGGCGAGACGAAGCCAGGCTCCTCTCCCCTGGAAAGAGCAGGCTCAACCAAGTCCCTGTCGCTATTTCCCGCCGTTCCCGGCTCTGCCGACGACGCTGGTGGAACTGGAGCTGCTTTTGGGCGGCCAGAGCCTCGACCTGGCAAAGATCGTATCCGTGGTACGCGGGGATCCTGGCTTTGCAGCCGAAATGATCCGTCTGGCACGCAGCTACGAGGACCAACGCCCGCTTTCTCTCGAAACCTGCTTGATCCATCTCGGTACGCGCACTCTGCGACGGGCCGCGCGCATGGTGCCAGTGTGGACCCAGCCGCTCTCCGAAGCAGAAGTCTGGAAGCTCCGCTGGCGTTTGCGCCGGACCCGTTTCGTTGCTCTCGCAGCCGAAACGATCTCCATCCAACTTGGTGACCTCTCGCCTGAAACTGCATACATGGCAGGATTGCTACACGACCTTCCCGCCCTGGTTTGCCTGAGCGATAACTGCAACTGCTCACTCAAGGACATCGCGCCTTCTCGGGAGAACTGGAATCTGCCCGACTACCTGGTGGAGAGCATGCGCTGGCACCGGCAACCGGTGCAGGCAGCGCCGCAGCATCTCCAGACGGTCCGGCGAGTTGCAGTCGCTCGAGAATGGGTGAACAAACTTCAGACCACCTCCGCGGACCGCCCGGCGGCTTTGGATCAGCTTGTCGCGGACAACCTCCTCTGGCAGCACCTGCCGAACAAGATGGAAGTCCTGCAGAAGCTGGCGAACAAGGTGGATGAATGGCAGCACGCGTACTCAGGCTGAACTCGTCGCCAGAATAGTACGAAGTTAGAACGCATCGTCGATCCCTGACGGGCTTCCCGCCACCTGAAATCGCAGATCCTCATCTGTATCTCATCCAGTAGTTCTCCACCAGTGGTTTTCAAGCACTTAGCAGAAAAAGACAACGATCCATGCTGGGGCATGAAGTGCTCTTCTTCTACGCAGTCAGGAGAGTGTCAATGGATCCCGGATACTACGCTGCATGCACCGCAATGATGGCCCAGGCTCAGTCACTCGAATTGGTTGCCAACAACCTTGCCAATGGCAGCACGGCAGGGTATCGCGCGCAGCGTAGTATCTTCCGGTCCGTACTGGCTGCAAATGCCGGGATGCCGATCAGCGAAGTCAACCAGGCTACGAACAACTTTGGCGTGCTCGAAGGCAGTCGCCTCGACATGGCACAAGGTGGATTGCAAACCACCGGCAACCAACTTGACCTGGCGATCGAAGGTCCTGGGTTCTTTGCCGTGCAAACCGCCAACGGAAAAGTCTTCACCCGCAACGGATCCTTTCATTTGAGTCACGGGCAACTGGTGACTTCCGAAGGAGATCCCGTATTGGGCCAAAAAGGCATCATTAAAGTTCCAGATGGCCCGGTAACCATGAGTGGCGATGGAACACTCTCGGTTGACGGCGCTGTCGCGGGAAAAATCGAAGTGGTTGAGTTCCCACCCGAGGTGCAACTCCAGAGTGTCGGCAAGACGTACTATTCCGCAGAAAAAAGCAATGGAGTGCCCTCCAAGAAATCAGTCGTCCGGCAGGGAGCACTGGAATCTTCCAATGTCGATCCTGTCATGGGTGCAGTGGACTTGATCACCGTACAGCGCTCCACGGAAATGATGCAGCGCGCACTTTCAATTTTTGACACGCAGTTCAATCGCATCGCGGCCGAAGAGTTGCCGCGCATGGGTTAGTCGCAATTATTAAGGAGACTCAATGTTTCGCGCCCTGTACACAGCCGCCAGCGGCATGAGTGCCCAGCAGTTGAATCTCGACAACGTGGCAAACAACCTGGCCAATGCCAGCACGGCCGGATTCCGTCGGCGACGCCTCCAGTTCTCCGACATGATCTACCAGAACATGATCATGCCCGGTTCCGCCGCCACCCAGCAGACTACGGTAGCCGCCGGACTGCAAATTGGTTTGGGCACGCGTCCCGGAGCCTCCGAGATGGTTCAGGTGCAAGGCGACTTTTCGCAAACCGGCAATCCTCTTGACCTCACAATTCAAGGCGCAGGTTTCTTTCAAGTGAAATTGCCCGACGGCTCGACCGGCTACACGCGCGCCGGCACATTCCACATGGACGCGCAAGGCAACGTCGTAACCGCTGATGGCAACCCACTGGATCCGGCCATCACCATTCCGCCCGATGCACTTTCCATCACGATCGGTGAAGACGGCACTGTTTCTGTGACCCAGCCCGGACAGACCGCTGCGCAGCAAGTGGGCAGCGTACAGCTCGCAATGTTCGCCAATCCGGGTGGACTGAACAGTATCGGCAAGAACATGTTTCTCTCCACGACCGCTTCGGGAGACCCGATTGTTGGGACACCGGGCGGATCCGAAGGTTTGGGCACTCTACAGCAAGGTTTCCTCGAACAGTCGAACGTCAGCACCGTCGACGAATTCATCCAAATGATTCTGGCGCAGCGCTCGTATGAATCGAATTCACGAGTCGTACAGGCTGCCGATCAGATGTTGCAACAGTTGAACACTCTCGGACGATAACGTAGCGCAAGAAGGGCAGCGTCAGGAAGAATGATTCGCACTTCACAACTGGCAATCGGGATTTGTTTGCTGCTGGGTGGCTCGTACAGCCTCCGCGCCAGCACATCCATGTCCTCCATGCTCACCGCTCGCCCGATTGTCGAGGCACTCCACAACGCAGGTGTAGAAGCGAAAGCAGGAGAAATTGAATTCGTGGGCTCTGTACCAGCCTCTGACACCGACGCTGTTTTGCGCGTCACAGGATGGCGGAAACTGAACACAGGTACGGTATGGGTGCGCCTGGTGTGCCGCCGGGCTCAGGACTGCTTACCGTTCTTCATTCTCCTGCATCCAGCCGAAAAGGGAATCGTCCCCTCATTCTCCATTCTCCCAGACTCAAAAACGCAGTCGGGATCGATCCGAAAGACTCTCAGTCCATCTCTGATTCGCGCCGGCAGCCGCGCGACACTGCTGCTCAAGAGCGGGCCAGCCAGCATCCGGACATCCGTCATCTGCCTGGAGAGTGGTGAACGAGGGGCAAGCATTCGCGTTCGCAACGTGGCTACAAAACGTATTCTCGCCGCCCAGATTGTCGGTCGGGGCTTGGTCGAGGCTCGGTACTGACTATGAAGAACTCGCTACGACAACTTGTCTCGTTCACTGCGGCGCTACTGATTGTTGCTCTGTTGCCGAGCGCCGAGGCGCGGACGAAGTTCAAGTCTCCGCAAGAACTGCGCCAGGAATATCTGCAACGAGTCACGCAAACTTCTGGAACGGCCGAGCCTGTCTTTACCGGCAGTCTCTGGGTCCCCGACGGAAGACTGACATACATGGCGTCGGACTACAAAGCGTCCCGCGTCAACGATTCGATCATCATTCAAGTGGTGCAGCAGACCACATCGTCCGCCAGCGGCGGCACGGACGCACAACGAACTTTTGATACTTCATCCGCTGTCACGGCTCTGCCGGGGCGTCTGAAGGTCGGCGGCATCAATCCCCTTTTCGCCGCCAACTCCTCCAACAAATTGAAAGGCCAGGGGCAGATTTCCAGCGCCTCGCGACTGCAAACAAGTTTGTCCGGCCAGGTGATCTCAGTTCTTCCCAATGGCAACCTGGTCGTCGAAGCCCAGCGCGAAGTTCTCTTGAATCACGAGCGCGAGACAGCAACGGTCCGCGGTGTAGTTCGCCCCGGCGACGTTAGCCCCAACAATGTCGTGCTTTCCACTTCCTTAGCGAACCTGGAAATTGAACTGAAAGGGAAGGGCGTCGTTTCCGACGCCACTCGCCCACCCAACGTCATTATGAGGAGCCTGCAATGGATTTTTGGATTCTGATCAAACGCAGTCTCCGCAGGCTGATATCTCTGCGCGGCATGGGAGATCCATTTTCCTGCGCGCTCCTTCTTGTGACCGTGCTTGCCCCGAGGATTCTGGTCGCAGGAGTAGTCGAGGCGTCTCCGTCGCAACCGCTTCTCACAAGTGCGCCCGTCAGCGCGGCTATTGCCCGCGATCGCGTTCTACTTCGCGACATCACCAGTATCGAAGGCGTGCGCACCAACTCTCTAGTGGGCTATGGCCTTGTCATCGGTCTCAACGGAACCGGCGATCGCCGGCAAACATTCTTCACGACTCAAACTCTTGCCAACGTGATGCAACGGTTGGGAGTGCAGATCCCCGTTGCAGCCGTTCGTGTGAACAACGTCGCAGCTGTTTTCGTTACCGGATCGCTGCCCGCCTTCGCTCGCTCTGGCACACCAATCGACGTCGCCGTCTCTTCCATCGGAGACGCCAAGAGTTTGGAAGGCGGCGTCCTTGTATTGACTCCATTGCAAGGCCCGGACGGCAAGGTTTATGCATCCGCGCAGGGCCCTCTGACCCTGGGAGGCTATTCCGCTGGAGGGCAAGGCAACACCAAGCAGGTGAATCATCCCACGGTTGGACAAATTTCAAATGGCGCGATCGTCGAGCGTGATGCGGCCGTCGACCTCAGTCATCTGACGACAGTTTCGTTCATGCTCCACGACTCTGATTTCACGGCGAGTCACGACGTTGCCGAAGCCATCGACAAGGAATTCGGACGTCACCTTGCAACCGCTGTCGACAGTCGAAGGATTGACGTCAGCGTCTCGTTGGCTGGCGCGCTGCCGGTGCCGGAATTGATTTCACGGGTGCAGAATCTTGCGATCGCGTTTCATCCGCCCGCGAAGATCGTGATCAACGAACGTACGGGCACGATTGTCCTGGGCGGAGACGTGAAGTTGTCGGCGGTCTCGGTATTGCATGGCAATCTCACGATCGATATTGCCACTACGCAGGTTGTGTCCCAACCCCAGCCATTTTCGAAAGGCGATACGACGGTTGTTCCCGAGATCAACACCCAGGCAAAAGAAAGCTCTGTAAACAAGATCCAATTGCCCGACGGTGCGCGCGTCGAAGATCTCGTCAATGGCCTTCATGAGATGGGTGCGACCGCGCGCGACGTTGTTGCCATCCTGCAAGCGATCAAAGCCGCCGGTGGCCTGCGCGCGGAATTGGAGATTCTCTAATATGGCGGATCTACTCAACCTGACGGGTGTGGCTGGTATGCAGGACTGGCAGCGGGCGCAAGACGACCGGGCAGTAAGCGACTTGAAACATCCAACGGCCGATAACCCCAAGAAAATGCAGGCCTCCGCGCGCGCCTTTGAATCCTTATTAATAGGAAAGTGGCTGGAGGCCGCGGAACAGTCCCTCGGCACCGTCCCCGGCGGTACTGAGGAGGAGCAGGAAGATGGCTCAGTAAAGCAACTTTCGTCCCTCGGAACGCAGTCTTTGGCCGAGAGTATTAGCGCTCATGGCGGATTCGGGATCGCCAAGTTGTTGCTGGCGTCGATAAAAGAGCCCGCATCGCACTGATAGTACGAGATTTATGGCGGGTTACCAAGCGGTGACTCAAGGCAGATAAAAACTGCGAAAAGTGACTAAAGGTCCGGACCAAAGTGACCGATACAGGATCAGCTCACAGCTAAAGGTGATCACATGAGAATCGATCTAAACAACGCAATTGCGCAACAGCTCGCCGCTGAAAAGAACAGCACCCATAAAGGTGGCAAGCCCCAGCCAAGCCCGCTGCCGCCAGAGGACAAAGCGACTTTCTCCAACCACGGCCCATCGATCCACCAACTGGTCCAAAGTGCGCTGCATCCCTCCACCGTGCGCCAGGAAAGAATTGCAGCCCTGCGGGATGCGGTCAACAGCGGAACGTATTCCGTGGACGCGGACGCCGCGGCGAACGCGATGATCAGGGAATCCTCCGGCAATTAGGAAGAGAACAAGAGTATGTCAGTCCCAGGTAGAAACGGTCAGAACGATAAGAATGGGTTGGAACTGGCGTGGCAGATTAGTCTGCCGGTGCTCCGCAAGCTGTCGGCGGAGCTCGATGCCAGTAATGGCGCGCTTGCTCGTCAGGATTTGCAGTCCTTTGAAAAGCACGTCGCTGCGCAAGAAGAAATCTGTAACCTCCTGCTTGAAGCTGGAGTTCTATCCACGTCATCGGTTCCGGTGCGCCAGGCCCTTCAAAGGCTTGATCACCAGAAGCGTGTGTATTCCGCTCTGCTGCGGCGCGCAAGAACCTGGGTACAAGTGCTCCTCACAATTCACCAATCCCGTGCCGGCTACTCTGAGGATGGCAGTCTTCTCTCGGGCAGCACATGGTCGAGCGAGGCATAGAGCATGGGTGGACTCACCGCTTCAATGTTGATGGCCGCGCAAGCCTTGCAGGCCGAACAAGGCGCGCTTGCTACCACTTCCAACAATATTGCGAACGTCAATACACCCGGCTACTCGCGCGAAGTTCCGATCTTCACGGAAGCAACTCCGGTACTTCTGGGCAGCGTACTCTACGGCCAGGGCGTCACGCTAAAGAGCGTCGATAGCATTCGAGACCGCCTGCTTGAACTGCGCATCCTCGATGAGAGCCAGCAGCAAAATAATGCCAGCACCCAAACTGGCTTTCTCAACCAGGTCCAAGCCCTGTTCAGCAATTCAGCGCGCGGCATCGGTTCTGACGTGACTGCATTCTTCAACAGCCTCAACCAGCTCTCCACCGACCCGACCAACCTGCCCTTGCGGCAGGCTGTGCTCACGGCCGCAAACAATCTTGCGAACGATTTCCACAACACAGTCAGTCAACTCTCAGAGATTCAAACCAATCTCAATCAGAACGTCGTCCAATCGGTGAACAACATCAACCGCTTGACTGCCGAGATCGCACGTCTCAATGTGCAAGTCAGAGCCTTAACCAGTCTCGGCAAGGATGCGGGTGCGCTGGAAGATCAGCGCAACGAACTGGTCAATCAACTTTCGCAGATCACTGACGTTCACGTGATTCAGACCGAACAGGACGAAACCATCACGACCGGAAGTGGTACGGCGCTGGTTGTGGGCGGACAAAGCTTCACGCTGCAGGCTTCTCCAGACTCTTCCGGTAACCAACACGTATTTGCGCTGGGTCAGGACATCACCGCCTCCCTTAAAGGAGGACAGCTCGGCGGACTCTTCGCCGTCCGGGACCAGGCCATTCCCAATGTGCTCATCCAATTGAATGACATGGCTTCCGGATTCGCTGCGAACTTCAACGCAGCGCACCATCAGGGTTTCGATTTGAACGGCGCTGCCGGACAGGATTTCTTCACACCGGTCGCAGCGGGAGCAGGAGCGGCACTCGGTTTCGGAGTGGCGATCACCGATCCGAACGCCATTGCCGCCAGTTCCGACGGAGCGGCAGGCAGCAACGGCAATGTCCAGAAATTGCTGGATGTCCGGAACCAGGCATTGCCGTCCGGCAAAACGCCCGACGACTCTTACGCAGCACTTGTCTTCAGTGTCGGCGATGCCGCCGCCCAAGCTAAAGCTGAGATGGATGCTTCTGCGCTCTCACTGCAGCAACTCAAAGACCAGCGTCAGGGCGTCTCCGGCGTCTCGATCGACGAGGAATCTGCCAATCTAATCCGCTACCAGCATGCTTTCTCGGCAGCGGCGCGCGTCATCACCACGATCGATCAGATGACGCAGACCGTCATTAACATGATCCCGGCCTAAGCCTATGCGTATTAATCCGAATCCCACTGACGACGTTCTCGCTGCACTTTCAACCACGCAGGAACGGCAGCAGACCGTCCTTCTGCAGCTGTCTACCGGCAGGCGTGTCAATCAGCCCTCGGACGATCCGGCGGCTGCAGCAATCTACAGCGGCAACGTCGCGGTGGAATCACGCATCGACCAATATCTGCAAAGTGTCGCGAGCGTTCGAGCGCTCAACCAAACTGCCGACGCCGCCCTGGGATCGATTGTGACCAATCTCAATCAGGCGATTAGCCTCGGCACCGAAGGCGCCAATGGCACCATGAGCCAGCTGGACCTCAATGCCATTCTTCAAGTTGTACAAGGTGTGTTGAATAGCGTCGTTCAGTTAGCCAATACATCGTTTCATGGAACCTATATTTTTGCGGGAACCGCCACCACTACTTCTCCTTTTACGCTAACCCCGACCGGTGTTACCTACAACGGAAATGAAGGCGTGAACAACGTTGCCATCGCGGATGGCCGCGCACTTGCCATCAACGTGCCCGGAGATCAACTGTTCCAGCAGCCCGGATCCAGCGTTATGGATTCACTCCAGCAACTCATCACCGCCCTTCAGAGTGGAGATCACGCCGCCATTGGCACCGCGACCACGGCTGTGAGCACGTCGTTGAGCTACCTGAGCGCACAGCGCGCCTTCTATGGCAACAATCTCAACCAGCTGAACGGCGATGAACAGGCGCTCCAGCAGCGCAACCTGGCACTGAAAACGCAAGACAATGGCCTGGTAGGAGTCGATCTCGCCAAGGCTGCCACCGACCTGGCGCAAGCGCAGACAACGCACCAGGCTGCCCTGGCGGCCGCTGCGAAGGTCCTGCAACCGTCCCTGCTCGACTACCTACGGTAGGCCACGTCGTGCCGTTGCCGTGTAATGCTGCTTCTAGAAACTGAGAGTATTCCGGGCCTCATAGGTCGACTCAATGGAGTTGGGTGCGCCCTATGGGCGGGCGGAACGATCAGCTCATCGGGGACTATCAATTGAAAACCGCTGGGACCTAGGCCGAACAACTCAAGCTGGAAGAACCTTTTGTTTCGGGTACAGCAGGACCGGCGCTCGCTTTTCGCGTTGCTTCCGCTTGCTCCCAGGCCGACCGTACTTCAAGAAAGAGGCGAATCTGTTCCTGAAATAGCGCCGGATCGACCTTGGCGTGGCCTTCTACAATCCTGCTTCGAGCCACCGCGTAGAACCGGCTCAGGCTCGTGGCCGCGGCGCCTCCGTTGTTGAAATCAAGCCACGAGTCCAGTTGGTCTAACACCAGCAACGCATGCTTGACCTCATCAGCCCGTGTCTCGATGTTCTTGTTGTCGATCGCGTCCAGCGCGCGCTTGAGGTCCCGCACGAGGGTGTCATACAGCATGCACACCAACTGGACCGGCGTCGCACTCTGCACCGCCGCCACACGATATTGGAGCGTGTCCGAATTCATTTGCTGCTGCTCGTGCTCAAAGTTCCCAGCTGGCTCTCGATCTGCTTCTGGAGTTGTGGCAACTGCTGCAATATGATGTTTGCCTGCTCGTACTGTTTTTGCCATTGCTGCTGTTGTGCAAGGAGAAACTGCTCAAAGTCGTCGACTTGTTTCTGCAGACTCTGCTGCGTTGCCTGCAAGCCCTTCATGTCCACCGAGACCAATCCCTGTGTGGGACTCGTTTCCTCGGTCAAGCGCTTGCTGAAGAAAGATGCAAAACCATCTGTGCTCTGAAAGAAATTCTTGAAGTTTGCGTAGTCACTGTTGGCGGCTTTGGTGAGGGCGTTCTTGTCAACCGCCATCGTCCCATCGTTCCCGATGGTGATTCCGAGCGACCGCAGTGTCGTAAAGGCGCCGGCGCCGCCGACCGAATACGTGCTCATGTCCAGCAAGTGCTGTTGCAGGATGTCTGCCGAGGTGTCTCCAACCAGGGCACCCGCCCGATGGGAAGTCGTATCAACTCTGAAACCATCAGCCATTTGTTTCGCGATCGTATTGTACGAATCCACGAAGTCGGTAACCGCCTGCACGGCGGCCTCCGTATCCGGAGAGATGCCAATCGCGACCTGCTCGCCCGGAGCTGCAGCCGACAGGCTGAAGCTGACATTCGGAATGACGCCAGTCACTGTATTGCTGCTGCTCGTTATGGGAACGCCATCGACGGTGAGGGTCGCGTCTTTACCCGACGCCGCCTTGGTAAAGCCCATGCCGCTGGTATCGTTCGTGATCGTAATGTCGCTGCTCGCGCCTGAAGTGTTCGCCACCAGTGCCAGGCGTGCGCCAGAAACGTCGGTCGTCACGTTCGCGGTAACCCCAAGGTTCGCGCTGTTAATGCTCGCGGCCAGTTTGTTCAATGTGTTGTTGGTGCTGTCGATGGTGATCGTTGTCGGTGCGTTGCTTCCCAACTGGATCGTGAAACTGCCGTTGTTGAGAGCAGTATCGCCGGTGGCTACCGCCGCGCTGTAGTAGGACGCCGTCGTGGCGAGAGTGTTCACAATCACTGTGTGAGTGCCAATCACTGCGCCAGGGGTTGCGGTCGCGTTGACTACCGCTGAATCGGAAGAGGTGGTGAGGACCGCGCCGAGACCGCCGGTCAAATCCTTCATATTGTTGATCTTGGTCAGCAGGTCAGCGAGACCGGTATTCAGTTCCGTCAAGGCGTTAATCTGAACTTGTAAGCCTTGCTGATGATTCTGCCAGACACGCTCCGGAGCACGAGCCACATAACTCAATTGCGCCACCAGCGTATTGACATCGATGCCCGTGGTTCCGGTCAACGAACTTAGATCGATACCGAATGTTCCCATGAATTCCTATCCTCGCGCGTTGATGCGTTTCTGTTGGGCGGCCATCATTTCAGTGATCGCCCGCGCCGTACGGAGAATCTCCTCGGAGGGGATCTGGCGCACGACTTCTCCAGTAGATTGATCCACCATCTTCACGACAATCTCGTGTGTGCTGGAATCGTTTTCAATCGCAAATTGTATGGACGATAAATCTCGCTTGAGTGCCGAGACGACTACGTCGGGTAACTCCGATGCTGCCGGTGCCGACACCTGCGGCGGTAAGGGAGCGGACTTGTGCGCCGCGCTCGTGGCAGCTCCACCAAACGGAATTTCAGGAATCGGATTCTCGATGCGCATGGTCTAAGGAAAACGCCTGGTGGCGAGTACCACCGCCACCAGGTCGGAGAGTACGCCTTACCACTGTTACCGCAACAACTGGAGAACGCCCTGGTTCATCTGGTTCGACTGTTGCAGAGCGGCGACACCAGTCTGCTGCAGAATGTTGTACTTCGACATATTCGCAACTTCCTGCGAAATGTCCGCCGACCGGATGGAGCTTTCGGCCTGCGTCAGGTTCTGCACCTGGTTGCTGATAACGTTGCCCGCGCTCTGGAGGCGGTTCATGACCGCGCCGAGTGCGCCGCGATCGCCGGCTACGTTGGCGATAGCAGTGTCGATGTTCGCCAATGCAGCCTGCGCATTAGCGGCGGTCGTCAGGTCGCTCTTGCTCAAATCGACCGGTGTTTCGCCAGCCGCGAAACCGATGCTGGTGGAGGCCAGTTTTCCGACCGTGATGTCGATCGAGCTGCTGCCCACCGTCGTTGCGTCCGTGAGGTAGACCGCGGAGGTCACTCCGCTGAATACTGCGGCGCTGTTGTAGGTGGTGTTGCTGCCGATGCGGTCAATTTCAGCCTTGATCGCGGTGAATTCGGCGTCCAGAGCCGTGCGCTGCGTGTCGCTCACTGTGCCGGTCGCAGATTCGGTGGCCAGTGTGACGGCGCGGTTCAGAAGAGTGGTGACCTGTGCCAGAGAACCGTCGGCAACCTGCAATGCGCCGAGGCCATCGCTGGCGTTACGGGCAGACTGGCTGAGGGCGGTAACGTTCGCCTGCAAGCCATCGGCAATAGCCAGTCCGGCGGCATCGTCTGCGCCGGAGTTGATCCGCGAGCCCGAAGACAAGCGGAAGAGGGTTTGCTGCAGCGACGCGCTAGTCATGTTCATTTGGTTCTGCGCCGCCAGAGACGGAACGTTATAGAGAATGTTAAACGACATTGGTGAAGCTCCTTAGTCAGGTGGATTCGACCTATGCTTCAGCTAGCCGGTTAGCGCATCGCGGGAACCCTTGCTTTGCAGAAGGCCGTTTGTGTCGGGACCCTTATCGACACAATCTCGGCCCGGACTTTATCTACTCTGTTACACGCCTGTACCTGTCCTGTCCGTCACTAAGGTGGTTTCAGGCCATGTACGTTGGTCACCGATTGCCCTTCTCATACTGTTCTCATCATTAATGAGTTCCGCGAAGCACACGCCCCAGCTTATGAAATGCCGTCAACGTACCGATTAAGGATCGCGGATGACCGCGCTTCGGGTTGGAGTTTTGGCCCAGTTTCCGGCGACGGGAAGGGAATCGCATGATTCACCTCACACGATTAAACAGTCAGCCCATCGCCGTGAACTCGGACCTCATCAAGTTCGTCGAGAGCGCGCACGACACCGTCCTGACGTTGCTTAACGGGGAGAAGGTAGTGGTGCGCGAACAGCCCGATGAAGTCATCCAGCGAATCATCGAATTTCGCCGTAGCGTGCTGGCGGGCCTGCCATCGTTGAATCCGCAGGGCGCACTCGCAACTCTTCTAAAGTCTGACGCCGGCCCGGGCGAAACCGATTCCGAAAGAGCCCGCCGTGGATAAGAGTACGTTGGGTGGAATTCTTCTGGCTGCCGCTGGCATCCTCCTCGGCCTCATGATCGAAGGCGGCCGTATTGGCCAGATCCTACAACCCACCGCCGCCATGATCGTTTTTGGCGGGACCCTCGGCGCCGTAATGGTTCAGTTTCCGATGGCTACGGTGTTGAAGGCTGGAAAGTCACTCACGCAGGTCTTCTTTGAACCTGCCAACGATCCCGGCAAACTGGTTGACACGCTGGTTGGGTATGCCACCAAGGCCCGCAAAGACGGCATCGTGTCGCTGGATGCGCAAGTCAATGACATTCAGGATCCATTCCTGAAGAAAGCTCTGATGTTGGCGATTGACGGAACTGAACCCCAGGAACTTCGCAAGATCATGGAGTTCGACCTCGACAGCAAAGCGGAAGAAGAAGAGCGCATCCCCCAGGTCTTCGAATCCGCGGGCGGGTTCGCTCCGACCATCGGGATCATCGGTGCTGTACTTGGCCTGATCCAAGTCATGCAGCACCTGGAAAATATTGACGAAGTCGGCAAGGGCATTGCAGTCGCTTTCGTAGCGACCATCTACGGCGTCGGTTCCGCCAACATTTTCTTGCTCCCTTCATCCGGGAAGTTGAAGATCCGCATGCGGCAGGAACAGGCTCTGCGCGAAATGACGTTGGAAGGCGTGGCGTCGATTCTGGAAGGCATCAACCCTCGCATGCTTGAAACCAAACTTCAGGGCTTCATGGAAGAGCACCACCAGAAGCAGGGAGACAAGCCGGCATGAGACGCCGTAAGAAACCGGCCCCCCACGCCAGTCACGAGCGTTGGTTGGTGTCCTATGCGGACTTTATTACGTTGCTGTTTGCCTTCTTTGTTGTCCTGTACGCATCATCGCAAGTTGACCAGCGAAAAGTGGGACAAGTCGCCCGCGCCATTCAAGTCGGATTCGCAGATCTCGGAATGTTCTCCGCACAGAAGCAGGAAGCTGTTTTTCGCGTCGAAGCGGCTGCTCAGTCGCCGGCCATCTCGCCGCCCACGATACCGGAATTTGAGCGCCTTGTGAATGACATGTCCCCGGCACGCGGCTCCTTCAAGAATGTTCCTGTGTCCGAGGTAAAGCGCCAGCTCGAAACCGTGCTGCGTGACGAGATCAAGAAAAATCAGATCGAAATGAGAGTTGTGCCTGACGGCCTGGTCGTGAGTCTCAGGGAAGTCGGTTTCTTCAAGAGCGGCGACGCTCATTTGTTGCCCGGCGCAGAACCGGTGCTCGCCCACGTCGGACAGGCTCTTGCTTCCAGAGGCTTCGATATTCGTGTCGAAGGGCATACGGACGATCTCCCGATCCACACCGCTGCCTATCACTCGAACTGGGAACTCTCGACTGCTCGCGCTACTGAAGTCGTTTCCGTACTGGTGACGCGATACAGCTTCGATCCCGCTCGAATTTCCGTTGCCGGATACGCGCAGTATCGTCCACTCGCCAGTAACGTTACCGAAACCGGGAGAAGCAAGAATCGCCGCATTGATCTGGTTGTCCTCTCTGGTCCTGCCGACGAGGCTGATATGCCGGCGAAGTCCTTTGGAACGGGCAATAAACCCTAGGGTCATCTTCGAGGATGCACGTTTGGTAACTCGTCACAGTGTACTTACGTCTAGGTGGTGCCTGTTTTTTGCCTCCGCAATGGCCGATATAGCACGCGTGGGTCGCTCGGCCGGACCTCGGTTTTAGGGCAGCCGGATGCGTTAACGCCTAACCGATGACTTTCGCAAGTAAGTACGCGGTGACGTGCACGCACTCGAATAGTTCGAGTCAAGTTCTGGAGGATTAAGATGTCGTCGCTGCGTGGTCGTCTCAATACATTTTCCGCCGTATTTGGATTTGCCGTCCTCCTGAGCGCACTGGTCGTGACTACCGGCTGCAGCGGCGCCCTGGGTTCCCATCAGGTCAATCGCGATCCCCTCGGATTGGGTGTCGTACCTGGACCATTGGGTTCTCCAGATCCGCAGACCATCGAAGTTCGCGTCGGAAGCGTACCCACCGAACGCATTGTGTCGCTCTCACTTACCATGACCTCTCTGAAAGCGACCAACTCGGGAGCCCAGGATCTTGAACTCCTGACCGCCCCGATCACCGTCGAATTTACGCGGAGCGCGATCGTCACCGAACCCGTGGTCGTTCGCGACATCTATCAGGACACTTACTCCGCCCTAGTTCTTCCGGATATGACCGGCCAGGTCGTATTCTTCGACAACAACGGACAACTCACTTCGCAAACTCTGAACATCACCGGACAGACCATCGCGCTCAGCCCGAACCTTGTGCTTGGGACTGATGCCCAGGTTTTTAACGTCTCACTGGATCTGGCGCAAAGCTTCACTGTCAATACCGACACCGTCACGATCAACAGTCTGGTGGCGACGACGGAAGCCGTGATACCCGCGCCGCCAGTCGCTCCCGCGGTCGGCCAGCCCGAATCCGGAAGCGTGGCGTTCCTCGTGGGCACCGTGACGGCCGTGGATACCAATGCAAAGGTCATCTCTTTGCAGCCGCCCGCCGGGAATGAGATGCAAATTGCCTACGACAACAACACAGTATTTGCGAATTGCGATCCCGCCGCGCTCACCGGAATGATGGTCGAAACCCAGGCCGAAACTCAAACGAGCGCAGTTGTTCTCGCAACGCAAGTGGCACTGATCGAAAACAGCGCCTCCAGTTCTGAATTGTATGGCACCTTCACGGGGCTGGCGCCCGACGGTATGAACTACAACTTCTTGGTGGATGGCGGTATGGGCGTCAATTACGCCGGCGGATTGCTGGGCAAAAACATCACCGTGGACTGGCTCGCCACCGGCTATTCCGTCAATGCCGCTCGCCTCGATCTCTCAGGATCCACCGATCTTGTGTTTGATGAAGTTCGCATATTTCCTGGGCAGTCTGTAGAAGTGAAGTGGGACACGCTGATTGTTCCCGATCCCGATGCGGTGAATGCCGGCTTCATGTCTCCGCGCATGATCGAATTGGAAGAACAGACCGTCACTGGACAAGTCTCCTCTTACAACGCGCTACTCGGAACCTTTACGCTCGACGTACCATCCGATTCAGCGATCAGGACAATGAACACGGGCTTGATTTCCATTTCAGTCCGTCAGGTCCCCCAAACTTATCTGCGCAATAGCCCGACCTTCAATGACGGCGACGCCGTCAAAGTTCGCGGCTTGATTTTCGTTCACCCCGACTACAGCTATGTGATGCAGCACCCGGGCGATCCACTTGTTCTGGTGATGGTCGCCGATCGCATCTCCAAGTAGATGGAGAGCAGCTGCACTGCAGCAACGGGGAAACGTGCGCCTAACCGAAAATTAAGGAGAGTCGAATCATGGGGAAGGCATCGCAATTTCTTCGCGAGGGATTTCGAGTAGCAGTTCTGACCATATTGGTTGTGTGCGTGGTTGCTCCCCGGGTAGTCGCCGGGACTACTGGACGAAATGCGCGAAGAAAATCGGCCTTGCTAGCGGCGCCCGCGGGTGCTGCCCCTGTTCTCACATTCACTCCCGGAATCGGCAGCACCGTCGCCGGAACCGGAATTGGCGGTTACGCCGGTGACGGCGGCCCTGCCAGCGCGGCACAACTCAACTTTCCTGCCGGCATGGCCCTCGACAGCCAGGGCAACTTCTATGTCGCAGACTCCGCTAACAGTGTCGTCCGCAAATTTAGCGTTGCAGGCACGATCACTACGTTCGCGGGCACCGGAATTCAGGGCTACAGCGGTGACGGCGGACCCGCCACGCAGGCTCAACTTGCTTTTCCAACAGCCGTTGCACTCGACGCCGCCGGCAATCTCTACATTGCTGACTTCTTCAACGCATGCGTCCGCAAAGTAGCCGTTAACGGAAACATTTCCACGATCGCGACTGCATCCGGCTTCCTGATTCGAGGCGTCGCTGCCGACGCAGCCGGCAATGTCTATTTTTCAAGCTCTTTTGAAGGCGTGTGGAAGATCGACACCGTCGGCAACGTCACCAAGATCGCCGGCAATGGCGCGCCCGGCTTTGGTGGGGACGGCGGCCAGGCGCTCCTTGCCCAGACCGCAGGCGTAGCAGGGCTGACGGTCGATAGCCAGGGTAACCTCTATTTCGCGGAAGTAACAAACAGTGACGTCCGCAAAGTCGCGACCAACGGAATCATCACCACCGTTGCCGGCAATCAACAGTTCGGATACTCGGGCGATGGTGGCCCCGCCGGCAGCGCGAAACTCAACGGCCCCAGCGATGTCAGAGTCGATGCCGGCGGCAATCTCTATGTTTCTGATTCCTCGAACAACACCGTCCGCAAAGTGAACGCAGCGGGAACCATCAGCACGATTGCTGGTGATGGCAACTACGGATATGCCGGCGACGGAGCCCTTGCCTCTGCCATGCAGTTCGCAGGCCTTACCGCGATGGTTCTCGACAGCAGTGGGAACTTGTTTATCGCCGACAGCGGCAACAACGTGATCCGGCGCGTCAAAGTTAATGCTACTGCACTCGATTTTGGAACTATAACCGTAGGCCAGACGAGCGTCGCGCGACGAGTGGTTGTGTCGAACGCCGGGGCAGCCAGTCTGCATTTCAGCGCCATCGCTGCCAGTTCGAACTTCGGGGTCCAGTCCACGTGTTCGATCGCAACGCCCTTAACGCCGGGTGCGGATTGCCCGCTGGATATTTCTTTTAGCCCACTCGCCGGCGGAAACCTGACCGGCACCGTGACAGTCACCAACGACGCCCCCGGAAGCCCGCACATCGTCGCCCTCACGGGGCAAGGCCAGATCGCGGCGCAGCCTGATTTTTCAATTGCAACTTCGGTTCCGTCTTTGACTGTCGGCACCCAGGCATCCGGCGCCCTGTCAGCGACTGTGACTCCCTCGGGCGGTTTCACCGGCGCAATTACGATGAGTTGCAGCGGCATGCCTTCG
Organism: Acidobacteriota bacterium; assembly: GCA_016196065.1. Lineage (NCBI taxonomy): Bacteria > Pseudomonadati > Acidobacteriota > Acidobacteriota bacterium. Next base: position 1,753,899 of record JACPYL010000010.1, on the reverse strand, counting down.
CATGCAGCATGTTCTTTTTCGCCGGCGGTACTCCAGGCGAATGGAAGCAATACTCCCCTGACCTCATCGATCACCGTCTCTACCGGTCTCTCCAATGTCGCCGCCATGCAACCGCCCGCGGGATCGACGTTCCTGGCGAGCATGGCGGGCGTGTTGAGCACAGGCCTTGTGGGCTTCGTATTTGCACCGATTGCATTGCGCAGGCGCATCGCGCAGAGCAAGCGGGCGCGGCTGACGCAAGCCCTGCTCATCGTTCTGATTCTCTGCGGCGGATTGTTCGGATGCGGCACACTGGGCGGAAAGACCGGTGTCACGACTCCTGCCGGCACCTACACCGTGACCGTGTCCGCCGTATCTGGAAACGTTTCTCACAGCAAGACGTTCTCGTTGAAAGTGCAATAAGTCAGGAATCCTGGCTTACGGTTGGATAGGACTGCGTCTTCAGCTACGAAGCGGCGTTGGATTACAGCCCACGGGTAGGCCGTGGGCGGCGCTGAACAACGCCGCGACCGGCACCCGCACACTCTTCAAATCAGGGAAATCGAATCAGGAAAAGAGAAGGCGCGAAGGCGATCCGGCACCATCAATGTTTCTGCTGTGCGGCTCTCTACTTGCCAGACTGAAACGAACGCACTTGTGAAAAAGCCACGTGCATGGGAATAGAAGTCGAGTTCCGAAGATACTGATCCAGGACTAATACAGCTTCAGTCGACAAGTCGTTGAACTTGAGGCCCATGCCTACGCCGGGATGGCATGTTTGCACGGTTGCGCTGCCTTGAATCGGCTGATCGCCAACCCACAACCGGTACGTCACAACCGACCCTGGCGCGAGCGGAAATATGGTGGCGATGTAGCAGCCCCCCAGGCTCGCATCCGTCGTAGTCCCGCGAGACGAGAAGCAGCTCGTGGCCTCGCGGACTTCGATCTCCAGACAAACCATGTAGCGCGGATGCTCGCGGCGATCCATCTTTATGCCTCACGAATGAACAAGCCATTCCGGACAGGCGCGTCTTGGAAGGCCTCACTTCTCCTATCGGCATGTATGCGGAAGAGTAATAGTGCCCGGCGGGTTACTAAAGAGCATGGCTGTTCGCGTCAGTTCGAAAACTGGCTCCCCGTTTGGAGATTTACCGGAGTTCATCAGCCTGGATGGGTATTGGTCCGACGCTCTTAACGGCTGGACGTACTTTGAAGGTCGGCTTCGATATGCTCGACGCGGTTGCGTCCATTCTTTTTCGCCAGGTAGAGACCCTTGTCAGCATGGTGCAGCAGCACTTCAACATCCTGGCCGTCGATGTCAGTGGACACCGCGATGCCCAGGCTCAGCGTAACGGTCCGCGATCCGCGTGTGCTGACCACGGGCTTGGCCGCCACGTTTAGACGCAACTGGTCGGCGCGAATGATCCCCGTCATGGCATCGCAGCCCGGAAGGATCATCAGGAACTCTTCGCCGCCGTATCGCCCCACCGCGTCGTATACGCGCAGCTTTGCGCGCAGTCGGCGCCCTATTTCGCGAAGCACTTCATCGCCAAACAGATGCCCGCAGGTGTCGTTGATGTCCTTGAACTTGTCCAGATCGCCCAGGATTACGCAGACTGGTTTCTGGCTTCGTCGCGCTCGCTCCAGTTCCCGGCGAAGGGTGTCCATGACCTCGCCGCGATTCATCAGGCCGGTGAGAGAATCATGGGTCGCCGCGTGACGCATGGATTCCTGCGCCGCAACCAACTCCTCCTGCAATGCCAGGATTCGTTTCCCGACCAGCAGGCGTGCCTTCAATTCCATTTCATCAAACGGTTTGACGAGGTAGTCATCGGCGCCCGCCTGCATCGCTTCCAGCATGTCTTTCTTGGCGTCTTTACCGGTCAGAATGATGATGTAGGAATACTGTGGGCCCTTGGCGGCTTGTCGAATCTTCTGGCAGATCTCGATGCCGTCCATGCCCGGGAGAACCCAGTCCAGCAGGACCAGTTTCGGACAGTCCGTGCGTTGCAATAGGCTCCAGGCGTCATGTCCGTCCTTGGCGATCGTCAACTTGAAGCCCCAATTCTCCAAGTGCGTGCCAACCAGTTTTCGGTAGACCGGTGAATCTTCCACCAGCAGGACTTCCATGAACGTGTCTCCAGATGTAAGCCTCATTATCGGCCTTTCTTGGGGGTGTACCGACAATTCCAATCAGGAGTAGTGTTACCGCAGTAATTCAGCGAGTCCGGTTTGGAGTGGAGATCATCAAAAAGTTTAGTCTGGAGGCGCCATGTCAATTCGCCCGGTGAAGCGAGTCATTCAATCGAAGCCGACGCTCGAAGGAGCAGGCGTGCATCTGCGGCGCGCCTTCGGATTTGGAAACACTAAGGAGTTCGACCCTTTCCTCCTGCTCGACGATTTCCGCAACGATGTTCCGGAGGACTACCTGTCAGGATTTCCATGGCATCCGCATCGCGGTATTGAGACCATCACCTATGTGCTGGCCGGAACCGTCGAACACGGCGACAGCATGGGCAATCATGGCGCGATCGCTGCCGGCGATGTGCAATGGATGACCGCTGGTCGCGGCATCATTCACCAGGAAATGCCGAAAGGCGACCAGTCCGGACGCATGCACGGCTTTCAACTATGGGCGAATCTCCCTGCCGCCCTGAAATTAACGGAGCCTCGTTATCAAGAAGTAAAGGCCCTGGATATCCCCGAGGTGACCGACGATGACGGTACTCGCGTACGCATTGTCTGCGGTAACTTCTGGGGCAAGAGCGGCCCCGTCGATGGCATCGCCGCTGATCCCATTTACCTTGACGTCTCTGTCTCACCCGGCCGCAGAAAGAGTCTGCCCGTGGAAACGACCCGTCATGCGTTTGCATACGTTTTTGCCGGGAGCGGAAAGTTCTGTAACGCGTCCGCCCCGCTCGCTGTCCCAACTGAAGGCGTGAAATGGTTGGACACTGCACCGCCCGTTGAAGCCGACAACCGCTCTCTGATTCTGTTCGACCGTGGAGATGAAGTCACCGTGCAGGCCGGAGACGACGGTATTCGCTTCCTTCTGGTTTCCGGCAAGCCCCTCGGGGAGCCGGTCGCCTGGCGTGGTCCCATCGTCATGAATACCCGGGAACAACTCCAGCAGGCATTCTCTGAACTGCAGGAAGGTACTTTCTTGAAGCAACGGTGAGGGTCGCTGAGCACGACGTCATGTACGAAGCAGTGGTAGACTGCGCCTATGGCCGCCAAAAAGAAAACCAGGAAGAAGAAAGCGCAACCCAAGAAAGCCACCCGCAAGAAAACTAAGCCTGCACAAAAGGTCGCAAAACGGAAACCCGCTCCTCGCAAGAAAGTGAAGAAGGTAGCCCGGAAGCGAGTTACTCTCAAGGCCAAGCCGGTTCCTAAGAAGCCAGCCTCCTCTGTAACGACCGCTGCACCGAAGAAGCAGGTCGACAATATGGTTGCGTTCCCGCGCGAGAGAACACGACACACTTCGGGTCGCATGTCCGGCGATCTGCAGGGTTTGTCTGACGTTCAGGGCTCGGATTCGGAGAGCGTCGATGAGTTGCTGGAAGAAGGCAATTCCTTTGAAGCTAACGTCGTCCGCGGCGTGGAAGAGGCCGGCAATACCGAGGGGCGGGAAGTCCATACTCACGAAGTTTCGGAAGACGATATCCCAGGGGAATACCTGGACAATGACTAAGCACGCTCGTATCGTGCGCCTGGTCATCCTTGGCGTCCTATTTTCGATAGGGGCCTTCGCGCAGGACGCCAAACTTGCGCCCGATCAGCAGGCGAAACTCGAAGCCATCATTGCGCACTTCATGGCCGCGAACCAGATCCCCGGCGTTTCCGTCAGCGTCGTCGAAAACAACACCTACGAATGGTCCGCCGGGTTCGGCATGGCCGATCTGGAAAACTCTGTTCCCGCTACCTCGCAGACTCTTTACCGTCTTGCCTCCATCTCCAAGCCGATCACCTCCACCGGGACGATGCTGCTCTGGCAGCAGCACAAACTTGACCTGGACGCTCCCGTGCAGAAATACTGCCCGGCGTTTCCGCAAAAGGATTCCACTATCACGACTCGCCAGGTACTGGGCCACCTCGGCGGGATCCGTCATTACAAGCCGGCGGAAGAGGGCGATCAGGAACTCGGCAACACCCGCCACTTTGACGACACGATCGACTCCGGACTGAAATTATTCGCCAACGACCCGCTGGTCGCCAAGCCTGGTACCGCATTTCACTATTCCACCCAGGGATTCACCCTCGTCGGATGTGTTCTGCAAGGCGCATCAGGGGAAAAGTACATCGACTACGTTCAGAAAAATGTGCTGCAACCAGCCGGTATGGTCCACACCCGCACCGACGACCGTTTCGCGATCGTTCCATACCGCACGCGCTTCTATGAAAAAGACAAATCTGGAACGATCAGGAACGCCGATTTCCTCGATTCCAGCTATAAGGTCGCAGGGGGCGGTTGGCTCTCCTCGGCGGACGACATGGCTCACTTCATGGTCGCGATGCTTACCGACAAGATCGTGCAGCGCTCTACTCGTGACCTGATGTGGACATCCCTGCAGGCATCCGATGGTAAGGCCACTGGCTACGGACTGGGCTGGGGACTTGGAAACGATCTCGGCGTAGCGGACGTCGGGCATGGCGGCGGCCAGCAGGGAACCAGCACGTACATCCTCATGGTCCCCGAACGCAAAGCGGGGGTAGTTGTTCTCATGAATCTCGAAGGCGGCGACGCCTCGGCTCTTGCGTTCGAACTCATGAAGGCATTGCTCGGTATATCTCCGGCAGCTACTGTGAAATAAGAAGTTGAATGCGGAGGCCTTCGTGGCTGGGAATCAATCTCTGGACTTGGCAGCTGTTTCCTTCGTATGCCATCCTCCAAGATGCGGATTGATCTCCAAGAGGCTGATCCGCGACTCTAACGCTGGAGGCTCTATGCGTACCGCGATTCTGCTCGCACTGATTGCTGTTTGTACGACTTCGATCTGGGCCGCCGACAGGATTATTCCGCCCAACATTAAGACCGGACTCTGGGAGATGACGGAGACGCACACCATGTCCGGAATGCCTGCGATGCCCTCGATTCCTCCCGAAGCGCTCGCCCGCATGACTCCTGAACAACGTGCGCAGATGGAAGAACACATGAAGAGCTCCATGGGCGGCGGCCCAAAAACCACCACCCGCAAATACTGCGTCACCAAAGAGAAGCTGGAAAAAGACATGGTGTTTGGCGAGAACCGTCCCGAATGCACGCGCACCGTTCTCAGTTCTTCGAGCACCATGACTGAAGTGAAAGTACACTGCCAGGAGAAGGATGTGACTTCCGACGGCACGTTCAAGATTGAAGCGCTGTCCTCGGAAAGCGTCAAAGGCACGATGCGCATGGTCACCAACGCGCACGGACGAAACATGAATATGGACTTCGACTTCCTCTCCAAATATCTGGGCGCCGCCTGCGGCGACGTAAAGTAAACCCAGAGTCGAGAAACAAGGCGGCCCTGTTCATCACAGGGCCGCTTTCTCATTTGCATCGACGCCTAGTTCGGCATTACTACGGAATCGATCACGTGGATCACACCGTTCGATTGAAATACGTTGGCGATCGTGACCAATGCGGTGCCACCCTTCTCGTCTTTCAACATGATGTGCTTTCCATCATGCAGTGACACCCAGAGTTTCCCGCCTTCGACTGTGGTTAATTCGGCCATCCCATTGCCAGCTTTGATCTTGTTCATCAAGTCTCTGGCGCTCAACCGGCCCGCTACCACGTGATAGGTCAGAACCTTACTCAGCGTGCCTTTGTTCTCCGGCTTCAGGAGCGTGTCGACCGTGCCGGCCGGCAATTTTCCGAAAGCTTCGTTCGTCGGAGCGAATACGGTGAACGGGCCGGACCCTTCCAGCGTCTCGACCAGCCCCGCGGCTTTGACCGCGGCCACCAGCGTGGTGTGGTCAGCAGAGTTCACTGCGTTCTGAATAATGTTCTTGGTGGGATACATTTCCTGGCCGCCAACCGTTGGATTCTTCATTCCAGCGACTGCGGTACCGATGGCCAATGCCATCAGCGCTACCGAAACAACAAGCTTGCGTTTCATAGATCGAAATCCTCTCAGAATTGAATTTGTGATTCCGATTGAAGTACGCAGAGGCTACGAAGATGGATTGCTTGGGAAAGAGAACTATTTGACCAAAAGAGGGAATCCGAAAATGCGGCTGGACCGTACTCAAAGCAGAGGGTAACCAGGTACCTGGGTTTCTGCGCTAGCGAACCGGACAGCCGCGCTGTCCGGTCCTATCGCATCACGAGTCAGAAGGCTTGACGCCGCACTCGTGTTCATTGAACTGAGTGGTCAGGCTCTGTTGTACGTCGACGAGTCTCTTCAGTGACGTTACAGGGACGCTGAACTCGCGAGCACACAGAGTGCACACTCCGATCACAGGAGTAGTTCCGATCCACTTCGCGACACGGAGATTTCGCTTTGCGGTCAATCTATTAGCTTCATCTCTAGTGCGGCCAAAGCCACCCAAAGGTGCCGGCAGTCAATAAGCCGTAAACGAGTCCGTCGAAAGTATCTTTGATGACGGCACTCCATCTCTGGCCTCTCCAGATCCCGTTGCTGACGTTGGCGAGGCCGTATGCCAGGAACGCGGCCGTGCCGACCACGCGAAATACGGTCAGATAATGTGTACCCGGCCCAAGAGTATGTGCCGCCAGATAGGCGACGAAAAAGCCGATCAGCAAGCAGTATCCAAACCACTGGCCGAGGAATTTTGGCATCGCCGGTGGGCCATTCGGGATGATGATGAGGTGGCCGACCGGTCCCTGTTTGTATTTTTCGATGGCGGCCGGAGTCTTCATGTCCTTCGGCAGGCAATAGGGGAACACATAGAGACCGGGCTTGAGATTGTCCGGGCGTAAGGTGGACATGAACTTGTCCTCGTTAGGTAACCGGTGATAATCGCTGCGATGATACGGCAGCAGCATATGCATGATCGAACTCGCGACAAATACGATCACTGCCGATAACACAATGGGCAGCCAGAGGGCAGCAAGGGGAACCATGAGGAGCCTCCTTCAAGACACACTGAATTCGCAGGCGAGGCTACGTCAGCAGCCCCTGCTCCGTCAAGTGGAGATCAAGGCCGAATGACACCCACAAGATTGTTCGGCGGCAAAGTCTCAATCTGAACATGGGTTCCGTACTTTGCCGACATCTCCTGCACTCGCTGCAATATTTTTTTGCCTTGGTCGGCGCCCGCGAGGCGAGGTAATCCACTCTCGGTCAGTTTCTTCCCATAACCCAGATCGACGGGATACAACCTGACCTCAGAGACCTTGCCGTGATCGAAACGACTCTCGGCCACAACCGCATCGAACGGTGGATTGCCGGCAAAGCTGGAGGCGTTCATCAGGTTCGTCAAGTCGGCGTCCGTGGCCTTGCCAGGATCACCGAAAGCGTCGAGCAAGGCTTTGTTGTACTGCTGATAAATGTCGGCCGAGATCGGTTCCTGAATATCTCCCCAGAAGAAGTTCCCCATGCCGTAAAAGATCGGGCGTCCCTTGTAGATCTCAATCGGGCCCAGGTGATGAATTCCAGTGGCAATAAACATGTCGGCACCGCTATCAATCGCTCGGTGCGCGAGATCCTGTACAAAATCTGCCGGGACGTCGAGGAAATCATTCTTTGGTTCAGGCGCACTACTGTTGGCAGGCTCGTGAGAGTGGATCGATACCATCAGAAAATCTGAGTGCTGCTTGCCTTGCCGGACGCCGTGCAAAATGTCGGCGAGATCGGTGGGATCCATCGCGTATTGATATCCGAAGGTTCTGCCCGCCCTGAATTTCTGCCCAAACAGTGACAGTTCTTCAGGGGCATCTGCTGCTGGAGGGCTCGTGAGTACTTTGGCGTCGTCTTTCTGCCATCCCGGATACAGTTTTGTCCGGAGACCATCGAGATCCTTCATGATGTCGCTGGGAACGACGGTCGTCTTCTTTACGGCAAGTGCGCTAATTCCGGGACGGCCCGGTGCGGCTCCGTGCGTCGCGAGCGCTTCGCTGCCTGGTCGAAAGGTGGACGCCATCGAAACCAGCGCGATCCGCCCCTTCGGACTTTCAAAATATCCCGCCGAGCGTGCCAACCCCTCTGTTTCTCCCACTCCGGCGTAGCTCAATCCGGATTCATCGAGCAGGCGGCTGGTTTCGCGCATGCCTTCAACGCCCCAGTCGAGGGAATGGTTATTCGCACGCGACAAAATATCAAAACCCATCGCTGCTAAATCCCTGGCCACGGCAGGCTGCGCCACCAAGCTCATATCGTCGGGACCGGGAGAAGGGAATCCAGTGAACCGCCGCAGATCGAGGATGGAGGACTCCATATTGCCGTAGGTGACATCCGCTCGCTTGAGAATCTGCAGCAGCCGAGCAAACGCCGGATCGCTGGCGGCATATTGCGAAAGCGGACGCGAGATGATGCAGTCTCCGACAGCGACGAATGTGAATCCATCGGGGACATTCGTTTCCAGTTCGCGAGCGAGCGGACGGCGCACGTCAAACCTATCGGCGTTCTTGATGACGGGGTCGGAGGGATTTTGGGCGGCGAGCGGGAGAGGAGTGATGGTCGTCAAAATGGCCAGGACTGCGAGAATTGCTTGTTGCCACCGAAAATTCACGCGCATTGTGCTACCCCCACTGAAACAGATGGCCCAACCCGACCGACAGCATACTACCGCGGGCTGCGTGGAGTTGAGTCGGAGCGCGCTAATTTTCAACTGATCGCGGCGCAACCTATTGACGCGTTCGCATCTCTCGAGAAGAGACGCCTGCGGACATGAATCTGGCACATAAAAATGCCCCGCCGTAAGGCGGGGCTAGATTCAAGCTCGAAGCTCGTGGCTCGAAGCGGTTCTTAGTACATGTCTCCCATGCCGCCGCCACCACCGTGCCCGCCGCCTTGAGGAGCGCCCTTCTTCTCTTCAGGGATCTCCGCAACCAGCGCTTCGGTGGTGAGCATCAAGGACGCGATCGAACCGGCATTCGTCAGAGCGGTGCGGACGACCTTGGTTGGGTCGAGCACGCCTGCCTTTACCAGGTCCTCGTAGTGACCGGACTGGGCGTTATAGCCCCAGTTGGTGTCCTTCGAGTCGTTGATCTTGCCCAGAACAACCGCACCTTCTTCGCCCGCGTTCTCGGCGATCTGGCGCAGCGGCTCGGTGATGGCGCGCTTCACGATGTTGACACCAATCTGCTCGTCACCTTCCAGCTTCAACTTGTCGAGAGCCGAGACGCAACGGGCCAGAGCAACTCCACCGCCCGGGACAATCCCTTCCTCAACGGCCGCGCGCGTCGCATGCATCGCGTCTTCCACGCGGGCTTTCTTTTCCTTCATTTCTGTTTCGGTAGCGGCGCCGACTTTGATTACGGCTACGCCGCCGACCAGTTTCGCCAACCGCTCCTGCAGCTTCTCGCGGTCGTAGTCGCTGGTGGTCTTGTCGATCTGGCTGCGAATTTCTTTCACGCGGCCCTGCACGTCGCCCGGCTTGCCCTTACCTTCGACGATGGTGCTGTTGTCCTTGTCGATGGTGATCTTCTTGGCCTGGCCGAGATCGCTGACCTGGACGTTCTCGAGCTTGATGCCCAGATCTTCGGTGATGGCCTTACCGCCGGTGAGGGTGGCGATGTCCTGCAGCATTGCCTTGCGGCGATCGCCGAAGCCCGGAGCCTTGACGGCCGCGACTTGCAGCGTGCCACGCAGCTTGTTGACGACGAGGGTGGCGAGTGCTTCGCCTTCCACGTCCTCGGCGATGATCAGGAGCGGCTTGCCGCTCTTCGCGATCTGCTCGAGCAACGGGAGCAGGTCTTTCATCGAGCTGATCTTCTTTTCGTTGATCAGGATGTACGCGTTCTCGAGCGAGACTTCCATGCGCTCGGGATCGGTCACGAAGTAAGGAGACAGGTAGCCGCGGTCGAACTGCATGCCTTCGACAACGTCCAGCTGGGTTTCAAGCGTCTTCGACTCTTCCACGGTGATGACGCCGTCCTTGCCGACCTTCTTCATCGCTTCGGCAATGATGTGGCCGATGGTCTCGTCGTTGTTCGCCGAGATCGTGCCAACCTGCGCAATCATTTCGCCGGTAACGGGCTTGGAGAACTTATCCAGTGCGCCGCCCTTGCGATTGCCTTCCTTGTCGACGCTGCCGCAAATCTCGAGCACGGCCTTCTCGATGCCCCGCTTCATGGCCATCGGATTCGCGCCCGCAGCAACGGTCTTCACGCCTTCACGGTAGATCGCCTGAGCCAGAACGGTGGCGGTAGTGGTGCCGTCGCCCGCGATGTCCGAGGTCTTCGACGCAACTTCACGCACCATCTGAGCGCCCATGTTCTCTTGCGCATTCGCCAGTTCGATTTCCTTGGCGACGGTGACGCCGTCCTTGGTGATGGTCGGCGAACCGAATTTCTTTTCGATGACGACGTTGCGGCCCTTGGGGCCGAGAGTCACTTTCACGGCATCGGCCAGGATGTTGACGCCGCGAAGAATCGCCTGTCGCGACTCTTCTCCATGAACAATTTGCTTTGCCATTTTTTCTGCTCCTAATTTTGTCTGTGCAGGCCAAGCCTGCGAAATGTCATGAGTCTCAAGCTAGAAGCCAGTAGCCAGCGGCTAGAAGCTGACTACTTGCGGGATCCGGCGGTTTCTTTCTTGGTCGCGCCGCTGAGGATGCCAAGTACTTCCTCTTCGCGCATGATGATGAAGTCTTCACCATCGATCTTGATTTCGGTCCCGGAATACTTGCCAAACAGAATGCGGTCGCCTTCCTTCACGTCGAGCGGGCGAACCTTGCCTTCTTCGCTGATCTTGCCTTTGCCGGCGGAGACAACTTCTCCCTCCTGCGGTTTATCCTTTGCGGAATCAGGAATAATGATGCCGCCACGTGTGGTTCCTTCTTCTTCCACTCGACGGACCAGAATTCGGTCATGGAGCGGGGTAAACTTCGTAGCCATAGTTGCGTACTCCTTTCAATTGAGTTGATACGGGTTTGAATGCTGGGCCCTGCGGTTTCCTGTTAGCACTTGCAATGGTTGAGTGCTAATTATCAGATATGAGTGCTGAATTGTCAAGAGCAGGAGCTGCTGGAAACCGTGTTCTGTAGCCTCAGCTGACCAAGAGCAAACCTATACAACTGCCTGATACCACTACGTTTATGTTTACGGCAACGTCGGTTTCCCAGAGAGTATCCTCCCAGCAGATCTCCGGGACCAGCCGCGCACCGGGGGCGTAACGTACCGGTTTTCGTGACAGAAATCGAACTCCTGCTTAGAATGGAAACCCATGAGAAGGCTTCGTTTAGGGATCGGTATTTTCTTGCTGGTTGGTTTGGGGCTAGGCGTTGCAATTGCCCAAGACGACGAACAGTATGCCGCAATAGCATTCGTCGTCTTGCGGGACTACAACGGCAAGCCGATCAAGAATGCCAGCGTCATCATGCATCCCGTCGGCAAGAAAGGGAAGCAGAAGAACTCCGGCATGCAGCTGAAGACGAACACCGACGGCAAAACGAGCTTTGATGGCATCCCGTACGGCGCATTGCGGGTGCAGGTGCTGGCGCAGGGCTTTCAAACCTACGGAGAAGATTACGTCGTCGACAAACCGGAATTGGAAATCACGATCAAACTGAAGCGTCCGCAAGGGCAGTATTCGGTCTTCGAAGATCATCCCGAAGCCAAGAAAGATGAGTCGAAGCCGGATGCGAAAACTCCCGAGGAGAAACCTGCGGAGCAAAAGCCGCAGTAGCTCGCGTCCAGTCTTCTATCGAGCCTTGATCTGGTTATACGAAGCCTTGACCAGTCCGGCGAATGATTGGTCGAAGAAGGACTGATCTTCTGCAACATTCCCAGCAAATTTGTCTCGCCACGCTTTGGAATCAATCTGTTTGGGCAGCTCCTCCTGTGTTTCTTCCAATGTCTTGCCATTGTTGATTTCTTTTTCAACGCCGGTATTCACCACCTGCAAAAACGAAATCATCTGCGCGATGTAGCTCTTGTCGTGGAGAACGTCGCCATGGCCCGGAACAATCTCTTGCGCATCAAATTGCGCCAGAGCCTGCAGGGTGCCGACCTGGTCCACCGGGAAGCCGCCGAAGAAGTAGGGCACGGGATGATCCACCAGGTCGCCGGTAATTAGAATTCTTTCCTTCGGCAAGTACACGATGGTGTCTCCGGCGGTATTGCCTCGTCCAATGAAACGAATCTGCACGAGACGCTTGCCGAGATCGATATTGAGTTCCCGGTCGAAGGCGACGTTGGGAACCAGTTGCACGGCATCCTTGAACTCCGCGACGACGGGCCCTAATCCGGAGAGCGCTTCCTCATAGTCTTTGCGCGCACCCGGTGTCAGAGGCTGGCCGTCCGGATCCTTTCCGGAGTCGAGCACCTTGCGAAATCTTTGGGCTCGGGAAGGATAGCGAGTCACGGCCCCAGGGTTGAAGTCGGCGATCGTTTTCTGCGTTTGAATCTGGGCGATGATCTGAATATCGGGAAATGCTGCAGCATAGACGCTGTTTCCCAGGGTATGGTCAAAATGCCAGTGAGTATTCAGAAGATAGGTGACCGGCTTGTTCGTCCACTTGCGAATCTGTTCCACGTCAGCGCGGGTAGTCGAGGGCAGCAGGCACGAATCGACAACGAATACCGTCTTGTCTCCGATGATGACCGTCGTGTTGCTTTGCGGGAACCCGTCGGGCGCGTCGGGATGGCGAATTTCAAAGATGCCCTCAGCTAGTTTTGTGATGGTGCGGTCCTTCCAAGTCGACGAGTCGCTGAGTAGGAATGTGGTCGCGCTCGTCACAAACAGGATGAATAGCGTCAATCTTCGGCGCACTGACTGCCCTGCGAATCGCATTGATATCCCCCGGAAGTTACTCCAACTTTGAATTTAGAGAGTGGGGATGGGGGCGTCTTGAACAATCTTGCGGTTAGCGAGTGCGACTGAATTCCGCAGCATAGCGACCCGGCGTAATCCCCACCAACCGACGGAACTGCCGAGTGAGGTGGCTCTGGTCGGCAAACCCGGTCGTGATCGCAATTTCACAGAGAGCATGTTGTTGGCGCAATAATTCCTTGGCTCGATTAATCCGCAACTGGGTTTGGTAAGCATGCGGGGGCAAACCCGTTTTGCGAAAAAATATGCGCTGCAAGTGAAACGGACTGAGATCCGTAACTCGGCCAAGCTGCGCGAGTGTGATGGGCTCGGTGAAGTGTGCGGCAATGTATTCCCGCGCTCGTGTCACCGCGGTGTGGTCATACGGAGCGCGGGAATGCGAGGTAGTGTTCGAGCGGCGGGTCAAGAAGAGGAAGGAAAGAAAATTCCGCAACAACTCATCGCACTGCAAACGCGACTCTCCGTGTTGAATGGTGCGAACCATGCTAAGGAAGCTGCTCAGCATGCGGGGAGAATGCTGGAACATGTTTGGGAACGCAGGCAGTAGCTCCTTTTCCTGATTGATGTCGCGAGCAACCGTGCGGAGCAGCGAACGGTCTACGTATGCGCTGTAGAAACTCACAGTCGCCCCTGATTCCACCCAGTTCTCGTGAACCTCTCCCGGCGGCGTAATGACCAGGTCACCGCGACCGACCAGACGGGAACTGCCGCGACATGCCAGGTACCCTACGCCGGCCGTGTAAGCACAGATGTGTAATTCGTCGTGCCAGTGTCGAGGAAAAGGATGGGATACGCGGGTACCACCGTGGAAGATGATCCCCGGTGCCAGTCTCGACTGCCACACTGCAAGCGAACCCGAGGTTGGGGCATTGCGGTGGACTAACGGGCGCATCAGTTCTCCAGGGTTCTAGACGGCGGAGGCACGAGAATGTAACCAACCGCGAAGGAATCGCGCGAGATTTTGCGGGGCTAAAAGTGGCGCCGTTTGGTCCCAAGTAGAGGTGACATAACGCACGGACTGGCCTACAATCGCGTCCCATGGGTTTGCAAGAACTGACGGTCGAGCGTTACGCGGGTGTGACGGACGAACAGCGCGTTCTGCTCATTAAAGGACCGCTGACCATCGAGACCACGCCGCAATTTGAGCGAGCGGTACGCCACGAAAGCGCGGAGACGATGATCCTCGACCTGACCGACGTTCCCTATATCGATTCCGTCGGCCTGGGCTCACTGGTCTCCACGTATGTCTCTCACCAGAAAACAGGGCGCTGCCTGGTGCTCACCGGAGTGACTGCTCGGGTCATGAAAGTCCTGAAAATTACAAAGGTTAACGATTTCTTCATGACGTTCCCCACCACCTGGGAAGCGGTAGAAGCGCTGGCCAATACAGGGACTGCGTAAGACAAACTACAAAATAAGAGCTACCGTAGTTGCCGTGAACGCGGCGCTGCGGACACGGGCGCGACTCCCCAACAGAGAAAATTTATGAATCCAGTCAAGACGCTTGTGTTTCTTATGCTTGCCTTGCCACTTTATGCACAGACAGCAGATGAGTTGGTTGCCAGGAACCTGGTCGCGCGCGGCGGAGCCGAGAAATTGCGTTCCATTAAGACGATGACGATGATCGGTACCATCAGTTTTGGCGACGCTAGTTCGCCTCTGACTGTGAAAGTGCGGCGGCCCAGCCAGATACGAGAGGATTTCAAGATTAATGGCGGCGACATCACTCGATCGTACGACGGCAGCTCGGGATGGGAAGTCCAGGGCGGAAAGACTCGACAACTTGAAGGAGGGGAATTGAACAATATCCGCGAAGAAGCCGAGAACGCGATCGAAGGACCCCTGCTCGACTACGCCAGGAAGGGAAGCCGGATCGAAGCGCTCGGCAAGGCGGACATCGATGGCAAAGCGGTTTACAAACTGAAAATCATGACCACGCTGGGCACGAGCATCACTCAATTTCTGGACGCGGCCAGCTATCTCGAAATCCATGAGGAGATCGAGCGCTCTGCAAACGGCAAGCTGATGATCATCGTGGAGGACGTGGGCGACTATCGCGAAGTGGACGGCGTGAAATTTGCTCATCGCTTCGTGAGTGGATCGCGCGAGAATCCTACTGCCTCCACGCTGCAAATCGAGAAAATGCAATTGAACGTTCCTGTCGACGCGGAAGTCTTCGCTCCGCCGCGGAAGTAGGCGCGGAGCAACGCGTTTGCGCGGCCCCGCGATGGCCGGCGGAATCTCTCCGGACGCTTCGATCAGAGGGCCATGCTCAATAACACCCGCCAATATCGCAACACGCCCCGCGTACTTGTCCGACGTGTTTGTGTAGCGATTCTTTTTCTTTCGAACACCGGCTGACTTCCCGGATTCTGTAGCGTTGCTCTCGCTGACTTCCAGAAGTCATAGCGCAGCAAGAACATCGGAATTGATTCTCACAACAAGACAAACCTTGACGCTCGTTGTGATTTTGTCATCTCCCTGTGGACTCGACGCACGCACTACACAAGTCCTCTCTCACAACCCTCAACAGGAATGGCCAACTGATTGCCCTTGTGAAGGGATCACGAGACTGGTGTGCCATCGGGCGCACGGCGCAAGTGATTCAAGGGAGCAAAGACATGCGAAGCATGGAATATGTGTTCAGTTGTGTTGTCTTGTTTGCATTGAGTACCCTCGCGGCGGCACAAGCGGGCATGGGATCAATTGCCGGAGTGGTCAGCGATCCTTCTGATGCGGTGGTGCAGGGCGCCACGGTCACGGCGAAAAACTCCGCCACGGGAGCGGTTCGCACAGCGACCAGCGCCGAGGGCGGGAACTACACCATTACCAGCCTTCCCCCAGGAGAGTACAGCGTAACCGTCGAGAAGACGGGCTTCTCGAAGCTGACCTTCGATCATCTGACGGTATCGACGTCCCTTGTCGTTCCACTCAACGCGCAATTCCGTATCGGCGCAACCACGGAGAACGTGAATGTAACCGTGGATACGGTGGCGCCGATCGAGACCGAAGACTCACAGGTGTCGAACCTGGTTGATTCTGAGCGCATGAAGGCGTTGCCCTTGATTACGCGCAATCCTTATGAGCTCGTGCTTCTGTCGCCCGGAACGTCTTCGGCGAGCAGTTCGCTAGGCGGATTCAATGTCAACGGCGCTCGCGAGCGCAATAACAATTTCCTGTTGGATGGGGTCGATAACAACGACACCTCCGTTCCGGGCATCCCGGGCGGTGCGCTGGCGGCCAACCCGGAGTCCACTGAGGAATTCCGGGTCATCACGAATAACTTCAACGCCGAGTATGGACGAGACACCGGCGCGATCATCGACGTGGTCACAAAGGCAGGCACAAATCAATTTCACGGCGGCGCGTACTGGTTTGGCCGCTATGACAAGATCGGCGGTGCCCGCGATTGGTTCAATCGCGCCGCGGATGGCCCACGAGATCCGTACGTCCGGAACCAGTTTGGCTATTCGATTGGCGGTCCGATCTGGAAAAACAAGACGTTCTTCTTTTTCAACCAGGAGTTCCAGCGGTTTCCCACTGCACGCACCAATGCTGCTCAAGTACCTTTGCAGGCCTTTAAGGACGGGCTCTTCACCTTTAATGGTATTGACGACAACGGGGATCCAATCTCCCGAACGATCGACTTGCGGCAAGGGTCAGCAGACAATCAGACAATCACAGCAAACTACGAACTCTTCAACGGATCGGGAGTGACATCGATTCCTGCAGATCCGACCATGCAGAAGATTTTTTCGCTCTATCCGCAGGCAGCGTTTGAAACCGGCGACGGGTTCAGCGGTGTTACATTCTTTCCCAGCTCTTCGAATCAAAGGAGCTATCAGGCAACGGGGAAGCTCGATCATCACTTTACCGATTCGGAATACTTGAGCTTCCGATACAGCTATAACGATCTCAAGGATCCCAACTCGGGTGCCGCGTCTGCGCTGCCGGACAACGTTGGCGCAGCGTCACTCAAAGCGATCGCGACCGGCGGAGTGGCTACGCTCACCTCGAACCTTCGTCCAAGTCTGATCAACAACTTCTCGTTCGGCTGGAATCACATCTTTGCGGGGTTTGGCTGCGATGGACTGAATGTTCTAGACAGTGCGTTCCCGGTCGATCAATTCGGGAACGGTACGGATTTCGCTACCAATCCGTTCACCAGTGTCGGCTGCGGCGGTCTGTTGTCTGACGGACAGGCGAGGAAGACCGGCACGATCAGTTTCGGAAATACTCTGACCTGGGTGAAGGGCGCTCACACGCTGAAGTTTGGCGGTGACTTCCGCAACGTTAAGGAATCCGGCGACAACAACTTCAATAGCCGGCGACAACCTGACACTCGAATCGGAACGGCCACCGGAGGCGGATTTGATTCCGCCGGCATCGGCGTTTCCGACCCGGCTCTGAACGACGCGATTGCCGCTTACTACGGTTTCGTGGTCTCGGACCTGCAGGCTCAGTTCTTCGACAAATCCGGGGTTCGAAAGGGAAGCGACAACAAGGATTTCCGGCAGCGAGAAGGCAGTGTGTTCGTCCAGGACAGCTGGAAAGTACGTCCGAATATCACCTTTAACTTCGGGGTTCGTTATCAGTTCAACGGCGTCCCCTACGAAGTACACAACAACCTTTCGAATCTTCTGACGGATCCGCGCACGTTCCCAGTCGTGTTCTCTACCGTAGGGCCGGGAACTGGTCACCAGTTGTTCAACGACGATTACTCGAACGTCGAACCACGAATTGGCTTTTCCTGGGATCCGTTCCGGGATGGAAAGACGGCGATTCGCGCTTCTTTCGGCATCTTCCATGATCGGATATTCGGCAACTTGTTTGGCAATGCCCGAGGCAATCCGCCATTCGAGCAGGACTACAGCACCTTCGTGCTCGACACGATCGGGAACGCATTCGACACCGGAGGATTTCCGCTCGCGACTCCAGACCAGATCCCGTCGGCGTCAGTCCCAGATGGCGCGTTGCTCGCTCCGGTCATCTTCGACACGCATTTCCGCAATCCAGTCACCAACAGCTACTTCTTCGGAATCCAGCGCAATTTGCCGGCAGGCCTGGTCCTGGATGTCAGCTACGTCGGCAACAACAGCCACCATGTGTTCCGAGTGTTCGACGCAAATCCACCGGATCCGGTGCGCGTCGCGGCGCTCGTGGCATTCTGCAGCGATCCCAACAACGAGTTCGGCTGCGTACCAGGCCAGGTCTCATCGCTACGCTTGTACTCGGGAGCAGACCAGGGGATTCTGCCGTTTAACGGTGTGGCCCATAACGCGATCGGTCGCAATACCTTCTCAGCGGCGTTGAATAAGAGCGACGGCAATGCTAACTACAATGCATTACAGACAAAAATCACCAAACGCTTCACGCGCGGATTCCAAATGCAAGGCTCGTACACCTGGGCTCATTCCATTGACGATGCGAACGATCCGATTGTCGCGGGAACGGGGCAGGTGAATTTCGTGCGTGATGCACTCCTCCCGGCACTGGATCGTGGCAATTCCGACCATGACATTCGCCATGTCGGAGTTATCAATTCGGTTTGGGAATTGCCGCTCGGAGCCGGCCGAACCCATTGGAATCAGGGCGTGATGGGAAGAGTTCTGGAAGGATTTGAGATGACCGGAATTCTGACCATGCAAACCGGGCACCCCTTCGATGTGATCGGAACTCGCGACAGTCAGCGCGTGGGCCGAGTCAGTCGTGGGGATGTCATCGGCGACCCGTTTGCGGGCGGCGGGACATTCTCACCTGGGACCAAGGTGTTCTTCTCGAATAACCGGGCGGCGTTCACCAGTCCTGCTTTCGACACATTCCCAACGATTGGTCGCAACTTCTTTCACGGCCCGTCGTTCGTGAACCTGGATATGAGCGTCTCGAAGAAGATGAAGATCTGGGAGAAGACCAGCATCGAACTGCGGCTGGAGGCATACAACCTGCTCAATCACGCGAACTTCAACAATCCCGGAGATGATCCTGGACTGGTTGGCAACCAGGTCGGTTCGGCGTTCTTTGGGCAGATTCTGAGCCAACTGGGGCGTCCGGACGGTACGACCGGTGCGCGGCAACTTCAGATGGCCGCGAAGTTCGTTTTCTAGGGCTTAAGAAGCATTCGTTTGGAGGTGCCTGGTTTTCCGGGCACCTCTTTTTTTGTGTGCGACTGCTGCGAATACTGCTGAGGTTTCGTAGAATAGCGGGCCATGGACTACCTACTGAAGACAGAGCCGACTGTATATTCTTTCGCGAATCTTGAGAAAGAGAAGAGCACGATTTGGGATGGCGTCACCAATCCCGTTGCGGTGAAAAACCTGCGTGGGATGAAGGCGGGGGATCGTCTCGTGATCTACCACACTGGTGACGAGAAAAGTGCCGTTGGGACAGCAACGGTCGAGTCTGTGGAGGTCAGCGACCCAAAACTTCCGCAAATCCGAATCAAGGTGGGCAAGCCGATTGCTCAGCCTAAGACACTCGCAGAGATTAAGGGCGAGAAGCTTTTTGCGGATTCTGCGCTCGTGCGGCAAGGTCGGTTGAGCGTCGTACCGCTATCGGACGCCCAATTTAAGTATCTGGTCGGCAAATAGCGAATTTTGGAACGGCACAACGGACCGCAGATTCTATCCGATGTGCCGCAAAGCGTCGACGATGTGCAGGTGCGACGCTCGGTAAGACGGGACGATCGCGCTCGACAATCCTACGAAGGCTGCGACCAGCATCACCGCGAGCGCCGTCAGGCTGGTCATGTGCATCGACACCGGCATGCCGATGCCGGGCCGGGAGAGAAGGCCGATGATCAGCGTCGCGGACATCACTCCAATCAGACCCCCGATCAACGCAATTGCCAGCGCTTCGCTGAGCAGTAATTTGAAGATCCGCTCGCGCGTGAAACCCAGCGTACGAAGTACAGCCACTTCGCGCGTGCGTTCCCGGATTGACATGGCCATGGTGTTTGCGCAAACGAGCAGCATGGTGAACGTGACCGCTCCGCAAATCCCCAGGATAAAGGCCTTCACGTTACCCAGAGTAGCGATGAAATCCAGGCGAAATGCCTGTTCGCTCTCGCTCTTGGTAGGCAAGGGAGCGCTGTGGAACATGGCATCGATGGAGCGCGCCGCGTCCGGCATATGATTCGCGGTGTCCACACGCGTGAAATAAAAGCCGGCAGAATTCTTGAACCAGGACACGGACTCTTCCAGATACTTAGCATGGAAGTACAGATTGCTGCTCGGTGGATCAATTTTGTAGATGCCACGCAGCGTGAGCTCGAGGTTCGTAGGAAAGATCGTTCCCTGCAGCGTAATCCGGTCGCCGATCTTCCAGTTATGCTTCTTCGCTAGATCGACGTCGACCACACAACCGGCGCGATCCTTCTTCCAAGCTTCCAGTTGTTCGGGCGGCATCACCTTATCGGCAGCGACATCAAAATACTCCTCTGGATCGGTTGCGAATTGGGCAAAGAAATTTGCCGGCTTGTCGTCGATATACCGGCCGCCAAACCATGTCATGGGAACAATATGGACGACGCCAGGAATTCCGCGGATTTTATCCCGATAATAGATGGGTAGAAAATTTGCGAGCGAGACCTTGTGCCGCGTCATGATCCGGAGAGCGGAGTCCGGCGCTCCCGGGTCAATGTAGAAGCTGCGCCAAAGCGTCAACATGACACTCAGCAGAAGGAGAGAAAAGGCGATCGAAGCAACAGTAAGCAGGCTGCGCAGCCGATTGCGAAACGCGGACCGGGTGACAAACCGGGAAAAGTTCATGGCGGACTGCAAATTATATCGTGTTATTGCTTGCAGAACATCTCATGGAAACGCGCCTCGGTTCTCGCTTTCCACTGAACTTATCTCCTGATTGGCGACTTTTCATCGACCGTTCACGTGGCTGCAATCTCAGTGAAACTCTGAACCGCTACCTTCATCGGAAGCGTTAGCCCGAAGTCCCAATTGCGCAAGAAGAACAAATCCCAATGAGGAATTTCAAAAGGAGTCTGTGTATGAACGTTTTGCAAGCTTCGTCTTTGAAGCTCGGTCTCGTGGTAGCCTTGGCCGCGCCGTTGGCTTTCGGCCAGCTCGGAATTGGACCCATCACAACCGGCGTCAAGTTCGCCAAGAAGCATGTTGGACATCCGGCAACGACCATAGCCAGCGGTTTCAAACTCCAGGCAGTTGTCACCGGCACCAATGTGATCGAGAATCCATCGGGGCCGATCACCAAGTTCGGGATTCTCACGGACAACACGTTGACTGAGCCTGACGAGAACGCCTATCTCGTATTCGACCAGAATCCAGGCGGGCCTGTCCCGGGCTACGACTACGGACGGCACTTTCTGTTTCAGGGACATGAGAACGCGGGGAACCTGGCGTTCATCACCCGCATCAACATGGACATCACGGATAAGAAGCATCGCGTGACGCTCCTGAGCCCGGTAGGCACGAATGGATTGACTGGCTTCAATGCCATCGATGGCTCGGCCTATCTTCCGCTGGCGAACAAGATGCTCTTCTCACAGGAGGACGGCGGAGCAATCATCGAAGCCAATGCTACGTGGCCACCGAATGTCCATACCTTGGACGGAATCTTCGGAAACCCGGCGTTCTTCGAAGGGATGCACCCTGACGATCAGGGAAACCTGATCATGTGTGAGGATCTGGGCGGCACAAGCGTCAACATCGACCCGAACGATCCAAACAGTCCCAAGGCCGCTCGTCAGCCCAACTCGTTCGTGTACCGGTTTGTTCCCACCGATGTCACAAACATCGATGCGGGTGGCAAGCTGCAAGCGCTACAAGTGCTGATCGACGGCGCTCCGGTCGTGTTTCATGCGAACGATCCCTCGGGCGACGTGTTCTCGGTCAACCAGCTCCGCCTCCACACTCCCGGTACGTCGTACATAGCACAATGGGTCACGGTGCATGACACCGCCGTTGACGGAACCACAGCCTTTAACCCGAACGCTTTAGCAAAGGCCGCAAACGCCACACCTTTCAAACGTCCGGAAAACTTCCAGTTCCTGCCCGGTTCCGGCTTCCAAACGTTCTTCTTCGATGCGACCGGGGACACAAACGCGCTGGCGGGTGCGGTTCCAGCTCTGGCGCAACGTGGAACTTGGGGCTCGATCTTCCGGGTTGACCTCAGCACAGATCGCAATAGCGGGACGATCGGGATCTTCGTGCTGGGAACTGCGGAGCAGTCGTCCTTCGACAACCTGACCTTCGCAGACGCTCACACGCTGATCGCAGCCGAAGACCGTGGCGATGGTCTGCATACACAGCTCAACCGGTTGGATTCGATCTGGTCTTACACGACCGACGGGTCGGAACCACCGCTCCGCTTCGTTGCCCTGGGACGTGACAGCGTCTCGGAGACCAGAGGTGACAACGAGCCCACTGGAACTCATGTTTCGAATGGAAGCATGGATCCGAGCCAAATGCTGGGCACCGTTGACAGCTTGGTCGATGCACGCGGTTTCTTCACCCAGCAGCACGGGAAGAACACGGTCTACGAAATCCTGCGCGAAGAATAGTACGGAAGGAGCACTCGTCGCCCACTCTCTCGCCCTGGGAGAGTGGGCATTTTTTCTTGCTCCAGAACGACGCGGGATGGTCTATCGGACTATGCGCTTAGCAACTGGAACATCTTCTAAAGCATTACCTCAAGAAAACGTGCTACGCAGTTCACGTCTAAGGATTTTCCCAGATGGCGTTCGCGGGACTGCATCGACAAAACGCACTTCCCGCGGCTGCTTGTGATGCGCAAGCCGATCTGCGACAAAGTTGCGCAGTTCCTTGTCCAGTGCATCCCCGGCGGAGTAACCGTCCCGGATCACGACGAATGCGCAGGGAATTTCGCCAGCTTCTTCATCGGGCTTGGCCACCACTCCACAATCGCGCACGGCGGGATGTTCGAGTAAAACCGCTTCTACTTCGGCTGGAGCGACCGGGAAGCCTTTGTATTTGATCATCTCCTTACGCCGATCGAGGACATAGTAAAAATTGTCCGAATCGGCTCGTACCACGTCGCCGGAATAGTACCAACCGTCGCGCAGGACAGCAGCCGTCGCCTGGGGTTCTTTCCAGTAGCCGATCATGAACTGCGGGCCGCGCATCACCAATTCGCCAGGCTCACCAGGGGCAACTTCGTTGTCGTTGAGATCGAGCACGCGACATTCTGTGAGTGCGAGCGGCTGACCGATGGCTGCAGGACGGTACATAGCTGGCGGCGCGATATAGCCAACGTGCGTGACAGGAGATGCTTCCGTCATGCCGTAGCCCTGGTTGACGGGGATCCCAGTGAGTTCGGTCAAGCGACGTGCAAGTTCAGGCGCGAGAGGAGCCGCTCCCGACTTTATCCAGCGGACTTTGTGATTCTTGGGGAAGGCGCCAGCTTCAGCAGCGTGGCACAACGCATTGATCGCCGGCGGCACCATGGGCATCATGCTGACTGAATGTTCACAGGCCAGCGCGCACAACTTCTTCACATCAAAGCGCGGCATGAGCACAAGTTGAGCCCCGAGCGTCATGGCAGTCGTCAGTGCGACAGTCAGCCCATAGATGTGATAAAGCGGCAGAAAGCACAGCATGAC
This sequence comes from Acidobacteriota bacterium, assembly GCA_016196065.1. Classification (NCBI taxonomy): domain Bacteria; kingdom Pseudomonadati; phylum Acidobacteriota; species Acidobacteriota bacterium. The sequence goes on along the minus strand of JACPYL010000010.1, from coordinate 1,730,391 downwards.
ATCTTCGGGAACGAGCGGTGTTCCGTTGGGCCCGAGCAGTTGGTACACGTTCGAGACCAGATTGGAGTGCGACAGCATGACGCCCTTCGGCAGTCCGGTGGTGCCGCTGGAGTAGGGAAGCGCCGCGAGGGTTTCCCGTGCTGAAGCTAACGGTTGCGGCAGCGAGGCGCTTACGGGCCTGAGCAGGTTGCTGAAATCTTCTGTCCCATTCGTCGAATTGCGGATCGCAAATACCCGGCGCAGCATGGGGAGTCCCGTGAGGTTCACGCCATCGAGCAGAGGGCCGTCGGTGACGAGGAAAGCCGCTCCCGAATTCTCGAGTTGATAACGAATCTCCCGTTCTCGATAAGCAGGATTTAACAACGTCGGGATCGCTCCCGCCAACGTCGCCGCATGGTAGCTGATAGCGAACTCCCACGAGTTCGGCAAAAAGATGGCCACGACCTCGCCGGGCTTTAATCCGGCGGCAACCAGTCCGCGTGCTAACGCTTCGACATGTTCTCCGTACTCGGCATACGTGAAGCTGCGGCCGCAGGAAGAATCGATCAGTGCAGTCTTGCCGGGATGGCGGCGGCAGGATTCGAGAACAATATCGTGAACGGTTCGGCCCGTGGGATCCGCAAACAGTTGAGTGCGCAGCATGCGGGGACGATTGTACAGGAGGGGCAGGGAAGGTATCGGTAGCGGTCAAAAGTGAGGCGCAACAGGATTCGTTGCGCCTCAGTGAATCGCCCATAGCGTCGTATTGTCTATGCCGGGAGACAGCTACTGGTTGGGCGGCTTCTCCTCCTTGTTGTTCTGCCGATCGCGTTTTTCCTGTTCTTGCTTCTGGCGTTTCTCTTCGGAAGTTGGCGGCCGCGATTGAGGCGGACGATCAGGTCGATTCTCTGGCGGAGCAGCACGGCGTTGCTCACCACCGTTTGGCCGTTCTTCCCGAGGAGCGGTTTGATCTCGATTCGAGTCCGGACGATTATTGGTGCGTGCGTCCGGTGGACGATCATTTGACGGACGATCGTTACGCGCAGGAGGCTCAGGACGATTGTTGGGCCTGTCCGCGTTTGCCGGTTTGGGCTCGTCCGCAGGCGGGCGGCTCGTTTCCCGCTGGTCGTTCGGCGGATTTGCGTTCGGACGTCGATCCGGCCGCGCCGAGGATGGACGATCATTGCGGACGGGCGGCGTGGAATCTTCGGGCCGAGTAATTTCGGGCCGCTTACCGTCGGGGCGATTGCCCTGATTCGCCGGCTGGTTCGGGCGCTCCCCTTGCGGACGATCCGGTGGCTGCGCACCGTTGGCATCAGGACGGCGATCGGCCGGTTGATTGTTTCCCGGACGATTATTCCTTTCGTCGTTGGGACGAGGATTATCCGGACGCTTGTCGTTAGGACGTGCGTCGTTGGGGCGAGACTCGTTGCCCGGACGGTTTGCGGACGGATTGTTCGGATTGGCTCCCGTTTGTCCTGCAGGCGCTCCATCAGGGCGATTCGCAGCCGGTGCGGTTTGTTGATTTGGGCGCTCCAACTGGGGGCGAGTCCCGGGTTGGTTGGACTGGTTTCCAGCACGGCCTACATTGGGCGTCGCCGGTCTCCCGGGAGGCGCAATCCGAACCATGGGCCGCGCTTCGGGCGTGTTTGCCGGACGAAGGTTTTGTACTTCGCGTTTGGCTAAAGGCTCTCCCGGCTGTTTCGCGAGGGCAGCCTGCTGTCTTGCGAAAGATACTGGAGGTGGCGGTGGAGTCACCTTGGCGACTACAGCACGGTTCGCGATCCGTTCCGGAGGCGCGGTTACGCGATTGGCAGTTGTGGCTCGCCCGCCCATCACACTCTCTCGTGTTGGAGCAACAGCGACTCTGGAGGTTAACGACGCCGAGGCGAGGTCTCGTGCATTCACCGCTACTTGCGCTCTCGCCACCGGCTGAGCACTCACAAACGTTCGTTGCGGAACAGCGGTCACCGCTCCGCGTATATTCCTGTTCACGTAGGTCACGTTCGTGATGTTGGTGGTCTTGTTGATGATGGTCGTGTTGTAAACGTTGGTGATGTTCGTGACGTTAACGTTCGTATTACTGACGTTGACGCGATTCACGTATCCGCGGCTTACGCGATAGGAAGGCACGTACACTTCACGCGGGCCAAGCGGGAACCAGCCTACATTCGATCCCCAGCCGCCACCGCCGCCGCCGATAAACACCACCAGCGCGGGAGCATAGACAGGCCGCACCGCAATCGGGCCAGCGATCCAGCCCCAACGGCCGCCGAAATTGATCCAGCGTCCATAGTGAAAGGGAGCGTATCCCCAGGGCGAGTCATCGACCCACGTCCAGCCCCAGGGCGAAATCCAATCCCAATGTCCAGTCTGATAGGGAGCCCAGCCGGCATCGACACGACTCGGATACCATACGTGCCCGTAGTTGGAATCATCACGCCAGTCGCCGTAGTCGTCGAGATCTTCATAGCCCACAACTTCAGGAGATACGTAGCGAGCAGAGCGCGAGTCGTCGTAGCGGCGGTCGCGGGAACGCGCCCAATCGTCGAAGTCATCGTAAGCGCCGATGTCTTCCACGTCGGCGTTTAGCGAGTCGGTTCCGCTGAAAGTGGCCCGCTGGCCCGCATGCACCGTGTAGGACCGGCCATTGCCGGTTGATTCGCCTTCGCCATCCCGCACGCTGATCACGGTATAGGAGCCGTCATCGCTGGCGTCAACGCGGTAATGGCCAGGCCGGTAGATCGAAAATGCCTGGTTCGGCGTGTCAATTTCGAAGATCTCGTCGCGATTCAACTGGCGGACGCGAATGTCGATGGAACCCGCCGTGAGTTGAATTTGCGACGTGCGATCGTCCAGGTTCAGAAACGAGAAACCCGTGTTCGGGGCGAGGCGAATGATCGCCGATCCCAGGGACAATTCCGCACGTGAGTCCTGGTCGGCCCAGATCTTGTCGCCGGTCGTAATGGGGCGATTCGAGACTGCACCCACCCATTCCGACTCACCGGCAGGCTGGATTGAAATCGAGCCCTGCATATATCCGAGGCGCGCGACCCGGTCCGGCGGGTCATCCTGATATTGATCGTCATCCTGTGCGGCGGCTACCTGCGCCAGCGTCATGGTCGCGATGACCAGGAGCAATGCTGCACTCAAAGAACGGAACTTCCTGGAAACTGTTTCCTTCATTTGAAGTCCTCCAACCTTGTCAAAGCGCTCACAGATTGTTGGTATTGCTCACACTACGTTCGATGCCGAAACTGTCTGTTGAGAAAAGGACTGTCCCGAGATTCCGATATCGTTCGTGTTACCTGAGACTTAGAGCGCAACGATTTTGGAACAGTGTCGATGGGGTCAGTATCGCAAGAACAACCATAGAAGTTCTGAGCAAGATCGCTCATACGGTTGTCGCTGTAGATGCCTTGTACTTTTTCCTGAGCCACAGGCCAACCGAATCGATGCTGTCAGCTGGCCAGTCTGCGTAGGAATTCCTGTTCGTCCATGCGGTACTTGAAGGCCTTGTTGCCATTGATAAAGACGACCGGGACCTGATCATTGTATTGACGCCGGAGTTCGGCATCGCCGTCTACGTCAATTTCGCGCCAATGGAAGCCGCCTCGTTTCTGGAGTTTGACAAGGCTCTCCTTGACGATTTCGCAGAGATGGCATCCCTTGCGGGAATAGACGATAACCTCGCGAGGCTCCATATGTCGGGCAGTGTAGCAGGGTCAAAACGGGATTCCAAGACACGAAGGGCGTAAAATCCCGGGATGGCAAAACAGGACAAACCACTCGCCAAGCAGGTCGTTTTGGTCACCGGGGCAGCCAAACGTCTGGGTCGCGCCATCGCGCTTGCGGCGGCGGATCTGGGCGCCGATGTGGCCATTACCTACCGCGAATCCGAACAGGAAGCGGAATCGCTGGTGAGCCGGTTAGCCGGGAAAGGTGTGTCGGCATTTGCCGTTCGTTGCGATATCACCGACGAAATCAGCGTCCGCGAGATGATCAAGGAAGTTGGCAGCGAACTCGGGGGCATTGACGTCCTGGTAAACAACGCGGCGAACTATGAAACCGCGAAGTTTGAGAAATTGACGGTTGCGCAATGGGACGCAATCTTTGCCAGCAACGCGCGTGGCCCATTTCTGGTATCGCGCGAAGCGCTACCGTATTTGCGTAAACGCAGGGGCCGGATCGTCAACCTGGGGTCGCTCGGTGGATTGCGGCCGTGGGCCACGCACGCCCACTATTGTTCTTCAAAAGCTGCAGTTCACATGTTGACCAAAGTGATGGCCAAGGCGCTCGCCCCGGAGATCTCCGTGAACGCCGTGGCCCCGGGAATGATTGATCTGGGAGAGAAGGCTGCAGCCGCATTCATGCGACGCATGGCTAAGCAGACGCCCATGAAACGCAATGGCTCCGGGGACGAAATCGCCGATGCCGTCATGTTTTTTGCGACCGCACCGAAATTCATTACCGGACAGATCCTCGCGGTCGATGGCGGACTTGGGCTCTGAGGTCTGAGATCAGAGTGCAGAGGTTAGAACCTGTTTCGCGTATGATGTCGAGGCTTGGATCAGAAGAGCTTATGAGACCGTTTCTCTGGCTGACCATTTATTTCGCAACAGTATTGAGCGCGAGTTGCTTGTTGGCCGCGCAGGTCCGTCCAGAAGAGGGCGGACACGAAATCCAGGTCTGGAGCGGCGGAGGACCGTCAGTTCCCGGCGGCACCAAGGACACCTCCGTGTTCAACGTGGGAGTTCGCTATGGATGGATCCTTACTGCGCCCCACGGCCCCGGATTTCTCAATGGACGGTTTGAATACGCAATCGATGCCGTCCCTGCCTTCGTCGTGTTTCAGCCTCGGAATACGGCCTACGGCGCGGGGATCAATCCGCTGGGATTGAAGTGGATTTTTGCGACCCGGAGCGATGTACAGCCTTACCTCGAATTGAACGGCGGGACGCTGTTCAGTTCGCATGATGTTCCGACGGGCACGGGAAGAGTGAACTTCACATCCAGCGCCGCGTTCGGTGTTCACTTCCTGCGGGAGCACGCCTGGAGCTTCGAAGTACGTTATATGCACATCTCCAATGCAGGACTCACCACGCCGAACCCAGGGATCAATACCGTGCAAGTGCGGCTTGGGTTTGGCAAGTTCTTCGGGAAGAGGTAGTGTACGTGGGGAAGAGGTGGGCGGATGAAGCAGCCCGGACTCGACGAAGTTGCCGGGGTTTTGTTTGTCATGTGGCTCATCCTTCTGCTGCCCTGTCTGCTTTTGGCCCCAATTTCACTCATGGCGTTCGACGCTGGCCAGACTCCGAAAGCGAATGCCTTCGTTTGGTCGATCTGGACGTATCCGGTAGCCGTTGTCATCGTGGCGATCTTTAGAAAGAAAGCGCCCGTGATTGCATTGCTGCCTTTCGTAAATGTTGTGACGTGCGTTTTAGCTGGATTGTGATCCGGACTTGGCTTGTTTCCGTCCGGTACGGGCAGAAATCACGCCTGAGCATCGAATCGCTGCGTGTTACACTTCGCAGCCATGCGACGTGTCGTAATGTTATTCTGCGCGCTTCTACTTTGCCTCGCTATCGGATGTAGTCCCAAAACAACTCCAAGCGCCGATGCCGCGGACTTCGTGCTCCGCAATGCTCGTGTGTACACCGTCGATGCAAGCCTCCCATGGGCACAAGCCGTCGCGATTCGCGGGGATCGCATTGCATGGGTCGGAGATGACAAGGACGCTGCTCGCTACATCGGATCCGCAACCCATGTGATCAATGCAGGCGGAAAGATGGTGCTGCCTGGCTTCATCGATTCTCATTTTCATGTTCGACTGGGCAGCAATCCGGACGTATTGCGGTTTCAAAATGCCAATACGCTCGCTGACCTCCAAAAGCAGGTGCGGGAATTCGCGGAGAAGCGCCCCGAACTGAAGTGGATTGAAGCCGAGAACTGGAATTACTCCGTGTTCCCGAATGGAACCTTGCCGGCAGCGCGGGATTTGGAGGGGCTGACGGGAGGGCGTCCGGCATTTCTGGTGGCGTATGACTATCACACCATATGGATGAATCGCGAAGCATTGCGAGAATTCGGCATCGATAAGAAGACAACCAAAATACTCTTTGCCGAGAAGATCGAAAAAGATCCACAAACTGGAGAACCGACTGGAGTACTGACGGGATTCGGCAGCACCGGCCTCTCAGCAGATTCCCAAGCCGAATTGCAGAAACATCTACCATCGCTTGGCCCGGGACAGGTGCTAGCGGGTGTTCAATCCAATATGAACGCGGCTGTGACGGCCGGGATCACGACAATCGTCGACCCGCAGTCGTATCTCGAGGACCTCGCTATTTATTCGAAACTAAAAGACGACGGCAAGCTCCCGGCGCGGTTGCAAGTCGCGCTTTTTCATCGGAGGGGAACAAGCGAAGCAACGTTGCAACAGTTCGATGAAGCGCGTCATCAGTACAACGACGACCGGCTGCGAGTAGCGGCGGTCAAACTCTATATCGACGATGTGATCGAACCGCACACAGCAGCTCTGCTGGAGCCGTATGCGGATCGTCCAGGAACGCGCGGAGAACTGGATTATCCTCCCGAGGAGTTCAAACAAGTTGTGGCGCGGCTCGACCGCATGAAGTTCCAGGTATTTATCCATTCGATCGGCGATCGTGGAATTCGCACGGCGCTGGACGCGATTGAATATGCCGAGAAACAGAATGGTCCGCGCGACCGCCGAGATGAACTTGTCCACATCGAGTGTCTTAACGCGCAGGATATTCCGCGCTTCAAGCAGCTTGGTGTCACAGCCTGTATGCAGCCACGCCATTGCGCTCCGGATATCACTGGCCAGTGGGCAAAAGCGGTCGGCCCGAAGCGCTGGAAGTACGCGTGGGCTTTCCGCAGCCTGCACGATTCTGGCGCGAACCTGGCTTTCGCATCCGATTGGAATGTGGCTGAGATGGAGCCCCTGATCGGCATCTACACGGCTCTGACGCGTCAGGGACTTGACGGTAAACCCGACGGTGGATGGGTGCCGGAGCAGACTGTCGATCTGGAAACAGCAATTCGCGGATACACGATCAACGGAGCCTACGCGAATTTTGTCGAGGAAAATCGCGGCTCGATCACTCCGGGGAAGTATGCGGATCTCGTGATTGTGTCCGAGGACCTGTTCAAGATTCCCGCGAACAAGATCAAAGATGCCAAGGTAGTGTGGACGATGGTGGGCGGGAAGGAAGTGTGGAAGCAGCCCTAGCGGCAGGCTCTACTCGAAGGAACAGCTCTAGGAATTCGTTCCGAACCTACGAGCTCTGATGTGACATCGCCGAAGACGTCTGCGAAGCCTGCACCTGTTTTCCGCAGCACGGTCCAGGCGGAATCGGCGACCCATGCGGGCACGTGCGTGGATGATTGAGGAACGTGCAGATCTTGTCTGTCGCCTCGGCGGACAGGATATGTTCGAACTTACAGGCTTGCTGTTCGATTTCAGTTTCGCTATCCATTGCGAGCGAGTCGGTAAAGAGCCGTTCCGCGAGCCGATGGCGGCGGATGATGTCTCCAGCACGCTTCATACCACGAGCCGTGAGTTCTACGATCAGCGCGCCGTCGCCAATGGATACTCCCGCCGGCTTGAGCGCGTCATGACATGGGTTCACGAACGTCTTGTGATGGTGCGACTCGGGAGGATGCGGGCGCGTGGTCACCAGGTCCATCCCCTGCAATTTCTCCAGCGCAATCGATACGGGCAGCGCGCCGTGAACTTCCATGCGATCGCTTTCCGCGATCTCTCCGTGCTCTTGCAGCACGAATAACTCTTCCAGGATTTCGTCGAACTGTTCTTCGTCTGCCATGAAGAAGACTTCCTGGGCAGCGATCTTTCCGTGATGAAGTTCGACGCGGCGGTCGGCGAGCCGTGCGACCACGGGGTCATGAGTGACCATTACGATCGTGCGCCCCTGCTGGTGCAGTTCGCGCAACAAACGTAGAACGATATCTTCATTCGCGGCATCGAGGTTGCCCGTCGGTTCGTCAGCCAGAACAATTTTCGGATCGTTGATGAGCGCGCGCGCAATGCAAACTCGCTGCTGCTCACCACCCGAGAGTTGCGAGGGCAGATGGTAGGCGCGCTCTTTCAGCCCGACTCGATCGAGCGCTTCGAGCGCTTCCTTTTCGTCCGTCATGCTGTGGAAGTACTGTGCAAGCATGACGTTCTCCACGGCGGTGAGATACGGGATCATGTGAAACTGCTGGAAAACAAATCCAATCTTTTCAGCCCGCACACGGTTCAGGTCAGCGGCGCTGATTCCGGCAACGTTCTCACCGTCGAGCCATATTTCGCCTGTCGTTGGGCGGTCGAGACACCCAATTAAATTCACCAGCGTACTCTTGCCGGACCCGGATGGGCCCATCATGGCAACCCACTCGCCGGGCGCAATCGATAGCGCGATGCCGTCAAGCGCGCGAATCAAGCCGCCGTTATTCTGCTCGGCCTTGGCTGGATAACTCTTGGTTACGTTTTTGAGTTCGATCATGGCTGGAACCTTCGCGTCGACCATCACTCTCCCCTCAGTATGAGCGCGGGTTGCACACGGCGCAATAATCCGATCGGCACGACCGCGGAGATGAGCGCTACCAGAATGCTGCCGGCCAGTACATACGGGAACACGCTGAAGCGGGGTACTACGGGCGCATGAAAGTTTGTGCGCCCGATCCATACGGCGACGCCGATTCCGATGGCAAATCCGAGCACCGCCCCGATTGCGCCTAAGGCAGCAGCTTCGGCGGCGAAGAATCCGTTCACCAGTCGCTCGGATGCGCCGAGCGCTTTCATGATGGCGAAGTCGCGACGGCGATCAAATACCCAACCAATCAACGTGGCGAGGACGCACAGCGCGGAGGTCAACACGATTAGAGTCGCGGCGGCGTAGAGCGTGGCCCGAGTCTTATTGAGGACGTTCGCTTCGCCTTCCATAATCTGCCGTACCGGGTGAACATCGGCGGTAGGAAGCAAAGCACCGAGTTGCTGGATTTGCTGTTCGATCTCCGTGGTGGTCCCGTTGACTGCAATCTCGATCGTCGACGGCGCAACGCCAGTCCAGTTCGTGAATTCCGATTGCTCCAGATAAATCCGGCTGTCCTCGCCGGCGCCGGTTTGCAGCAGGCCAGCGGGAGTCAGGTGAAGAGTGCGCCCCTGGAAAGTCAGGTCAAACGGCTTGCGCTCGGGGCTCACAACAGTAGCAGCGCGCATGCCAATCAGCGCGTCTCCGGAAGCACTCGGCCAACGACTGACATTCCACCAGTGATTCAGTTGGTGGGCGCGGGCAAAGTCGGTGCCAACGACGACCACGGATTGTCCGTCCTGCGTTCGTGCAACGGCATACGAGAAGGGAACTGCCAACGTCTTGGGGCCTAACGTTGATTCAATCTTTCTGAGCGCATCGGATGGGAATGGCTGACTTTCCCTTGCCACGACTACGACATTCGCCCCGTAGCTTCGGAACTCGGTACGCAACTTCGCTTGCACGTCAACGTACAGATTCATCATCGCGGTTGCCACGGCGGCGGCGACCACCATCGCAAACAATGCCGAAGCGGCGCGTCCGCGGCGCAGGACAGCGGCACGAATCAGCATCCGGACGAACATCGACGTGTGCGGAACTGCGGAACGGCGATCAGCAACCTGCTGCGGTGTGTGCAGAATCGGCGAAGCGCTCATGCTTCCCCTCGCAGCGCGAACACGGGATCGAACTTCACGGCTCGCCGGATCGCCGCAGCGCTTCCCGCGAAGGTTACAAACACTGCAATGGCCAGGATGATCGGGAAGAGCACCGGTTCAATCGAAATTTGCGAATTGAAAATGGAGCGACCGATCTGGTGAGCGAGCATGGATCCGGCGGCAAAGCCCGCGACACCGCCGATCAGGGCCAGCAGCAAGGCTTCCGCGAAGAACAGCGCCGCCACCGCGAAGCTTCCCGCGCCCAGCGCCCGCATGAGTCCAACTTCTACGCGGCGCTCGAAAATCGCGGTGGCCATCGCGGCGGACACGGCCAGCGCCGACGCGAACAACGCGGCCAACGTCACCAACAGCATCAATCCTTTAATGCGCGAAAGCACCGTGCCTTCATTCTGCGCAACTTGCCGTATCTGTTCGGAATGCGAGTGCGGAATGGCTTCCTGCAATTGATAGGCAATCGACTGCACGTAGGGCGAGCAGTACCAGCGATCAAACAATTCCGGATTCATCGTCTTCGGATCACGCCGGGCGAGTGCATCTTCGGGCTTGGTCAGGGCGCTGACGTAAATGCGCCGCACCGCTCCCGGCTTGCCAAGGATTTCCTGCGCGAGCGCGATGGGCGCAACGATCTGATCGTCTTCCGTTCCCCCGGTCGACAGAATGCCGCTCACTCGATGCGGTTTGCCCGCAAGCACAAGGGTATCGCCCGTTGTGACAGACAGCTTTGCGGCGAGATGTTCACCGGCCAGCACGTCCTGCGAATTGTCGTCTGGCCATGCGCCTTGCACCTTCCACCACGGATGGGTGATGCGGACACCAGTCGCAAAATCATCTTTGCCGAAGTGAACGGGCTTTGAGAAGTACGTTCCTAGCACCGGCACGGTGGCGTTTGACTTGTCTCCGAGGGCCGCCGTGACGGGCAGCATGGGTGAGAATCCAACGATGTTGTGATGCCAGAATGTTCCCCGAATCTTGGGAAGGTCTGCTTCATTAAGAAAAGCGCCGTCACTCGGCGGTTTGAGATTGACTCCACCGATTTCTACATCGAGCGTATCTTCTTGCGGAGTGACGACCAGGTTTGCGCCGTAAGTACGCAGTTCGCGACTGATCTTGTCGCCGATATCAGTAGCGACGGCAATCATCGCGGTTGCGACCGCAACGCCTAAAGTGATGGCGACCCCGGCCAGCAGTTTGCGCCGGGTCTGGCGGCGGAACGATTCGTAGACAAGGCGTGGGAACATCCTACTTTTGCTCGAAGTAGTGGCTTCCGGCCGCTACGTCCGCCTCCGAGATGATGACAGCGTCGCTGGTTACGTCCGCCTTCAACGGGATCGGATTGCACCCACCCGGCATGCCCACCGACTGTGGATTGATCGGCGCCGCGCAATTCTTGCAGATGATCCCGGTTGCACCTTTGTAGAATCCGACCGCGCCGCAGATTTCGCAGGCGTCGAACAACGTCGCAACCTTGCCGTCAGGCTTCTGGTAGACCCAGAAACGTACTTCGACCGCTCCCACCTTGGTTTCGAAACGATGCAACTCTCCGTCGTACACCTGATTCAACGGGATGCTGACTTTGCCATTCGCGAAGGCGACTTCCGCTGCGGGCGACAACGCGCTCGCGCTCTTTTCGTAAATGAATCCAGCCGTCACCATCACAATGAAGATAAAGGAGCAAACGTAAACCGAGGCCATCCAAAGCCGCTCGCGGCGTGCTGTCCAGAGGGCTTTGCGGCGGGCCGCGCCTTCGGCGGGCAGGTCCACCGGTTGGCGGCTTTTCATTTCAAACAGCACCATCAACGCAGCCAGCACCAGGATCGTAATGAAGAAAAACAAATCGTTGCGGACGATCGGCCCAATGATCGCCATCTCTTCGCGTGAAGAGGGAAGCACTCCGTTTTCAGAAAGCTCGTGCAGGCCAGAAATCACAAGTTGGGTCGCGACAAAGAACAGGATCACGGTTGTGACTTTGAAAAACTTCTGCAGGTTGACCTTGACGCTTCCCTTGACGAACATCACACCGAACGCCACCGCGACAATCACTCCCGCGCTGGTGCCGATGAAGCTCAGCAGTTCACTCGAGTTCAGTGTCACCGCCGACAGGATGAGGACCGTTTCCACTCCCTCGCGCAGGACCATCAGAAAGACAAAAAGGAACAAGCCGATCCAGGCATCGCCACGGGCCAGCAGACCGATTTTGCCTTCGATTTCGCCTTTCATCTTGCGCCCAGTCTTCATCATGAAGATGATCATGGTGACGACGAAGGCGGCAGCCACCAGCATGACCCAACCTTCGAAGATGTCCTGGTTCAAATGCAGGCGGGAAATTAGGACGGCGGCGCCGATCGAGCCGACAAAGGCCGCGGCGAGGGCGGCGTAAACCGACTTGCGCAGGTCGCTACGGCCGATCTTGGCAAGATACGCCAGCGTGATACCGACGATCAGGGCCGCTTCTACACCTTCGCGCAAGGTAATGATGAATGCCTGGAGCATGGTCTAAGACACCTGTATCAAGTTGAAAATGAATTTCAATTTCAATATCAATAGGATACGGTTTGGAGAGGGGTAGCGTCAACGTTCGAGGTCACGGCTCGACGTGATTTGCATCACACGGGGAATCGGCGCATTGAATGGAGTTTTGGAAGAGGCGGTGGCTGGTTGTCCGGGCCAGCACAAACGATCTCGAGGGTGCCCGTCCAAGCTTTGCTTGGGCGGAGGTGATTTGTTGGTTGAACCACTCCCGACGCAGTCGGCTGCAGACTCGCGCGCTGCTAGATCCGTTTCAGAAAGCTCTGCGCCTGGGCTAATTCTGGGAAGACCCTCTCTTCGGCCATGAATTCATTGGAGTGCACGCACCTCCTGCTTCCTCGCAGTTTCACGGGATGCTTCAAATGGAGCATCTCGTGAAACATGATGTACTCGACGACGAATCGCGGCACTCGGGGATGGTCAAAGATCCGGCTGACCACAATTGCGTTGTGGGCAGGGTCGTAGTGGCCGAGGCGGTTGCGGGCGTGGGTGCGGCTCCAGGTCAGTTGCGGACGTCCCATCAGTCCGTGGAAGAAGCGGCGGTTCAAGTCGTCGAAGATTTCTTCAAGATGATAGTTGTGGCCTGACGCGGAGTGGATCTGCTTGCGCCCTCGTATTTGCCGGACCATGCGAGCTTTGGCTGTGATGTCGTGACTGCCCACGTAGCGCCGGTAGCGGGCGCTCAACGCCTTGTCGACCGGCTTGCGGTAAAGCTTGGCGAGCAGAATATGTGCGATCGCATGGAGAACCGGGTCGGGCGCACCCTCCAGCAGGTCGGATACACGAATGTAAAGTTCTCCCTGGCGCAGACGGATGGTGTTGTTGATCGATACAAACGAGTAAAAGCGGAGGTGCATCTTCGGTATGGGCGTGTGAGGACGCAGCTCGCCGTAAGTCCGCTGAAAGATTTCTGCCAGCCTGAGGGACACGTTGAGAGCAGAGTAGCACGACGGTTGCCGGCGGCCGGTCAAGATTAGCGGTCCGGCGTTGTCGTTTCCGGCTTCATTTCTCCTGACGAAGACGAAGCGCCTCTTACGGTGACGCAGCGCATGGTCAGCCCGTCGCGGAGGCACGGAATCTTTTTCTCTGGTTGATCGATGTATGGATCTTGTTTCACGACTGGCGCGCTGGTGAGAGCCTGGGTTGTGAGGGGACTGCGGTAGACAGCGTGGCCGTGGAAGAAGGGATCGGCGATCAGACCAACGAATCCTCCCAGCAGGGCAAATCCTCCGGCGCCAATGACAGCCCACGCAACGTGGCAGCAGGTAGAGCGAGTAGCTCCAATCACGGCTCCTGTGCCCGCTCCGATTCCAATCCCGATGGCCACGCCGTTGTGGGTCAGGTACACCGTTTTGATGTTGCCGCGCCGATAACCGGCGCGACGGGAATACAGGCCTGCTCTGTGAGTACAGACCAATTCCTCCTCGTCGGCCCTGTCGAAGAAACAATGGCCGAAAGTGCGGCCGCGCTTAAGCGTGACGTGGATCTTAGTGTCGGGACTCAAGTTCCGTACCGCATTCCAGTCGCCCACTTGGGAAAAAGCGTTCCACGCCAACAAGAGTGGCGACAGCAGCAGCAAAATCATTCGGGAGTGTTTCATGACGAAATCCTAGTCGCGTATTTCATGCCGCACCTGCCGGGTTGGGACACTTTCCCGAGTGCCCCATTCGAAACTGCTAGGGGCCTTCTCAGTTTTCCGGAGGTCTGCATTTATTGGGCTTGCAGGCGGACGGACTCCGGCTTGCCAGCACTGCCTGGAGGACGCGGGGCATCTGCTTAGAGACTTCGAAGACAGCGACCTGATCTCCTTTGTCGTCACGATAGGAAATGCGGAAGAAGTGGCTGTGTTGACGCATCTTGAGCATCCCGATGGCAATCGCGGGCAGGACGCCAAGGTGCCGGGTGACTTCCTTGTCATAGGCGAAGGACTCGATGTCGCTATAGCGGACAAGAAGCTTTCCGCCGGGATGCTCGAAAATCAAGGCGGTTTCCAAGGTCGTATCCAGGCGTCCGATGGCGCCCGCTTTCACTTCCCGTACCGTACCCCCGGCGTACATCACCTGGTCGTTCTCTACCGCGACCGCGGGTAGGAGCAAGGTCAGCATCAGCAGCAATGACAAGCCAAGTCTTTTCATAGAGCACCTCCTCAGATGGCGACAGATCCAGCATAGGGAAGAGGGCGATACCCGAAGTGGCCGGTTAGGACACTTTCGTAAATGTCACAGCGATTCGAGGGGACGGCGGATGAACTCGACATGGCGTCGAAGGTCGGCAACCGAAGATTCGGAAAGCAGAGGAAATGGAATGGCCCGGCAGCCGGCCGGAAGTTCTTTGACAATGACAGAATCGCAGACGACCGCAATCGTCTCTTTTAACCCACGCTGCCAGTTCGTCTTTCGGGCATCGCAAAACATAAGGCTGTCAGGATGAAATCCCGCGGCTTGCAGAATAGTCCGCGCAGTTTTCAGGAAATTTGGCCAGCGCGAGGCGACTCCGATCAAAACGTTTCTCGGCGCGGGGAGCCATTGCGTAAGTGAGGCCGGAACAGAACGCACTTGAAGAGTCAGCAGATCACCGCTGTCGGGGAGTAGTCTTCGGATGCTCGCGGCGCGATTCGGCAGTGCAACCGCGATGCTCCCCTCCCACCGGTTCTCCACCTCTTCCAACGCGCAGCTCTCGACTGGAAAGGCGACTGCCTCTTTTATCTCTTCCGCCAGAATTCGACGAAGTTCTTCATCCGGTTCAATTAGCAGGAAGTGATCCGGCGGCTGCAGTTCGAGCCAGTGCCGCAATCGCGCGCGGACCGTCGCGAGGGGTACTCCGAGATCGCGAGCCGAGCGAAAGAGCGCAGCGACCATCTGATCGAGCGCCAGCGCTGAAGAGGGTGGAACCTCCGGCTTGGTGCTGCGGACGTAGACTCCGCTGCCATGACGAAATTCCACCCAGCGCTCGCGTTCCAGCTGGCGGTATCCGGCACTGATGGTGTTGGGATGAAGTCGAAAGCGCCGCGCCAGTTCGCGCGTGCTGGGAAGCCGTTGCCCGGCTGCTAGATCGTCGCTCAGGATACTTAGAATCACCTGGGTAACGAGTTGCTCCCGAATGCTGACTTCACTGCCGCGCGCGAACCAGAGCTGCATGACCGATTATCTTAGCCTGCTCTGCATTGTTCGGAAATGGTGCGTGAGCATCTCGTCGTAAAGGGAGGGGCAGTGCTGGTGGTTGACGCGGGTAAGGGTCGCGCTCTCAACTGATGGGTAGGCCTATTTCACTACTTCTGCTGCTTCTTCTTCCTCTTCATGTACTCCTCGACGTCGGCCAGCGTGCTGCGATGATCGTTGGCACTGGAATCGACCGTTTCGATTGCGTTGCTGAGGATGAATTCGTAGTGCTTGGATTCCGCGGCGTCAGTGTGCGCCGCGTCCTTTAAGGCGAGCAGCTTGGACTGGAATTCGGTGTCGGCCTCGATGACCAGTTTGAGGGGCTTACGGATGTCATCCTTGCGGCCAACGTACATATCCACGTTATCGTTCAATTCATCATAGACAGCCAGGAAGTCCTCGAGCATGTCGTGGGTCTTGCCGGGGCGATCGGCGGTCTTGGGATCGGAGCGCATCTGCTCCAGCTTCGTCATACGATCCCGCGCAAACGTTACGTAGAGCTTCAGCCGCAATTCGGGCTCAAGCATGTTGTCGCGCAGTTGATTGACCTCGTCCGGGGTCAGTGGATCATGACTGCGGCGCTGGCCCGCCGCTGGCAGAACAATGAGCGAGCAGAAGAAGAGTAACGTAACGACGATCGCACGTAGCCTCATTTCGGCTTGTCCTTGTCTTTGTCTTTCTTGTCCTTTTCCTTGCTGAACATCCGCTTGAGCAAGCTGGTGCGGACATCTTCCAGCCGTTGAACGGCTTGCTCCACGCTCGACTGGTCTTCGAATGCCAGCGTGCGTTTGATGTCGCGCAGCTTTTCAGCAATCTTGCGGACCGTGATCTCTACATTTTTCAGGCGTTTTTTTGTCTCATTGGCTGAATCGCGGGCCTGCTCGGAATACTTGACGATTTCGTCAACCGCCACGCGCGCTTTTTCTATGTCGCCGTCGCGGTACAACCGATCCGCGTTATGGAGTTGAGCTTCCGCGATCTCCATGCAGATCCGAGGCTGGTCTTGCGGAACCGCATTCAGTAACCGGAACTTCAGCTCTTCGACCGATGCATCGCGAGCAGCGGCGGTGCTGGCAACGACTGCGACGAGAAACAAGCTGATAGCGAGACGACGCATAAACGTTCTTAGTGCCTTGCGATTCAATTCTCAGTGCCGCTTGGGTTCTATGGCAACGAGGCGGTGCTTTGCCTGCCACTCCTGATCAGGATACTGCCCTTTGGCGGCATCGAGGAAGAGGTGATAGTACACCGAAGCTTGTTTGTAATCGCGCAAATGATCAAAGGCAGTGGCGCGCATGAAGAGACCGACTGTTGTTGGCGGCAGGAGCTTGTCGCGGACATCCAAAGCCCTGATCGCGAGCGGGTAGTCCTTGTTCTCGTCGGCGGCAATCGCCAGATTGCCATAGGCATTCCCGAAGTCGGGCTTAAGCTTTACCGCCGCGCGGAATTCCTCTTCGGCTTCTGGAAATCGCTTCTGCTTCAGAAGTATCTCGCCCAGCGAATTATGAACATCGCCGTCATTGGGGCTCGCCTTCAACAACTCGCGATATGCCTTCTCTGCATCAGCGGGATTTGCCGATTGCGCCTGGAGTTCCGCGAGATCCCGTTGCGCCTCGGCGTCGTTAGGGGTCAACTTGAGCGCTGCCTGAATTTCTGGAATGGCTTCGTCTTTCCTTCCGGCCGCCGCCAGAACGCGACCCAGTTGAAGATGCAGACCAGCATCATCGGGACGGCTCGCAGACAGCTGGCGCAACAGTGGCTCAGCATCTGACATGCGTCCAGACTTCATGTAAATATTGGTTAACCCAATCACCGCATCGTTTGACTTCGGATCGAGCGCAAGCACTTCTTTGTAGTCCTTCTCAGCGCCTAAGAAATCCTTACGGCGTTCGCGAAGCAGGCCAGCCGAGAGATGAGGCTCAGGGTCCTTCGGCGTGAGAGCGGCAGCTTTCTGGTACGCGTCAAGCGCTTCGTCTGGATTGGTGTTCTCGAGCAGATGTCCGAGGGAGGCCCACGCGCGAGCCTGCCCTTCTTCCACGTGTGCGGTGGGTTTAAGTTTAGCGGCGGCCCGCAGGAACGGCTCGGCAGCTGGATTGTTGGAACGGGCCAACATCAACCCGAGATTCAGGTTGGACTCGAATACGTCGGGCTTCGCGGCCACCGATTGACGGTAGGCATGAATGGAATCCTCGGTGCGGCCGAGACGGTTGTAGATAAATCCGAGATCAAACCACGCCTGATAGTTCTTGGGATCCTGCGCCAGCGCCTTTTTCAGCAGCGGTTCCGCGGCGGCAAAGTCCTGCTTCTGAATCGCCTCTTCGGCGCGAGTGATTTCGTTCGACTGATCGTCCGGCGCCTGGTTGACCGTGTGCTTGCCGCGATGAATCGTAGTGGTTTGCGCGAACGCGCAGCCTGCGAGGACAAAGCTAAGAATCGTTTTGCCGATCCTACCCTTTGCTTCCATTTCGATTCCCGTTTCCATTCAGCACTCGTGCCAGATATTTTCCCGTGTACGAACCCTTCAGTTTCGCGATCTCTTCCGGAGTTCCGGCGCCCACGACTTTGCCGCCACGTTCTCCACCTTCGGGACCAAGATCGATGACCCAGTCGGCCGTCTTGATGACTTCCATGTTGTGCTCAATCACAACGATCGATCCACCTATATCAATCAGACGCCGGAATGCGGAAAGTAGTTTGCTGACGTCGTCGAAATGCAGGCCGGTTGTCGGTTCGTCAAAGATGTAGAGCATGCGGCGTTTGCGTTTTGGACTAGCCCCCGCCGCGTAAGACCGGGACGTCTCTCGAGCCGCCGGCTGAAGATGCGAGGCCAGTTTCATGCGTTGGGCTTCGCCGCCTGACAATGTGGTTGCCGACTGACCCAGACGCAAGTAGCCCAGACCAACATCGTCGAGCACGCGTAATTTTTCGGTCAGCTTCGGTACATCCGCGAAGAACTTCAACGCTTCTCGAATGGTGAGGTTCAAAACTTCGTGGATGTTCTTTGTCTTGTATCGAATCTCCAACACTTGCGGCTTGTAGCGCGTACCCTTGCATTCATCGCAGATCAGTTCCACGTCGGCAAGGAATTGCATTTCCACCGTGACCGTGCCGTCGCCCTGGCAGTTTTCGCACCGGCCGCCGGGGACATTGAAGGAAAAATGCCCGGCAGCAAAACCGCGTTTCTTCGCTTCCGGCAGCGACGCGAACACATCGCGGATCACGTCGAAGGCTTTGATGTAAGTGACAGGATTCGAACGCGGCGTTCGTCCAATCGGCGATTGATCGACAAGAACCACTTCGTCGAGAAACTGATCGCCGTCGACTTCGTCCCATGCAGCAACAGAGGAATGATTGCCGTTCGGCTGGCGAAGCGCTGTTGCCAGCGATTGATAAAGAACGTCGTGCAACAGCGTCGACTTGCCGGATCCGGAAACACCCGTAATCGCCACCAGCATCCCAAGAGGAATTTCCAGATTAATGCGCTTCAGATTGTGGGCACGCGCTCCCGTGATCGTAATTTTCTGGGTTCCGGGCTTGCGGCGCTGCGGTGGGACTTGAATATGCACTTCGTTGGCGAGATAGCGCCCAGTCAGCGATTGCGGAATCTTTTGGATCTCTTCGTAGGTCCCGTAGCCGATGACTTTTCCACCGCTTTCCCCGGCCCCCGGCCCAAGGTCGAGAATGTGGTCTGCAGCGCGCATGATGTCGGGATCATGCTCCACAACCAGGATCGTATTCCCGAGATCCCGCAACCCGTGCAAGATCTTGATCAGGCGATCCGTGTCGCGACTATGCAGGCCGATCGACGGCTCGTCCAGAACGTAGAGCGTGCCGACAAGACGTGAGCCGAGCGATGTTGCCAGCTGAATCCGCTGCGCTTCGCCCCCGGAAAGGGTAGAGGCGAGGCGGTCCAAGGTCAGATACTCCAGGCCAACATCGTTCAGAAACCGCAAGCGCTCACGGATCTCGGTGATGAGAATTTCCGCGATCGCGGCCTGTTGCGGAGTCAGCTTGATTCCTTCAAAGAAGCTCGCCGCTCCTTCGACCGTCATGCCGCAAACCTGGCAAATATCGCGGCCATCGATCTTGACTTGCCGCGCTTCCGGACGCAGGCGCGTTCCGCCGCAGGTAGAACACAGCGAATATCCCCGGTAACGGCTCAAGAACACGCGGACGTGGAGCTTGTACTTCTTGCGCTCCAGGCTCTGGAAAAATCCGCGAATGCCCGCACACCGGTGCTCGCCATTCACAACGACGTTCTGATGTTCCGGGCTGAGTTCATTCCACGGCACATCCAACGGAATTTCAGCTAGTCGAGCGAATCGCTTGAATTCCGTGAACAGCGTTCGATATTTCGGTTTGGTCCAGGGCTCGATCGCACCTTCATTCAGAGTTTTGCCCTTGTCGGGGATCACCAGATCGAGATCGAAATCAATGGTGTTGCCGAACCCCTGGCAGCGCGGACACGCTCCATAGGGGTTATTAAAGGAGAACAACCGTGGCTCCGGCTCATCGTAACGGCTGCCGTCGTTCTTGCATTCGAAGCGCTGCGAGAAACGGAAGCGTTCGATGGTTTCGCCATCGCGCGGAGCCGTCTCGAATACCACTTCTGCGGCTTCGCGATATCCGATTTCTACCGCGTCGACGATCCGCGTACGAGCGTCAGGGGCGATCACCAGGCGGTCACCCAATGCGAAGACTGGCTCCCCGAAATTCACTTCTAATAACGATTCCGGACTCGAGAACTCAAAAATCTGTCCGCCCTGAAACAGGCGGTTGAAGCCACGTTTGCGAAGATCGAACAAGCGCGTCTTGACCGCATCCGACGGGAGTTTCGAATCGATCTCAATTTTCTTCTTGCCGCGACTCTTCTTGGACGGTTCCTCCGCCTTGGGCGCCGCCAATTGCACCGGAAACAACACATTGAAGCGCGTTCCTTCCGGCTGCGCGAGGAGTCGATCCGCAACTTCGTCGACCGTATCCTTCTTCACTTCTTGTCCGCAGACCATGCAATAGGTGCGGCCAATGCGCGCGAATAAGAGTCGCAGGTAGTCGAAAATTTCTGTTGCAGTGGCAACCGTCGAGCGCGGATTGCGCGTCGAATTTTTCTGCTTGATGGCAACCGCCGGGGCGATGCCATCGATCAAATCCGCGTCGGGCTTTTCGATCCGCTCCAGAAACTGCCGCGCATAAGCGGACAGCGACTCCACATACCGGCGCTGCCCCTCGGCATAGATCGTGTCGAAAGCGAGCGACGATTTGCCGGAGCCGGACACACCCGTGACTACCGTCAACTGGTTGTGCGGGATTTCAAAATCGATGTTCTTGAGGTTGTGAACCCGGGCCCCGCGAACGATGATACTTTCCGTCGACATCTTCCCCTGGGAAGCTCCCTCCATCTGCAAAGGGCGAGCACCCTCACAGGCTGGTCCCGGAGCTGTAGTGAATCTTTCTATTATAAAGGGTCGCCGCGGAGTCGTTCACCGGGCACAAATTCGATCCGTTCCGATTCGCTAAATCACCTCAAATCGCGGTGTGCAAGCCTGAAATTACCCTGGTAGTCACAAAGCGACCGCCGAATTTGAGATTGATTCTTAAGGGTTTGCGCGCCCGTCCAAGTACTTCCGTACCGTGTCTAGTACCTTGGTTACTCCAACACCGGTGACCGGGCATGTATACGATGGCCCCATACTACCGCTAGGCACATGCTGCTCGGCAACCACAACCAGTAGATTGCTAACGCAACTCCGTTTTTTCGCAATTCCAGAAAAACCCCATAAAACCCAATAAAACCGGGTAATTCACGTTGAGAGGCCCCTTCTCCCGGTTGAGATATGCTCAGCACACCAAAACTCACTCGAACGCAATTAGTTCGAGGAACTGGTTCTCCCAATTTCGTCAGCGCCGCGGAACAACGCGAGGCTGACAAAAGAAGTGCGGAGAGGAAAAACAAACACTATGGCCGACTCGCGGGAAGTAATGAATATTCGCCAGGCTTCGCAGTACCTGGGAGTCAGTCCGGACACGCTCTACAAGTATGTGAACGAGCAAAAGATTCCTGCGTTCAAACTGGGCAACCGGTGGCGCTTCAAGAAATCGAAGCTCGACCAGTGGATGGAAGAACAATCCATGGAGTTGGAAACGCGTGGCAGCAAGAAGAAACCACGCGCAGCGATGAAAGCTGCTGGACAGCAGTAGTTAACTTTGCCGGCCACAAGCCGGCGCTACAAAAGGCGGTCACATGTTTGGATTCGGATCGAAGACGATTGTTGGCCTGGATGTGGGTTCGTCGAGCATCAAGGCGGTCGAGCTCCGGAGGACGCGCGCAGGTATCGAAGTCGCGCACCTGGGCTTGGAGCCGATCGCTCCCGATATCGTTGTGGACTCCATGATCGTGGACTCGGGTACGGTCTCGAGCGCGATTTCCAAATTGTTCACCGACACTGAAATCAAAGCCCGCGCCGTAGCGACAGCGGTCAGCGGCCACTCCGTGATCGTGAAGAAGATCTCGCTGCCTTCGATGAGCGATCAGGAATTGGCGGACACGATTCAGAAGGAAGCTGCGCAGCACATTCCTTTCGATCTCGCCGACGTCAATCTCGATTATCAGATCCTCTCCGACGACGCGACCAGCCCGCAGATGGATGTGCTCCTCGTCGCCGTCAAGAAGGACAAGATTCTTAACTACACCAACGTACTCTCGATGGCCGGCAAAACACCCGCTATTGTGGACATCGACGCGCTCGCATTGCAGAACTGCTACGAGTACAACTACGAGCCCGCGCCGACGCAAGTCGTCGCCCTGCTGAACCTGGGCGCGAGTGTCATGAATATCAACATCGTCAAGGGCACGACTCCGTTGTTCCCGCGCGACGTTTCAGTCGGCGGACATCAGTACACGGACTCGCTCCAGAAAGAATTGGATCTGAGCTTCGACGATGCCGAGTCTTTGAAACTGGGACACAAGGTTGGAACCGTGCACGACGATGCGAAGACGCCAATCCTGCAGCAGGTGACGGAAATCATCGTCCTCGAAATTCAGAAGACGTTTGACTTCTTCCGTGCGAGCGCGGCGGGCGAGCACATCGAAAAGATTTACCTGGCCGGAGGATCGGCCAAGGTACCGGGCCTGGTGGAAGCGTTGCGCCAGGAATTCTCCATGCCGGTGGAGCTGTTCAATCCGTTTCAGAAAGTTCTCGCCCCCGTGGATGGTCACGGAGCAGAACTGGTGGAACAGAATGCCGGACAGTTGGCAGTGGCCGTAGGTTTGGCCCTGAGGAGTTTTGAAAAGCTATGATCCGAATCAATCTGCTGGGTGCTCCGAAACCGAAGAGCGGCAAGAAGGGTTCCGCGGTCAACATGCCATCCATGGGGGATATGGGTGGCGGCGGCTCTCCGCTGATGAAAGTGGCGGCCGTGTTGATCATTTGTGCGGTCGGCAATGGTGCGTACTGGTACCACCTCGACCGCGAAAAGAAATCCATCGCCGCGCAGATGCGTCTGGCCGAACAGAAGAACCACGAACTGGCCGAGATCAAAGCGCGCTATCTGGAGCGTCAGAAACAAGCAGACGCCTACAAGCGGCGGGTCGATGTCATCGACAACCTGCGCTCCAACCAGAGCGGCCCCGTCAACCTGATGGCCATGATCGGCGAGACCGTGAACGGAACCGAAGCGGTCTGGCTGAACAGCCTGCAGGACCAGGGCACCAACGTCTCGATTGACGGCATGGCATTGAGCAATGACGCCGTCGCCAACCTGATCTCGAATCTGCAGAAGACCGGGTACTTCAAGAACATCGAGATCAAGGAAAGCATTCAGGACGAACAAGTGAAAGATATGCAGGCTTTTCAATTCACGCTGACCTGCGAAAAGTCGAAGTCGTAAAGGCGGACGCTATGAATTTTGGCGAATTGACAGGTGTGAAGCTCTGGGGCGTTCTGGTGCTGGCGGCAGCTCTCGTCAGCGGGGGGCTCTACTACACCATCTTCAAGTCCGAACGCGACGAAAACGCGGCGGCGCAAACCAAGCTGCAGGCCAAGATGCGTGAGAACGCGGATCTGGAAGCCTATCGGCCCAAGTTGGCGGACATCGAACGGCAACTCAACAGCTTGAAACAGCAGCTGGAGATTGAACGCCGCATCGTGCCCGACGAGAAGGAAGTGGATAACTTCATGCGCATGGTCAGCGGGGAAGCCCGCAAGGCCGGCGTGGAAATCCGGCGCTATACGGCCCGTCCGGTCAGCGCGCGTGACTTCTATTCGGAAGTGCCGTTCGAAGTGGAGCTCGATGGTCCGTACTACTCGATGCTCGGATTCTTCGATCGCGTCAGCAAACTGGAGCGCATTGTGAACGTCAACGGCCTGCTCGTGGCCTCGACCCGCAAGCCTTCGGATGCGAAAGCGAAGCACACATATCAGTACGCGGCCAACGAGAGTGTCGTGGCCACGTGCTTAACGACCACATATTTCAGCCATGATCTGGACCCGTCGGCATCAGCAGCGGCGGCCAAGCCGGGACAACCGGCAAAGAAATAAGGGGGAATCGATGAAGCGGACGACCAGCATTCTCGTTTGCACACTGGCTGCAGGCATGGCCTGGGCGCAAAATCCCCAGATCATCGAGAACACGCGCGCCATGATGAATTCGGTGCAGCAGAAGAGCACCGCCGCATCCAACGACGCTCTCGGCGTGAAGCCGGCTCCGGCCAAACAAGCGGCCGTGAAGCCAGCCTCGGCTCCGGCCAAAGCGAGCACAGCCGCAGTCAAGACGACTGCAGCTCCGCCCAAGGCCGCGATCGTTCCGGCGAAAGCGACTGCATCGACGCCGAAGCCAGCAGTCGTTTCTGCCAAGGCAAGCGCGCCCAAAGCTAGTGCACCGAAGGCGAGCGGCCCTTCTTCCACGCCAAGCGTAGCGAAAGCTGCGTCGAGCAGCCCGAAGGCAGCGGAACCCTTTGCACAGAAAAAGGCCCCCGCGGCAGCCGCGCCGAAACTCGGTGTAAAGCAACTTAAGGTTGCAAAGGAAATCAAGCCCGCTGGTGCGCAGAAAGAAAAGAAAGAAAAGAAGGCAGTAGCTGCAGCGCCGAAAGCGGCCGCTCCAGTTGCAGCCCCTGCGAGCAGCGATACGGCCAGCGCGAGTTCGTCGTCGGAATCAACCAGCGACGATCCCGTAAAGGACGAGCAGGACAAGAAGTGGGCCATGTCGGGAAAGCGTGATCCGTTTATCAGCCCGGTGGTCAGCCATGCGGGCGGATCGGGATGCAGCACGGGGAAAAAGTGCCTGGAAATTGGCGCGATCAACCTGCGCGGCGTCGTTCATTCCGATGGCGGCTTCATCGCCGTGGTCACGAACAATTTGAACAAGGCGTACTTCCTGCGCGAGAACGACCCCGTGTTTGACGGCTACGTCGTCAAGATCACAGGCGATTCCATCATTTTCAAGGAAACAGTGCAGGACCGGTTGGGCAAGAGTTTTACACGTGAAGTGACGAAAAAGATTACGACTCCGGCTGTATAGGCCAGGGTTCGTTGTTCGAAGAAATATAGGGGCGAAAGAGCCTCCGATGGGGAGATACGAAATGCGAAAGCAACTGCTGGGTCTCATTCTTCCGCTGCTGGCGTTCGTGCTGATTGCGGCCGCGGCTGACATGCCGGGCAAAGGGGGGGCTGCCGCCTCTTCTCTGCAACGGCTCGAGGTGGCGCACAGCCAGGACGGCCTGAGTGTCGAATTCACGGCCAAGGGCGTGCTCGCGCCTAAGGTGACGACGCTCGACTCCCCGGCGCGTATCGTTGTGGACCTTCCCAACACCGTCATGGCCACCGGACAGCACCAGATCGCCGTTGGCAACAATGGTGTGAAGTCGGTGCGCATCGGAATGAGCGGCCAGGTTCCGCCCACCACGCGTGTGGTGGTCGACCTCGACGCTGCCCGCCAGTCCGAGCTGGTTGCCGGACAGGACGGACATTTCTCATTAAAGATTCAGGGCGCAAACGTCGCCAAGTCGGCCGCCAAGACACCGGCTCCGAAGACGGTTGCCAAGCAGCCCGCCGCCCCGGTTGTCGAACAGACCGCCGCGGTGACTTCTGCTCCGAAGCTCTTGCTCGCTTCGGCTCCGGTGACGACGACTGCAGTGGCCCCCGCGCCTACCGCAGCGGCGCCTTCCACGAAACCGTCTGACTTTGCTTTCGTCGAGCCAACCTACTCCGCGAAGGACGACAAGGCCGCCGTAGAGCCTGCTGCCAAAGCGCAGGACGCTGCTGCCCGCTTCGCCGACAAGACGGCCACCGAATTGGTTGCGGTGAACACTCACGCCACCATGCAGGACGCTGGTAAAGACGGCGGCACGATCACGCCTGCCATCAACCTGGCTGCCGAGCAGAAGACGCAGCTCTCGCAAACCCAGGCCAACAGTGGCCCCAAGTACACCGGCGAGCCGATCTCGGTGAACTTGAAAGACGTCGACCTGAAAGATTTCTTCCGCCTTATCCATGAAATCAGCGGACTGAACGTGGTCCTGGATCCGCAGGTTCACGGCAACCTGACCATCGTGCTCGACGACGTGCCGTGGGATCAGGCACTGGACATCGTGCTCAAGAACAACGATCTTTCCCGACAGCTCGAAGGCAACGTTCTCCGTATCGCGACCGTCGACACCTTGAAGAAGGAAGCCGAGAATCGCCGCGGACAGATCGAAGCCGAAGCACTGGCTGTGGACAAAGTTACGATCACCCGTTTCCTGAGCTACTCGCACTCCAAAGACGTCGTGCCCACGCTCAAGAAGTTCCTGAGCCAGCGCGGCGACATCGTCTCCGACGATCGCACCAATGCTTTGATCATCTCGGACATTCCTGCGGTTCTGCCGCAGCTTGACCGCTTGATCCAGCAGATGGATCGCAAGACGCAAGAAGTTGAAATTGAAGCTCGCGTCGTAGCTGCTACCCGCAGCTTCGCTCGCGACATCGGCACCCAGCTTGGATTTGGCTGGGGCAATGGTCCGACCGCGATCGGCGGTGTGCAGGGTGTAGGCAGCACGTCATCGACCGTGGGTAGCGGCTTTGTTCCGAATCCGCTCTACATCGTCAGCGGCGGCGGCACCACCGGCACGACCATTCCGCTGTTCTCGAACCTCGGCGTAACTCAGCCGACCAGCGGCTTCCAGTTCCTGAACGCAACCAACAACATGCGTATCGACTTCCTGCTCACTCTGGCGGAGTCGCGCGGGCTACTAAAGATTCTTTCCCGTCCGCGAGTAGTTACGCAGAACAACATTCAAGCGATCGTGAAACAGGGCGTCAGAATCCCGATCGTAACCCTGGCTCAGTTAGGTGGTCCGCCAACCGTTTCGTACGTGGACGCTTTCCTGCGCTTGACGGTGACTCCGCAGATCACTTCGGAAGGCACGATCTTCCTGAACGTGGACGTGGAAAACACCACTCCTGACTTCGGCCGTACGATTCAGGGCAACCCAACTTTGATTACTCAACAAGCGACCACGCAGGTCCTGGTCACCGACGGCGGAACCGTCGTGATCGGCGGCGTGATCCAGACCTCAAACTCTCTGAATGTTTCGCAGGTTCCACTGCTCGGGGATATCCCGTACCTTGGCAACCTGTTCAAACGGCGCACGGTATCGACTTCCAACCAGGAGCTGATTTTCTTCATCACGCCACGCATCATTCAGACATAACCGAACTTGAAAAAGACATCGCCGCCGGATCGCTCGAAGAACCTGTCGAGCATCCGGCGGTTTTGTTTTACCAGTTCTCAGTTCTCAGTTCTCAGTTCCCGGTTCTCAGTAACGAGTGCTTCAATTCTTCACATCCGAACACTGAAGGCATGGAGCGTAGTCGCCCGTCACTCTTAATATCTGCCAATGAACTTTCCGTAGGCTGGCCAGCGGCGCCTGGCTTTACTGAGAACTGAGAACCGGGAACTGAGAACTGCCGTTTGCTACACTCCCTCCATGGACCACCCTGGCCGCCTGCGGCGCCTTCAGGCCGCGCTTGCTGACCACAAGCTTGATTTCCTGCTGGTAACGCATCTCCCCAACTTGCGCTATCTCTGCGGCTTCACCGGCAGCGCAGGAGTGCTTCTGGTCGGCGAGCGGGACGTTATCTTCTTCACCGACGGACGCTACCTCACACAGGCCCGCGAGGAAGTTTCCGACGCCCGGATCGTCATCGGAAAGAAATCTTCCGCGCTGGCGGCTGCCGAGTCCTTGACCACATCCCGCATCAAGACTGAGCATCGAGTCGGACTGGAATCGCAATCGGTCACCCTCGCGCAACGTGATCTACTGCGCGTCGCCCTGAAAGGGAAGTGGAAACTCGTTTCCGCGCCTCCCCTGGTTGAGCAGGCACGGCAGGTGAAGGACAAAGACGAAGTTCGTCTGATCAAGTCGGCGATTACGATGGGAGCCAGTCTCTTCCAAATCGCACGCCGGAAGATTCGACCCGGCGTCAAGGAAGTCGAAGTCGCCGCAGCCATGGAGCACCACGCGCGTAGCGCCGGCGCGGACGGCATGTCGTTCTCGACGATCATCGCGTCCGGCAAGCGCTCGGCTGTAGTCCATGGGCGAGCCTCGTCAACCCGGATCCCCCGCCGCGGGTTCGTAGTCTGCGACTTCGGTGTTATACTCGCGGGTTATTGTTCGGATCGGACCCGCACCGTACACGTGGGGCGTCCAGACAAGGCCTCGCGCGACATGTACCAGGCAGTGCTCGAGGCGCAGCAGTCTGCGATTGCCCAGGTTCGCGCCGGAGTCACTGCGGCGTCGGTGGATGAGGCAGCTCGTAAGGTATTGCGCAAGCATCACTTAGCCCAGTACTTCACGCATTCCACCGGACATGGTTTAGGATTAGAGATTCACGAAGCGCCGCGCCTGGGAGTGGGGCAGACGCAGGTTCTGGTTCCGGGCATGGTGATCACGATCGAGCCCGGAGCGTATATCCCCGGAAAACGGGGTGTGCGAATCGAAGACGTCGTGGTTGTCACTTCCAAAGGTTGCGAAGTGCTGAGCCCGACGGATAAAGAACTGGTAATCATTGAGTAGCTGAAGTTGAAGCACGGAACCCGCCACTTACGATGAATCAAAAAGAGCTGAAGGAACTCATCGAGTTCTTAATCGAGAAGGATATTGCCGAGTTCGAACTGGAACGCGGCGATGTCAAAGTGAAGATCAAGCGGGCTGCCGAGCCGGCGCCGCCGGACGCACGCTATTTTGCGGTCCATCCCGCGCCGCCAGCCCCCGTGCTTTCGGTATCGCCTTCGCCGGTCGCGTCGCCGGGTGTGGCGGCCGAACCAGCCGCGCCAGTTGTTCCTGAAGAAGTTCTTCAACCCGTTCGCTCGCCGATCGTAGGCACGTTCTACGAAGCGCCGTCCCCGGGTGCGCCGCCCTTCATCAAGATCGGAGATCGTGTGGAAGTCGGCCAGGTACTCTGCATCGTCGAAGCCATGAAATTGATGAACGAAATCGAATGTGATGTTGCCGGAGAAGTAGTCAAGAAACTCGTTGCCAACGGACAACCCATCGAATACGGACAGGAACTGTTTGGCATTCGTCCGGCGAAATAACGTAATAGGAAACTGTCATCCCGAGCGAAGCGAGGGATGACAGTTCTTGTAGAGACTGATTCGCTTGGTTCGCTCGTCCACCTAAGAGCCAAGAGCTAGCACCTTAGAGCTTTCTACGAATGTTCAAGAAGATCTTGGTAGCCAATCGCGGTGAGATTGCCCTGCGCGTCATCTGCGCGTGCAAGGAACTCGGGATCCGCGCAGTCGCAATCTATAGCGAGGCGGATCGCAACTCGCTGCACGTCCGTTTTGCCGACGAAGCGATTTGTATCGGCCCGCCGCAGCTTGCGCAAAGTTATCTGAATATTCCAGCCGTGATCAGCGCCGCTGAGATTGCGAACGTTGATGCAATCCATCCCGGCTACGGACTGCTTTCCGAGAACGCCAACTTCGCCGAAGTGTGCGAGACCTGCCACATCAAGTTCATCGGTCCTCCTCCGGACGTGATTCGCCTGATGGGCGAAAAAGAAAAGGCTCGCGCCGCCATGAAAAAGCATGGCGTACCCATCCTCCCCGGTTCCGACGGCGTAATCGGTTCGGTAGAAGAAGCCATCGAGTGGGCGCGGCAAGTCGGATACCCCGTCATCATCAAAGCCTCGGCCGGCGGTGGCGGACGCGGCATGCGCATCGTCCGCAAGGAAGACGACCTCCCCACTCTTTACCAGCAGGCGCAATCCGAAGCGTCGAAAGCCTTCGGCAATGGCGACCTCTACATGGAAAAATACGTTGAGAATCCGCGTCACATCGAATTTCAGGTACTCGCGGACGAACACGGTAACGTGGTGAGTCTCGGCGAGCGCGAATGTTCAATCCAGCGACGTCACCAGAAATTGCTGGAAGAGTCACCCTCCGTGCGAGTCACTCCCGAATTGCGCGGGCAGATTGGCGACGTGCTCAGCAAAACTTTGAGTGCGGTCGGATATCAGAATGCAGGCACAGTCGAGTTCCTGATGGATCAGGATCGCCGCCTGCACTTCATCGAGATGAACACCCGTATTCAGGTCGAACATCCTGTGACGGAAATGGTCACCGATGTGGATCTGGTCAAAAGTCAGCTCATGATCGCGGCCGGGGCCAAGTTGTCCGAAGTGTTGCAAGGTCCGATCGTGCATCGCGGACATGCCATCGAATGTCGTATCAATGCAGAGCATCCCGAGAAGTTCACGCCGTCCGCCGGCAAGATCACGACTTTCAATCCTCCCGGAGGCACCGGCGTTCGTATTGACACGGCTGCTTACTCAGAGGGAACAATTCCTCCCTATTACGATTCGTTGATTGCAAAGTTGATCGTGCGCGGAAAAGATCGCAGCGAAGCCATCTCCCGCATGAGCCGGGCGCTTGAAATGTTTATCGTCGAGGGAATTCATACGACGATTCCACTGCATCGCCGCATCCTTGCTGATCCTGATTTCCGCGCCGGAAACTTTGACACCGGATTTATCGAACGGTTCCTCGCTAAAAAAGCCGAGAAGGCAGTGTGAGTGGCAACTTCGTAGCGCCGCCGTTGCGACAACGAGCAAGATACTGGCGCTGCAAATCCGATTGGGTGGTGCTGCTCGCGACAATTCTTGCCGCGACTCTAGCCTTCGCCCAACAAAGCACTTCAAACGAAGAAATCCCCATCGGTCGCTGCGATGTTTTACCCGTCGTGCAGGTCAAGGTCGCCGGACAAGACATGCGCTTTCTGCTCGATACCGGCGCCACAACGATCCTGAATCTCAAAGCGTTTTCTGCGGGAACATCCAGGAAGATCAGCGTCGAATCCTGGCAGGGCTCCGCCGCCACCAGCGCTCGAGAAGTGTCGTTGCCGGATTTCCAGCTCGGCAGTCATGTGCTCCATGAACTCAAACTGCCCGCGATTGACCTCAGCCCGATCGGCAAAGCCTGTGGCGGGACGATCGACGGCATTCTCGGTGTCGATCTGCTCGACCGCATGGGTGTGACGATTGATCTGCAGAGAAAAGTGGCCGTACTCAATCTCGAGCCCGCCGATTCGAAAGCCCGCTTCGCGGAAATGGAGATGGCGATGGGCCACTGCAACGTCGCCTTCAATGAAGCCAAAGTCAGCGAACTGGAAGAGTGTTTTGATCCGGAAATCGTGCTCTACACACCCCACGGAGAATTTCGCGGACGCAAGGAAGTGATGCAGTATTTGAACGAACAGTATTTCAGAAATGCCAAAGCCGGACTGCATTTCGAAATGGCAACCCACGATGTCCGCAGCTTCGGAGACGCGCTCTGGTACTCCTACGACTATAAGTTGGCGAACGCCTCCGAACACCATGCCGGGCACGGTGTTGCCATGTGTCACCGCCAGGCAGGGAAGTGGCTGATTTTAAATATGCACAACGCGTTGGTGGTGCCCGCAATTTCAGCGACGCCTTAAACGGCCATTGCATGACGCTGCCGATGTTTTTATGTTGAAGCTTCCGCCCCTTTATCCGATTCTCGATGCCTCGTATTTCCCAGATGGTGGCGCACTGCTGGCTGCCGCCGAAGACCTCGCGGCCGCCGGCGTCACCCTGATTCAATATCGCAACAAGTCCGGCAACGCACGCCAGATGCTAGAGGACGCCCGCGCACTGAAACGGATCCTCGGCTCTCGCGTCCAACTCATCATGAACGACCGCGCCGATCTCTGTCTCGCCGCTGCTTTCGACGGACTGCATGTCGGCCAGGACGATCTCTCGCCCGACGCTGCCCGGAGAATCATCGGCCCTGACCGTTGCCTCGGAATCTCAACACATAATCCCGAACAAATAGCACTAGCGCACCGGACCGACGCCGACTATCTCGCCATCGGCCCTGTTTTTGCCACCTCCAGCAAAGCGAATCCCGATCCGGTCGTTGGGCTCGAAGGCGTCCGCCGGGCAAGGGAACTGACACGGAAACCTCTGGTCGCCATCGGCGGCATAACGCGCCAGAATGCCCGCTCCGTAATCGAAGCCGGGGCCGACAGCGTGGCCGTGATATCTGACTTGTTACCCGATCCACGCAAATCAGGAGAGGCTTTTTTCGAGGTTCTGAGGTAAATTCAATGACTTGCAAAGATCAGGTGCCAGGTCTTAGGTGTCAGGTGTCAGGAAAACGCTAAGACGCTAGACCTGAAACCTAGCACCTGAGACCTGAGACCTAACCTGGGAGCTTCGTGAGTACTGACGCTAAACCAACTTCCCCAGCAACCCTCGCCGACGATTGGGCGAAACACACCCATCAGGATAAAGAGCTTGTTCAAGGCCTCGGCCTGACCAGCGCGACCATGCTGGTGATGGGCTCAATGATTGGTTCCGGCATCTTTATTGTCTCCGCCGACATTTCCCGTGTAACGAGTTCGCCCGCGCTGCTCATCGGCGCATGGCTCGTTACCGGATTCCTCACGATTGTCGGCGCTCTCAGCTATGGCGAACTTGCGGCCATGATGCCGCGCGCCGGCGGCCAATACGTCTATCTTCGCGAGTCGCTCGGACCGCTCTGGGGATTCCTCTACGGCTGGACATTGTTCCTCGTCATTCAGACTGGCACAATCGCCGCGGTGGGCGTGGCTTTTGGCAAGTTCCTCGGAGTTTTCTGGCCGGCAATTTCCTCGAGCCATTGGATCCTGCATTTCTGGAAAGTTCCCAAATTCACGATTGGCCCCATGGTCTTGGGCGGCATGGACGTTGGTCTCAACACTCAGAACCTCGTTGCAATCCTCGTGGTGGTTCTGCTCTCCATCATCAATATTTTCGGCATTAGAACCGGCGCCCTGATCCAGAACGTCTTCACCGCAGCCAAAGTTTCGGCACTGCTCGGACTCGTCATCTTTGGCGTTTTTCTAGGACGCAATGCCCAAGCCATTGCCAGCAACTTCGGTGCGAACTTCTGGAAAAATGCCGGCCTTGGCACTCTCCACGATGTCGGCGGAGGGGTCCTGGTCTCGACCCTGACAGTCTTGGCGATCGCACAGGTCGGCTCACTCTTTTCTGCCGACGCCTGGAATAACGTCACGTTCACCGCCGGTGAAGTGAAGAATCCCAGTCGCAACCTTCCGCTTTCATTGGCGCTGGGCACGGGCGTCGTGATCGCACTCTACATCGGCTGCAACTTCATTTATCTGGCGGCCCTTCCGCTGATGGGAAGCCCGACCGGAACGACGCTGCTGGAGCGCGGCATTCAATATGCCGCCGAAGACCGCGTTGGCACGGCAACCATGACGCAGATGTTCGGCGCTGCCGGCGGAGCGCTGATGGCCATTGCCATCATGATTTCCGGTTTCGGATGCTGTAACGGCCTGATCCTGGCCGGCGCGCGCGTCTACTACGCCATGGCCAAGGACGGCCTTTTCTTCAAGAGTGTCGCCCGTCTGCATCCCAAATACAAAACGCCCGCCGTTTCGCTGATGGTGTCGATGGTCTGGACCTGCATCCTCTGTGTTTCGGGCAGCTATGGCCAGCTTCTTGACTACATCATTTTTGCGGTGCTGGTGTTCTACATTCTGACCATCATTGGGTTGTTTGTGTTGCGCAAAACGCATCCCGACGCGGAACGTCCCTATAAGGCTGTCGGATATCCCGTGCTGCCCGCGATATATATTGTGATGGCTTTGTTTATCGATGTTGTGCTGTTACGCTACAAACCGCAATATACCTGGCCGGGATTGTGCATCGTACTGTTGGGGATCCCGGTGTATTTCTTGTGGTCACAAAAAGCACGCCCGACTTCAGCCTGACCCATAGGAGCCTAGCGATTCATGACTGACCTGCTCGCGAAAAAGCCGATTGATCAACTCGTTAAAGAAGCGCAGGAAACTGGCGAACACAGCCTGAAACGGACGCTCGGCGTATTCCAGTTGACCGCGTTGGGCGTAGGCGCAGTGATTGGCGCCGGCATCTTCGTTCTTTCTGGACTGGGCGCGCACTACGCAGGGCCGGGCCTGATGCTCTCCTTCGTGCTTTCCGGGATGGGTTGCGCATTCGCAGCGTTATGCTACGCCGAGTTCGCGGCCATGATCCCGCTGGCCGGTAGCGCCTACACCTACGCGTATGCGACGTTGGGCGAAATTTTCGCGTGGATCATCGGCTGGGATCTGACCCTCGAATACGCGATGGGCGCCAGCACCGTGTCCTCCGGATGGTCGAACCACTTCATCGAACTGCTCGATATATTTCATATCAAGATGCCGCTCTGGCTCGCCTACGACCACTGGACTGGATTGCGCGCCGCTGAAAATATCGTGGCTCGCCAGATGGCTGTGGCTTCCGACTCCACGCTCGTACCGGGAACGCAGGCCTTCCTGAATAAAGTGACCGAGATCATGGGCGCTCAGTCGCCGGAACTGATGCAGCGAGGTCACGACCTGCTCAACGCGCCGCACCTTTTCGGCTACGAGATCGGCGTCAATGTCCCCGCCTTCATCATTGCATTGGTCATCACCGCCATCCTGACCATCGGAATTAAAGAGAGCGCTCGTTTCAACTCCACCATCGTCACCATCAAGGTGGCCGTTGTGCTGTTTGTGATTGCCCTCGGCTTCCGCTACGTCAGCGCCAGCAACTGGGGCGGCGACTGGCACAGTTTTGCGCCTTTCGGATTCTCCGGAATCGGGGCCGGAGCTGCTTATATCTTTTTCGCCTATATCGGATTTGATGCTGTTTCGACCACTGCCCAGGAAGCAAAGAACCCTCAACGCGATCTGCCGATCGGCATCATTGCATCGCTTCTGATCTGTACTGCGCTATACATTGCCGTCGCAGCCGTCCTCACGGGCATGGTGCCATGGCGCGAAGTGAACATCGAAGCTCCCATCGCGCGCGCTTTTATGGATCGCGGGCTCACAGGGGCATCGCACATCATCACTCTAGGGGCCTTGGCCGGATTGACCAGCGTCATGCTGGTGATGTTGTTAGGACAGACTCGCGTCCTTTACTCGATGGCCAATGACGGCCTCTTGCCCAAGAAATTCTTCGCGGCCATTCACCCGCGTTTCCGGACGCCCTGGAAGAACACGATTCTCGTTGGATTTCTGGCCGCGATTGTGGGCAGCCTTACTCCAATTGATGACATCGGCAAGATGGTCAACATCGGAACCCTGCTGGCA
This sequence comes from Acidobacteriota bacterium, assembly GCA_016196065.1. Lineage (NCBI taxonomy): Bacteria > Pseudomonadati > Acidobacteriota > Acidobacteriota bacterium. The sequence goes on along the minus strand of JACPYL010000010.1, from coordinate 1,695,344 downwards.
TTTGTCATTGTCTGTATCGCAGTCATGGTGCTGCGCAGTACGAATCCAGGTCAGGCTCGACCCTTCCGCACGCCGTGGGTGCCGTTTGTGCCGATCATGGGCATCCTTTTCAACGGCTACATGATGTACAAGCTGGGATGGGTGAACTGGGCGCGCCTGATTGTCTGGTTGGTGATCGGCCTGGTGGTTTATTTCGTCTACGGCCGCCACCACAGCAAAGTGCAGCAGTCGTTGAAAAGGTAGTGGTCAGTGGCTGGTGATTAGTGGTTAGCAAATCAATCGCTAATCACTAACCACTGATTTATTCTTTTCTGGTTTCCTGCAACTTCCGCGCCACCGCCGTCACCCAACTCCGGGGTGCGAACCTCACCGACTGCGCGGTCAACCAGTTCTTGAATCCCGAGATCACTATGGGCTTACCAGCCATCAGAGCGCGGTAGCCATCCTCGGCGACCGTGCGTGCGTCCATTGCGCCAAGCTTGAAGAGTCGGGCCGTAAGGATGTTGGCGCGCTTGGCGAACTCCGTGACCGTCGGTCCCGGACACAGGCAAGTAACAGTAATGCCTGTTCCTCGCAGCTCGTTCGCAATTCCCTCGGAAAAATGCAGCACGTACGCTTTCGTGGCGTAATAAACAGCCATCAACGGCCCCGCTTGAAACGCCGCCGTGGACGCCACATTCAGAATGCGCCCGCTTTTTCGCTGCAACATCTCCGGAAGATACAAGCGCGTCAGATGGGTGAGGGTGGTGATGTTGAGTTGGATCTGTTGCAGGCATTCTTCCAGATCGTTCTCGGCGAACAACCCGAATTGCCCGAAGCCGGCATTATTAACCAGCACATCGATGGTAAGCTCCGCGCGTGTGGTCTGATCGTGTACGTACGCTGCGGCTCCCGGCGCCGAGAGATCGCTGGCCAGAGTCAGCGACCGCGTTCCATGTGCCTTTTCCAACTCCGACGCAACCTGACGAAGTTTGTCCGCCGTGCGCGCGACCAGCACGAGATTGTAGCCCTCGCGGGCAAAAATCCTCGCCAGTTCCAGCCCGATTCCGAATGAAGCGCCTGTGATGAGAGCGGTTTTGTGGTCCGGCATTAGGGTCCTCGTAAGAAGCCTATATCAAGAATAAAGGCGGGTCCTGAGACCCGCCTTCCAGTTGGTAAAGTCGCTTCGAACTAGGTCTCGTATATCGAGTGCCATGAGGTCGCGGCCTTCAATTTATCGTTCACATTGTTGATGTTCTTGACGCCTTCGGTCTCGAGCCAGGTGCGGAATGCTGCTGCACCCTGTTTGGCGTATACCGCGATGCCGTCTTTCCAGGTGGCGCGGCCGCACAGGACGCCATTGAACTTCACGCCCGATTCGCCCGCCAGTTCCAGCGTTTCGCTGAACTCGGCATTGCTGACGCCAGCCGACAAATAAATAAAGGGCCTGGTCGCGACGCCCGCTGCCTTGTGAAACAGATCGATGGCTTCTTTCTTGGTATAGGCTTTTTGGCCGCCGAACGACTTCGTGCCTTCGACATACTTCATGTTCACGGGCACTTCGACTTTCAGGACGTCCACGCCATAGCGATCCTTGCTGAACTCCTTCATGCTTTCGGCAACGATCTGCGGTTTCTTTTTCGCGTAGTCCAAACCCTTCTCGTCAGCGCCCTCTTCGTACCCGACAAATTCCAGGAAGTAGGGAATGTCGTTGGCGCGACACTCGTCGCCGATGCGCTCCACCCATGCATGCTTCGCATCGTTGACGTGCTTGGGATCGAACGGCGTGTAATAAAGCAGGATCTTGACGCAATCCGCGCCCGCTTCTTTCAGGCGGCGAGCCGACCACAGGTCAAGCAGATCGCCAAGGCGGCCGGGGCCAGTCTTGTCATATCCAGTCTTCTCGTACGCGAGAAGCAGGCCGGCATTCTTCGCGCGGCGCTTGGAGGCAGGCAATCCCCATTCGGGATCGAGCAGAATTGCGGTGGCATGCGGGGTCAGAACTTCCGTGACGAGAGTCTTGAATTCTTCCATCATCGCGTCGGTGACTTCGCCGCCTTTTTCCTTGGCCAGCGACTTCTGCAATGAGCCGCGTTGATCCATAGCGGCTGCGGCGATGACTCCACGTTCGTTTGAGACAGCTTTCAGCCCCTTGAGTTTTCCGGGGGTAAGTTTCATCTTGATTCTCCTATGAGGACGGGTCTATACAGTGCAACCCTATATTCTAAACCAAACGGTCGGTTGGCCTTGTTGTAGGAGAAGTTTCCTTAGTCACCTTCGCGGGATCCTTGGTGACCTTCGTGGTTGAAGGTTTTGGGGCAACTCAAGCGTATCCGAGATGGGCCCGCCGTCGCCAATACGCCACCGCAAGCAAAGCCAGCGCCGCTGATGCATAGGTCAGTGCGGAACTCGATGCTTGTGAAACGCCCATGAAATCGATTCCAGGCGTGTGATGCGCGGGTCCCATGTACCACCACACCGTGTAGATCGCTTCAAAGGCCTTGCTGCTGCCACTCCACACGCCCAGTGCCATCGCCATGCTGGGGATAAAGATCGCTCCCGCGAGAAATGCCGCCACTCCTTGCATATCACCGCGCAGCAATAGGCGAATTCCGATTCCCCCCGCAGTGAAAAGTGAGACCAGCACTCCCGCGGCCAGCATCGCTGGAAGTTGACGGGGCAGCGCGCCCGCCGAAGAAAAGATCAGAGACTCCGTTGCATGCCGCTTCTCGCGCGATCCCATCGACGACCACACCAGGATCGGCCACATCCACGCCGCTATCAAAACACCCCCTCGGGCCTTGTCAAGGGGAGACAGCAGGCACGCGATCGATAGTCCGGCGGCCACCACGTACCACCACCAGCCCTTGCCCTTGAGCAGCAATCGCAACTCCGCCACAACCAATCTCGCGAATGAGTTCCGTGCTGCCCTTGACGGTAGTGGAGTGAGATGCGCGTGCGAAGGTTCCACAGCGCGAGATAGCTCTCCGGGAATCTGGGTCTCTACGAGTGCCTCCAGAGGTTTCGCCTTCTTGATCCGCCATTCCCGCGCTGGATCAAAACGATGGAAGAACACGGCAGCGATCAATGCGAGCACAACCGCCATCCCTGTCCACAGCAGCCTGCCCAACAGGAAGGGTGCGTTCCAATCCAAACCCTTCCACACAAAACGCTTGCTCGGCGGTCCGTTCTCGTTCCCGATATTCAGCGATGATCCGCCCTTGTATTGCGCATCAATCCCGCGCACGATGGACTGCATCTGGTTCATCGTGGAAACGACCCCGGCATAATCGACGACATAGCCCACCGGAGGAAGTGTCTGGCCTTTGTCCATCACTTGAGCGTTGGGGCCAATGAGCATGAAGGCCCAGACGAAAAAATAGAGCACGTTGCCGACCCCGCCGCGCAATAGCGGCAAGGTTTCGAATAGCACAGCGAGCGCCGCCGTGAATGCCATGCAGGGAAGCGCAATCAGCAACAACGGCGAGAGCAGCGCCCACAGATCGATGTGCGGATCTTCCGCATGCACAACCTGCATGACGAGGGTCGCCAGTGCCAACACAAAAATCATCGACGCGAGCACGGCGAAATTGCTGGCCGTCTTCGCCAACGTATAGAAGCTCTTGCTCATGGGCGTGGTGGCCAGGATTCGTCCGACGCGCGTGTCCTGGTCGCGCAGGATCGAATTCTTCACGATGTAGAAGCCCACCAGGCTGAGAAAAGTCCCGCCCACCAAGGCCATCAGGCTGCCGAGCCACGCGGAATTAAGAATGCCGCGGTAATCGTCGAGTCGAAGAACGATGTGTCCGGCAAAGGCTGCGTATCCCAAATAGACCGCAAAGGCGAGTGTGAGCAGAAAACTGTAGCGCCGCACCCGCTCCAAGAAATCCGCGCGAATCATCGCATAAAGGACGCGCATCGATTTCATGCCGCTGCCCCGGCGCGGTGCTGCGACAGGCAATACAAGTACGCGTCTTCCAGATTGGGGGCGACGGGTTGCGCGCCGTCAGGCGGAGTCTCTCCGAGTACGCGGGCATGCACGCCATCGCTGCGGCGCGCCGTGTTGCTGATCAGGTGCTGTTGCCGGGCGCCGTTCAACTCAGCACTCGGCAATACCCACTCCCAGACGCGGCCTTCCACTTTTCGCAACAGGTCTTCCGGAGATGCGTGGGCCACCAGCTGGCCTTGCGAGATCAATGCAATGTCCGTCGCGGTTGCTTCCACGTCAGACACGATATGCGTGGACAAGATCACAATCCGTTCGCCGGATAATTCTGACAGCAAATTGCGGAAGCGCACGCGCTCTTCCGGATCGAGGCCAGCAGTTGGTTCATCCACAATCAGCAACTTCGGATCGTTCAGCAACGCCTGGGCAATTCCTACACGCTGTTTCATGCCCCCGGAGTAGCCGCCCAACGGCCGTTTTCGCACGTCCGTCAAGTTGACGAGATTCAGGAGTTCGTCAATTCGCCGCTTACTTACAGCCGCATCGAGCCCTTTGACAGCCGCCAGGTATTCCAGAAATTCCACAGCATTCAGATTGGGATACACGCCGAAGTCCTGCGGAAGATATCCTAAAACGGATCGCAGCGCATCAGGATTGGCCGACACTTCGGCACCGTCCCAAATCACGCGCCCCTCAGTAGCCCGCGTAATTGTCGCCAGGATGGTCATGAGCGTCGTTTTGCCCGCACCGTTCGGGCCAAGCAACCCAAGCACACCTGTACCCAATTCAAGGCTGAAATTCCGCAGCGCCCATGGTCCGCGCCCATATTGTTTGCTGACGTTGTCGATGATGAGTTTCAAGTATTCTCCCGAAAAGGCATGATGCAAGAACGCATAACACTCAACAAAAGTTCCGGGTTTGTTGTGCCCGCAATGCAGCCTTACGAAAACCGGGCGGGTGAAAATGCAGACAGATCAAGTGCGGTCTTTCTCCCGGTCACGACCGAAGTCATCAAATTTGCCGTGATCGGCGCGAGCAGAATGCCATCGCGAAAATGCCCGGTCGCGACAAAGTATCCCGGTGTAGACGTCGCACCGAGGATGGGCAGCGCATCGGGAGTGCCCGGACGCAACCCCGCCCACGATTCCAGTATCCGTGCCTCCGTCAGGCGCGGCACCATTTCGATCGCGGCCTTCCTCAGCTTATGAATCGTATCCGGGACAACTTGTTTGTCGAACCCTGCCTCTTCCACAGTCGCTCCGATAAGTAACCGTCCATCACTGCGGGGGATCAGGTAAACCTCGGGTGTCCGCACTACGTGGCGAAGCAGGTCCTTCTCAGGCATGACCACATAGAGCATTTGTCCTTTGACAGGACGCGTCGGGAAAACATGGGGAGCGACTTGTCCGGCCCACGCTCCGGCACAGTTCACGATCGCGCCCGCCGCAAACGTAGTTTTATTGGTGCGGACTCCAATCGCTTTACCCTCGTTGATTTCGACCCCAAGAACGGTGTCGCCCGAGGAAAAATCTACTTCCCGATGACGAGCTGTTGCGATTACGGCTGCGACCAGGTCGCGAGGGTCCACACACCGTTCTCTCACGAAAAATGGCTCGCAGCTTTTGGCTGCAAGGTGCGGCTCAAGTTCGGCCAGGGGAGCGGGTAGAGGATAGGACGAGCGCAGAAGCGGGTCCGACGCCGGATCCCACAGCAGGGCGCCTTCTGATCGCAGATCGATGTTCAGCCGCGACTCATCCTTCAGTTGATGCACGAACTCGGGATACATCCTGGCGCTCGCCGCGCCCAATTCCTGCAATGCGCGCGGCATCTCGGGGGAGAAGTCCACCAGCATGCCGCCTGCTGCCCAGGACGACTCCCGTCCCGGTTCACCCTTGTCGACCACCATGACCCGGAGGCCTTGCTTCCGTAACTCAATCGCCAACGTCAGTCCGATGATGCCTGCCCCGATAATGATCGCGTCCCAGGTCTTCACGTCCCCATTCTAGCCGCAAGTTACCTCCGACCGAGAACCTCAAACGCAATTGACAGAGCCTCGCTTCTCCCCAACAATAGCGGTTACAGTCCACCTCAATTGGGAGATGCATACTTATGCCTGAAGGCGAAGACGCACCCGTATATCACTCTGAATCGCAGAGCAGTGCCGGCAAGTGGATTCTGATTGTTCTGGCCGTCGCATTTGCTGCCGCGTCGTCGTATTTCCTCTTTGATCAACATACCAAGCTCGAAAAACTAACCCAGGACATCGCAGCCGAACAGAAACAGAACGCCGATTTGTCCAAACGCATGCAGTCTGCCGAAGCGGATTCAGAAACTCTGGCCCAGCAACTGGGTATGACCAAGAAGGAACTGGCATCACGCGCCGATGAATTGCAGCGGCAGCAGCGCGCCTCCGTGGCCAAACTCGCCGAAGAGCAAAAGAAAGAGATTAGCGCTGTGGCTGGCGAAGTAGGCAACGTGAAGTCGGATGTCGGCGGTGTCAAGACCGACCTCGGCAACACCAAAGCCTCGCTGGAAGAAACCAAGGCCGCATTACAACGCACCATCGGCGACCTGGGAGTGCAGAGCGGCCTGATCGCCAATACGCGCGGCGATCTGGAAGTCCTCAAGCACAAGGGTGACCGCCAGTATTACGAGTTCACGCTGTTGAAGGGCGCCAACCCGCAGGCCTTTTCGACGGTCGCGCTGCAACTCAAGAAGACCGATCCGAAGAAGGGGAAGTACACCCTCAACGTGACCGCCGACGACCGCACCATCGAAAAGAAAGACAAGAACGCCAGCGAGCCGGTCCAGTTCTATACCGGTCGCGAGCACATGCTCTATGAGATGGTGGTCTGGACGGTAGACAAAAACAAGATCACGGGCTATCTGAGCACTCCCAAGAATGCTCCCATCCCGGTGACGCCGACTCCGCAGTAATTCGTAACGCGAATGTTGCCACCGGGCGCGCATACGCTGCTGGAAATCGCCTTGCGAACGGGTGTCGTCTACCTTTTGGTGCTGGTTGGAATTCGACTCAGCGGCAAAAGGGAAGTCGGCCAGATGACCCCGTTCGACCTCACCCTGCTCCTGCTGCTCTCCAACTCCGTCCAGAATGCGATGACCGGTTCCGATACGTCGGTATGGGGAGGAGCCGTGGCCGCCGCCACGCTGCTCTCGCTCAACTACCTGGTCGCCGAACTCGCAGGGACCAACCGGCGCTTTCGCAAACTCATCCAGGGCCAGCCCAGCTTGCTGATTCACGATGGAGAAGTGATCGCTGCGCACATGGCCCGCGAACATATCACCATGGATGCGCTCGAATGTGCGGTTCGAGAGCACGGCGTCGCCACGTATAAGGAAGTTGCCTTGGCCGTACTCGAGGTCGATGGGTCGATCAGCGTCCTGAAGTATGAAGAAATACAGCCCACTGCCCAGAACCATCTGGCGCGGCGGAGATTCATCAAGAAGCCCTAGCTGGCGCCATCGGTAGAAGCTCTGATGGATTGGATCGCGAGTGGGCCGGACGTACTAGACCATTCCAATCGGTATATATTCAAGCAGGCAAGGAAATACTTCCCTCGAAGTCTCATGTAATGGGCCCTGTCTCAGTGTCGGTTCAACAGCAGGGGTTTAATCGTGAAGAAGCGAAACTCGCGGCGTTCTCTCGCAGTTATAGTGTTTTCCCGCACTCTTCTTTTTTTGTTCATCCTGGCTGCAGCGCTTCTCGGACCAGGAGGACTTCGAGCCTACGCACTTCTGCAAGGTGAGCCGCCAGCTGCTTCCCAGGAATTGAGCACTTTCGATAATCTCATTCGCCAATTCCAGGAAAGCTGGCAAAAAGGCACTTCAGAGGATCGGAAGAAGTTAGCCGAGACCTTGATTGTTGAAGCCGATAAACTTCCGGACTCAAATCCTCAGAAGGCGCGCGGGCTTCTTTTGGCGTCCTCCGTAGACGTCGGCAGTGCCCGGTCGATCGCTCTGGTCCGGCGCGTTGTCGCGCTTGACGAGAAGAACCTTGGCGCTAACGACCCGCACTTGGCAGAAGACTACGGTAGCCTGGCAGTGCTTGCGTCGTTGACGGACGTCATTGAAGCGGAGAAACTCCACGGCAGGGCCGTGGCGATCGTTGAAGCCGCGAAAGAGATGGAGCCCTTTTATCGCGTCACGATTCTTAGTAGTGCCGCAATTTTCTATCGACAGCAGAAGGAGTACAAAGAGGCAGAGCGGGTACTGAGGCGCGCCTTAGAATTTGCCGACGGGCTGACGCCCGCCCAGAAATCCCTGCAACTGCAGTTGCGTGCCAGCTTGGCCGATGTGTTGGACGAAGAGGGAAAGAAAGACGAAGCTGAGCACCTGATTGCCGAACCCGCTCCCCCATCAAACAATACGCAGACAAACTCCGATACGATGGGCGCGGAGAACGATGCGCTGCGTGCACGGCAGTACAAAGAACGGGGTGAGCTGAAGGAGGCCGAGTTGTTCTACCGGCAGGCCATCTCCGCCTACGAAAAAGTTCCTGCATCCGGTTTTGCACTTTCCCAAAGCCTGAACGAACTGGCGGACATTTGCCATTCAGAAAAGAGAGATGTGGAAGCCGAGGAACTCTACCGGCGCGCGCTCAATGTTCAGGAGAAGAGCCTCCCCTTCATCCTCGCCATGAATGCTCGCGTGCTCAGCTACCCATTCGCCATTCAAAATTTCCTCAGGGATCAAGGGCGGCTCAATGAGATGGAACTGGTCTATCAGCATGCGCTTGCGATTCAGGAGCAATATTTAGGACCCAACGACTATTCGCTCGGCGAGACGTTTCTGATGCTAGCAGGGATCTATCGCGAAGAGGGCAAATCCGGGACGGCGGTGCCGCTTTGCCAGCGTGCCATGGAAATCAGTGAGCGCTATTTTGGCAAAGGGGACCCCCACGTCATAGCGATATTGAACGAATATGTTCGAAATCTGGAGGCAGTCGGTCGCACGCAAGAGGCGTCCGCTATGCGGGCGCGCGCGAACCGGATGGGGAATCGGGAGGCGTCCCCAAAATAGGCCAACCCTCATCCGGGCTCGCGCGGCTCTTCTCTAGCTAGCTGAGGTCTCGCAGCGGACTCTTCAGCAATTAGCTACGCGTGTAGATCCTTTCGAACAAGTGCAGCGTCCAGGAAGAATCCCAATCCCAAAGCCAGCGGAATCGCGCCAAAAGCTACCACTTTGAAGGCATCCGGTTCGGTTCGTCCGATCAATGCGAAGGTGATCATGAAGCCGACGGCTCCGGCCGTTAGAAGAATGCCTGAGCGCCGTGAACGCGCGACTTGCGATAGCTCTGGCTCCAGCGGAACACTGACGCCGCGCGCGATGGCCGCCAGCTTTTCTTCCGTTTTCAACTTGCGTATACGGTAGTAGGCATACATTGCGGCCAGCGGTATGCCGAACAACATTGTGACTGCAACCAGTCCAGTAATTCCTTCTTCCATGATGTCTCCTCTTGGCGCGGTGATCGTCAGAGCGCCTTCACTGTAAACTACGGAGACACCGGTGAAACAGTTCCGTAAATTGTTGACCGATGGGCCTCGCAGGCTGCGTAAAAAGCTCCGAGCCTATCCCAGGGGCTAAAGCCCCAAGTCATCAAAATGGATTGATCGCAGCGGTGAACCGCTGCGCCACCCAAAAGCAAGTGCAACTGGATGTGCTACTCAAAATCGACTGCAAAGAGTCTTTCCTCCGTCTCCTACGGACGCGTCATCCGCTCCGGCTTCATCAGCTGATCAAACTCCTCACCTGTGAGGTGTCCCAGCTTCAGCGAGGCCTCCCGCAGGCTGCTGTGGTCAACATGCGCGGTATGCGCAATCTGCGCCGCCTTGTCGTATCCCACCTTCGGGGCGAGCGCGGTGACCAGCATGAGAGAGTTCTTCACGTACCAGTCAATCTTGGCGCGATCGACTTCAATTCCCTTGACCATGTACTCGACATATCCATGGCAGGCGTCCGCCAGCAACGTAACCGAGTGCAGGAAGTTGTAGATGATCACCGGTTTGTATACGTTGAGTTCAAAGTTGCCCTGCGACCCCGCAAATCCGACGGCAGCCGTTGCGCCATGCACTTGCGCGCAGACCATCGTCATCGCCTCGCATTGCGTCGGATTCACCTTGCCCGGCATGATCGACGATCCCGGTTCGTTCTCGGGAATCGTCAACTCACCCAGGCCACAGCGTGGGCCAGACGCGAGCCAGCGAATGTCGTTCGAAATCTTCATCAACGATGCCGCTAGTGTTTCCAGAGCACCTTGCGCGAACACGACCTCGTCATGCGCCGACAGTGCCGCGAACTTGTTGGGATGCGACCGGAAGGGAAGTCCCGTGAGTTCCGCAATCTTCTTCGCCGCTCGCTCGGCAAACTCCGGATGCGCATTGAGCCCCGTCCCTACCGCCGTCCCTCCGATCGCCAAGTCGTACAGTCCATCGAGGGCGAGTTCCAGGCGCTTGATATCGCGATCCAGCAGACTGGCCCACCCGCCAAACTCCTGCCCAATGGTGAGCGGCACCGCATCCTGCAGATGGGTTCGGCCGATCTTGACGACGTCCGCGAACTCTTTGGCCTTTGCTGCAATCGCATCGCGCACCGTCGTGATCGCCGGAATCAGCACCTTCTTCACTTGCTCGGCGGCCGCAATGTACATCGCCGTTGGGAAAGTATCGTTCGACGATTGCGACATGTTGACCTGATCATTGGGATGAATCGGCTTCTTCGACCCCTTCTCGCCGCCGGAAATTTCGATCGCGCGATTTGAAATTACCTCATTCACATTCATATTGGTCTGCGTGCCGCTGCCCGTTTGCCAGATCCGCAAAGGGAACTGGTCGTTCAGCTTGCCAGCAATAACCTCATCCGCCGCTTCAACAATGAGTTTTGCCTTGTCTGACGCCAATTTGCCCAGATCCTGATTCACCAGCGCACAGGCTTTCTTCAGCGTCCCGAACGCTCGAATCAATTCCGGCGGCATGGTGTCGCGACCGATATTGAAATGCAGCAACGACCGTTGGGTCTGCGCCCCCCAATAGACATGAGCCGGGACTTCAATCTTTCCCATACTGTCGGATTCGGTGCGGGTCGGTAGGGCGGCGGAATCGCTATGAATGGACATGAGTTCTCCTTGCATCGACCGGGAGCGGCAGCCCGGCGTATCGGGCGTATTCAGGAACTGGTTATTATACGGCCCCAAAAGCACAGTCTTGACAAACACTTCGATATTTAGTTAACTATCGAACTATGAGCACGGTCTTCAAAGCCCTTTCCGATCCAACCCGCAGGAGAGTGCTCGAGCTATTGCGGAAACGGCCGCTCAGTGCGGGTGAACTGGCCGACCATTTCGATGTTTCCAAGCCCACCATGTCCGCGCATTTCGCGGTTCTGCGGGAAGCAGGGCTGATCGCTTCTGAAAAGCATGGCAAGTCCGTTGTCTACGAGTTACAGATGTCCGTGCTCGAAGACGCGCTCTTAGGCTTCGCACAAGTTTTCGGATTGAAATTGCAGGACGACAAACAGCCCAAGCCGAAGCGCTTGAGCCGGGAGGTCTCTCCATCATGAGCACGCAAACTGTTTACACCCGTCCCATGAAGACAGTGATTTTCGGGTTCCTGGGATTTACCGTGGCGGCGATGGCGCTCGCGTTCAGCCAGAAGCTGGGCTTCCTCGACGCCGCCGTCGTCAAGCGCGGCATGGGTTTGATCCTCGGCATCACAGTCGTTATTACCGGAAACTTCCTGCCGAAAACGCGCCCCTTGAACGCACCCGGAGTGAATCCTTCTGGGGCTGCCGCCGCTGCGGAGCGCTTTGCGGGATGGATTCTGGTGATGGTGGGGATCGCTTACGTCGCTCTGTTTTCGTTTGCGCCGCTCGATCGGGCCCGTACCATCTCGGCCGTCCTCGGGATCAGCGCCATGGTATTGATCGCAGCAAATTGGGCTTGGCTGGTGCGGGGCGCGCTGCTCGGCCGTCGAGAGACCTCCGAGGACACAGCGCCGGAAAAAGCGTTCTTGATGGAGAAGCGCCGGCTGATCGTGCCGCTTCTGTTCGCGTTCTTCTACACGCTCGCGACCGCCTGCACCGTGTTTCTCCTCCACGATCGCCAGCAGATCGACGAAGTGAGTTGGTGGCTGTTTCTTGGATTTTGGCTGGTCTATGCCTTCTTGATGGTCGTTCTCGAACCAAAGCGGTGCGCCAAGTAGGCCTTTGAGCGGCATTGCCTAAGCCGTGCCACTCGGAGCGATTGTCGACAACAAGGGAACTCAGATCGACTTCACTGGAATCGCCAGCAGATCGTCCACCAATCCAATTTCCTTTTGGACGAACGGCTCGGCATAGGTGACGCCGCCCATCATCCCGTAGAACCGCGCCATGGCTTCGACGCGCGCGCGAATTTCGGCTTGCGCAGGGAAGATCCCGCTGCCGGCTTGCTGGTCTTTGAATTGCGATTCGTAAGCCATCAGCGACGCCAGGCGGGTCTCAAACTGATCGGTGATATCCACGACAAACGTGGGACGCACATCGTGGTACAGACTCGCGTAGATGATCTTGAATGGTCGAAACGGTTCTACGCCTTCGGGAGCCAAAACGCCTGAGGTGTAGAAAGACGGACTCTCTCCCACTACTGGAGGAATGTGTTTGATATCTAGTTTCGCCAGGCCCGCAAGAAAACAGGCTTCATATCCCAGTACCGATGCTGTGTAGTGATCGGGATGCCGCCCTTGCCAGTACGGCAAGATAAGGACTTTCGGCCGTTGCTGACGAATCACACGCGCCACTTTCAGGCGGTTTTCCCAGGTATTCTCCACGCGTCCATCCGGTATATCGAGCGCGCCACGCCACGAGACTTTCAGGATTCGCGCCGCTTCTCTCGCTTCGCGGGCCCGGTCTTCGGATGTGCCTCGCGTGCCCATTTCCCCTTGTGTCAGATCGAGGATGCCGGTGCGATATCCGCGGTCGGCCATCTTGAGGAGCGTGCCGCCGCAGGTCTGTTCTACATCGTCACGATGCGCAGCGAGAGCAAGAATATCGAGAGTCATCATGTAGGAATGTCCGGCACGAGCAGTTCGTCGTGAGCCGCTCGGCAAGTGTATCTGATTTCTGGATTATGAATTTGGAACAACAGTTCTGACATTCCCCCGCCGCCGGAGTCAGCTACAGTGCGAACGACGAATGACCGAGGACCAACGACAAACGACTACCGACCCGACGTACTCTTCCGATTGGCCAAGGCAAACGCCAGCCCGAACATGAACAACGCAAACAGCAGGAGGGTCAACATCGATGCGGGCAGGGTAAAGGTGTTCTCCGCTCCCGGATACATCAGCGTGCGCAGAGCTTCCACTCCGTAGGTCAGCGGGTTGAGATACATCAGCGCCTGCATCCACCGCGAAGCGTGCGCAAGAGGGAACAACGCGCCCGACAAAAGCCACAGCGGAATCAGGAACAAGTTGATGATCGCGTGAAAGGACTGCGTTGAATCCATCGGCCACGCGATGGCAAAGCCCAGAGCAGTCAAAGCAAACGACACCAGGAACACGGTCAGTGCGATCAATCCAAAGGACGCGAGCGTGAAGTGAATCCCCACGAGCGGTGCGAAAGCGAGAAAAATCAGGCCTTGAATGGAAGCCAGCGTAGTTCCGCCCAGCACCTTGCCCAACACGATCGCAGTACGCGGTACGGGCGCGACGAGCACCGACAGCAAGAATCCCTTATTGCGGTCTTCAATCACCGACATCATCGTGAAGATCGACGTGAACAGCACGATCATCACCAGGGCGCCCGGGAACGAGTAGTCAAGATAGTGCTGTTGGCCCGCGCCCTCACCCGACCGGAATGAAGTTCCGAAGCCCGCTCCGAGCACGACCCAGAAAATCAATGGCGACAGGATCACTCCAGCCACTCGCGCCGGCTGCCGGTAGAAGCGAACAATCTCCCGCCACCAGAGCGTGAAGGCGGGCAGAGAAACTCCAGCGGACGGTGCAGCGTTCATCGGAATGGAAGCAGTGGACATAATTGGTAATTTTGTAATTTGTAATTTGTAATCTGAAAACCAAAGGCTTACGGCTCGATGAGATCGTGCCTTGAGTTTTTAGATTACCAATTGCAAATTACAAAATTACAAATTCTCCTGGTTCCAGAACTTGTGCCCCGTACGATGAATAAAAACATCTTCGAGCGTGGGATTACTCACACTCAACGCTTGAATTTCTCCCGGAAATGCCTCAACCACGTCCGGCACAAATCGATGTCCGTTTTCAATCTCCAGTCGGACCTGCTGGCCCATCACAGTCGCATCCAGGTGGAACCGGTTTCGAATCTTTGCCGCCAGTCCTTCAGCGTCGCGCGATTCGAGCAGCACGACATCGCCGCCAATCTCGCGCGTTAACTCGGCAGGAGTCCCCAGCGCGACCAGCTTTCCTTCGTTCAAGATCGCCAGCCGGTCACAGCGTTCCGCTTCCTCCATCAGGTGCGTGGTCACGATGACCGAAACCTTTTCCTCATCCCGCAGGATCTGAAGGTACTGCCACAGATCACGCCGCGCTCCGGGATCAAGTCCAGTCGTCGGTTCATCCAGCAAAAGAACTTCCGGATGATGTAAGAGTCCCTTCGCCAGCTCAATACGCCGTTGCATTCCGCCGGAGAACGTTTCCACGCGATCGCCTGCCCGATCCAGCAGCCCCACCCGAGTCAGGATCTCTTCAATCCGTTGTTTCAGGGCCGGCCCGCGCAGACCATACAGATGCCCCTGATGCCACAGGTTCTCGTAAGCGGTAAGCTTTGCGTCGACACTCTGCGCCTGAAATACAACCCCGATATGCCTCCGCAAAGCGGACGATTGCCGAACGACGTCGAGATCCGCAATGTGCGCGGTCCCTGCACTCGGTACCATCAGCGTGGACAGGATGCGAAACAGCGTGGTCTTGCCGCTTCCATTTGGACCAAGTAGCCCAAACAACTCCGCAGGACGTACATCGAACGAGATCCCATCGAGTGCGGTCCGGTCAGCATAGCGGTGGACCAGACCCCGCACGGAAATAATCGCGCTGGTAGTCTTTGTCTGCTCTGTAAGGGGAATGGACTCGACGTCACTCACGTTTGGGGTCACAGATTATTTTACGCCGTTGATCATCATCAGCGCGAATAGCAAAGGCAGGTAGATAATGCTGGCTCGCAACAAGTGACGTGCCTGCTGTTTCGAGCGCGGCGCATTCATCGGCAGCCCCAGGCGGGCCAGACGGGCGCCGAAATAGCAGAGCGCAATACCCATCACGATCGCACCGATCGCATAAATCTTGCCCGACATTTCAAAAATCGTCGGTGCCAGGCTCACCGGAATCAAAGCGAGCGAGTAGGCCACAATCTGCCGCCCCGTCGTCTTCCCATCCTCCTCGAACACCGGGAGCATCCGGATATCTCCGGCCGCATAATCTTCCCGATAAAGCCAAGCAATGGAATAGAAGTGCGGAAACTGCCAGAAGAACACAATCGCGAACATGATGAGCGCGCCTAATTCCAGCCGCCCGCGTGCTGCCGTCCATCCGAGCACTCCCGGCATGGCGCCTGGAATTGCGCCCACAAACGTGCAGATGGGATGGAGCCGCTTCAGCGGCGTATAGGCCGCGAGATAAACAAAAGCCGTCGCCAGCGCCAGTAGTCCTGTGAGCGTGTTGGTTGCGACTGCTAGGTAGAACGCGCCTCCGACGGTCAGCAGCACGCCGGCAATCGTTCCATGCAGCAAGCTCATCCGTCCCGAAGGCAGCGGACGATTCGCAGTGCGGCGCATGCGCGCGTCGATCTGGTACTCCATGACTTCATTGAGAGCCGCCGTGCCCGCCGACACCAGTCCAATCCCCAGCAAGGCGTTGAACAAACTCCACGAAAGGGAAGAGACTCCATTCTTCAGCGCGCCAAAATAAAATCCGCACCACGCGGTCATCACGATCAGAGTCGTGACCCGCATTTTGGTGAGCTGCGCATAATCGCTCGCGAGCGTTCGTATGCGTGTGGGCGTAAAGGATGGGACCTGCGAGACAACGCTCATGCGGCGACCGGTTTCTGTTCCCGTCCAGGAACGCGTTCCTCAAATGACAACGGGACGTGGCGCCACACTTGGATGGCGAGAACGACGGTCGTAGCCAGCAGCAATGCTCCGACCGCGACGTGGACCACAGTGGAGAGGATCATTGGCCATTCCGGTTGCGCGGCATCATGTCCCCACATCACGCGTGTGATGAAGGCCATGAATCCCAGGCACAACTGCGCCACCATCAGGCTCAGCATCGTAATCGCCGGACGGCGCACCGCATCGATCTGCGGGTAGACGGAGATTGCTCGAATGGCCGTCCACGAAAGCACAATCGCCACTACTGCAGCGTGGACGACGTGCGGCCACCAACTTAATCCCTTGTGGCGGAACATCGCGCCCAGGATCAGCTGCGTATAGAGAACGAAGATTCCGAGCAAAGTGAGCGTGAACAGCGATGGACGTCTCTGATCGATGTCGACCTTGGGTTGTTCTTCGATCCATCGTGGCCCGGTGGAAACAGCGATCGCAACCGCAATACAGAAAAATGTTTGCGCCAGCGCCGCGTGCGCGCTCGAGATTACCGGAGGCAGGTAAAACAGAACCGTGATGCCGCCCAGAAGGCCCTGGAACATTACCGTCAGCAGCGCCATCACGCCCAGCAGGCGGAGCCACATTCGTTTCTCGACTCGCCAGGTCCATATCGCGAGGATGATCGTCAGCAGGCCGACAAGCTCCGCCACCATACGGTGCCCATGTTCGTACTGAACACCACCGACCATGCGCGGCATCTTATAGAGCGAACCAAAACTGGTAGGCCAGTCGGGAACCGACAATCCCGCATCGTTACTGGTGACGAGCGCTCCCGCAATAATCAGAAGCAGGGTAAGAAAAGCAGTCACGGTCGCAAAGCGATGCAGACCGCGATGATGCGGCACGGTAATCGACTTCAGATCGGTCCCCACAACAACCCCAGGGGATGCGTCGCTACTGGACACATCCGGATGAACTGAAAAACAGATCATTCTAACAGACGCCCGGAATCTCCCCGCACTCTGAATTCCACTCACACTCTCGACATAGAGACGGGGCTTGCCCCGTCTCTGTCAAAGTCTTCTATGGTGTGCCAGCGGAAGACGCACTAAGCCGTGTCTCTACGTTTAGGGTGTGGTATTGGCGGCGGTTTTTTGCGATTCCATGGCCGCGATCACCGCGTCCGCGAATTGCGAAGTGCCTGCGGTCCCGCCCACGTCGCGGGTGAGTTTCGTCCGATCGATGAACACATGATCGAGAGCGGCTTGGATTCGCTGGGCAGCATCGTGCTCGCCCAGATGGTGCAGCATCAGTAGGGACGAACGCAGTACGGCAGTGGGGTTCGCCAGATTCTTCCCGGCGATATCCGGAGCCGATCCGTGAACCGCCTCGAAGATCGCGCACTCGTGTCCAAAATTTGCGCCCGGCACGACTCCCAGGCCGCCTACCAGTCCAGCACACAAGTCGGAAACAATGTCACCGTACAGATTTTCCATCAGCAGGATGTCGTACTGATAGGGATTCATCACGAGTTGCATGCACGTGTTGTCAACGATGTGTTCGCCGTACGTGATCTCGGGATATTCCTTCGCCACCGTCCGCGAACAGCGCAGAAACAGGCCGTCCGACATCTTCATGATGTTGGCTTTGTGGATCGAGTGAATCTTCTTGCGGTGATACTTGCGCGCGTAGTCAAAGGCAAAACGCGAAATTCGCGTGGAAGCTTTTTCCGTGATGATCTTCAGGCTTTCGACCACGCCCGGGATGACCTCATGCTCGATTCCGGAATACAGACCCTCGGTGTTTTCGCGAACGATAATGAGGTCAACATTCGGATAACGCGCAGGAATATGCGGCAGATTCGTGATCGGACGGAAATTCGCGAACAGCTCAAAACGCTTGCGCAACTCCACGTTGATGCTGGAAAACCCGCCCCCGATGGGCGTTGTGACGGGCCCCTTCAGTCCGACCCGCGTGCGTTCGATCGATTCCGTCAGTTCCTTGGGAATGTATTCCTTGTATCTCTCAAAAGCTTCCGCACCAGCTGCGAAGCTCTCCCATTCAAACTTGACGCCGGTCGCTTCGAGAATGCGCACAGCCGCCTGTGTAACTTCAGGTCCAATGCCGTCGCCGGGGATAAGGGTAATTTTATGTGTCATGAATTCAAATGTGGGGCGAACTACTTCGCCGTGGTTTTGCTTTTCTGCTCGGGCAGTTCCTTGGTTTTCAGCAGGTCCTTCAACTCGGCCATGAACTCCTGCACGTCCTTGAAGTCCAGATACACGGAGGCAAATCGCACATACGCAACTTTGTCATACCGGCGCAGGCGATTCATGATCAGTTCGCCAACTTCGCTCGTCTTCCGTTCGCGCTCGGCGGACTCGATCACAAAAGCTTCTGCTTCGTTGACGATTTGTTCAAGCTTACTGATGGGCACGGGCCTTTTTTCGCAGGCGCGCATCAGTCCGTTCAGAACTTTCTGACGGTCAAACCGCTCCCGCCGGCCGTCCTTTTTCACCACCATGTAGGGGATTTCGTCGATGCGTTCGTAAGTCGTGAAGCGCTTTTCGCACTTCAGACATTCGCGGCGGCGGCGGATCGAATCCGCCTCTTTACTCTCGCGCGAATCCACCACCTTGTCATTTTCAAATCCGCAAAAGGGACACTTCATATGGCGCTAATTGGTACTCAGGAATACCACCGATTGTAGCAGGGGGGTGCGTGTGAATTTGTCCGACGCGAACCAGCATGGCTAAGAGGCGCGTTCAGGAAATGACTGCTGGAAGAGAAGCCTTCGTGAACCCTTGGTGTCCTTCGTGGTTCAGGCTTTAGATTTGCTTCTTTAAACCGGCACGGAATCCGCATTCCTAGGATGCCGGCGCAACCTCATCCTCTTTTTTTGCCGTCTCCTCCGACAGCTTACGGAGCGACAACCGCTCTCGATGTGCAAGAAACAATCCCAGCGGAACAACTGATACAAATGTGACCAGCCACAACATGATGCCGCAGCTGGCGGCCAGTTCCTTGGGGACATCAAACACCTTTTCCAGGGTTGCGATGGTGGCAAGTTGCGATCCTCCGCCGACTCCCGGCAACTGCACCATCGACCCGATCATGCTCGCGCCCATGAGCACCAGTACCTGGGACCGCTGTATGTCGAGAGATTCCACTCCATAGGAATGGGCCACGTCCTGATACGTCATGATGATCATGAACCACATCAGGAGCGAAAGCCCAATCAGCGCGGCCAGCGATCCCGGGCCGTGGATCGTGTCGAGGCCGCTGTGAAACTCGCGGACTCGGCTCGCGATCTTGTGTCCGAGGTTGGCGGCTAGATGAGAAAAACGCCGCTCCACCCAATTGGCGATCGCCTCGCCTTTCGCATGCACAGCCATGGTGCCCAATACCAATCCCACCACGAGCAAACTGAGGATGATTCCGCCTCGTTGAAATGCCTGGTAGAACGGCAATTCTTTCGGACCTTCCGCGAAGAAGATGATCGACACCAACAAGACCGTGAATGCTCCGATGTCGAAGATCCGCTCGACCGCCCATACCGCCATCTGCGACGAAAACGTCAAATCATGCCGGCGTGCCACCAGGTAGGGACGAATCAATTCTCCCGGGCGTCCAAGCAAAGCAAGCCCTGTAAAACCAATGATCGTGGGGGCAACCAAACTCATCGACGACGCTTTCGGCCTTACGGGTTTCAAAAAAATCTTCCACCGGATCGCCCGCACGACATACGCCAGATAGATCAGAGCCACGCCATGCGCGATGTGAAACCAGTTCTGTGGACGAGTCTGCCAGAAGCGCGCCCAGTCGAAATTCTTCCATGTCCTGAACTGGAGATAAACCAGCACTACCAGCACCAGGAACACTACGCCATAAACGAGATATTTCTTTTTCATGAATGTGAACAGAGGAAGGTCAATTGCGCGCCGGGCACGTCCCCTGCATGAAGGTATATGACAGAGCAGGCAGGGTCAACGTACGCAGTGTTGGATGCCCAGCAATTTCCGGGCAGTTGCTTTTGGGTGGCGCAGCGGTTCACCGCTGCGATAGAGAGCCAGCCTGATCGTGGGCTTTAGCCCCTGCGGGATGCCGAGCGCGAGACCCTCTCGCGACATCCTTAGCAATTTTCCTGCGGCTGGTCGCGTCTCAGAGTGCGGCATCTAGTCTCAGACGGCCGCAACTAGGCTTAGACGATAGCAGGCATACGACGGCAAGTCGGGAACATGGTCTGTTTCTGGGCAGTTCGTTTTGGGTGGCGCAGCGGTTCACCGCTGCGATAGAGAGCCAGCCTGATCGTGGGCTTTAGCCCCTGCCGGACGCCCAGCGCGTTTCGCCGCTTTTTCCTGCGCGATCTTCTTGCGGTTGTAGTCGCGCACGATCCCATTCACATACGCCCGTGTCTCCCTGTATGGAGGCACTCCCCGATACTGCTCCACCCGCATCGGGCCAGCATTATACGCCGCCAGTGCTTTCACCAGATCGTAGTTGTAGCGCTCTAGTAGCGTGCGCAGGTAGCGCGCTCCACCGTCGACATTGGCTGCGGGGTCCAGTGGATTCGTCACTCCCAGTTTTTCCGCCGTGCCCGGCATGAGTTGCATCAGCCCTTGCGCGCCTTTGCGCGAAACTGCCCGCGTATTAAATCCGCTCTCGGCGCGGATCACACTGTTCACCAGATCCGGATCAAGGTGGTAGTTCGCGCTAGCGGATTTCACGACTTGATTCAAGTCCACGGAATTTGCAGGCGAGACCGACTTGGCCAGGTGCGGCGGCAGGGACAAATCCTTTTCGAAGCCTTCAATGTCCGATGTCGGCACATCTACGTAGCCTGAATCGCTACTTCCCATAAACAGCCGCGTATTTTCTCCGAGCACCTGGTGCCGCTCGTGCCGGATCGTGAAGCCGTTGCGCAGGAGCGCCAGATCGGCAGCGACGCAACTCGGCAGACAAGCCAGGGTCAACGCCCCCGCCACGATCGTTCGCCGAATGGATTGCAGTCTCTTCATTCCGCCTTGCTCACCACGGATTCCAAGGGGGCACCACGCAGCACATGATCGATCGCCGCCGCGACTCCGTTTTCCGAATTCGAGCGAGTCATCGTCCAGCCCCGGCCCAATAGTTCCTTGGACGCATTTCCCATGATAAAAGGCCGCCCGGCGAAGGCAAGCATTTCAATGTCGTTGTAGTTGTCACCAACGGCCATGACCTGATCGCGAGTAATCCCACGGTAATTGGTCCAGCGCTCCAAAGCATGCCCTTTGGAACAGCCCGCGTTCAATACGTCAACAATCGACAAGTCGCGGCCCGGATACTCAGTGCGGAGCACCGTAATCGGCAACCCGCTGGCATCAAGCGCCCGCAAAACCTGCTGCATCAGCCCAACCGGACCGCAGAACATCGCCTGCACCGGGTCAGTAGTTAGGGCACTCTCGATCGGTATCACGAACTCGATGTAGTCCAAGTTCTTTTCCAGCCAGTGCCGGATACTGCCCTCCAGTTCCCGCAGATGCTCGAGCACGATCGCGCCCTTACTTTCCTTGTCAAAGGTAAGAACGGTCTGCCCCCGGAATTCTTGCATCGTGCCGAGCAGTCTTCGACACGTTTCGAGCGGCAACATGTCACGATGAAAAGTCTCTCCCGCAAGCGACCGCGTCACTGCTCCGTTGCAGCAGATCAGCCATAGGTCGAAGCCAAGCTGCTTCGCAATGGGAAGCGCAAAGGCGTGCCGACGGCCGGTCACGAGGATGACCTCGATCCCTTGTGCATGGGCGTTGCGCAATGCCGCCAGGTCAGTTTCTGAAATCTGAAATTGAGGGTTCAGCAGGGTACCGTCAATATCGACGGCAATCATTCGGAGAGAATCGGCAGCCACAGTCGATTTTAACATTCAGTTGTGGGACCGGCTCTCTGAACCCGGCCCCACAAGGCCGAAGAATCAGGGCACAACGACCGACGTCGTCGTTCCGAACGGTCCCGGGGATTGGAAATCAACAGCGCACCCGGCATTGCCAGCGCCGCCAATCAGATTGCACCCCGCTCCGTTGCGGATGGTGAACTCCAGATTGTAGGTGCCGGAAGCGATCGGGCCGACCGTTACTTTGAAGGATCCCTTCCCATGCATATCGGTCGTTACGACGCCCATTTCCACCGAGGCCACGGAACCGGTGAAATTCTGCTTGGTAATCTGCCCGCAATTGCCGCTCGATGGATTGGCGGGAAACTGGCCGAATGTGCCGGGTGTGGTGGTGCAAAAAATGTGGACTCCCACCTGGTAGAGTTTGTTCGGAACAGCCCCGACCAGGCTGAAAGTTACCGTCATCTTGCGAGAATTCGACACTGACCACTTCACGTTGCTCGAAGCCAGGTTCAGAGGCTCGCTGAAATTGTCCCAGCCGGTCGTAAAATGCTGGGTGGCAGTTTCCACGATATCCGTTCCGTTCTGGGCGAAGGCCGACAGGCTGAGAGCCGCGATCAGTAAAAGAAGCTTCTTCATATTCTTCTCCTCCTACATGTCATATGCGGAAAAGGAGCGGGGAATCGGGTCATGAATTTTCGCGGCTTTGGCGTCTGTGCGACAATCTTGGGCTCGGAGACCTGACATGAAACTTCGCTTCCTGCTTCTTCTTGCTATCTTGCTTCCCGCAGCCCTGCCGGCTCAGACTGCCGATACCGCTGGTAAGCCCTTCGTCGTCGAGTACTACTACAAGGCCAAGTGGGGATCGGCTGACGAATTCCTCCAGCTTTTCAAGAAGAATCACTACCCACTCCTTAAGAAGGAAGTGGAAATGGGGCGCATGCTCAAAGTGTCCGTCGACCAGCCCCGCTATCACACCACCGAAGACGGCCGCTGGGATTATCGCGTGACGATCGTATTCAAGAACGCGACCATCGCCAACGAACCCTTTGACGAAACCGAACTGAAGAAGCAGCTCTGGCCCGACCAAGCCACCTATCTGAAAGAAGAGCAGCGCAGGTTCGAGATCCTGCTCTCGCATTGGGACCTGCCGGTGCGGACCATGGACCTGGACGGGAAGTAGGAATCCCGCCGCGCTATCCGTCGATCTTCAGGAATTTCGCAATCACCTTTTCGTTCCACTTCCACGGCAGAATCCGTTTCATCGCGAGTTGAATCTTGGCATCCGGACCAACCAGATACCGTAGCCGCGGATTCGGATCCTGTGCCACCCGGGTGATCACGTGCGCCACGGCAATCGGATCCCGCTTCGGCATCGCGTTCACACGCTCCCGCATTTTCAAGCTGCGCTGAAAATTTGGAGAAGCATCCGAAGTCGCCTTCTCTCCCATCTGCGCCCCGCGCGTCCATATATCGGTCTGGAACGCCCCCGGCTCCACCAGCACGACATTGATGCCAAGCGCATTCACTTCCAGCCGCAGCGACTCCGTCCAGCCTTCCAGCGCGAACTTGGACGCCGCATAGCTGGAAACCGTGATCGCGCCCTGCAGGCCACCGATCGACGAGATCATGATGATGTGTCCCGAGCCCTGCCGCCGCATCACGGGAAGAACGGCTTTGGTCAGCGCCACCGGACCAAAGAAATTCGTCTCGAACTGCGTGCGCAGTTCTTCCAGCTTGATGTCTTCGGCAAATCCAGCGACGGCGAATCCGGCGTTGTTGACGAGCACATCGATGTGTCCGTAGTCACGCACGACCCCATCGACAAATGCAGGGATCGTGTCGATCTCGGTCACGTCCAGCCTTCGCACTTCGATCTTCGCTGCCACTCCGGCAGCCGCGGCTGCCTCGTCCAAGCGGCTGCGCCGTCCGAGATCGCGCATCGACGCCACTACGCGATATCCAGCCTTTGCCAGTTCAATCGCCGTGAGCAATCCAAAGCCGCTCGACGATCCGGTGATCACCGCAATCTTGTCAGACATGATTTCTCCGTGTCCTCTGTGGTAAAGATTTCAGCCTCTCATCCAACATGCAATTGGATTGCTGAGAAGCGCCACTCGCCGCACAATTTACGCCATACAATCCCCGCGTGTTTGCAATGCTACCTACAAATGAGAGAACATATCTGTTTGCCTACTACTATTTGAAGCGACAAGGACTGATCCCAAATGCCAACTCCCCGCAAGAATGGCAGCAAACCGGCGCGCGTCGAAGTACAGTCGCCCCGGTCGGAAGGTTTCGAAACCAAGCCCGCAAAAGGAAAGCTGGGCGTCATGATCCCCGGCATGGGCGCCGTGGCGACGACGTTCGTCGCCGGCGTGGAAGCCATCCGCAAGGGCATCGCGGCCCCCATCGGCTCGATGACCCAGATGGGAACCATTCGCCTCGGCAAGCGCACCGACGGCCGTTCGCCCAAAGTAAAGGAATTCGTCTCGCTGGCGACGCTCAATGACCTCGTTTTCACCGGTTGGGACATTTTCGAAGACGACATGTATGCCGCTGCCTCCAATGCCGGCGTGCTCGAAAAAGAATTGCTCAAGCAGGTGAAAGGCCGCCTCAGCTCCATCAAGCCGATGAAGGCCGTCTTCGATCACAACTACGTCAAGAAGATTGACGGACCAAACGTCAAGAAGGGCAAGAACAAGCTGGACCTGGCCGAGCAACTGCGCCAGGACATGCGCAATTTCAAGAAATCCAGCGGCGCCGATCGCCTCATCACCATCTGGTGCGCCTCGACCGAGTCCTTCATCGAAGCCAGTGCCATCCATCAGAACCTGAAATCTTTCGAAAAGGCGATGAAGGAGAACGATCCGAATATCGCTCCCTCGATGATCTACGCGTACGCGTCCCTGCAGGAAGGCGTGCCGTTCGCCAACGGCGCTCCCAACCTCACGGTCGACATTCCCGCCATCCAGGAACTCGCCCGTGAACGCGAAGTTCCCACCTGCGGCAAGGATTTCAAAACCGGCCAGACCATGATGAAGACCGTGCTGGCTCCCGCATTCAAAGCGCGCTTGCTCGGCCTGAGCGGATGGTATTCGACCAACATTCTCGGCAACCGCGACGGCGAAGTGCTCGACGATCCCGGCAGTTTCAAGACCAAGGAAGAATCAAAGCTGGGGGCTCTGGAGCACATCCTGCAGCCGCAGCTTTATCCCGAACTGTACGGCAACATGTTCCACAAGGTTCGCATTAACTATTACCCACCTCGCGGTGACAACAAAGAAGGTTGGGACAACATCGATATCTTCGGATGGCTTGGCTACCCGATGCAGATCAAAGTCGATTTCCTGTGCCGCGATTCAATCCTCGCCGCGCCGATCGTCCTCGACCTGGTCCTCTTCCTGGACCTCGCCCAGCGCACACCGGAACTGCGCCGCCTCGGAATCCAGGAGTGGCTAAGCTTCTACTTCAAAGCCCCGATGACCGCGCCGGGACTCTATCCCGAGCATGACCTGTTCATTCAGTTGATGAAGCTGAAGAACACGCTGCGCCACTTGAAGGGCGAGGAGTTAATTACGCACCTGGGATTGGAGTATTACGACTAGTTTGTGTGGCGCAGGCGCCCCCGCCCGCGTTGCAGTGAGATCTGACAAGGCGATCGTCACTTCTTCAGCCGGGAAGTGCAAATCACTCTAAGCGTCGCTCACACCGTGCGGCGCGAGGCTGGGAGTATTTATGCATCCATCTCCCACGCCTTCCTCAGCCAGTCCTTCAACGCCGAGTCAATATCGGACGTGGCCCTGACCTCAATCCGCCGCGTAATCCGGTCTTTCTTCTCGTACCCGCCGGTATCGATCAGCCGCTTCGGTGTTTTCATGTTCTTCAGGGCCAGACCGAGATCGATGCGTGTGTTCGTCGAGACTTTAATGTTGGCAAACACATGATTCCGATAGATCGCCACTGCAGTCTTCCCGGGACAAGCCTTTGCATCCTTGCCCACGGCCAAGACCACTTTCAGCAGCTGGTCATACGCCGGACGCAGCGCCACACGGGGTCCCGTAAACATCGCCTCCACCCACGCCTCCGCAGCCGTCAGATAGGCTTCTGGAGAGTCTTCTTCGGTTCCTTTGCCATCGGCGCGCTCGGCAATACAGATTGCTGAGTTGGTCCCGAGTTTGTGCTCCCTCTTGAGCCATTCGCGGCGTTCTTTCTCCGTGGGCGGTCCCATCTGCTTCACGAAGGCAATCCACTCGTCCGGCGATCGCCCGGTCTTCTCGGGCAGGTCGTGGATCCACTTCTGCATCATGGCGAGTCCCGGATGCACGCTATACAAGCCACTGGACGATTTCACAACAGCCATGGCAGCCACCTCTGCGACGTCATGATACTCAATCGAATCGGAAAATCACGATAGAATCTCAGCCGATGGCTACCAGGAAATCCGCCCGCGGACGCGGACACAGCACGGTGTACGTCCGCCTGCAAAAAAACTACTGCTTCGCCTGTGGCAAGAACAATCCAGACGGCATGCGCCTGCGCTTCACGTACGACGAAAAACGCAATGGCTACGTCTGCCGCTTCCGCCTTGACAAGCGCTACACCGGACCGCCCGGGCACTGCCACGGCGGCATCATCGCCACCATCCTCGACGAAGCCATGGGCAAAGTGAACAAACTCCGCCAGGTAGTCGCGCTCACTTCGGAGATCACGATTCACTACCTGAAACCTGTGCCCCTGAATAAGCCTCTGCGCGTCGAGTCCCGAGAAGTAAAAGTAAAAGGACGTCGCCACATGAATATGGCCGAGATCCTGAATCAGAAAGACGAAGTACTGGCCCGCGGACAAGGCCTGTTCATCGCCATCGATCCACACAAGATGTTCGCAGGATTTGTGGATCGCTAACTCTCGCAGGGAAAGCTGGCCAGCAGTGGTGTAAAGGAATAAATCTTAATATCTGTCATCCCGAACGAAGTGAGGGATCTGCAGTTCGGCACAATACAGATCCCTCACTTCGTTCGGGATGACAGTTCCGAAAAAGTTACGTTGCGTCCAACGTCACGGCCGAAGAACCGCCGCCAACTCTTCCACCCCGCGCCGCAACTCCCGCGGCTCCACCGCAGCGAATCCCAACACAATCCCATTGCCTCGAACTCTTCCAAAGGCATAGCGACGAAGGGGGATGACTTCCACGTTCTTCTTCGCTGCAGCCTCGGCCACATCTTCCGCAAGCAACCCATCCCCGAGCCAGCCAATCGTCTGTAAACCCGCCTCGACATTCGAAATATCCACGAGTCCGGCCAATTTCTCGCGCGCTCCCTTCAGCAACACTCCTAGCCGTTCTGCATACACTTCGCGCATGCGTCGAATGTGCCTCGCGAAATGCCCTTCGCGGATGAAGTCGCACAACACCGCCTGTCCCAGCAGCGGCGGATGATGTGTACTCACCGACTGCGCCGCGGCAAATACGTCCACCATTTCCGGTGGGACGACGAGATATCCCAGGCGCATCGCAGGGAACATTACTGCACTGAAACTTCCTCCAAAAATGACCACGCCCGCCCGATCCAGTCCCTGCAATGCCGGCACTGGACGACCCGAATAGCGATATTCACTGTCGTAGTCATCCTCGAAGATCAACACGCCGGACTTGCGCGCCCATTCCAGCAATGCCAGCCTTCGTCGCAGGCTCATCGTTACGCCAAGAGGGAACTGGTGAGCAGGCGTAACGTAAACCAGTTTCGGACGCGGCCAGCGTTTGATTCCACGCTGCAGATCCAGCCCCTCCGCATCGACGGGCACTCCGCATATCTTCGCCCCGACCGCCCGCAGCACGGCTGCCGCCCCTGGATATCCCGGCTCCTCCATCCACGCCGGTTCGCCGGGATTGAGCAGGAGCCGAGCTGTGCGGTCCAGTCCTTCCTGCGCGCCGGAAACAATCAACACTTGATCGGCCGTGCATTTCACACCCCGCGAAGTGTTGAGATATTCCACCACCGCTTCGCGCAACGGGCGATAGCCAAGCGTCTCGCCGCCCGCTAGAAGTTTTGTGGAAGCTTTCCGTAGCCGACGTGCCGCGATTTGTGCCCACAGCGTCGTCGGAAACAAATTGAGAGCCGCCTGATTCGGACGAAACGCGCGTACTGGATATCGTACCCGCGACCGGAACGGCTGCAACCGTTTCGCATACTCAGAAAGCGTGACCGCGCGGCGCGGCAACCGGCTTTCCGTCGGCACTCCTCCAACCTGCAGCAATTGGTCCGGCAAGACCTTGCTCACGTAGGTTCCGGAGCCCGTCCTGCCTTCGACGTAGCCTTCCGATTTCAGTTGCTCGAATGCGGTAACAATCGTAGCCCGCGACAATTTGTAGGCAAGGGCGAGATCGCGCGTTGCCGGCAAGCGTGCGCCCGGATGGAGTCTGCCCTCCAGGATCGCGATCCTCAATTGTTCGTAGAGCCAGTGATAGAGGGGCACGCCGGCCGCTGGAGCGGGCAGGCTGAGCGGTAAGGAAGTAGTTTTGCGCCCCATCGCAGTGGTATGGTGTGTTTATGTCAAATGGACATAGTAAGGATACCACTCTAAACGCTATCCTTTGATCGTGGTCTTGCGGTAGGAAGATCATTGCGGTTCATACCCACCGCAGCCGCGAAGCGGCGAAACGTGAGAGCCCGGCACGGCAGTGCCGGGAAAGCCGCGCGTAGGTCGCGGAGTCCCGCAGGGACGGCACCCAACCGTTGCAAGGAGAGATCATCATGTCGCAGAACAACGGACACAACACCACCAGCCTTCGCCTGAAAACCGGCCTCGCCGAGATGCTCAAAGGCGGCGTCATCATGGACGTCACCACGCCGCAACAGGCGGAGATCGCCCAGAGAGCCGGCGCCGTTGCAGTCATGGCGCTCGAGCGTGTTCCCGCGCAAATCCGCGCCGAAGGCGGCGTAGCCCGAATGGCCTCTCCCAAGATCATTCGCGAAATCATGGCGACCGTCGACATTCCGGTCATGGCGAAATGCCGTATCGGCCACTTCGCGGAAGCGCAGATTCTCGAACAACTCGGTGTCGACTACATCGACGAATCCGAAGTCCTTACCCCCGCCGACGAAGCCCACCACGTCGATAAACATGCCTTCAAGGTCCCGTTTGTTTGCGGTGCGCGCAATCTGGGCGAAGCTCTTCGCCGCATTGCCGAAGGCGCATGCATGATCCGCACCAAGGGCGAAGCCGGCACAGGGGACGTGGTGCACGCCGTAAAACATATCCGCCAGATCGTACAGGAGATGCGAATTCTTACCGTACTCGGTGAAGAAGAACTCTACGCGAAAGCCAAGGAACATCAGGCGCCGTACGAACTGGTGAGGATGGTCGCGCGCGACGGCAAACTGCCCGTACCAAACTTCTCCGCCGGTGGCATCGCGACACCGGCCGATGCTTCGCTCGTCATGCAACTCGGCGCCGAGGCCGTATTCGTCGGCTCCGGAATCTTCATGAAGAGCTCCACCGAGTTCGCCGATCCGGCGGAAGCGGAAAAGCGTGCCCGAGCCATCGTCAAAGCCGCTACCCATTTCAACGACCCGAAAGTGCTGCTTGAAGTCAGCGAGGATCTGGTTGGCGCCATGAAAGGCCTGGCCGTTTCCAGTTTGGACGAAGCGCACATGCTGCAGACGCGCGGCTGGTAGAAACAGCGTCGTTCGCTGTTCGTCGTTCGCCTATGTTGGTGTCTCCGACACGCGAAGGACGAACGGCGAATCGCAAGCGACGGAAACTATCAACAAGATGAAAATCGGTGTCCTGGCCCTGCAAGGCGATTTCGACGCTCACCGCCGCCGCCTCGAAGAACTCGGCGCCGAAGTCGTGCTTGTCAAAAAGCCGGAGCAGTTTGAGGAAATTGCCGCTCTTGTCATTCCGGGCGGCGAGTCGAGCACATTCTTGAAACTGCTCGGCGAAGAAGGTTTCAAGAAGTTGAAAGACTTCGTGCAGACGAAGCCAACCTTCGGCACCTGCGCCGGAGCGATTCTGCTGGCGAATGAAGTGGAAAACCCGAAGCAGGCAGGACTAGGCGCCCTCGACATCACCATCCGCCGCAACGCCTACGGACGCCAGGTTGACAGTTCCATTCGCGAAGGACAGTTTCTCCACAATCCCATTGAAATGGTATTCATCCGCGCTCCAAAGATCGAGCGCATCGGCGACGGGATTGAAATCATTGCCACAGAAGGCAGCGATTCCGTCATGGTGCGCAAAGGGAAGACGCTGGCCGCGACATTCCATCCCGAACTGAGCGACGATTCCCGCATTCACCAGTACTTCCTCGACATGATCACTACGGAGACACGCTGACCCTGCTCATGGGTTGCGGTTTCCTCCGCACCTCTGTGCCACTGTGGTAAACGAGAGATCTACTTCAGCAGGAATTCCTTCGCAAACATCTCCGCGTCATAGAACCGGCAGAGATGTAATCCGCAGGGAAGCGGCGCGAGCGCTACAGCACAGACGAGGCGAAACAAAAGCGGTTAATTCGTGAATCGACGGCGGACCAGTGTCGCCAATCCTACAAGTCCGGTACCAAGCAAAAGCAGGAGACCGGGTTGCGGAGCCGTGGACGAATGCACAACTGCCGGAGCGGCAAAGGAATTTGCTACCGTCATCAAAACCAGTACTGCGGGGCCAGAGATTCGCACGGGACAACTCCTTTATCCCCCTGACTACCGCAAGCGATTCTCCAACCTCCAGCTTGTCACGAACTGTTCAAATAGCTGGTTTTAGAGGGTATTTCATGACAATTTTTGTCAATGTTAAGGATTTTCCGATCCCTGACCCAAATTGTGTGCAGTCCTTTTCACAGGTTTGCCCTGTGCCAGGGGATCCTGTGTCGGCAGCCGCGACAATCCGGTATCCTGTCAGACTCTACGACGCTCCCCATGGACCCAGCTCCTGAGCAGGAAGTCAGCACCATTTCGTTCGCCTCCTACCTGCGCCTGTTGCGCGGGAACGCCAATTTCCGGCGTCTATGGGGCGCGCAAGTGGTCAGCGAAATCGGGGACTGGTTCTACACTCTGGCGATTTACAACCTGCTGCTGCAACTCACCGGGCGCGCCGGATCGGTGGCCCTCGCCCTGGTTCTGCAAGTTCTCCCGCAGACGGTAATCGGCACGGCGGCCGGCGTCGTGAACGACCGCATTCGACGCAAACACGTCATGATCGCCACCGACCTGGGACGCATGGTCATCGTGTTCTGCATGCTCTTCGTACGTTCCAAAGAGATGGTGTGGCTGGTCTACCCCCTGCTGATTGCGGAAACCCTTCTGGCCGCTTTCTTTGAACCGGCGCGTAGCGCGGTGATCCCCAACATCGTGAAACGCGAAGACGCAGTTCTCGCCAACACCCTGTCCTCGACCACGTGGTCTCTGAATCTGATGATCGGCGCAACCTTGGGAGGCGCGGTCGCGGCTCTGTTGGGACGGGATTGGGTCTTCATCCTGAATGCATTGTCTTTTCTGGCTTCGGCTCTGCTGATCCTCCGGATGCGCTTTGACGAGCCACATGCCGAGGGCGCGCGGCCGCTGCATGTTCGCGATCTCGTGGATTTTTCTCCGATCGTCGAGGGCTTCCGCTACGTGCGTTCCCAGGCTCGTCTGCGTTCGGCGATTTTCCTGAAAGCCGGAAACTTGATGATCGGGCCCGGCTGGGTACTGTTCACGGTGATGGGACAAAATGAATTTGCCATCCGCTGGCATGGACTTGCCCCGGCGCGCGGGGCATTCGTGGGCATGAGCCTTCTGCTCGGCGCCCGCGGACTGGGCGCGCTCCTCGGCCCGCTGGTGACCGCGCCCTGGGCTGGACAGCAGATTCGAAGACTGGAGACCGCCATCTTCTGGGGATTCCTGGCCTCCGGGGCCGGTTACATGATGCTCGGGGTAGCCGGACATCTGTGGCAAGCCTGCTTGTGCGTGATGCTGGCCCACTTCGGTGGCGCGATCAACTGGGTGTTTTCAACGACCCTGCTGCAATTGCAAAGCGAAGATAAATTCCGAGGCCGCGTCTTCGCCGCTGACTTGGGACTCTGCATGTTTACGATTGCCGCCGGCGCCTACCTGGCAGGAAAATTTGTCGACATGGGCTTCGCCGCCCGGCATGTCGCGAGCGCAGCGGGAGCATGCATGCTGATCCCGGCAGCATTGTGGGGGATGGCAATTCGCTGGAAGAAACCACACGCGGACTCTTGATCTAGACTGGCGGCCCGCAAAGCCAACGATGCCTAAGCGCTGTACAGACGTTGGATTTTGGCTGCCAGGATGAAGTCCGATTCCGTCAGCCCGTTCACCGCGTGCGTCCAGATCGTGATCTCCACCTTGCCCCATGCGAGCAGCATATCCGGATGATGTCCCTGCTCCTCCGCAAGCCCGCCAACCTTGTTAACGAAAGCGAGAGCCGAACGGAAGTCAGGAAATTTATAGACGCGGACGAGGTGGTGTTCGTCGACCACCTGCCACTCCGGCAGTTGCTGACGGAAATCAGCGAGGGCGCTTCCTTTGAGAGCAGGAGTACCGCCCCGGCAGGGAACACAGGTCTTATCGGCGAGAGAAGTCATGACCGCTTCGAGTCGGAAGACCGCGCTTAGAACGGAATATCCTCATCCGTAATCGCCGACGCTCCCATGGGCGCATGTTCCGGCTCCGGCACGCTCTGATCGAAGTTATTGCCACTGGACGCACTTCGAGATCCGCCTGCGTACTCGCCGCCGCCACCGCCTTCACCGCGTCCGCCCAGCAGGACCAGATCACTAGCGACAACTTCAGTCATATATTTCTTCTGGCCAGTCTGCTTGTCGTCCCACGAGCGCGTCTGCAGGCGGCCTTCGATGTACACCTTGCCGCCCTTCTTCAGATACTCTCCAGCGATCTCAGCCAGCCGCTGCCAGAGCACGACATTGTGCCACTCGGTGCGATCCTGCCAGTTGCCGTCTTTGCTTTTGAAGCGCTCATTGGTAGCAAGCGTGATCTTCGCCACGGGCGTCCCCTGCGGCGTGAACTTCACTTCCGGATCCTTCCCCAGGTTTCCAATCAAGATAACTTTATTGACGCTTTTGCCGGCCATGATTGCGCGCTCCTTCGAGAGAACTGTCGTCCAAGACGCTCACTATAGCAGAATCGCGCCTGTGCGAGGCTGTGTTCGGTGAACATGAAATTTGTGATGAATTCGCGGAACCCCGCCACTCGGAAACCTGTTCCAAACGCCGTCGAAGAGTAGGTAGGTAGTCCGGTCGACACACCAGCCGCGCAGCGGCGGCACAGGAAAGCCCGGCACGGTAGTGCCGGGTTAGGGAGAATATCCGAGCGAGTCCCTTCAGGGACGGCACCGCCACCACTACACAAATACCCGGTACAGCATGACGTAAATCACCACCCCCGTCACGGACACATACAGCCATAACGGAAACGTCCACCGCGCAATCGCCCGATGTAGTTCAAACCGCCCGCGCAAAGCGCGGCTCAACGTGATCAGGACCATCGGCACGATCGCTGCCGCGAGAATGGTGTGCGTCGTCAAAATAGTGAAATAAACCGGCCGCGACCATCCCGTCCCGCGAAAATGTACCGACCCCACGTGTGCGTGGTAGTAAAGATAGGAAACCAGAAACAGGGACGAAGTTGCCACCGCCGTCAACATCACCGCCCGATGTGCCGCTATCTTGCCTCGGGAAATCAGCGTTCGCCCAACCACGAGAAGCACCGCACTGCTGCCATTCAAGGTCGCGTTAACCACAGGAAAAATCGAATAGTCGGCCATAAAAAATATTGCAGAGGTTAGAGGTCAGATTGTAGAGGTAAAAAGGGGGCACTACCATCCGTCGGCGGAAGCCGAAGGCTCTGACCTCTGCAATCTGACCTCTAACCTTTGACCTTAAGATAGAATGTCCCCACGATGACCACTGTGGAAATCCCGCAGCCGCCCGACCCGGCGGCTCCTCCATCCGGGACACGCCACCTGCCGGTTGTTGCCGTCTGGGTACGCGACTTGATGGTCTCGCTGGCCATTTCCGCGTTCATCATCATTTTTCTCTACCAGCCTGTGAAGGTCGAAGGCACCAGCATGATGCCTGGCCTCGAAGACCAGGAACGCATCTTCGTCAACAAATTTGTGTATCGGTGGGAGCCGATCGCGCGCGGCGACATCGTCGTCTTTCGCTATCCTCGCGACATCTCGAAGAGCTACATCAAACGCGTGATCGGGGTGGCCGGCGACCGCATCCGCATTGATAGCGGCCAGGTCTACGTCAACGGCCAAGCCGCCGAAGAGGATTATGTTCCTTCCGACTACGCCGATGCCCGCTCCTACCCTGAGATTACGGTTCCTGTGAATTCCTTCTTCGTCCTCGGCGACCATCGCACCATGTCGAACGACAGCCGCGACTTTGGCCCTGTCAACGAACGCTTTATCTACGGCAAAGCGGTCTTCGGATACTGGCCGATGGAGAAACTGGGAAGGCTGAGATAGGGCAGGTGTCAGGTGTCAGGTGTTAGGCCTCAGGCAAACCAACTGCCGCCGGCGCCGCAGGATTTTCCTGACACCTAACACCTGAGACCCAGCACCTTTCTTGTTTTCCACACACACATCCCTGCTAGAATTCATAAAATCCACTCCCAGGAGTTCCAATGCAAGCAATCCTTGCACTCGAGGACGGTAAAGTCTTCCGAGGCAAAGGTTACGGTGCCAAGGGCGAATGCTCCGGCGAAGTTGTTTTTAATACTTCCATCACCGGCTATCAGGAAATTTTCACCGACCCTTCCTACGCTGGACAGATCGTAGTTCTCACCAATCCTGAAATCGGCAACTACGGCACCAATCCCGAAGACAACGAGTCGACCCGTCCTTACATTGAAGGACTGATTGTCCGCGAGTTTTCGAAGGTCAGTTCGAACTGGCGTTCGCAACAGGTTGCCGACGAGTACATGGAGCAATTCAAGATCCCAGTCCTCGCCGACATCGACTCACGCGCCCTGGTGCGCCACCTGCGCGACAACGGAGTCATGCGCGGCGTGATTTCGACGCTCGAAGCCGACACCGACAAACTCGTTGCCAAGGCCCGCGCTATCCCGAAAATGGACGGCACCGACCTGGCCAAAGTCGTCAGCACCAGCCACACCTACGTCTGGGAAACCGGCGAGCGTTCCCATCTGCCCGATGAAGTCGTCGGAGTGAAAGACGAACAGCCTCGTTTCCACGTAGTCGCCTACGACTTCGGCATCAAGCAGAACATCTTGCGCAAGCTGCGCGGAGAAGGATGCAAAGTCACCGTCGTCCCCGCGCAGACGCAAGCGGAAGACGTACTCGCCTTGAAACCCGACGGAGTGTTTCTCTCCAACGGCCCCGGCGATCCCGAACCCTGCACTTATGCGGTCGATAACATTCGCCGCCTCATGGGACGCATTCCAATCTTTGGCATCTGCCTCGGCCACCAACTCACCGGAATCGCCGTAGGCGGCAAAACCTTCAAACTGAAGTTCGGACACCACGGCGGCAACCACCCCGTACAGCAAATCAAGTCCGGCAAAATCGAAATCACAGCGCACAATCACAATTTTGCCGTCGACCCCGATTCGCTTCCGCAAAGCGAAGTCGAACTGACGCACATCGATCTAAACGACAACACACTCGAAGGCATGCGCCACCGGAACCTGCCGCTCTTCACGGTGCAATATCACCCTGAAGCAGCGCCCGGGCCACATGACTCGCATTACCTGTTCAAGGATTTTGTGAAGATGATGGAGGAGTGCAAACCCAGTGGTCCGTGATCAGTGGCCAGTGGCCAGCGGCAGAAGAGTTCGAAAGGTGATGGGGATACTGGGGCTGATTCTGGTAGTTCAGGCGTCATATTCACAGGAGAAGAAACCGTGGAACGTGGATCAAATCTGCGGTCGGGTTGAATACCTGAAACGGATTCCGGAGAAGAAGCACACAGACAACTACTCCGAGAAGAGGAAGAGCCTGAAAGATGTACCGCTGGAATTGTATGAATCCAGTGAAAACCAAGCGTGTTGTGAAGGATTGAAGAGCGTTGGCTCCTATGTGTCAGGGAGGAACGGGCAATTCGAATTTCGACCTGAAAAACCAGGTCACTATTGGCTAACTGCGAAATGGAATGGGAAAGAATACAACGTTGGCGTCGTCTATGAACCGCAAAAGAAGTCCTCGACGCTTTGTTCGCAGCAAGGGCTTCAGATCGAAGATGATGGAAGTGCGAGTTGGTGGATTACTGTAACTGTGGATTGAAGGCGCGCAGCGCCAACTGACAACTGACAACTGGCCACTGACAACTGATTTCTAATGCCAAAACGAACCGACATTTCGAAAATCCTCATCCTGGGCTCTGGCCCGATCGTCATTGGACAATCTGCCGAGTTCGATTACTCCGGCACGCAGGCCTGCAAGGCGCTCAAGGCCGACGGCTTTGAAGTCATCCTCGCGAACTCGAACCCGGCCACGATCATGACGGACCCTGAGTTGGCCGATCGCACCTACATCGAACCGCTCACGCTGGAATATCTCGAAGAGATCATTCGCATCGAGCGTGCCATGTCGCCGAACGCCGGATTCGCCGTGCTCCCCACAGTTGGTGGACAGACCGCGCTCAATCTTGCCATCGAACTCGCCGATGGCGGCGTGCTTGAGAAATACAACGTCAGCCTGATCGGCGCGCAGATCAGCGCCATTAAGAAGGCTGAAGACCGTCTCTTCTTCAAAGACGCCATGCAGCGCATTGGCCTTGACGTGCCGAAGTCCGCGCTCGTTAACAATCTCAAGGACGGCCTCGAATTCGCCGGCAAGATCGGCTTCCCGGTCATCATCCGTCCCAGCTTCACTCTGGGCGGCACCGGCGGCGGCATTGCGTACAACCGCGAAGAGTTAATGGAAGTTCTCGCCCGCGGCCTCGACCTTTCTCCGGTCCACGAGTGCCTGATCGAAGAATCTGTTCTCGGATGGAAAGAATACGAACTCGAGGTAATGCGCGACACCAAGGACAACGTCATCATCATCTGCTCGATCGAGAACTTCGACCCGATGGGCGTCCACACAGGAGACTCCATCACGGTCGCGCCCGCGCAGACTCTCACTGACCGGGAATACCAGATGATGCGGGACGCCTCGCTTGCCATTATCCGCGAAATCGGCGTCGAGACCGGCGGATCGAATATTCAGTTCGGCGTGAACCCATCCACCGGACGGATGGTCATCATCGAAATGAACCCGCGCGTATCGCGGTCGTCCGCACTCGCGTCCAAGGCCACGGGCTTCCCGATCGCCAAGATTGCGGCGAAACTCGCGGTCGGCTACACACTCGACGAGATCCCGAACGATATCACCCGCAAGACTCCAGCTTGTTTCGAGCCCACGCTCGATTACGTTGTTGTAAAGATTCCCAAGTGGCAATTCGAAAAATTCCCCGGCGCCGACGAATCGCTTGGACCGCAAATGAAGTCGGTCGGCGAAGTGATGGCCATCGGCCGGACATTCAAAGAAGCTTTGCAGAAGGGAATCCGCGCGCTCGACACCGGTAAGCGCGTTGGCTCAGGAAAAATCGAGCCCAAGATTCTCACGCAGCGCCTCGTGACGCCGCATCCCGAGCGCCTCGCCTACGTGCAGTATGCAATCCGCCAAGGCTATCCCATCAAGCAGATTGCGAAGATGACGTCGATCGATCCGTGGTTCCTCTACCAACTCAAAGAGATTAACGACATGCAACTTGAGTTGGAGAAGCATCCGATGGAGTCAGTCCCAACCGAAATCGTGCGCGAAGCCAAGCGCATGGGATTCTCCGACGGACGCCTCGCCGGAACCTGGCGTCTCGATGGCAAAGGCGGACAGGAAAAAGTTCGTCACTTCCGCCAGAAGCACAAGCTGAAGCCGGTCTTCAAACGCGTCGACACCTGCGCCGCTGAATTCGAAAGCTTCACTCCGTATCTCTATTCCACCTACGAAGAAGAAGACGAGGCCGCGCCCACCGCGAAGAAGAAAGTCATAATCCTTGGTTCAGGCCCGAATCGCATTGGGCAGGGAATTGAATTCGATTACTGCTGTTGCCATGCCTCGTACGCCCTGCGCGAAGACGGCTACGAGACCATCATGATCAACTGCAATCCTGAAACGGTCTCCACCGACTACGACACCAGCGATCGCCTCTATTTCGAACCGCTCACGCTCGAGGACGTGTTCGCTGTGTGCGAACACGAAGCGTCCGGTGGCGCGCCGGTCGGCGTGATCGTCCAGTTCGGCGGACAAACTCCGCTCAACCTGTCGCTGCCGCTCAAAGCCGCAGGCGTAAACATCATCGGCACCTCGCCCGAGTCGATCGATCTCGCCGAAGATCGCAAGCGCTTCGGCAAGTTGCTCGAAGAACTCAATATCCCGCAAGCTCCCGGCGCGATGGTCACGTCTCCCGAAGAAGCGGTCGAAGCCGCGCGTAAGATCGGATTCCCGGTCCTCGTCCGCCCCTCCTACGTTCTCGGCGGACGCGCCATGGTGATCGCCTTCGACGAAGATTCCATCATGCAATATATGAAACAGGCGGTCGAGTATTCCCACGACCGCCCCATCCTCGTCGAC
Source organism: Acidobacteriota bacterium (assembly GCA_016196065.1). Taxonomy (NCBI): domain Bacteria; kingdom Pseudomonadati; phylum Acidobacteriota; species Acidobacteriota bacterium. The sequence continues at coordinate 1,656,878 of JACPYL010000010.1, read as the reverse complement.
AAGTTTCTGGAGAATGCCATCGAAGTGGATGTCGACGCGCTCTCCGACGGGGAAGACGTTGTCATCGGCGGAATCATGCAGCACATCGAGGAAGCCGGCATCCACTCCGGAGACTCTTCCTGCGTGCTGCCCGCTGTCGATATTCCCGAAGCGCAACTCAACGTGATGCGCGACTACACTTTCAAACTCGCGCGCGCCCTGAAAGTCGTCGGACTGATGAACATTCAGTTCGCGATTCCTCGCGGCGTGGGCTCGCAGAATCACAGCGACAATCCCGACGGTGCCGTCTACGTCATCGAGGTCAACCCGCGCGCCTCGCGTACCGTCCCTTACGTCTCGAAAGCCACCGGCGTGCCGCTCGCGAAGATTGCCGCGCGCCTGATGACTGGCCGCAAGCTCCGCGAGTTCCTCCCCGAATTTGTCGAGCGCGGCGCCGACCTCGACACCGGCCGCTGCTTCTACGTGAAGTCTCCAGTATTCCCGTGGTCGAAATTCCCCGGCGTCGATACCGTGCTTGGCCCCGAAATGCGCTCCACCGGCGAAGTAATGGGTGTAGCCGACAACTTCGGCGAAGCCTTCTACAAAGCGCAGCTCTCTGCCGGACAAAAACTTCCCACGCAAGGCACCGTGTTCATCAGCGTCAACGATCAGGACAAACCGCACGTCGCCGAAGTCGCCCGCCGCTTCTTCGAGCTCGGATTCAAGCTCGTTGCCACGCACGGCACCGCCGATCTGATCGAAGGTTCCGGCCTGCCGGTCGACCGCGTGTACAAGGTGAAAGAAGGACGCCCCAATCCCGTCGATCTGATCAAGGCCGAACGCATCCAGTTGATCGTCAACACGCCCCACGGTCCCGATCCCTACTTCGACGAAAAGGCGATCCGCCGCGCCGCCGTGACCGCACGGATTCCAACCCTCACCACCCTTTCCGCCGCCCGCGCCGCCGTTGACGGTATCGCTGCACTGCAGCGAGGAGAAGTGCGAGTCCAGGCCCTGCAAGCCCTGCACGCGGAAAGAGCCGCGACTCGGAGCTAGCCGCAACCCGGAGCCAACAGGTCGCGCAAAGCTCGAATGTTGCAATTGCGTTTGGGTGGCACAGCGGTTCACCGCTGCGATTGAAGCCGTGTTTGCAATCCGGCTTCAGCCGCTGAGGCCACCTCTGAATCCTTTTCCAGAATCCTGCGCTCTTCCTATATAGAGGTTCTCGTGAGCGCAATCAGCATCGACACTGCATCCAGCTTGTACTCCCACTCCAATGGCCCCGCCGAATTGCAATGGATCGACGTCCGTTCCGCCACCGAATATTCCTCCGGGCACGTCCCCCGCGCGGTCAACATTCCCATGGACCAGATCGAAGCTCGGCTCGACGACCTGCTCCCGAATGTCCCCGTTCTGCTCATCTGCCAGTCAGGCAAACGGGCGCGTATGGTCGCCGGACTTCTCGAACCTTGCCGCAAAGACGTAAGCGTCCTCGAAGGCGGCACTGCCGCATGGCGTAGTGCAGGCCTTCCGCTCGTCGTGAACACCAAGTCGCGCTGGTCTCTGGAGCGTCAAGTCAGACTGGTTGCAGGACTCCTTATCCTCACTGCTCTTCTCCTAGCGGCAGCCATAAGCCCCTATTGGCTCGGACTCGCCGCATTCGTCGGTCTCGGCCTGACCTTCGCCGGAGCGACCGACCTTTGCCTGACGGCCGCTCTGCTCCTGAAACTTCCGTGGAATCGAAGCCGCTCCACCGCTGTTACCCAAACATGCACGATGTAACCGCCATCACAGACAGCTGTCTTGTTCCCTTCGATGATAGGGGTGTGAACTTCGAGTCGCTCGTCAACCAGCACAAAGACGCCGTGTACCGCCAGATGATTCGCGTCTGCGGAAATCGCGAAGACGCCGAAGACGTGCTGATCGACGCTTTGTTCAAGGCGTACCGGAATCTTGGACAACTGCGCGAGGCCGCCGCCTTCCGCGCCTGGCTGGCCAAAATCGCCAACCGTGTCTGCTGGCAACTCCGCAAGCGGGATGCTCTGCTTCCGATCCTGCAACTCTCCACCCTGGAGCAGGAAGGCAGGGAACTCGCTTCCGAGGATGCACCCGTCGATTCCCAGGTCGAGCTCGCGCAGATGAAAGCACTGTTGCGCGGTGCCATCGCAACCTTGCCCGAACCATACCGGCAAGTCTACGAATTACGCGACCTGCAAAATCTGGACGGTCCCGAAGTTGCGAAGAAGCTACAACTCTCCACCGCCGCCATGAAGTCGCGCCTGCATCGCGCGCGTGCCCTGGTGCGAGAGCAACTGGACGCAGCGCTACAGCGTGAGCAACATGAGTCGGTCATCTGAGGATTTGCTTTTGGATTGCGCATCGGTCATGAGCATTTGATTTTGAACGGTGCAGCGGTCACATGAGGATCTGCTTTTGGACGGCGCATCGGCGACATGAGGATTTGCTCTTGGACGGTGCATCGGTCAACCGAGCATTTGTTCTTGGTGGTGAATCGGTGAGGCGAGGATTGGCCTTTAGGTGGCGCATTGGTCACATGAGGATTGGCTTTTGGGTGGCGCAGCGGTTTACCGCTGCGATAACGCATTCATATTTGAGCGGCTTTAGCCGCTGAGGTCAGGAGTTCATATGGAAGTTTCAGTCGAACATCTCGGCGCAGTTCAATTCGAAATCAAAGCTCGCCAGCACACCATCGCATGCGATCAACCCTCAGAAAACGGCGGATTCGACGAAGGCATGACCCCGCCCGAATTGCTCCTCGCATCCCTGGGATCGTGCGCCGCCTTCTATGCCGCCATCTATTTACGTAAGCACAAACTCGCCGAGCAGGGAGTCCGCGTCCGGGTTACTGCTGAAAAGAAGAAGGACCCTCCCCGCATGGACGACTTCCGCATCTCCATTGACGCGCCGATTGATCTCGCCCCCAACCACCTCGCCGGACTCGAGCGTTCCGTGCATCAATGCTTGATTCACAACACGCTGCTGAATCCTCCCTCGATTGCGATCGAGATCAAAGCGGGAATCGCGGCAAGTCCTCTCACTGTCTAGCAGGCCCCAGAAACACTTGGCGCGACCGAGGTGGCGCGGCCCAGGATTTTGGGTGGCGCAGCGGTTCACCGCTGCGGATAAGGCTTTGTTTTGAATTCGGCTTCAGCCGCTGAGGCGCTCGATTCCGAAACGACTTTTTCCGCAATCGTCCAGGGCTATAGGAGCATCCGTTGCACAAAATGCGCCCACAGGGATGATTCAGCGAAGGGGAACACCAGAAAGATCGAGCCAATCACCAGCGCTCCGCCCCAGCCGAACGCCGGATGCAGTCGCCGGTTTCTGATGGTATCCACGATCACGCAGACCAGTATCAACGAGATGTTGATACTGATTACCACGAGTACCTTGCCTTCAATCACCGGCAAGCGCACCACCGCCGGACCCAGCACCGTCAACATGGCTAGCGTCATCAAGCGCTTGTGGTAGTCGGTGCGACGCCGCAGATAGACGGCGGCGGTGATCAGCACCACAAAGACCAGCACAATCGCAAACAGTTGCAGGCCCAGCAGGAAGGGTCCTTCTTTTGAATCTGGGTTCGCCATCAGACGACGATGTGCAAGGCCAATCGCGACCATCGTCGCCAACACCGCGACCCCACCGGCAAGAAATACTCCCGCGATTCCCAGTCTCCGATGCAGCGCCACACGATTGCTCGCCACCAATCGAACCTGCATAATAAACAGCGCATACCAGAGCGTCATCACTGCGCCATGCATGTGCACCAGCAAGGGCAGGGAGGAAGCGCCGAAGAGGCCCTTGAGATAGTAGGTCCGGGAGAACCCTGCAAAAACAACCAGGGCGAGAATCAGCGAAACTGCGCCGTAGAAGCGATGGTCCGCGACGAGTTTGGGCTTTGTGATCGCGATCGACATGGGCAAAATCACAAATAACGATGCGCATCGTATCACATGCCCTTTGTGCGTGCACTCGGCGGTACGGAGTACCGGATGACACGCTATCCCCGCTCAGCGTAATCTGATTAGTCTCATAAACTGCTGCTCGCGGGGTCCAGTCATGCTGCTTCACGGAATCTTTCCTCCCATCTCAACGCCCTTCTATCCCGACGGTAACGTCTATCACAAGAAGCTTGAATCCAACGTGGAGCGTTACTCCCGCACGCCCGCTGCCGGCATCGTCGTGCTGGGATCAACCGGAGAAGCCATCCTGCTCTCCGATCACGAACGTCGTGATGTCTTGAAGACCGCGCTCGCCGCTGCGGCCCCGAACAAAGTCATGATTGCCGGCACGGGCATCGAATCGGCGGTTGAGACTCTTAAACTCACCGACTACGCTGCCGGACTCGGGTACGACGCCGCCATGGTGCGCACGCCGCATTACTACAAGAAGCAGATGCTCCCTGCAAACATCCTCGCGTTCTATCGCACCGTGGCCGACAGTTCTCCTCTACCGATTGTTATTTACAACTTTCCGCAAGCCACTGGATACGACATTCCCGCTGAGATCGTTGTCGAACTTGCCGGCCATCCCAACATTGTGGCGATCAAAGAATCGAGCGGAAATCTTGAGAAGGTCAAGCAGATGGTTGACGGCACGCGCCAGATAAAGCGTTCCGCCGTCGTCACCGAGACCTTCGACGCTGTCACTCCGCGCATGCTGAAAGCGGCGGCCTCCGACACTTCCCATGGCGGACAAATGGTTTCCGTCGAAAGCCTCGGCGGCACAACCAAGCCTTCCTCGGCGGCTGTGTCTGTCGTCGGCAAACTGAAGACGCGTCAAAAAGAAGTTGGCTTCCAGGTCATGGTCGGCGCCGCGCACCAGTTGGAGCCGTCGCTTGCACTCGGTGCGGTTGGCGCGATCCTGGCGTTCGCATGTCCCGCTCCGATGGCCTGTTACGAAATCTATGCTGCCCTCAAGGAAGGCGACATCGCCTTGGCTCGCGAAAAACAGGAACGCGTCAAATTGGCGGCCCAGCGCGTCGTCGGAGACCTCGGCGTCCCAGGCGTAAAGTACTCCATGGACATCAACGGCTACTACGGAGGCCCCGCTCGTCTGCCATTGCTTCCGCTAACCGCAGAACAGAAGTCAGAGATCGACAAACTAATGGCCGGAATCAAAAGTTAAAAGATGTGGAGCGGGCGCCCTCGCCCGCTGCAGTTGCAGTTGTTCTTGCAGTTGTACTTGTTCTTGCACTTGCACTCGTTGTTGCCGCTGCAGTTGCCGTTGCCGTTTCTCGCCCCTCGACTTATTAGTTGCTCCTGTTTTGGCGGTATGCCACAATCTCGCCCATGGTACGCACGCGCGCCTGCTTACTGAGCCTGTTTGTAATTTTTTTATCCGCCCACTTACTGGCCAAAGACGAGCCAGCCATGGTTCTGCTATGGCCCAGCCAGGACAGCCCAACTTTGAAGCTGACCTTCGGCCGTTTTCGTAATCTAGGCGGCTTCGAGGGCAAAATGTCGCTGATCACCGATGTAATCGTGGAGAACCTCTCGTCCAAGGTAATTCCCCAGGCATCGTTTAGCGTTTCCTTGCTTGATAGAGACCGCATCAGAATCGGCAACGGTCTTCTGGTCGTCAACGACCTGAACCCGGGAGAATCCGCAAAAGTACAGTTCCAGTGTGAATCTGTCGGACCTCCTGCAACGCTTTCGATCGGAGCCAAGAACACCGGAGGCGTACCGACTTCCTTTAAGACGATTCCGCTCCAAGTCATTTCCACTCCAGCAGGAGCCAGCCTGAAAGTCGACGGTAAGGATGTTGGTCTTACTCCAACCACGCTCAACTTGACCGTAGGCAACCATAACCTTGAGTTGCAAAAAGACGGTTACGCTCTGACCACCACCCCAGTCGATATCGCTGCCGACGACGCGCCTTATGGCAGTATCAAGATCACTCTGGGCGGGCTGTCCAACGACATCGTGCAACTGCGCGACGGCTCTAGCCTCAATGGGGACGTGATGTCGATGAGCCTCGACTCCATCGTCCTTCGTATCGATGGCAAAGATCGCGCCATCGACCGCAATCAGGTCAGCAAGATATTTCTCGTAGAACGCATCCTCACCCACGTGGCTCCCGCTGACGACAGTAAGACGAAAACGCCGGATACGCAGCCGCAGACTCCGCATCACTAGATCGAGGAAAAATGCTCAAGAACCTATCTCTCGCTTTGCTATTGGCCTTCGGTGTCTCGTCGCTCGCCGCCAAAGACACTCCCTTTCAGGTGCTGTCTTGGCCGGAGTCAGGCCAGCCCGCCGTGCGGCTGACATTTGCCAAATTCAAGGAAGTCGCCGTTATGGGGAAGGAGCACACCTACATCTGCGACACGATGGCTGAGAATGTCTCCGACAAGACGTTGGCAAACTTGAACCTGTCACTCTATGTCTTCGACAAAGCGAAAGCGCGAATCGGCGACGGCTACATCAATCTCGCAAACGTTCCCGCAGGCCAGATCGTCAAGTTTCAGATCACCCTCACCGCCTCTGGAACTCCGGCTTCGCTAGCGGTTGTAACATCGGCTCCGCGCACCGTCTCCATGACCATCAACTCCGTTCCGCAAGGTGCGCTGCTTCGAGTCGACGGAAAGGAAGCAGGAACCACTCCAAAGATTGTCGAACTCATGAATGGAAAACACATTCTCGAATTCAGCAAAGAAGGGTTCAATTCAGGGAAGTTCCCACTTGAGATAACATCTCACGACACCTCTGGGGGCAATGTCAGCTACGAACTGGGAAGTGCTGCCCACGACACGATCGAACTCAGGGACGGTTCCATTCTCTCGGGCGATTTGGTCTCCGTAAGCGGCATGGAGATTCAGGTACGCATCGGAGGCAACAGCCAAACCTTTAACCGAAACCAGGTGAAGAGAATCCTGCTGACCGAGCGGGATCCAGCCACCCCCTGAACTCGCGTCACACCCACTTGTGATCCGCCTCACAAATCCGTATAATTCATTCGAACGAACGTTCGAACATAATGCCTCGTCCCGCAACACCTCGCGCACCCGGACGTCCCCGCCGTGGAGCGAGCCCAGTCTCTGACGCTCGCTTCCATCGCCGGCTTGGAGAAGTGCTGGCGCATGCTACGGAAGTATTCTGCGAGAAGGGATACGAGGGCGCATCGATGCGCGACTTGTCCCGCGCTTCCGGCATGTCGCTCGCGGGCCTTTACCATTATTTCCAGTCGAAAGAGCGGCTTCTCTACCTGATTCAAAAACACACCTTCACAACCATCCTTGAAAAACTCAAGGCGCGATTGGATGAGGGCGCTGAACCTGAAGAGCGTATTCGAGTGTTCATCCTGAATCATCTGGAATATTTCCTGGTTAACCAGCAGGGCATGAAGGTTCTGTCACACGAAGACGAAGCTCTAAAGAATGGATTAGGATCCGAGATCGCCGCCATCAAGCGCGAGTACTACCGCATCTGTCTGGGCATCATGGAATCTCTTAAACGAGAACGCGGCCTCGACTTCGACGCACGCACCGCCGTCATGAGCCTGTTCGGAATGATGAACTGGATCTATACCTGGTACAACCCGCGCGTCGATGGCGGCGCCCGGGAACTAGCGCAGCGCATGGGCGACATTTTTCTTCGCGGCATCACCAACGGCACGAAACGTCTTGCACCGAGGAGAGGCAGAACGCGACACAAGCCTTGATTTTTATTCTGTCATCCCGAGCCGTCCGCAGGCGAAGCCGAGGACGAGCCAGGGATCTGCAGTAAGCCTGGCAACTAATCTTGCCGGCTAAAAAAGGAAATCGCAATCACGAAGGAGCACACTCATGGCCACCACCACGCAGCCCGCCACCAGCGAAGCGAGCAAGACCCTCATCAACTACCGCACCGACGGCGGCGTCGCTGTGATCGAGATGAACGATCCGCCTGCCAATACCTACACCTACGAGATGAATCGTCAGTTCGACGAAGCCATCCTCAAGGCCCGCATGGACAATGATGTTTACGTGATTGTCCTGACCGGAGTTGGCGACAAGTTTTTCTCCGCCGGTGCGAATATCAAAATGCTGGCGAGCGTCGACCCGACCTTCAAGTATTACTTCTGCCTGCACGCCAACGAGACGCTGCTTCGCCTGGAGCATACGCCGAAGCTTGTCATCGCGGCCATCAACGGACACTGCGTCGGCGGCGGACTCGAAATCGCCATGGCTGCTGATCTCCGCATCGCCCGCAAGGATGCCGGCAAGATCGGATTGCCCGAAGTGAATCTCGGTGTACTCCCCGGAACCGGCGGCACACAGCGCCTCTCCCGCATGGTAGGGAAGAGCAAGGCCATCGAACTGATGGTTACCGGGAATACGTTCTCGTTTGAAGAAGCAAAAGAGTTCGGCATCGTCAACGATATCTTCGAGCGCGAGAACTTCATGGACAACATCATGGAATACGCGCGCCAGTTCACGCCGCCCAACAAGGCCGCCAAGGCCGTCGGACGCATCAAACGCGCGGTCCAGACGGGATGGGAGATTCCCATGGAGTCCGCATTGGCCGTGGAGCGCGAAAATCAGCAGATCCTTTTCCAAAGCGACGACGCCAAAGAGGGACTCGCAGCTTACGTTGAGAAACGTCCGGCAGTCTTCACAGCGAAATAGGCAAACAGGATTCACCACAGAGTCACAGAGAAGACAAACCCAAGAATCTGATTTTCTCTGTGACTCTGTGGTGAAAAGGGGTTGAGCAATGCCAGGTAAAGTAGCGAAGATTGGAAGCTTCAGCGATTGGGTCGGTCTCTTTGATGATTGGCGCAAAGAGATTGGCGTCAACCAGGATGACGTCTCGTCGTTTCACTTCGACACGCTCTACGGCGCCGTGGAGACCGATGACATCCAGTTCGGCTCTTACAAAGGCCGCCGCAAGTGGGAGAACATTCGACAAGTCCCCACGCAGCAGATGCGCGATGCGCTAATGAACATGATCGTCTACCAGGGCGATACGGAATTCGCATCGGTCGAACAGCAGAGGAACCTGTTTGAATCCGCGCCCAGCGACTGGGATCGTCGCGCCCTCACGCGCGTCATGATCGAAGAAATGCGGCATGGCTGGCAGATGTGCGCATTACTCATCGACTTCTTCGGATCGTCCGGCAAAGTGGAAGCACAGAAGATGCTGGAGCGACGCGCATTTGAGAATCAGCGACTGCTCGGCACCTTCAACGTAGACATCGACAACTGGTTGGACTTTTTCACCTACACAGACTTCGTCGACCGTGACGGAAAGTTCCAATTGCAAATGTTGAAGTACTCTTCGTTTGCGCCGCTGGGGCGATCGACTTCCTACATGCTGCGCGAAGAAGCGTTCCACATGGGCACAGGCAATGACGGCCTGCGGCGCGTGGTGGAGGCGGGAGTGATCCCGCGCTGGCTGATGCAGAAGTATTTGAATAAATGGATTTCCAGTTCCTACGATCTGTTTGGCACCGATCATTCCTCATCGGCGCACTGGGCGTATGTGTGGGGCATCAAGGGCCGTTACGATGAACCGCAGAACGAACACACGGCGGACCTCGACGACCTCAACGATTACAACCGCCATCTTTATCACAAAGAAGTTTCCGGGTTGGTCGAGCGCCTGAACACTTACCTGAAGCCGGGCGAGAAGAAGTTCTATACGCCCCACATGCAATTCAACCGGAACATCGGACGGTGGGCAGGGAAGAAGTTCCATTGCGAAACCGGCGAACCCCTGGACGACCGCGGGTACGAACAGCATTGCGAAGAGACTTTGCCAGGAGCAAAAGACAAGGTGCTTCTGCTTGACATCCTTCGCAACGAAAAGAAGTGGATCAAAGAAAAAGAAGGCGCCCGCGATCCGCTGTCGACTATCGGCGAGCCGCGGAAATCGGCGATTAATATTTAGGTTTCGTTTGACGCTATGTTCCACGTGGAACGTTTTGATGGCGTTATTGTACTTACATAGTTGCATGTATATTCCTCGTATCCGCTAGAGTGGTGGGAGGTTGTAGCGATTCTCCCGATCCTAAGGAAAACCACGCATGGAAGCACTTTCTAAGAGCCGGGTCACGATTCAGATTGCGCCTCCGGTGGCGAGGTTGCGGCTGACAAACGCTCCTTTGAACGTGATCGATATCCCGATGATGCGGGAACTTTCCGAGTTACTAGCCGAAGTCGAAGGCCGGGATGATGTTTCGGTCATCCTGTTTGAGGGCGATGCGCGGGCGTTTTCTGCGGGAGTCGATGTGAAGGCTCATCTGCCGGAACAGGTCCGCGAAATGCTCACCGGGTTTCATGCGGTGATCCGGGCGGTAGTTGGTTCGCGAAAGATCACGATCGCGGCGGTGCAGGGAGCATGCTTTGGTGGAGGCGCCGAACTGGCTGCGGTGTGTGACATGGTGTTCACGGCACGCGATGCGCAGTGGGGATTTCCGGAAATCAAGCTGGGATGTTATCCGCCGGTGGCGGCGGTCGCGCTTCCGGCGCTGGTCGGGCAGAAACGCGCAACGGAATTGATCCTCACCGGGCGCCAGATCAGCGGGGATGAGGCGGTCGCGATTGGGCTCGCGAACCGTTCGGCTCGCAGCGAAGAACTGGGTGCCGTGGTTGAGGAAACTATCGGTGAGATCAAAAAGATGAGTCCGGCGGCGCTCGCGTTGGCGAAGAAATCCATTTATGCTTGGGATGCCATTCATTTTGACAAAGGGCTGGCGCGGGCAGAGAAGATCTACCTGGAAGAACTGATCGCGACCGACGACGCCCGCGAAGGCATTGCCGCATTTCTTGAAAAGCGGCCAGCGCAATGGTCAGGCAAATAGATTTGACGAATAGCAGCGCGACGGCAGAGCGTCCGTACAATTCGGGACACCTGATGTGCCGGGCTTCGGGCTGGGGCCTCATGGGCTTTCTTGCCTGCGCGTACTTCGCTTGGATTTCTTTCGCGCACATCCTGCGCGGTGAATACGATTGGCCGCATGACAACTGGACCGCCGCGACGTATGTGGTCTGGATCGTTCTTCTGGTCGGACTCATGCTCGACACGCATTGCCTGCGTGAGCGCATGTTTTTTGGAGTGCTGGTCGCAAATTTCCTGGTTGGCTTTGGACTGACGGTTTGGCATTCAGTTCCGTCCCAGCAAGTGCACAATGCGCGCCTCGGCACCGGTGTGTTGTGGAGCGTGGCGGCACTACTCAGCCTGGTGACGATGGGGCGGTCGGATGCGGCGGGTCGCAAGTGAGCGCCGTTCGGGCGGAGCGAATTCGTAGGTTTTCTGTGACCCGGCACTAATCCTGCCGGGCTTTCTTATGCCGCCGTTTCGCGGATGGCTATCCTGAAGGTAGTTTGGTGAGGACGCATGCTGGATCTTGAGATTTCCTGCGGACAAGTGAAGTTGCTGCAAAAGAACAGCGAGCCATTCACGCTGGTCGATGTGCGCGAAGCGTGGGAATTGGAAGCTTCGCGTCTGGACGGTGCAAGACATATTCCGATGGGAGACATCCCGACGCGGGCGCATCAGGAACTTAATCCCGAAGAGCACATTGTTGTGATGTGTCATCGAGGAATGCGGTCGTTGAGTGTCGCGAACTGGCTTCGGCAGCAGGGATTCGAGAAGGTGCAGTCCATGCGCGGCGGGATTGATGGCTGGGCGCGGACGGTTGATCCGAAAGTGCCCTTGTATTAGAGATGAGTGTCCGCGATGTGATGGCACGGACCTCGAGTCAAACCACTTCACTGCCAACTGTATTGCCTCCCACTTCTCGCAACAAACGCGAGAAATGGGGCACCCTGAGTTAGAGACTGGTTCCGGAGAAGCGGGCCACCCGCCCGCCACGTCCTTAGTATGAGAGATGGCGCAATGGGAGTTTTTAGAGAGATGTACGGGCAAAGGAGCTTTGCTTCCGATCGGGAATACAAAGAGCTACGTCGTATGCTGTCTGAGGCAATTTCAAGAGGCTACGTCGAACAGGTTCCAGTGATGAAGCCCAATCGTTTTGCGCCTACACAGGAGTGGTTTCGGGACAAGGAAACTGGCGAGATCTATTCCCTGGACCAACCGGAGGAAACGAACCGAGGCTTATGGGAAGGTCAATGCCGAGGACCTCATTGACCCCGGCGGGCGGACACAGTGAACGAGAGAAATGGGCACCCCGAGTTAATATTGGGGGAGAAGCGGGCCACCCGCCCGCCAACAGTACGGAGCGGCTGGATGACGATTCCGGAACGATCTGGGGAACCCGCTGCCGAAGAATCATCAAAACAAGAAAGTCTTCGGCGTCTCGATCGCGCCTATGCCTGCTACGTCTACATTGGCCTCTTCGCGATCGCCTTGCTAGCCGTTGTGACCGTTCCTGTTCCCACACCCGACGCAAGAGAAGGTTATGGAATGGCTCTCGTCTTGCCGGGCACCGTCCTGCCAATCGTATTCGTGGCTGCTATGGTGCTGACGGCGAGATTGCGGCGTCACAAACCGTTGGCGCTTCTTGGCCTATCCACTTTGTTTCTGCCTTTCCTTGTTTTCGCCGTTGGTGGCTGCTGTTCCGAGAGGGTTTCCGACATTGCCAGGAATGTCGTCGTCGGAATCTACGGAGTCGGCGCTGTCCTGGTTCCAGTTTGGTGGTTCACGTCTGGCAGGCGACGCTACCGGGAATCACTCGACGGCAATCCACAGTGACGACAAAATGTAATCAGGCGATTACACCAACTACGCCCCAAGCCTGCACCTGTTCGAGGAAGGGCACACGCTTTAGAGTAGAGTCTGACAAGCTCTTATGCAGTGAGGGCCACACCGCACACTCGTGACGAATCAGGAAAACAGGGAGCGGTGGAACGGACCCCACTTCTCGCAAAGAGCGCGAGAAATGGGGCACCCAGTGTATTCATGATAACGGAGAGGTGGGCCACCCGCCTGGCGAAGTTAGTTGGAGTGTTGCAGGGTTCGTAAGAGTCAGCGCGCGTGGCAGTCTCAGTCGTTTCTTCGCCATACTGCTGCCGTACAAATGATCGAAATTGAGGTAACGCGTCATGTCGTCTCGACTTGCTCTCTCCGATCAGGAACTTCTCGACTACTCAGGTGAGCACCTGCTGTATGAGGTTCAGATGTTCCAATGGATGACCAAAACACTGCTCACGAAGAGTTCTGAATTCGAGGCATTGGAACGTTGTGCGTTGATCGAATCATTTGCCATCCACCTTCGCAACCTGTTTGAGTTCTTTTACCACCAGAGTCCGAGAGACACGGACGTGGTTGCCGCCGACTACTTTGACGACCCCGCCTCCTGGAATGGGACGCCCTCGCCTGTGCTGGTCGCAGCGAGAAAACGGGCGGACAAGGAAGTCAGCCACCTGACACTCCAGCGAAAAGATGCAGCCGACCTAGACAAGAACTGGCCGATTGGAGCCTACTTCAACGAGATGCGGTCCACCGTGCAAGAATTCATAGCGACTGCCTCGCCCAAGAAGCTACACGTCCGCGTCAACGAATGGGTCAACCTGACGTATCGTGACCGGCCACAGCTCATCTTGGGAATCGGGCCGGTTAATGCGTCGACGGCAACGATAGACAAGTTCCTGCTAGTTCTGAAGGACGTGACGGAATAGGACACAAGTGCGACACACCTGAATCTATTCGTGCTCGCCCTCCCTTCGGGCCGGGGCTCAATGTGACCTGTGGGTCAATGAGTGTAATGGCGATTTAACGATAACTAGGTGTGTGTTTGGCAATTTTGCTTTCACCTGCTGCTTTCTCGGTAAGCCGCAAATGATGCAAGTAGCAGAGAAATCAGCGCCCACAAGCTAGGTGTCGTGTGATGCCAGGCATGGAATCTAATTTTCAGCAGCCCCATGAAGAAACTGAGCGAAAAAATGAACACAAAAGCAGCCATCGGGCGCACGTGTTCTGAAGAGGACGTCGAGTGTGTTTTTCTTTTTTCATACCACAATAAAAGTAAAACACCGATCACTATCCCGCCCCACAGCCAGGGCGAACCCTCCCAGCAAGATCGGGCTTCGCCACTCTAGTCAGTGGAGGTTTTGGTATGGAAGCCGCGTTCTTTAAGTTCGCCTTCATCTTTCTGATGGGAATTGCCATGCTTGGGCTCTTAGCGATGGCGACTGCTATTATCGTGGTCGGGGTAAAGACCGTATGGCTGTGGCTCAGGGCGCACTTGAGAACTGCTAACACGGCTGCTAGGTGATTGCTTGTTGATGTAAACAGGCGATTACACCAACTACTCTGCGCATCCCTCGCTCACCCGCCCCACTCGCTAGCGCGCGGGCCATGGGCCAAATCAAAACCATAGGGGGTGTAGCCGAATTTTTCCCGAAGTGTACTACCCCCTCATCCGTTTGACCCCAGTTTTCACCCGCCAGTGAGATCAAAACCTTCCCCTTACTGCCATCATGACCGGGGCCCCGTCTCTATTGTGGCGTCAGGAGCCATGAGCCCGGGCCATTCGCGGCGATCTGGCCGGATTCGTTAATTCCGGTCGCACCTCTCGGCAGTCCAATTTTCGGAACTACCAGCAACCCTAATTTTTGAGCTGCGCCGCCATGCTTCCAGATCACGCTGAAACCCTTTAGAGTTCCTTGCTTCAGGGCAAAACTGATACCGACAACATCGCCACTGTTGTTGATTGCGCTCGCGATACTCGCAACATTGCGAGGGAGCGCTCCCAGGTCCTTCATGCCAGCGGTTGGACTCCAGAGGAAGGCGTGGAAATAGTTGTCCTGCGGGTTGGTGAATGTTCCGACCACCTGATCGGAGTCGTTGATCGCCCAGGCTTGACTTGCCGAGGCTTGGCCAAGATCAAGCTCTTTCATTCCGTCCTGGGCGGTCCAAATAAAGGCGCGCCCAATATTCTCGCCAGAACGCGTCGCGGTGCCCACTACGTGTCCGGCAGTATTGATTCCATTGGCAGTACTGAATGAACCGCCTAGCGTGCCAAGATCCTGCATCCCGCCGGCCTGCGTCCAAAGAAAGGCGTGGAGTGTGTTTCCGAACAGTCCCCCAACGACCTCAGTGTGGTCATTGATTGCGTTTGCCTGACTACCGGCACCGAGCGCTCCCAGATCGTGCATGCCGGTATCGGAGCTCCAAAGAAATGCGTGGTAAGTCGACTTATCCGCCAACACGGAGTACCCGACTACTTGGCCGAGATTGTTGATGGCGAAGGCCTCCGCGTAATGGCCTCCTAGATTTCCAAGGTCAAGGGGATTGCTGTTGTTAGGCTGCCATAAAAGTGCGTACCGAGGGGAAATACTGGCCCCGCCAACGGACATCCCCGAATTGTTAATTCCATTCACGGATATTTGGCGGCCCCCGTTCAATCGTCTCGCGGTGTAGTGCTGGGCCCACAGGTTGACGCTGAGCAAAAGCGTGAAGAGGAATAGGAGAATACGAACATGCAGGGATTTCATGGCTTGGTTCACTCCTTCGATGGCAGTTCAGCGACGAGAGTCCGGGGGAGAATGGAACTTGGGTCTATCCAGGAGAAACTGATTCCCAAGGAAAATATATTCGAATGGAAACCCTGTCAAGCGCAAGACCGTGGCCGGGTAAACGACCGGCCCGATCAAGAACACTTAACGCGCAGCCACCGGGACCTTAGATACAGCGGGGCGAGAGCGCAGTTGCTCCTGCAACTGAAGCGCGACGTCGGCCAGGAGTAACGAGAAGGCGAGGCAGACCCATACCACCGTTTCGACTGCGGTAGGGCCGAGTTTGTCCCAGCCGGTCACGCCGAGGATGAACCGTACTTCGGCAAAGACCAGAGACACGGCCAGGCTTCGAGTCATCCATTGACGATGTTGCTGGACTTTTCCTTTGAGGATGAAGGAAAAAGCGATGAGGGTGGTCGTGATCCACAGAGCGGCGTCCACTCCCGCTGCGATGGAGAAAGACCTTGTCCCGCCGGTCCGTTCCTCCACATACTGGATGTAGATGCCAAGTGGAGCGGCAATGCACGCTCCGGCAATGTAGATCCTCCCAACGACTCGATGAAGCTTGGTAAAACGCTGGCGAAGACGGTCGGAGAACTGCATCGGGCCAAGCAGGAGGGCACAGGCTCCGGCGACGCCATGCGGCAACAGCCACCATTTGAATGGCTGGTAGTGCTGCCAGATCGGATGGTTCGGGTTGATGAGGAAGCTCTCGTTGTGTTGGAGAACATAGGCGAACATCACGCCTATGAAACCGAACAACAAATATTTCGGTTTCATCCAAGCGGCGCGTTGGACGGTGACGGATGTGGTGGCGATGGCAGACCCCCGGGGACTGAGACGATTTTGCGGATGAGTGTACAGGTAAGGATTACGGTTGTCGCGGACATTCTTGGCGGGCAACAAACGACGACAGTCAATGGCGTGCAGGAGGGGTCAAGGCCAATGTGAGGGGGTTACCTAAGAACAACAGCATCAACCAGCTGGCGGGTTTCATCCGGGACGTCGCTCCCCGAAAACATCACAATCAAGGCTCGCGGCTGGCAACGCTTGATGGCAACCGCGACGTGGTGTCCACTCATTTCAGGCAGGTGGTAGTCGAGGACTACCGCGTCAAGGTCGAACATCGATGCAAGTCCAATGCCTTGGGCGGCAGACGACGCCGTCAAAACCGCGTAGCCTGATCGTTCCATGAGTGATTTCAGGTACGCGAGGGTTGCGTCGTTTTCGTCGATGCAGAGGATCGTGCGCTTCGGAACACGATACGCTTGTCCCAAGTTTGCCTCCAACGTGGGTAGCTAACCTTACGACAGGTGAAGATCATCAGGCTGAGCTTCCATAACTGGCCCGCTACCGAGGTACGCTGGGCCCCAATTCACCGTAAGGAAAGGCGCGATTGTCGACTAAAACAGCAACCCAGTCTGTTCAAAATTGCACACTGTGGGGATTGGTCGCATAGTTCACCGAGACCCTTTCCAGGTAAGACTACTGAGCGTACATAACTCAGGTTACTGTGTGCTGCTCCATGGACTCGATATGGCATAAGCGCCGCCCAACAATCATTGACTGCGGCGTTGATGATTTGTTGCAGGAATGGTAGTAAGCTCACGTGTACCTGATCGGGGGAAACTACGATCAGCAGGCTACCCACGAAAGTAGTGAGTGATTTGCGGGGGTACAGTGATGACCGATTTCAGTACTCCACCCGGTGCATCGCCGCATTCTGGTTTCTCCATCGACTTTGACCCGCGCTGTAGAGTGCTGCGGATATCCCCATTCGGCGTTCTTAGGAACGAGACCGTGTCCACCGCTGATGCAGCGGTAAGACAGTTTCTTGCCGATGAAGGCGCTGACTTCGGAATCTTTGACTATTCCGCTGTAACCGAGATTCGAGTCACCTCTACCTACGTGCAGTCGTTTGCGACCAAAGATCCTGCCCATCCTCCAATGAAGCTCCGTGTTGCCGTGGCACCGCAGACAGTAGCTTACGGCCTGAGTAGAATGTATGGCCTGTTGATCGAAGGAAAGCGGTCAGACTATCAAGTTGTTCGCACCCTGAAAGAGGCGGAAGAACTCATTGGCTTGGGGACGCTTGATTTCACTCGGAAGCTGCGTTGATTTTTCCCAAGGTTGTGCAAAGAGACGCGGCGAACCGCGTCTCTATGCGATTTCTTTCCACGACGATCTATTTCCTGGCGGCGGCCTTGGCTCCAGTCAGTTCGTCTGCCAGGGCATTCGCTCCGTAGACTTTGCGCAGGGCTTCGATGATGCCGCGGGAATCGACGGTGACGGCTCGTCCCTGACGCTCGTCGAAGAAAAAATTCCAGACCAGCGACTGGATGTTTCCGTCGAAAATGATGCCAACGACCTCTGCGGCCTTATTGACGGTCGGACTGCCGGAATTGCCGCCGATGATGTCCGCGGTGGAAACGGTGTTCATCGGAGTGGAGAGTTTGAGCTTGGACTTCATCTTGATCCAGCTCTCGGGCAGGGTGTAGGGTGCCTTGCTCTGGTGCTCATCGGCGTGCTGGAAGGCTCCGCCCATGGTGGTGAAGTAGGGAATCTTCTTGCCGTTTTCTTCGTAGCCCTTCGCGGCTCCATAGCTCAAACGCAATGTAAAGGTAGCGTCCGGAGGCTGGGTAAAGCCGCTCTGTTCGAAACGGGCCTTGGCGATGGTCGAGCCTTCGCGGCGCTCAACGGCTTCGACTTCGTCGTCGTAACGCTTACGAAACGAGCGCGCGATCGGGTCGACGTTGCGCAAGATCACGATCATGGGATCGGTGCTGGCCGCTACGGCAGCTTCGCCACCTTCGTAGAGCTGTTTGCGAACGGCTACGTCGTCGAGTTTGGTGCCTTCGAACGCGTTCCTGGCCACTTCTTCAGGCGACTTGCCGGCTAAAACGGCTTTGACGGCAGGATTGTCTGCGCCGAGCGCTTCCTGCATCTGGGCAAGGGAGTCGGCGAACTGAAGTTCCTCGAAGTTCTTATAGATGGGAGCGCTGGTGAACAGTCTCTGTTCGAGGGAAGCCAGGGCCGAATCGCGGAATTCGCGCAGGCGCTCGCCGTTGGGCTTGGGCTTTTCCTCGGCGGCGCGGACGATCCAGCGGGCGAACTGCGCCAGTTCCGAGTTGAAGCCGCGAAGCCGTTCGGTGTAGAGATGCGGGGCATAGATTTCCGTCTCGACCTTCATTGCCTTTGCGATTTCTTCCCACGGATTCTTACTTTGCGGATGCTTATCGAGATACTTCTTTTGCTGTTCGCGTTCGGATGCGTCCTTGGCCGACATCGCAGCAGTATCCTGCAGGCCTGAGAAATATCCGGTGATCGCTTTCTGAGAATTTTGATATCCGAAGATTTCTTCCTGCGCGATGCGGGCGTTCTCGGGAGACTCCGCGCTGAACTTCTGGAAAAGGGTGATACGGCGTTTGTAGCTCGCCAGACGCGAAGGGTAGTCGACATTCTTGAGGAATTCCAACTGCGCCGCGGTCTTCAGTCGATCGGTATTGCCAGGATGTCCGGAGACGAAGATCAGTTCGCCGTCCTTGACGCCGTTCTTTGACCATTGCAGGAAATTCGTGAGGTGAGCGGGCTTGTCATTCTCATAAATGCGGAAGAAGGTGATGTCGAGATCGTATCGAGGATACGTAAAGTTGTCGGGGTCGCCGCCGAAGAAAGCCATTTCAAATTCGGGCGCAAACACGAGGCGGACATCCGTGTATTTCTTGTACTGATAGAGGTGGTAGACTTCGCCGGAATAGAGCGTGACCACGTCGCAACGCAGTTGTGTTGCCGTCGAACAGGTCTTTTCGATCGCGCTCATGGCGGCGCGCTGGGCCTGGGCGGCTTCGGCGGCAGGCATGTCCGGAGTAGTCGCGGCTTTTACCTTGGCGGAAACGTCCTCGATCCCGACCAGCACGTTCAACTCAAGGTCGGGACACTTCGCTTCGTCGGCCTGGGTCTTGGCATAGAACCCGGTCTTCATATAGTCGGTGCCGGCTTTGCTGAGCTTCTGGATACAGTCGGCTCCAACGTGATGATTGGTGAAGGTCAAGCCGTCTTCGGAGACGAATGATCCCGAGCCGCCGTTATTGAAGCGGACGGACGACATCTGAAGATGGTTGAGCCAGGCGTCGGTCGGCAGGAATCCGTAGGTGGCCTTGACGCGGTCTTTCGGGAATGCGTTGAACAGCCACATGCCTTCGTCTGCAAGGGCCGCGGGTGCAAGCGTAGTCAAAACTATTGCGAGGATCAGGAATCTGGATTTCATGAAGGTCTCTCCATCGATGAAGAAATAGGATTTCCGCCGAGGAACCATGCGTACTTTGGGTAGGGGCGCAACCCATAAATATACGCCGAACGGCGATGAACGGCCACGGGAGTGGATGGAAAGTAGTGCGGCTTTGGCGTATAAAAGAGGGTTGTGGATTGGTTCAATATTCCGGTGAACTTTCCCACGAAAAACCAGCATTCATAAGCAAGGGCAAGCGAGGAATCATGTCAAGCGTCAGCACAACGCACGCGTCCAAGGGGTTGGAAGGGGTGGTCGCGACCACCTCGAGCATCTGTTATATCGATGGTGACAAAGGCGTACTCGCCTATCGTGGAATCGACATTCACGACCTCGCCGATCATTCGACGTTTGAGGAAGTCTGCTACCTGCTGTGGTTTGGGCGACTGCCGAAGGCCGACGAACTCAAATCGCTGAAGCAGCGCCTGGCGGAAGAACGCAAGCTGGATGCATCCATCCTGTACCGACTGGAACTGCTGCCCAAGCACGTCCTTCCGATGGATGTGTTGCGGACCTTGGTGTCCATGCTGTCGTATTACGATCCAGAATTTGACCGCAACGACCACGACGCAAATGTGCATAAGGCCATCCGATTGACAGCCCAACTGCCCATGCTGGTGGCTCATTACGACCGGATGAGGAAGGGAAAAGCGGTGGTTGAGCCGGACCGATCGCTCTCTCACGCCGCCAATTTTCTGTTGATGTTGAATGGAACCGCGCCTTCGCCAACCGCTGAGCGGGCATTCGATATCGCGCTCATTCTGCATGCGGATCACGAATTGAATGCTTCGACGTTCGCGGCGCGCGTCACGGCAGCCACGCTTTCCGATATGCACTCCGCGGTGACGTCCGCGATCGGCACGCTGAAGGGACCTCTGCATGGAGGAGCGAACGAAGCGGTGTTCAAGATCTTGATGGACATCGACAAGGATGGAGCGGACCCGGTGGAGTACGTAAAGGGACTGCTCGCGCAGAAGAAAAAGATTCCGGGCTTCGGGCATCGCGTGTATCACACCGAAGATCCGCGCGCGACCCACCTGCGGAGCATGTCACGGGATCTGGGGAATGCGAGTGGGAATCCGAAATGGTTTGAGTATTCGCATGACATCGAAGAATTCGTGAAGGCCGATAAGAAACTGAACGCGAATGTCGACTTCTATTCGGCGTCTACGTACCACACACTGGGAATCGATGTGGATTTGTTTACGCCGATCTTCGCTGTGTCGCGCGTCAGCGGATGGACGGCACATGTCATCGAACAATTGGATGACAACCGGCTGATTCGTCCGCGCGCGGAGTACCTGGGGCCGGTGTATCCACAGAAGTACGTGGGGATGGACCGGCGGTAGTTCGTAGCATTCGTAAAGAAAACATTTCTTGGAGACAAGGCTTGCCTCGTCTCGTCCTGCAGCATTTCATTTCACGCATAGCGAGACGCGGCAAGCCGCGTCTCTACGGACGGACCTTCGTTCTCTTCGGCAATTCTATTTACTAAATTCTTACTCGTTGGGCGTTGGCGGCGGACCGCTGGGCGGTAGAGGCGCGGGAAGATCGAGCGTCGGGGCCGGAATTGGGCCTAGCCATTCGGGCGGCATTTGGGTTTCCTGTTGGCGCACGCCTTTGGCTTCGACGATCGACCAGCGCCAATCTTCGTCGGGGCCGGGAGTAATCCCAATATTTTCCTTGAAGGTGGCTGTGCTGAACGGCTTGGCGGCGGCCTTCAGGTGATAGAGCAGAGTGACGTCCGAACGCTTTTCCACGGTCGGCACCATGGAATTCTGCGATGCAGGGATGACGCGAGCGCGAGCGGCTAACTCGGCGGCTTCACCGGGCTTGCGTTCGAGGGTAAGTCCTACGGTAATTTCACGCAGATCCCAGTCAGTTCCGTTGAACACTTCAATCTGAAAATTTTCGTCCTGGATGGAAGCTGGGCCATCGATCTTCAGGAGTTCCGGTAATGGCAGTGTCTCGAGCATCACCGGCTTGACCAGCAGGGAACCGGCGCGGGCGTTGAAGGAGAGACTGCAGGTGACGTCCGGCGAGGAGGCCTTGATGGTCTTGGCGGTGGGGTCGATGGAGAGAACAAACTTGTCTTTGTTCGGCGTGACCGGGCGACGGTTCTTGGCGTCCTCGGTGGCCTGTGCGAGGTTGTCGTTGTCGATGAGCGGCGCTACCAGTTGCTGGGGTGCTTTGCTTTTTCGCAGATTGCGGGCAATGTCGCCCAGGGAGGGCTGATCGTCCTGCGCGAAGGCTAGGAAGGGCGCCAGCAGCAGGAGGGCGATCGCGAGTTTGATGGTCGACTTCATCGCGTTGAGCGGCGGACCGCAGCGGCTAAAGCCGCAATCAAAACAAGCTAGTGAAACGCAGCGGTAAACCGCTGCGCCACCCAAAAGCTGCAGATCCCTCGCTCAGTTCGGAACGACAGAATTGATTAGGCTGCAGATCCCTCACTTCGTTCGGGATGACAGAAATCAAGTGAGCGACGGGTCCTACAGAAATTCTAGGCGAGTCGTAACCGGATGGAAGTTACTAAGGGACACGAAGGTAGTAGCACTAGTGCGGAGGGTAGAAGGTCTGGGCGCGCTCGAATCGAAGCGACGCGCAACGGGGCGCGCCCAGAACTCCCGTCAGAGAGACACTACAGCAGGCCAGAAGTACGGAACCGTGAAACTGGATCGGCAACGGGCATAGATTGACGCTTGAAAATCCAGCGTGCCACCGCCAGGCCCAATGCCGCGTAACAGATGTGCATCAGTCTCGTATTCATAAAAAGCCCTCCCCGCGCCGGACTCGACTTGGGGAGAAATTCGAGCCATCCGCCGTGAGATCAACGTACATCTGGTATATCGGCCGGTCCAGTCCACGAAAGTGCTATGGAATGGAGCGAAGGTCATAGGGGGAGTGGTTACCGGACAGTGGTTAGTGGCTAGTGGTCAGTGGTTCGTCCAACCTTTGTCTTGTGGGGTTAACTAATCACTAACCACTGATCACTGTGGTCTCAATCCAGCCGCCGCCGACGACCGTGTCACCGTCGTAGAAGACGGCGGCCTGGCCGGGGGTGATGGCGCGCTGGGGATCGTCGAAAGTGACGGTGATCTGGTCAGGGCCGGTCGACTCGATCATTGCCGGGGCGGGCTGGTGGCGATGGCGGATCTTGACTCCGACTCGCTTGGGCTCGTGGAGCTCGGCTACCGAAATCAGGTTGACCCGGTGCGTACGCAGAGTCCTCGAATAGAGTTCCTCGTTGTTGCCGACGATGACCTCGCGCGTGTCTCCCTTGATCTGCAGGACATAGAGGGGCGAGCCGGTAGCGACGCCTAATCCCTTTCGCTGGCCAACGGTGAAATTGTGGATGCCGGTGTGTTCTCCTATAACGCGGCCGTCGGTGGTGACCATTTCGCCGGGAGTTTCGAGCGGCGGCTCACCTTGCTCGGCGAGATAGGCGTCGAGGAACTTTTTATAGTCTCCGCCGGGGACGAAGCAGATTTCCTGTGAGTCGGGCTTCTCGGCGATGACGAGCGCATGCTTGCGCGCGAGTTCTCGGACTTCCGGCTTGGTCATCCCGCCGAGAGGGAACATCGTTCGGCTGAGCTGTTCCTGAGTGAGTCCAAACAGGAAGTAGGTCTGGTCCTTGGCATGGTCGATGGGGCGCTTGAGGAGCCAGCGCCCAGAGGCTTCGTCGAACAGCACTTGAGCGTAGTGCCCAGTCGCAACGCTGTCAGCGCCAATCTGCCTGGCTACAACCAGAAGCTGATCAAACTTCAAGTGATTGTTGCAGAGACTGCAGGGGATAGGCGTGCGTCCGGAGAGGTACTCGTTGACGAAAGGACGGACAACGTCGCGCTCGAAACGCTCCTCGTGATTGACCACGTAGTAGGGGATACCGATGGTCTCGGCAACGCGGCGGGCGTCGTAGACGTCGTCGAGGGAACAGCAACGTCCCTGGACAGACTCGGGCATGCCTTCGTGTCCGGCGAGACGGCGCTGATTCCAAAGCTGCATGGTCAGGCCGATGACATTGTGACCGTCGGCGCGAAGCATGGCAGCGACCACGGAGGAATCAACTCCTCCGGACATGGCGACGGCGATGGTGGAAGCAGCAGTCAGCATCTGGCACTCGGCCGTTTAGCTCAGGCCTTTGGGCTTGCTGATCTATTGTAAACGGGAGAGAGCTCGCGCAGTCGCGCCACCGTTTCTGGTACCAGCGACAACGCGTAGTTCACATCTTCGGCGGTGGTCTGCTTGCCGAGGCTAAAGCGAATACTGCCTCTGGCTTGATGGGGACGCAGGCCCATCGCGGTGAGGACATGGGAGGCCTCAATGGCACCAGAGGAACAGGCGGCACCGGTCGAGACAGCAATGCCTTTCAGGTCCAGAGAGATCACCAGGGCCTCGCCTTCGATTCCGTCGAAAGAAATGTTGGCGGTATTCGGTACGCGGGGCGCGCCTTCTCCGTTGGTGCCGGTGGATTCGATCTGGCGAAGAGTGCTTTCGAGATGATCGCGCAGAGCGGCCATCTTGCGGTCGTCTCCGCGATCGAAGGCAGCTCGGGCCAGTTCGGCGGCTTTGCCGAGGCCGATAATGCCGGGGACGTTTTCGGTTCCGGCGCGGCGCTGGCGTTCGTGAGTTCCGCCGTAGAGCATCGCTTCCAGCTTGGTGCCTTTGCGGACGTAGAGTGCGCCGATTCCTTGCGGTGCATGAATCTTGTGGCCGGAGATCGTCAGCAGGTCGCAGGCGATCTGGTTGACATCGATCGGAATCTTTCCGGCGGCCTGGACAGCGTCGGTGTGGAAGTAGACGTCCGCATCGGCGGCGATCTTCCCGATTTCTTCTACGGGCTGTAGGACGCCAGTCTCGTTGTTCGCCGTCATGATGGTGATGAGTTTTGTGTTCGGGCGTAAGGCTCGCTTGACGTCATCGGGATCGACCTGGCCGCGGGCGTCGACCGGGACGCTGGTGACTTCGCATCCCTTTTTTTCAAGACGCTTGCAGGCGTTCATCACGGCGTGATGTTCGATAGTCGAGGTGATGATGTGATCGCCAGAGTGTGCGATGCCGAAGATGCCAAGATTGTCGGACTCGGTGCCACCGCTGGTGAAGACGATCTCGGACGTGTGGCAACCGAGCAACTTGGCAACCGACTCGCGGGCGTGCTCAATGGCGGCACGCGTTTCTTGTCCATGGTGATGGATGGAAGACGGGTTGCCGAAATGGTCGGTGAAGAAGGGACGCATGGCGTCCAGAACTTCAGGGAGCACGGGCGTGGTCGCGTTATTGTCGAGATAGATGCGGCGCATGGGACAGACCCTATTGTAACGGGGCGACGATAGTCTGCGAGGAGCCCTCAGCGGCTAAAGCCGAATTCGAGCAGAACATCCTTCGCAGCGGTGAACCGCTGCGCCACCCAAAATCCGAAGCTTTCCTGCTCCCAGCGAACCGCGTTACGCGACCAGTGGGATGTTGCTCATGCCGGCGGTGCCGAAGACTCGGCGGTAGCGTTCAATTTCGGATGGGGTGCCGAGGGCTTTCGCGTAGTTGTCAGAGAGTTTAACTGTGGGACGGCCTTCGGCTTCGGAAACTTTGCAGATCAGTCCGATGGGATCGAAGTCGCGACTGCCGTGCGGATCGCATCCACGGAAATCGTTGGTCAGAAGAGTGCCCCAGCCGGCGCTGAAGCGGATACGGCGTTCGGGCACCCATCTCTTAGTGTCATGAAAATCGGCGGCACTGCGGAAGTCGCTGGCGGTGCTACCGCCCTTCATGGTTCCGCCGAAGTACGCGTGCAGGCCGATGATTTCGTCGATGTCGAGGGAGTCGGAGGCGATGAGTCTCTTCTCGCGAGGATCGTGGCCGCGGGCCTTCAGCCATTCAATGTATTCGTCGCCGGCGACGTAGGGATTCTTGCTGTCAACGCGCTGACCGGTCCAGTCGGCAGTCCAGTCGGGGGCGCTTTTCAGGAATTGCGTGGTGCCGAAGGTGTCGGGAAGCATGATGCGCAGGGCGCCGTCGTAAGTGTTCTGCCACATGTCGAGGACGCGATATTGCGAGGCTTTCAGCGCCTCGTCGTCGTCGCAGAGAGCAGCCAGCACCATGGGAATTTCGTGGGCATTAGTTCCGATCGCTTCCAGATCGTGCTTGTGGGCGAGGAAAGCATTGGACGTTCCAATAAAACCGCTGCCGAGATTCGATGCCATGGCTTTCACCACATATTCCTGCCAAAGAAAGCTATGGCGGCGGCGCGTGCCGAAATCGGCGACGGTCAGGCCGGGCAATCCGCGCAAGCGTTCGATCTTGCTCCAGAGAGTGGTCTTGGCCCGAGCATAGAGAATGTCGAGGTAAAACTCGGTCAGCTTCTTCATGTTGGACCTGGTGCGCAGCTCGTCGAAGATCGAGAGCGCATAGAGTTCCCACATGGTGGTTTCGGGCCAGTTGCCTTCAAAAGTGAGCTGGAACTGGCCGTCGTGAATCGACAACTGGTAGTCAGAGAGGCGAAAGTCGTTCTCCAGCCATTCCAGGAATGCAGGCTGAAAGATGCCGCGGCGTCCGTAGAACGTGTTGCCGGCGAGCCAGACTAATTCTGATTTCCGAAATCGAAGCTTACGGACATGCTCCAACTGGTCGGTAATCTCGCGGGTAGGGAACATGTCGGCGAGCCGCACCGACGACGTGCGATTCAGTAGAGAGAACGAGACCTTCGTCTTCGCGTAGTTTTTCCAGATGAACTGCAACATCAGGAGCTTGTAGAAGTCGGTGTCGAGCAGCGAGCGGATGACGGGATCGAGTTCCCAGTTGTGATTGTGCGCCCGCTCGGCAAAGTTAACGATCATGCAGTCGGTGTCCTCAATGATGGACCGGCAGATACAGGGATTAGAACGCTCTCGATGAAATAGTACCTGTCGGCGCGATGGGATGCGAGTACCCGGCCAGATTGGCAACTCGGGTCACGCCTGAACGTAACCCGCAAGGAAGGGATTATTTTCCGTCGTAGGCGCGTTGCAGGCCAGCGATATCGATCTTGACCATCTGCAGCATAGCCATCATGACGCGACTGGCTTTTTGAGGATCGGGGTCGTTCATCAGTTTGCCGAGTGCTGAAGGAATAATCTGCCACGACAGGCCGAATCGATCCTTGAGCCAGCCGCACCTTTCTTCTTTGCCGCCGTCCGAAAGCTTTTGCCACAACTCATCGACTTCTGCTTGCGTTTCGCAGTTGACGAAAAGTGAGATGGCGGGCGTGAACGTAAACTGCGGGCCTCCATTGAGCGCGAAGAAATCCTGGCCTTCGAGTTGAAAGGTAGCGGACATGACGGAGCCCTTCGGCCCGGGACCGGCATCTCCGCAGCGAGAGACTTTTACAATTTGTGAGTTCTTGAAGATCGACACGTAGAAGTTCATAGCATCTTCGGCTTTACCGTCGAACCATAGGAAGGGAGTGATTTTTTGCATGGGAGTGCTCCTGTTTGATCATTGAGATGAAACTGTCATGACTTTTTCTGCCCACCGCGAAAGAGGAATCCGCCCAACCATGCAGTAGGCAGGGCAGTAACCGCGAGTCCGATCGGATACCACGCTGGACCCAGATGCAGGGGTAAAGTGACAACTACTCCCACCACGTTCACGATGAAGCCCAGTGTTCCGAGGATCAGGGCATGACGCATTGGATTGCGCGGGGCAACCCGGGCAGTGAGGTACGCACCGAGGACCCCGTACAGCGTGCGATACGTCAGCGCCAGCAGGTTCAGTCCAGACTGGGGCATCGGGTCCGCCAGCTTAGGAAAGATATGAAGCACGCGTAGAAGCTGGTCGGTACCGAGAGCAAGCGCGATTGGGACAACCGCTCCGAGAACAACGGCGCCGGTGCTTCGCAGCCAATTGCCGCGAGGACTCGCCACGACGGCGGCAGTCGTCATTTGGCGCCTCCCGGTAGTGAGGACAGAATCTCCTCCAAGCGGTTGTATCCAGCGGCTACACCGGACTCCATCGGAGACTTGAGAACCTCTTGCAGGGCTTCCGCGGATTGGTAAGCAACGATCTGCGTCAGCGTGGTTTTGCCGGCGCGTTCGGTGAGGACGATCGTGCCGATGGCCTCTCCGGGATACCAGGCATGATCGAATTTCTCGGTTGAGACGATGCGCTCGGGCGGGACGATTTCGCGAAAGACGCCGCCCATCCCCATTTCATTTCCGCTGGCGTGGCGCCATACGTAGCGATAGCTGCCGCCGACTCTGAGATCGATTTCGCAAACGGGCATCGTCCAGCCATCCGGGCCGAGTAGCCATCTTCGAACGAGTTCGGGTTTAGTGAACGCATCAAAGACCAGGTGGCGGGGGGCGTCAAACTCGCGCGTTATCACGAGTTCGCGGTCGCCACGCGTGGAAATCTTGAAGGTTTCACTGTTCCTCATTGGATATCTCCTCGTTGAGTTCTTGATTTTAGAAAGTGCTTGCGCCGTGGTTGATGTTTCGCACCGCGGGAGCGCGATTTCATTTCACCCTGCATCGCACTGAGTAGGTCGTCGAGTCGCTGGAAGTTTGCTTCCCAGAACTGGCGATAGGCTTCGAGCCACTGATTCGCCTCCGCGAGCGGCCGGGCCTCGAGTCGGCGGGGACGGCGCTGGGCGTCACTGCCACGCGAAATCAGGCCCGCGCGCTCCAGCACTTTCAGGTGTTTGGAGATGGCGGGCTGGCTCATTGCGAAGGGCTCGGCCAGTTCGTTTACGGATGCCTCGCCCGAAGCTAGCCTGGCCAGGATGGCACGACGGGTAGGGTCGGCAAGCGCGGCGAAAGTGGAGTCCAGGGAAAATTGCGACGATTGATAACCGCTCGGTTGCATAACGTTGTGGTTATATACGATGCGGGTTCACGGAGTCAAGCCAGATGAGAACTTTTTTTAGAAGAAAGCCGACCCCACCGGCAGGACTGACGCTGCCCTTAGTGTAGTGATCCGGATTCGGAGGGCGAGTCGCCCTCCAAACAGCCGGCGGGTCGCCGGCGCTACGGTCCTGCTCGATCTCAGAGAATTACAGCATTCCGCCGGTCTGGATGGCGAGGTCGTTGAGAGCCATCTCGAGTTTGGTGATGGCGGCACCGAGTTCGGGATGCTCTCCAATTTTGGCCTGCAACGTTTTCAGTATCTGCTGGGCGCTCACAATATGAGCGCTGGCGGTGGATGACGATTGGTCGGATTTCTGATCATTCGTGGTTGGCATGGTCAAGTGCTCCCTCTTTCGCGACTCCCAATTCGAGTCAACGATGAGATGTCAGAGCGGGGCGGGGGGCGGAACCGGAGACTCTGTGTCTGTACAGAAGAAACTTGGCTCCGGCGGAAGCACGACTCGTCCCGGACTGCCGTCTATTAAAGTATAACGATGGCGCAAAAGCTTAGCTCAAAATCTTACCTCCGCCGGCATTCGTTGAGCCTGTCCTCGTTCGCGATCGTGGCCCTGATGATCGTCCTCTATTCAAATGCGAATCCAGCGACGCACTGGGGCTCATTCTTCGGAAACGCGATTGCAGACTGGACAGGAGTCTTCGTCACGGTCCTGATGACCAAGCATCTTTATGAAAAAGGCTCGGCGGAGAGCAAACAACCGAAAGGCATGCTGCCGTCGGCGGTGATGGAGTTCCTACGCGAACATTCTCTGACCATTTTTCTCGTGATTACGGGTGCGGCGTGGGTCGTCGCCTTTCGAGGCATGGAACCGGGCAGCAAATGGGGGCAAGTGGTCGGCAACATCGTTTCGGAATGGACGCAGATATTCGGGTTAGTCCTGTTGACGAAGAAAATGATCGAGGTGGGATCGAAGGAGAGCGGTTCGCGCTAAGCGCCGCGACTCTCACGAGCAAACTCCGTCGCGAATAAGGGCCACTATCGGCATTGAGAGCAATGGGAGAATGCCTTGCAACTATGAAATGATTCCATTCGATCCAGGGGTCCTTCGACTCCGCATACCTCTGCGCGAAGCGCAGAAATATGCTCCGCTCAGGATGACAAGTAGGTTTTACGCCCCCAGCGGGATTGAAGGCAGGAACATTGGTTTCTGGCGGGCCTTGGTGAGTTGTTCGAAGGCGTAGGCGATTTTCAGGAGGGTGGGTTCGCTCCAGGCGCGTCCGAAGAAGGAGATGCCGACGGGGAGTCCGTAGAGGTATCCGGCGGTGACGTTGATGTTGGGATATCCGGCGACGGCAGCGGCGTTCGAACTGCCACCCGCTGAGTGATCGCCGTTGATGAGGTCGGTCAGCCAGGCGGGGCCGCCCGTCGGGGCGACGAGAGCGTCGAGTTTGTATTTGTCCATGATGAAGTCGATGCCATCGGCGCGAGTTGATTTGCGGTTGTTAGCGAGGGCATCGAGATATTCTTTGGACGTGAGGGGACCTTTCTCTTCCGCTTTCAGAAACATGTCCTGGCCGAAGTAGGGCATCTCTTTTGCGATGTGCTTGTCGTTGAACTCGATGACATCTTTGAGGGTCTTCACTTGTGCGCTCTCGCCGAGGCGAGCGAGGTAAGCGGCGAGATCGGCTTTGAGTTCATAGAGGAGGACCAGAAGCTCCGTGTCATCGAACTTTCCAAGAGTAGGGATGTCGGCGGGATCGGTGATGTCGGCGCCGGCACGTTTCATCTCGTCGATAAGAGTGTTCATAAGCTGATCGACGGCGTCGTTGAAGCCGAAATATTTTCGGACGACGCCAATGCGCGCGCCCTTTAGTCCGTTGGCATCCAGAAACTTCGTGTAGTCAGGCTGGCTCTTGCCTGAACTGGCTGCAGTTTCTTTGTCGTCGGGGTCGATTCCGGCCATTGCGCCAAGCAGGATGGCAGCATCGCGAACAGTGCGCGCCATGGGGCCGGATGTGTCCTGACTATGGGCAATCGGAATGATGCCGCTGCGGCTGATCAGGCCAAGGGTAGGCTTCATCCCGGCAAGGCCGTTGGCCGACGACGGGCACACCACGGAGCCATCGGTTTCGGTACCTACACCGGCGGCACACAAATTGGCAGAGACCGCTGCACCCGTGCCCGAGCTTGATCCGCAAGGATTGCGATCGAGGGCGTAGGGGTTGCGAGTCAGCCCGCCGCGCCCGGACCATCCGCTGGTGGAATGAGAACTGCGAATGTTGGCCCACTCGCTGAGATTGGTTTTTCCAAGGATGACGGCTCCGGCTTTGCGGAGCTGTCCGGCAACGAACGCATCTTTCAGCGGCGTCGATCCAAGTAACGCCAGGGATCCGGCGGTGGTGTTCATACGGTCGGCGGTGTCGATGTTGTCTTTGATGAGCAGCGGGATACCGTGGAGCGGGCCGCGAGCTCCTTTGTCCTTGCGTTCGCGGTCGAGGGCTTCGGCGATCTCGAGAGCTTCGGGATTGACCTCTATCACGCTGTTAATCCGAGGTCCCCCTTTGTCGATGTCCTGGATGCGGGCGAGATACTTCTCGGTGAGGCTGCGGGCGGAATATTTTCCGGCCTGCATGGCCTGTTGCAGGTCGTCGATGGTGAGTTCGTCGAGTTCGAACTCGCGCGGGATCACGTTGGACTCGGATGCCTGGGATGCAGGGCCGTTCACGCGAGCAGCGGCGAGTGCCGGGACCGCCGCAGACACCACGGAGGTAGCAATTCCGGCGCGTAGAAAACTGCGGCGGGAACGGGAAGCTGGCGACGGATCTTTGGACATCGAGGACTCCGGCAGGGAAGTAGTCTGAACCGGAATCTTACGAGAGAGCGGTGAGGATGGCAAACGTGCGGCGCATCTGCCATCTCCTTCCCGCACTCGCCCCGAAGCGTGCCCGACAACCGGCGTCAAGGAGAGGGAACGACTGCCTGCACCTCGTTGGAGCGAGCGCTTTCCACATCGTTGGCATCGATAGCGGTTACGACGTAGTAATAAGTTGTGCCGGACTTCACGGTGCTGTCGGTGTAACTGGTCGAGGAATCGAGGACAGGGTTGATTTTTGTGTACGAGCCGCCTTGAGTCGCGGCGCGATAGACGTCATAGCCGATCACGACGTCCTGGCTGGCGTTCCATGTAAGCGCCACGTTGTGGGCGATGACGGCGACTCCGACTCCAGTCAGGGGAACAGTGTTGGGGGAATTAGCCGCATCGCTCGTCAAGACCAAGTTGGCGGAAGCGGTGCCCGCGAGTTTGGGAGTAAAAGCCGCGGTTACGGTGAGACTCTGTCCAGTGCTGATGGTCTTTGGGACGACGAATCCAGGGAGACTGAATTCGGAACTGTTGATCTGAGCGGACGAGATCGTTACGGGTCCATTCATTGCCGTCAGCGTGATTGGCAGGTTGGCCGTGGACCCTACGGTAACGTTGCCGAAATTCAAACTGGTGGGCGAAACCGCGAGCGTGGCTGTGTTTGCGTTCACGCCCGTACCCGAGACATTGATCAGCAGTTTTGGAGTTGGAGCGCTGCTGATGATGGAGATCGTTGTTTTGACGTTCCCGGCTATTATCGGCGCAAAATTGACCGGCAGTTGCACGCTCGCTCCAGGGAGGACGGTGACGGGCACCGAAAAAGTACCGAACGAGAAATTCTTGTTCCCCTTGCGCCGCGCAATGATGGTCACGTTCTGACTGCCAACGTTTTTCAATTGAAAGCTGGATTGCTTGGAAGATCCGATCTGGACTTGTCCGTAATCAAAAGTGCATGGAGTGCATTGAAGCTGCGCTGCAACGAATGAAAACGGACACGCAAGAAAAATAGAAACAACTAGCATTCGGGGGAGGAATGTCATTGACTCCATTTTTCTGGAACGTCAGGTAGCGAAGCAAAATGACAAGGGCCGAACAGGTACTTACTATTGCGGTAACTATTTGGTTGTGACTAAGTAAGTAGGGTAGACAACGGTGCGATATCCTACGACTGAAGAGTAATAAGTTACTAGGACATCTAAAATGGGGTTAGTGAATACCAAAATGGGAAAAGGAGTGACGAATCAGGCGGTACATGCTCTCGCTTTGGGCCTACAGGGTGCCGGGAGAACGTGGGCAACAAGCGTGAGCGGCTCTCAACGCGACCGTGAGAATTTCAAAAAAGATGGAGCGGGAGGAGGGAGTTGAACCCTCGACATCCACCTTGGGAAGGTGGCGTTCTACCGCTGAACTACTCCCGCATCAACGGCGTTTAGACTACCATCCGTTGTCCGTGAAACGCAACGGGCAACGATACCCAATTGTGCGGCTACTTTCCGGCGGAGGCTGGCGTGGAACTCTTCATCTGAATGAGGCCAATGCCGAGGCCCCCGACCGCTCCGGCAAGAATGCCCAACAGGATCAAGACAGGAACTTTCTCAAGCAACGATAAGTGAAAGGCTTTCGACATTACGCCCCCAAAGGACAGGTCAGAGGTGAGAAGTCAGATTGCAGAGGTGCGTCCAGCGCACACGATTCTCTGGCGTCTCTCGCCTCATACCGCTTGCATGCATTTTAACATCGGGGACCAGTCGACGAAAGCATCGCCATCACCCTATGATGATCAGAACATATATTCTTGTGAGGTCATCGTATGACAGAACCTACTTACGAAGAGTTGAAGGCGCGGTTGGAAACACTGGAGAAGCAGGCAGATAAGAAACGCAGTGGCACGCTGGAGTTTCGCGTGGGCGAAAAGGGCGGTGTCAGCGTGTACGGGCTGGGACGATTTCCGGTCACGCTTTACTACGAACAGTGGAACCGTTTGCTGGACGCGTCCGGCGACTTGAAGAATTTCCTGGAAGAAAACAAGAGCAAGTTGAAGTTGAAAGAGTAGCGGCGGGAAGCGGGGAAGAGCTGGGGCGAAATCCCCGACGGCTGCATTACGCGCCGGGAGTTATCTACGAAGCTATGTCTGCAGAAGACATTCTGAGCTTGCCTCCGCCGGCAGCGGATCAGCGGGTGGCGTACGGTGAGGATCCGAATCAGTTTGTCGATGTTCGCGTGCCCGGTGGGAAGGGGCCGTTTCCAGCTTTGCTGAACATTCACGGTGGGTTCTGGCGTGCGAAATATGATCTGGTGCATGCCGGGCATCTGTGCGAGGCACTGCGATCGGCGGGAGTGGCAACGTTCAACATCGAGTATCGCCGGGTCGGCAATGAAGGGGGCGGCTGGCCGGGGAGTTTTGCGGATATCCGGTCTGCGTACAACTACATTCGTCAGGCACATGGGCGTTTTCATCTGGACGAAAAACGTGTGACGGCGATGGGACACTCGGCGGGCGGCCAGTTGGCCCTGTGCCTGGCGGGGCATGAACCGTCGCTGCAATCGGCGATCTCGCTGGCCGGAGTGGTTGATCTCAAACGAACATTTACGCTTCACCTGAGCAATGATGCGGTGGTGGAGTTTCTGGGCGGAACACCTTCCGAGGTGCCGGAACACTATCACGAAGCAGATCCAATGGAGCTCCGAGTGCCTCGCGCCCGGCAATGGCTCCTGCACGGAACTAAGGACGACACGGTGCCGGTATCGTTCAGTCGCGACTATGCTGCGGCGAAGAAGAAAACTGGGGAGACGGTCGAACTGATCGAGGTCGCGCAGGCCGGACACTTCGATTTCATCGATCCGCGATCAGAGGCGTTCAAGAACGTGAAGCGCGCAGTTTTGTCGGCTGTGGCGTAGACCAGCTAGAATTACTGCCGATCCTATGCCCAACCCAGATCCGGCAGGCGAGTGGCGCGAACTCTCCGAACGATATCGCCAGATGAGCGACGAGGAACTGCTCGTGCTGGCGCGCGAAAGTTCCGAGTTGACGGATATCGCTCAGCAGGCGCTGACGCAGGAAATTTCCTACCGCAAGCTGAGCATACCCGCTCCCGCCGTTCCGGTTCGTTCCATTCCCAAAACAGATCCTGATTCTCCTTACGCTAAGGATCGCGAGTTGGTGGAGATCAGCACGGTGTGGAGTTCGGCCGACGCAATGCGGCTTCAGGCTGTGCTGGATGGAGCGGGAATTCCGTTCTACATCGGTCCCGAGTTGGCAACGGGCGTGGAGGAAGTCACCTCCGATTTCAGCAAGGGCCTCGGCGTCAAGATCATGAGCATTGGCAGGCCTTGGGCTCGTCAGGCCATGAAGAACTATTTCCCGGTCGATGAACCCCCATCAGAAAAGGAACAGGAAGATCAGGAAGAAGAGCATCCCGTGCGTTGTCCGAAGTGTCATTCCACGGAAGTCGTATTCGGAGAATTGATCGATGAGCTTGCCGATCAACCTCCAGTCCAACCGGGAGCCACGCCCTCGGACTTTGAGTGGACGTGCGATTCATGCGGCCACAAGTGGGTAGACGATGGCATCGTGGGAGAAGCCTAGAGGGACGCTTCGCCCCAGGCAACCGTCGTAGCCTCCGCATCACGAAGGATTACCGCAGTAATGTGGGTCGCCAGCGCCCTTCGTTCTAGACTCCTGTCAGGTCGTGCCCGAAAAGTCGTGGGGTCGGGGAGTATCGGTATGAAGTGGATTCTGGGCAGTATTCTCGTGCTGGCTTGCGCGATGGTCGCCGATGCGCAGGCGCCGGTCCGCGACGCCAAGGCGGAAAAGAGTATGCTCATCGCGCTCGAAAACGCCTGGAACCAGGCCCAAATCCATCGCGATGGCGAAGCGCTCAGCCGGTTGATCGCAGACAAATTCGTCTATACCGACTGGGACGGCACGCTCCTGAACAAAGCGCAGTTCATCACCGGCAGTAAGGATCCGTCGGTGGACACGACTTTGGTCGCGAACAATGATGTGGACGTGCATTTTTATCCCGGATTTGCGATTGTTACCGGGGCCTATCACGCCAAAGGGACCAACCGGGGCAAGCCATTCGATCACTACGGGAGGTTCACCGATACTTGGATCTCGTCCGATGGACAGTGGCAATGTGTGGCAAGTCACACGAATCTGACCAAGAAGCCTGCGGCGCGATAGCGAGTCTGTCGCCCCGAACTGAAACCCTCCAGCACGTCGGCCATCTGAATATCCTGCGCATCGCGAAGGATGACAGATCGCAGCTTTCGGCAATCCCAGCAAACCTCGTCACTCATGTTTGTCTTTGATCCTCGCCACCTCAGCGGTGTACAAGAAGATTGAGGAACTCTTATTTTCTTGTTTTGACACTGCCACGGACCTTTGTGCACGGGCCGTGCCCATCTGGTCATTGCTTCGCATGCCTTTTCGTCGTATTTTGCGAGCGAGGGATCAAGAATGTTTACTCACATGATTTGTCACAAAAGTCGGGTGAGTAAGCTCACATACAAAGCGGATAACTGTGTTAATGATGGGTGCACCAACTTACGAGTAGTTCCAGGTAGGTCGTCTTGGACGGGGGACTCAATGCGAAAGACGCGATTTCAGCATACGGTCGCACTCATAACTACGCTCCTCGTGGCCGTCATTTTGGCCATGCCGGGCGCTGCCGCCAGCGGGCAGACAGGCAAAGACAAAAATAAGGGCAAGCAGTCCGAGTATCAACCTGTGACCGACCCCTCACAATATGTGGGCGCGGAAGTCTGCAAGACCTGCCATGAGGACACGCCCACCAAGGGCTTCTATAAGAACTTCGAGGAATCCCGCCATTTTGTTACGACTCTCGATACGAAAAAGGGTCCGGAGTGGCATGGATGCGAGTCCTGCCATGGGCCGGGCAAGGAACACGTCGATGGCGGCGGGGATAAGGCGAAGATCTTCGCCTTCAAGGATGCGTCCGCGAAAGAAATCAGCGCGCGCTGTCTGACCTGCCATGACTATGGGGAAGAGCACAGTAATTTCGCGCGCTCGGCGCACCTGCAGAACAATGTGAGTTGCATCGATTGCCATTCTCCGCATCACGCTAAAGAAGGACAGTTCCTGATGAAGGAGAAGGCGCCGCAACTGTGCTACGGCTGCCATCAGGAAGTGAAACAGCAGTTCAACCGTCCGTTCCGCCACAAAGTAAACGAAGGGTTGGTGCAGTGCAATGACTGCCACAATCCACATGGCGGCTTCCTGAATCGCGCGTTGCGGGCCACGTCCGCGCAGGACACGGGTTGCTTCAAATGCCACAGTGACAAGGCCGGGCCATTTGTCTACGAGCATGCGGCGGTAAAGGTTGAAGGCTGCGTGGGCTGCCACACGCCGCACGGGTCATCGAACCCGCGACTGCTGAACCGCGCTCATGTGAATTTGCTTTGTCTGGATTGTCACTCGTTCTCGGCGGACGAGGGATCGCCGGCGATTCCGACGTTCCACAACCAGGCGCAGAAATATCAGGCATGCACGTTGTGCCACACGGCCATTCATGGATCGAACAGCAGTCAGGTGTTCTTCACTCCGTAGAGGAGAGGTTGCCATGCCAATATCGGAAGCAGGACAAAAATCCACGAGAAAAACTCCAGCCCTCCTCGCACGCCCATTCGCGTGGGCAGTACTGCTGGCAATCCTCGCCTCGACTGCATTTGCGCAACAGGATGAAGAACAGAAAGGCGTGGAGCAGGATAGCTACAATATCAAGCAGTCGATTGAATTCGGCGGACGGATCACGAGCACTTCGGGCGATCCGGGATCCTATGGCACGATCGTGAACCTGCGGGATGGAATCCGGCTGTTTGGTTTTACGACGGAAATGCGTTCCCTGAACCATCATGGGACGCTGTTCGACAACCTGTATTTCAATAACTACGGCTATGGCGGAGACCCGAATGACGTCTCGCGCCTGCGGATCGGGAAGAATCGCTGGTACAACTTTGAAGCTAGTTTCCGGAAGGATCAGAATGTCTGGAACTACTCGTTGCAGGCGAACCCGCTCAATCCAACCACGCCTTTTGCCAATGGTCCCACCGGATTCGGAGGCGTAGCCTGCACGGCGTGCGTGTTGGCGAATTCACCGCACCTGCAGGACACGCGAAGAAAGCTCGGCGACTACAACCTCTTACTCCGCCCCGAAAGCAATATTCGCTTCCGGCTGGGGTATGCGCGGAATACTGTGGAAGGGCCTGCGCTCTCGGCGATTCACCAGGGTACGGAACAGATGTTGCTGCAGGAATGGCGCACCACTGTGAACACGTATCGCGCCGGAATTGACGTCCGGGTTCTGCCGCGCACCAACATCAGTTACGACCAGATCTTCACCTTCAACAAGGGAGACTCGGTACAAACCGATCCCTTTCAGAATCCGCTGTTCCTGTTGTCGAATGGACAACCCGTCGACCTGGGCTTCTCGCTCAATGCAGGCGCAAACCAGCCTTGCGGATCAACTTTTGCGGTGGGAACAAGTTTCGTCAATCCTGCTTGCAGTGCCTATTTCAGCTATCTGGATCACGGACGAACGCGAACCAATATCCCGACCGAACAGTTGAGTCTGCAGACGAACTACTGGAAGGCGTGGGATCTGTCGGCACGGATGAGTTATTCGGGTGGGGACACGGATGTCACGGACTATGTGCAGTCGATGTTCGGCAGGGAATCGCGGACGAACCTGCGGAACGGATTGACCACGGGGCCGGTCCATGGCCGGCATGTCACGGCGAGCGGAGATTTTGGTGCAACCTGGCACATCACGAAGCAGCTCAGTTTCATCGATTCCTTCCACTATTCGAACTGGCACAATCCGGTAAGTTTTACGTCGACCGCATGTTCGTTTTTCAGTGCGAACCTGCTGACTCCGGCGAACGTCTTCACGCCCACTGCAACTCTTCCTGCACCTTGTACGGCGCCCGGTGACGGGACGTTGGGCACTCCAGTACACAGCACCAGTTCCGGTGCGGACGTCGCCGTGGTGCTGAACAACAAACTCCTGAAGCAGGACGAAAAGACAAATCTGGCAGAGCTGGAATATCAGTTCTCGCCCAAAATCGGCACTCGCCTGGGCTATCGTTTTCGTCATCGGGCGATTGCGGATGGACTCTTTACGACCACGAGTGCGATTTATTTTCCCAGTAATGCCGCGCGTGGCGCCTGCGCGCTGGTGGCGGGAATCCTGCCGGACGGCTGTACCCAGAATCTGGACGGATCGATCTCGTTTGTGGATCCTGGATCGAACGATACCGCTGAGACGCTGATTTCCGAACACGCCATCGTGTTCGGAATCTGGGTGCGCCCCAATCGCAACTTCCGCGTCAGCTTTGACACCGAACTCATGAGCGCGGATGGTGCTTTTACGCGCATCAGCCCGCGACAATTGCAGGAGTACCGGCTGCGATCCAAGTACAAAGTGAAAGAGTGGCTCAACCTGAATGGGTCGGTAACGATCTTTGAAGGGCGCAACAATGTGTTCGAGATTAACGATCTCCATCACAACCGGGCCTACGGGTTTGGGGCGAGCATCCAGCCGAATGACAAGTGGGGGATGGAAATTGGTTACGAATACAACGATGTCTTCTCGCAACTTCTGATCTGCTACATCAGCGTTGCCAATGGGCAACCGGGACCGGGCATTCAAGCGTGTCCGGATGTTCCGGGACTGGTGCAGCAACTTTCGACCTACACCAACAAGTCGCACTATGGATACTTCGACATCACGGTCACACCGATTCGCCGAGTGACGGCCAGGCTGGGCGCGAACCTGACTGGGACGAGCGGCAACGAACTGCGTCTCGATCCGCAGGCATTGATTCCGAGTGCGGTCAGCGGACCTCTGGACTCGAAATATCTCCATCCTTATGGAGGAATCGACTACCGGATTGCGAAATCGTGGACCGGGAAGGCATATTGGGACTACTACGGCTATCACGAAGATCCGACGGCAGGAGCGGTGCAGGACTCGTTTGCGCCGCGGAACTTCCGCGGAAACCTGGTGACACTTTCAGTGCGGTACGCGTTCTAAAGCTTCTCGGCTCCCGGCCATCCGCTCTCGGTGAAGACATTTCGACTGAAAGCTAAGAGCTGACACCGAGAGCCGGGAATGTGGCGGAAATCTTTTCGTATCCGTTATAATCGAACTCATCGCGCAATCGCGCGCGCCCTTAGCTCAGCTGGATAGAGCGTCTGGCTACGAACCAGAAGGTCGGGAGTTCGAATCTCTCAGGGCGCACCATTTATCCTCTTCCATCGTTCAACGAGTGACGCTGTCGGGAAAGGTCACGTTGGGCAATACCAGAAGGTCTGCTTCTTCACCCGAATTGCCGCAGGAGTGGTCTGCCATCCGGGAGTGGGTCATGTTGTGTCCGCTTCCAGAAACATTACCACGAAGGTCACGATGGGTCGCACGAAGTATCACGAAGGCTTTGGGCCAAGACTTCCTTCGTGATACTTCGTGCGAAACTTCGTGACCTTCGTGGTAAATAGAGCCACTACCTGCCGTCCAGGTTTGTTGACTATCCGTAGGAAATGCGAGACTCTTGTCCGCAGGTTTGAAAGTGCTTGACGGGGATGTGGAACCTACCATTTCGTCGCTGATCGGGGCGGTCGAGCGAGGGGATCGGACCGCTTCCGAGCGGCTTTTTGGGGTCCTTTATGCTGAGTTGCACCGTACCGCCAAGCGTGAACTCGCTCGCCGGAGTGGGGCGGTAAGCCTCAGTGCGACCACGTTGCTGCACGAAGCCTACCTGGCGATGTCTTCCCGCGGCGATCCCAAGTTCCCCGACGAGCTTCGTTTCATGGGCTACGCTGCCCGCGTGATGCGGAGACTCATCATCGACCACGTCCGGGAGCGGCATGCCCAAAAACGGGGCGGCATGTTCGAAATCACTTCGCTGGACACCGATGCCCTCGAGAACGCAGTCAACCACGTTCAACTCACCGAAATCAGTGAGGCTCTGGACGAGCTAGGCAAAATCGAGCCTGCGCTTGCCGAGATCATCGACCTGAAGTTTTTCTGCGGCCTTTCTTTTGGCGAGATTGCCGCCATGCGGGATGTATCCGAACGCACGGTACAGCGAAATTGGGAGAGGGCACGACTCTACCTCCACCGCAAACTTCGCTCTGATCTATTGGTCTGAAGCCCTATGTCCACACTCAGTCCCGAGCAGTGGCAGGCTCTTCGCCCGTACATTGAGCAGGCGCTCGATATGAGCGATGACGAGCGCGGCGCGTGGCTCTCGTCGATCCGCGCTCAGAATCCGGAATTGGCCGGCCAGCTGACTTCGCTTCTGGAGGAGCACCAGGAGCTGGCGCAGGCAGGTTTCCTGGAAGGCAGTCTCACGCTGCCAGCAAGCGCTCCCGGACTCGCCGGACAAGTCGTCGGCCCTTACACGCTCATCTCGTTGCTTGGCCAGGGCGGAATGGGAAGCGTCTGGCTGGGCGAGCGCACCGACGGCCGCTTCGCGCGGCGAGTGGCAGTGAAGTTTCTGAACGTCGCGCTGCTGGGCCAGGGAGGCGAAGAGCGGTTCAAGCGGGAAGGCCGCATTCTGGGACGGCTGTCGCATCCTCATATCGCCGAACTCGTGGATGCGGGGGTATCGACTACTGGCTCTCCGTATCTGGTCCTGGAGCATGTCGAGGGCGACCACATCGACCAATACTGCGACCAGCATCGGCTCGATGTGACGGCGCGGCTTCGACTCTTCCTCGACGTCGCCGCGGCGGTCGCGCATGCCCACTCCAACCTGATCGTGCATCGTGACCTTAAGCCCTCGAATGTGCTCGTGAGCAAAGACGGACAGGTGAAGTTGCTGGACTTCGGCATCGCGAAACTGCTGGAAGGGGATGGCCAGGATGGAGAAGCCACCCTGTTGACCGTGCAAGGCGGACGAGCGATGACGCCCGAGTATGCCGCGCCCGAGCAAGTGACGGGAGCGCCGGTCACCACCGCAACCGACGTGTATACGCTGGGCGTGTTGCTCTACGTCTTACTCACCGGACAGCATCCTACGGGACGCGGTCCGCGCTCTGCCGCCGACCTGGTGAAAGCGATCGTGGACTCCGACCCTCAGCGTCTGTCCGACATCGTGACGTCTCCAAAGGTGAATGGCGAGACCACAACCGGCAACGCCACGCGCCGCACATCGACCCCCGACAGACTTCGGCGGCTGCTTCGCGGAGACCTTGACACCGTCGTGGCGAAAGCGCTGAAGAAAAATCCGCAGGAGCGCTACAGCTCTGTGGCGGCATTTGCTGATGATCTGGGCCGCTATCTCAAGCATGAACCCATCAGCGCGCGGCCAGACACGATCGTGTATCGTGCTGCAAAATTTGTCCGTCGCCATCGGACGGCAGTTGCATTGACTGTGCTCGCAGTCTTGGCCACGGTCGCGGGGATGGTCGGAACGTTGATCCAGGCTCGGGCCGCTCGAGTGCAACGCGACTTCGCTCTGCGTCAGCTATCGCGAGCGGAAGCTATCAACGATCTCAACTTTTTTATCCTCACCCAATCGCCCGTCTCCGTAGAAAATTTTGATCTCGCGCGTGAAGTCCTCGGACGCCAGCAAGGAATCAGCGTCGCGAGCC
Organism: Acidobacteriota bacterium; assembly: GCA_016196065.1. Lineage (NCBI taxonomy): Bacteria > Pseudomonadati > Acidobacteriota > Acidobacteriota bacterium. The sequence continues at coordinate 1,614,877 of JACPYL010000010.1, read as the reverse complement.
GAGTGCAAGTTCTGATTGCCTTGGGCAGTCAGATCGAGCTTCGGCAAGGAGGCGACCGAGGCACCCAAGTCCTGGAGGAAGCTTACCGGGTCTCGCGCCAGGAGAATGAACCGTCCACTCGCGCCAACGCCGCCTGTGCGCTGGCGGAAGCGCTTTCCGGGGGCGAGCAACTGCCACGAGCGGGCGAGTTGATCCGCGAGGGGCTGAACACACTTCCCGACGAACCGCAATACGCCTTGGATCGAGCGTTTTGCCTGGTCGCCGGGGGAGCCGTCTCCCGGGCCAACGGTCTGCCAACCGAAGCCATCGATCGATTGCAGCGTGCTCAGCAATCGTTAAGAGTGGCGCCCCCGCATTCGCAAATGCTCGATCTACGGGCATCGATGTCCCTGGCCGATTCGTTCCGGCAGATCGGCCGCCATCGCGACGCTTGTACTTACTACGAGCAGACTGCCTCACGCCTCAAGGAACTCGGGCAGGACAAATTGGGATTGGCCGGGTCCACGTATTACAAATGGGGGCAGTCTCTGCTTGCACTCGGACGTCCTTTGGAAGCCGAGAAACTGATCCATCGGGCCATCATGGTTTTCAGTGACGGCGAAGACGATCCCGATGTCGTACCCTGGCAGTTGGTCGCCCATGCGCGCGCCCTGCGCGACCTCGGCCACCTCGATCAAGCCGACGAACAGGCGCGTCGCGGCTACGTTAAATCCCTGAAGGGCGGCGACCCGATCGGAGCCGATCAGGCCCGCCTGATCGGCGTTTCAATCGCGCGAATCCGCGGCAACCCAGGCGAAGCGAAAAAGCTGTTGGCTGAACTACAACCCCGGTTGCGCACCCTACCGCCTGGAGATGTTTTCGCAGCTTCGTTTCTGGCGGAGAGCGCCCTGATCGAGCAGGCGCAGGGCGATTTGCCCGCGGCTCTGGATTCGATCAATCGTTCGGTGGCGATAGCCGAAGCCTCCGTGAGAGCCGGCAAGAAAGGCGCCGATCTGATCCCGATTTTCCTAACCTACCGATCGAACATGGAGCGCCCCCTCGGCCGGACGGCCGAAGCGGTTACGGACGCAAAACTGGCTTTGGACCAACTCCAGCGCGACGCGCAACCCGGTACATTCTCCTGCGACATCGGGCGCGCGTACCTGGCCCTGGGGTTGGCCCATCTGGCCAAGGACAAAGGAAAAACCAAAGCCGACGACAGCGTCCTCGCATTGCGATCCGCATCCACGCACCTCGAGAACACGCTGGGCCCCGACCACCCCGATACCCGCAGTGCCCGCCAGCTCGCGGGCCTCGACGCTGCCAGACCATGAACGCCCCTAATATTTCCTGAATTCTCCTGTCGTAGTTTGCGCGCGGCTTCCGTTTATCCCAAGTAGAGTCCGTTGTGGACGCCCCCCGCCACTACGGAATGGTCCAAAGGAGACCACCTTGGAAAATCAACCAGGAATGTCATTCGTTAAAATCCTTGCCCTCATTTTAGGAATGGTTTGTGCCCAAACCGCTCCTTCACAAACATTCAAAAAGGTTGCTGTAAAGGGAGGGGCACCGATCGTGCAGGTCTCGGCTGGCGGATCAAGCGTATGGGCACTCGCCAGCAACGGGCACCCTTACTTCTATAAAGGCGGTCAATTCGTCATGGCGCAGAACCTGGCTCTGACACAGATCGCGGCTGGGGGCGGCAGTCTGTCTCAACCAGATGCGGTGTGGGGGATCAATGCGGCTGGCGCCGTTTACAGCGCAACTCTTACGGGAACAAAGTGGGTCTTCTCGCAGATGCCGGGTGTTCTGGACTTCATCGCCGTGGGCATCGGTTACCACGATAGCTGCCACCCTTACGAAGTATGGGGACTCAACACAGCGGCCTTCATCTACCGGTACAACTACTGCCTCCAGAATTGGGAGCAGGCGCCTGGAACCCTCGGCACGATAGCGGTAGGCGGTGGCGAAGTTTGGGGAATTGGCGGCGGCCTACCCTTTGTATTCAATTTTTCGACCCTCAGTTTCGACCAGGCATTCGTCCACGGCACGCTAAGCCAGATCTCTGTCGGTCCCAATGGGGCTTGGGCGACCGACGGCAGTAGGGTTTACGCATACGACAAGCTTTTGGGCGAATTCTTTAACCTGGGACCCGGTGTTCAGATTCAGGCGGGCGGGAACGGGGCCTGGGCAATCGATGGGTTCCATAGTGTTTTTCACTTCGATCCCTACACGCTGAATTTCGATCGAATCCCGCACATATTTTCGCGTTCATCTCCCCAGCTCTACAACATCAGCGTGGGCGGCGCTGGCGTGTGGGGAATCAATAGCTCCAACGAAATCTACAACTTTTCTACGCCCTAGGCCGCACTCGGGGATGGTCCAAGGAGACGACGATGAAAAACAAAATTCTCTCATTGCCCTTACTGGCTTTGGCTGTGGGGTTGATTTGCATTCAAGCCGCAACTGCGCAATCGTTCAAGCGAGTCCCCGTCAAAGGAAGCGTGCCAATCGTTCAGATCGCGGCTGGGGATTCGAGCGTCTGGGCACTCGCCAGTAATGGCCACCCGTACGTCTACAAGGGCGGTCAATTCGCCATGGCGAAGAACCTGGTCCTGACACAGATTGCGGCCGGCGGAGGCAGTTTGACTCAACCCGACGCGGTCTGGGGGATTAGTGCAGCAGGAAATGTCTACAGCGCTACTCTGACCGGAACAAAATGGGTTTTCTCATTGATGCCGGGTGTTCTCGATTTCATCGCCGTAGGCATCGGCTACGCCGACGACTGCCACCCATACGAAGTATGGGGACTCAACACAGCGGCCTTCATCTACCGGTACAACTACTGCCTCCAGAATTGGGAGCAGGCGCCTGGAACCCTGGGCACGATAGCGGTGGGCGGCGGCGAAGTTTGGGGAATTGGCGGCGGCCTACCCTTTGTATTCAATTTTTCGACTCTCAGTTTCGACCCGCCGCCGGACGCATCGAACCGTTCTTATGTGGACATCACAGTCGGCCCGTTTGGCGCATGGGCCAAGAGGTCATTTACAGGTGATCCAGACGTTTATTTGTATGACAAATTGTTGTTTGAATTCTCTCCTGAAGGTGACTACCTCGATCAGATCAAGGCGGGAGGGAACGGAGTCTGGGGCCTTGGTTCCGCCCATTCCAGCATTTTTATCTCTCACTTCGAGCCGAGTACGCTGAAATTCGTTGAGATTTCTCGCGAGAAGCTCACTTCCATCAGCGTTGGCAACAGCGGCGTTTGGGGGATCAACGGTTCCCACGAGGTCTATAGTTTTTCCACTCCCTAGCTAGAGGGCCCCAGTCTTCGATCTTTGGAGACTGGGGATTTTTCCCGCAGGACTCCCCCGTCATTGGAGCCCCATTGTCGTCTTTTCCCTAAGAGTTTCGTTTATCCCAGTAGAGCCTGATGTGGGGCTGGCCTCGTCGCCACGGAATAGTCAAGGAGACCCATGAAAAACAAAAACGCAAAATCATTGCTCACGATGTTTGCCCTGATTGCGGGAATCGTGTGCTCCCAATCTGCGCCCGCACAAACCTTCAAGCGCGTACTCGTCAAAGGGGGAGCCCCGCTCGCTCAAATCGCGTCGGGAGGCGCGAGCGTATGGGCGCGCGCCAGCAATGGGAAACCGTACATCCTTAAGGCCGGTAAGTTCGTCCTGGCGAACAATCTCTCTCTAACCCAACTCGCTGTCGGAGGAGGCAATGCGTTCCAGGCGGATGCGGTTTGGGGTCTGGATTCTTCCGGCAATATCTACACCGCGACCAAGAGCGGAACTTCCTGGGTCTTCTCACCAGCTCCAGGTGTTCTCGATTTCATCGCGGTAGGTCCTGGCTATCAAGACAGCTGCCACCCCTACGAAGTATGGGGACTCAACTCGGCGGCCCTGATCTACCGGTTTAACTATTGCATCGGGAACTGGGACTTTGTGCCCGGAACACTTGGCACACTTTCGGTGGGCAGCGGTGAGGCTTGGGGGCTGAACGGCAACGGCGACATCTTTCGGTTCGATTTTACGACTCTCGCCTTTCGCCAGGTTGCGGCACCGGCGACCTTTGACCAGATCACGGTGGGCACCAATGCCGTCTTCGTGAATAAATTCGGCGGGTACCCATTATTCGAGTTGACACGAGTCGGGCAGAACACCGTAGAAGGATCGCTGATTCAGATCCAAGCGGGCGGAGACGGAGTCTGGGGACTTGGTTCCTCCCAGCAGATCTTCCGCTTACAGCCGTTTGCGATTGGTTTTACCCAGATTCCGGGCGCACTCGTTTCCATCAGCGTGGGCAGCGGCGGCGGCGTCTGGGGGATTGACAGTACCGGGAAGGCCTACGCGTTCTCGACTCCGTAATCAGTGCGTCCCAGTTTCGACCTTCGGGGCTGGGGCTGTAGCTCGATAGTCAATTCGGCGGAAAAGTAGGAAATCTCATCTTTACAGGAGGTACGTCATGAAGCTTTCTCCATATTCACTGCTCTTCGTCCTGGTTTTGGGGATTGCGTGCGCTCCATCCGCGCCCGCACAAACCTTCAAGCACGTAAAAGTGAAAGGCGGAGCCGCGCTGGAGGACATCGCAGCGGGAGCTTCCAGCGTCTGGGCGCTTTCAAATACCGGGAACCCATATGTTCTCAAAGGAAAACAATTTGCTCTGGCGAACACCATCACGCTAAGGAGCATCGCTGTCGGGGGAGGCAATCTGAGTCAGGCGGACGAGGTTTGGGCGCTCGACTCCGCCGGCAAGGTCTACCGAGCCAGCAAGAGCGGGACCAGTTACGCTTTCTCGCAAGTGCCAGGCATTCTCGATTCGATTGCTGTCGGTCCCGGCTACCACGACAATTGCCATCCCTACGAAGTTTGGGGACTCGACGCCGCTACACAAATCTTTCGCTACAACTATTGCACAAAGGCTTTCGATCAGGCGCCGGGATTTCTCTCCAGCCTGGCCGTGGGCGGTGGCGACATGTGGGGGATTAACTCCAACGGGAAGATCTTCCGGTTCGACTTCGCGACCGGTGGTTTCGTTCAGTTGCCCGGGATCCTCACGCAGGTCGCGGTGGGTCCGAATGGTTCTTGGGGTCTCTTCAATACTCAGATTTACGAGTTCTACGACAACATCCAGGATTTCGGACAACTTTCCGGAATACTAAGCGAGATCCGCGCGGGCGGGAACGGAGTCTGGGGACTCAATGCCTCTGGCTCAATTTTTCGCCTGGATTCCAGTTCGATGACGTTTGTTCAGGTTCCCGGCACGCTCGCCCGGCTCAGTGTCGGCAGCGGAGCTGGCGTCTGGGGAATCAACGGCGGCAAGGAAGCCTACGGGTTCTCCACGCCGTAGGAGAGTGCGCCATGACGGCAGGGGCCCCCGCGCCAAGCTGACATTGAGTCGCTCCGGTGTTGCGGGCCCTTTCGGCGTGTTGGCCACTTAACGTGCGAGTGTCCCTCGTCTTGTTCCTTGAAACGTGGGTGTCTGCGCTCTTCCGGGAAATGTCGGGCCACAACAAACGCTCTCTAGTTTCCGTACGCCAGAAGGCTCGACCCAGAAATCCGCTCCCCGACGATACGCTGAAACGCAAATGCAACGTCGTTTTCTTGCTCCAGCCCAGTTCGTTTTTCGCCTTGGATCGAACTTCTCACGGCGATAGGTGACCCTTGTCACCGCCTTCCACCGGACTACCTCCTACAATTCTCCACTGGTCAAGTATCCACGTTGCACGGCCTCAGGATACCGTCACCCAGGAATCTCACCGAAGAAGACTGCGCGATGCTTAGTGCAACATTCCTCATCGAACAGCTTCCACCCCAACACCTAACCCGCATTGAGCGCAGGATCCCGGGTGGGCCAAGGTGATTCAGGAGGAATTATGAAGACAAGAGTTCTCTGCTTCTGCTGTCTGCTGCCGCTCTTGACCGGTGCTCACGGGCAGACCGTTGCTCCACCCGCTCACTCTGGGATGCCTGCTCAGAAAGTGCGCGTAGCAGAAGGTTACGGCAAGCTTCCGCTTGCCTTCGAGGCCAACCAGGGCCAGAGCGATCCGCAGGTGAAGTTCCTCACGCGGGGCGCGGGCTACAGTCTGTTTCTTACGTCCACCGAGGCGGTTCTGACTTTACGAAAAGCCTCTCAGCAAAAGCCCGTCTCGCCCACTGCGAAGTCTCTGCCTCCGCTCGAACAATCTGCCGTGCTCCACATGAAGCTGGCAGGTGCCAACTCCAAGACGGAAATGTCGGGGCAAGATGAATTGCCTGGCAAGAGCAACTATTTCGTGGGCGACGACCCGAAGAAGTGGCAAGCCAATGTCCGGCAGTATGCCAAGGTGCGTTATGAAAACGTCTACCCTGGAGTGGATCTGGTTTACTACGGCAATCAACGAGAGCTGGAATACGATTTCGTGCTTCAGCCTGGAATTGACCCGAGCGTGATACGACTCGGAATCGAAGGTGCGACAAAGCTCCGCCTTGAACAGGGCGATCTGGTGTTGAGCAGCGCAGCAGGCAACGTTCATCTGCGCCGTCCGCAAATCTATCAACAGGTGAATGGGGCGAGGCGCGAGATTCGCGGTGGCTATGTAATTAATAAGAACGAGGTGGGATTTCGCGTAGGTTCTTACGATCACCAGAGACAACTGATTATTGACCCCGTACTTGCCTATTCCACCTACCTGGGCGGGAGCGGAAGAGACTTTGGTACTGGCATCGCGGTTGACCTGGCAGGCAATGCCTACGTGACCGGATACACATACTCAACTGACTTTCCTACAGCCAATGTTATCCAAGCTACGAATCATGGGTCTGCGGATGCGTATGTGACGAAGATCAATGCCGACGGCAGCGCCCTCGTGTACTCCACCTATCTGGGCGGAAGTCGTGACGACTTCGGTTGGGGCGTCGCCGTGGACGCGGCAGGCAACGCCTACTTGACCGGCTACACGCGATCAACAGACTTCCCCGCGGCAAACCCCATTCAGCGCAAGGACGGCAGCGGTTACAATGCGTTTGTCACCAAGATCAATAGGGACGGTAATGCACTCGTCTATTCAACCTACCTTGGCGGAGGCGGAGACGACTTCGGTCATGGCATCGCTGTGGACGCGGCGGGCAATGCCTACGTGACCGGGTGGACGTACTCAACTGACTTTCCTACAACCAATTCCTTTCAAACAGGGAATCACGGGTCTGCGGATGCGTATGTGACAAAGATCAATGCGGACGGCAGTGACCTCGTGTACTCCACCTATCTAGGCGGATCCTCACACGACTACGGTAGCGCAATCGCAGTCGATGCGGCGGGCAACTACTACGTGATTGGAACGACATGCTCAACTGACTTTCCTACGGCCAATCCCATTCAAGCCACGAATCATGGGTGTTACGATGCGTTCATAACCAAGATCAATGCTGACGGCAGCACCCTCTCTTACTCCACCTACCTGGGTGGGAGCGGGGAAGAGTTGGGGCAGGCCATCGCTGTGGACGGGACAGGCAACGCCTACTTTACCGGGTACACCCGATCAACCAACTTTCCCACAGTGCGTGCCATCCAGTCGACGAACCACGGCGAGTATGAGGTGTTTGTCAGCAAGATCAATAGCGACGGTAGCGCCCTCGTGTACTCCACTTACTTGGGGGGAGCCGATTGGGACTTCGGTTCCGGCATCGCTGCGGATGCGGCAGGCAATGCCTACGTGACCGGGTATACATACTCAACGGACTTTCCTACGGCCAATGCTCTCCGGGCAGAGAACAGTGGCTTTGACGATGCATTTGTCGCCATGGTCAACGCCGCTGGTAGTGGCCTCGTGTACTCCACATACTTGGGCGGCAAGGGGTATGACTACGGTCAAAGCATTGCGGTGGACGCGATAGGCAATGCTTACGTAAGCGGGTCAGCGCAGGCTCACCACTCATTCCCCACGACTCTCTTAGCATTTCAACCGTCGTCGTCGGGCAGGGCTGCATTCATTACCAAAATTGCCTCCCAGACCTTTGTAAGCGTCTCCCCTTTGAAACTCACTTTTGGCAAGGCTGTGGTGGGTACGTCCAGCAAGCCGAAAAAGGTCACCTTGACTAACACAGGCACGGGCGTGCTGGCCATCAACCAAATCTATATCGCCGGCAAGGACACTGGCGATTTCACTCAAACGAGCGACTGTGAAGCTTCGATTGAACCCACGGCGAGTTGCACAATCTCGATTATTTTCACGCCCACAGCCGTGGGAAAGCGAATTGCGGTTCTGGTAATCAGCGATTCTGACCCAGCAAGCCCGCAGGCGGTTGCATTAAGCGGAAACGGAATTGTCGGCCTCAATCCTTGACAGGTTGACTCTTTGTCGGCGTGATGGCCGCCAGGCAACTCGGGCAAGGGAGTAGCCGGTATCACTGCGGCTGTGACCAACGATCCTTGCGAGTGGCACATTTCACAACCTGCCGCACCCAAGCGGGTCGTTGCGTCCCTAGTGGATCGCATCTGGCGGGCAGCGCTCACTGCTTTATGTATGGGGATGTAGCTGCCGAGCCCATTACAACTCTGAACCAGTGCCGCTCGACGTCCAACGAGTCAACTCCCGCAGTCACCGTTCTCCAATCGCTTCTTAGATGACCAAAGCCATCGGCCACGGTCATGCTGCCATAAAGGTGCGCCCGTGATTCTTTAGGATCGAAATCCCAAGTTCCGCGAATCGTCATGGGCTGTTCTTGCTGTATCGCGACACGTTGGACAAAAGTCCCGTCCGCGTTCAAGGTAATCGTTTCGATTCCAAATGGATGCGATGCAACGTAAGTACCAACCATCGTTTCAGCAGGCACTCTCATGGAGCATCCTGCCAAGATCACCATAACCACGAAGGCAACTAGAGACCGAACGCCACTATCCATCAGTCGCTCCCCACTTTCTTTGCGGTCACTCGTACTTCATAACATATTGCGGATGCACGAAGTAGTCCTTAGGTATTCACTCACTCAGCCTGGGCTTGCCATATATCCGCAACGGATATAGTATCGGAGCATGGCGAAGAAGAGCGTGGTGCGAGATCCGCTGACTCCCGCAGTGCTGCACATCCTGCTGGCGCTTTCGACTGGGGAGCGGCACGGGTACGGGATCATGAAACAGGTGCAGGCGGACTCGCAGGGCAAGGCAAAGATGGGCCCGGGGACGCTCTATGGCTCGATGGGGCGGATGATGGAGGCCGGGCTGATCCGGGAAAGCGATAAGCGGGTCGATCCGGAGATGGACGACGAGCGGCGAATTTATTACGAGCTTACAGGGGCGGGGCGGGCGGCACTGGAAGCGGAGCTGAATCGGTATCGCAGCGTGGTGGCGGTGGCGAAAGCGCGCTTGGCGAAAGAAAACTTGTCGACAGAAAGCCTGGCGCATGGCCGCTAACGGCGCAGTCCGCCGCTATCAGACGTGGTATGCGATGCTGCTGCGGTTGTATCCGCGGCCTTTCCGCGAGCGGTTCGCCGAGGGAATGGTGCAGACATTTCACGACCTGTGCCGTGAGCGCGTGGACGCCAAGAGGGGACTAGCCGGGCTCGCGCTGTGGATCTTTTTCGAGACATCCGTGGGAATCGTCAGGGAGAACGCAACTCATATGCCGCAACTGGGTAAGACAATTCTGCGTGTCGCGCTGGGAGCGCTGGCTGCGTTGATGGTGCCGCTCGTGGCATCGCGGCTGGTACAGGGATGGAACTGGAGCGCGGGAAGTTTCGTGTTCGTGTATGTCCTGTTTTTCGCCACTGGGATGGTGTATGCGCTGATCGCGAGGAAGATGGGCGTGTGGTCGTACAAGGCAGGGGTCGGCTTGGCGCTGGTCACGGGGTTCGCCTTGGGGTGGTCCACCATGGTCCAGGTCGCGGACTCGGAACATCCGGAGAACCTGGCGTACCAAATCGTGCTCGTGGTGGGAATCATTGGGGCCTTGCTGGCGCGGCTGAAAGCGCGAGGGTTGGGTCGCACGTTGTTCGCGATGGCGGCGACGCTGGCGCTGATTACCGTGCTGCTGCCTTCGGGCGCGCCGCCCGACAGGGCGCGGGATATGGTCATCGGGCATTTTGTCTTCGTGGCGTTGTTCACCGCGTCCGGTCTGCTGTTCCGGCACGCGAGCTTGGCGGGAGTGAAGTAACACCGCGGCCGGATGCAAATCGCGACAGACTCGCAAACGGAGTGACGCCCGCTCCCCATTTCACGCTGAAACAACACATTGTGGAACAGGCGAGACGCCGCGAAAGAAGTTACATCCTAATGACAATGTCATGACGATGTTTTTACTTCAAAGTTCATTCGTGCACATCCAATCCTTAAGCGCTGAAGTCCCTCCCAATTCAGGCGACCTCTAATCGGGGATCGCTGGCGCCGAAAAAAAATGCGCGTAGTCGCTAGTTCCGCTCGCCATTTTTTATTTCGTATCACATTTGACCGGGGAACAACGACGGGCTGTTTGGCTCGCACACTCGTGGTGTGTGGTGTCCACAGCGGAGCTTTGCTCAATCGGAAAGGGAAGCAATCAAGATATTTCGTTCCAGCGCCCGCCTGTGCGGTCGCAGCAGACAAGGACAAAACTTATGAGAAAACGATACCTCACTCTTGTAGTACTTATCGGCTTTGCGTTGGCGATCCTGCCGACGCAGGCACAGACTTTCACCGCTCTCCATCAGTTCAACAACAATCAAACGGACGGGGCGTTCTCAGAGGGAGCAATTCTGCGGGATGCCGCCGGCAACCTTTATGGAACGACGACCAGCCCGGCAACTGTATTCAAGATCGACAACAAGGGTAAGGAATCGGTGCTCACTTTCTTGAACAACTCGGCGACCACTGGCGCGTTCCCCACAGGAACATTAATCCAGGATCAAGCCGGCAACCTGTACGGCGTTGCGGAAGGCGGACCAGGCGCCGGGGTCATCTATAAGATTTCTCCTCAGGGAGTTGAATCCATTGTGTTCGCCTTCTCCGGAGGGCTGAACGTCGACGTGCCCGAATTGCCGGCAGGCGGCGTCATCATGGACAGAACGGGAAACATCTTTGGCGCAGCTCAGTTTGGCAGCGATCAGAGTTGCCAACTTGGTTGCGGCAGCATCTTCGAACTGAGCACTACGGGCCACCTGCAATTGCTCCACAAATTCACGGGCGGTTCTGATGGCGCGAATCCGATTGGACCTCTCGTGCAGGATGCCGACGGAAATTTATTCGGCGTGACTCAGTCGGGCGGCGATTTCCTGTGCAAAGAGATTTTCTTGTTCGAGGGTGCGGGCTGCGGCGTGGTCTTCAAGCTCGACAAGAATCGAAACTTCTCCGTCCTACATACCTTCAAGGGCCGTAGCGATGGCGCAGTTCCGCAAGGCGGGCTGCTGCTGGATGCGGCGGGCAACTTGTTTGGCACGGCTTTCAAAGGTGGTAAGACCGAGCACGGAACGGTGTACAGAATCGCCAAAGATGGCACGTACACAATCCTCCACCGGTTTATCCAGCGCGAAGGACGGAACCCCAACGGTGGTCTGGTTGCAGACCCGGCCGGGAACCTTTATGGCACCGCGCAACAGGGCGGTATTCACAATCTCGGCACGGCATTTCAGCTTGCTGCCGACGGCAGCGTAAAGGTACTGCACGCGTTCGCGGGGCTTGAAGACGGAGCTGTCCCGTTCGCGGGACTGTTTCGGGACGGTGCGGGTCATCTCTACGGAACTACCGTGAAGAACTTCCTGATCCAGCAAGTGCAGGGCGGCAACGTATTTGAGATTACGCCCTAACGTTGTGAATTGGCTTCGATCCGGCCGGCCTCGGCAGGGGCCGGCTTTTTACTGGCAGTTTGCTGAAGAAGTGCAAACCCGCGACCTCGGGGCTGAACCGCTGCGCTACCCCGGGGCGGAAGTCGTTACTACTGCGGGAGTCATGTGGAACTGTCATCCTTACCTGGGCTGGGCGAAGGGGCGGCAGTCTCTGCGCACGAAGAGAAAGCAGATCCTTCGCTCGCCCTCGGCTTCGCCTCCGGGCGGCTCAGGATGACAGTTTCAGATGAAATCGCGTCTAGTAGGTCAGAGAAACTGTTAGGGGGTCGCAGGCGCCAACCCGACTCGACTTACTAAGTCGTGAAACCTTGGGTCGGACCGCAGTGAGTCCAATCTTGGATCGACATTGAGATAGACCATCCAGAAGGTGCGCTCCCGATAGGCCCGCTCCAGCCACTTGAAGGCCTCGTCGCGTTTCCCCAGAGCAGCATAGGCTTCCGCAATGTAGTACGACTCGGCCGGTTCGCGTGCCGGGGATTCGAGTTTTGCGAGGATATTGAACGCTTCACGACGCCGTCCGGAAGCGGCATAGAACCACGCTTCCAGTTCTTGAAAGGGCTGGGTTCCACCGCCGGCCAGTGCAGCGCCTTTGTGGAAGTAGGAGAGCGCGTCGTCCAGCCGGCGCATGTGCGCGTACGCGATGGCCACATAGAAATAGCCGCGGACAAACGTCGGGTCCATGTCAAGGACCTTGAGTTCCTGCTGCAGGGAGAGGTCGACGTGTCCAGTCCAGAAGTAAACGGACCCAACGTCGAGCCGGATAATCAGCGAAAGTGGATCGAGTTCCTGGGCGCGCTTGGCTTCGGCAATCGCTTCAGCGCCGCGGCCCATGGCGCTGAGAAAAATTGCGAACCAGTGGTGGGCAGTTGCATAGCCGGGATTCAGAGAAATGGCGCGGCGGAATTCGTGCTCCGCGTCCGCCCAGTTCCAATCGAGCTGAAATCGCACCCAAGCGAGAGAGGCATGAGCTTCGGCCGAATTGGCATCCAGTTCCAATGCTTTGAGCGATGCGATTTTCGCCTGGCCAAGTGCTTCGGTGGCGGGAATCGAGACGGAATCGCTAATCACGTTGTAGCAGTCCGCCAGGCCGGCATATGCCAGGGCAAAGTTGGGATCTCTACGGGTTGCGCTGCGAAAATATTCGATGGCTTGCGTCAAGCCTTCGGCATCTCTTCGGTTCCAATAGTAGCGGCCGCGGAGATAGAGTTCATACGCTTCCGGGTCGACACGGTGCAGGGATGACAGGCGCGACCGCTCGTCGGCAGTCAGTTCAAGGCGAACGCTGTCGGCAATAGCCTGCGCGACCTGACCTTGCATGATCAATGCATCGCCCAAATCCCGTTGATACATCTCAGCCCACAGGTGCCGGTCGTTCCGGGCTGCAATCAACTGAGCGGTGATGCGAACCTGGTTGCCCGCGCGAGTCACTGTACCCTCGACCACCGCGTCGACACCAAGTTCCCGTGCTACTTGCGGGATCGATTTGCGGGCGCCCTTGTATTGCATGACGGACGTACGCGACACAACCCGCAGAGAACTGATCTTCGCCAAGTCGGTGATCAGAGCGTCCGTCATTCCATCGGCAAAATAGGCTTGTTCCGGATCGTTCGAAAGATTTTCAAGCGGTAGAACTGCAATCGACTGAATGTTGCCGGCGCTGGTACCGAAGATGGCGTCCCGCCAGCCATGCACATTGAGCACTAGCGGTGTGGCGATCACGGCGATCAGGATGGCAGCGATCAGGACGGGAATGCGCCAGGCAGGACTGAGCCTGGGTTTCCGAGTATCGACAGACGCTGTCGACTGACCTGCTCCGCCAGGCTGTTCGGAGGTCGTCGATCGTGATTTGTGGTCCGCCGGAACGGATCGGACCTCGGCGACGAAGCGGTAGCCGCGCTTGGGAATATTCTCAATGCAGGCAACGCCGGCCAGACCCTCTTCCAGTACCTTCCTGAGAACCGAAATATTCCGCGTGAGGCTGCCTTCTTCTACGAACGTGTCGGGCCAAACGTGTTTGAGAAGCACATCCTTTTCGAGGATGCGGCCGTGGTTTTCGACCAGCAGAAGGAGCGTATCTAATGCCTTGGGCGCAAGGGGTACGACCTCGCCGTTACGGAAGAGCAGGCGTTGGTCAGGGTCGAGCCGGAATCCGAGAAATTCGTAGAAGTGGCTGGGCGACACAGGGTTAGCCCCTGGCAAAAAAGTGTAAGAACAATATCAGAGTTTTGTAAGGACATCCAGACTCGGGTTGGGCTATCCAGGTAGGCAAGAACTGGGTCGCGCTGCTTCTGACGGCGCACTTTCTCCACCCAGTACTAATTCTGCGCAAGGAGTACCGGGTATGAAGGTCTATCTGTGGTTGGCTGTCTTGTTGGCAATGGGCTGGGTGTCGATCCCAGCGGAGGCGCAGACATGGGGCGGAGGAACCGGGGTCTGGAGCAATGCGGCGAACTGGTGCGGAGGCATTCCCAACGGTGGAGACGCTTTCATCGGGAACTGCAAGGGCGGTGGGACCGGGGTGGTCACACAGGACACAGGCAATGCACCCGTCGGGAACCTCACCATTGACAGCGGGAACAGCGTGTCGGTAGCACCCGGAAAACGGCTCACCATCGCTGGTGCGACGATCAGCAACGCTGGCACGCTGACTCTAGCGGGAACGGGAAGTCAGGGTGCGCAGATGGTGTGGAGCGGCTCGACGGTGACGCTGAAGGGAGGCGGGACTTTTGCAATGAGCGATGCGCCGAACCTCGTCATCGGAGGCAGCGCCACGACGCTGATCAACCAGGAGACCATCTCAGGCGGAGGGACGATGGCGGCCGAAGGCAATTTCAACATGAACAACCAGGGTCTTGTGAACGCTAACCTCACAACGCCTCTGCAACTCCGCACGACTTTCGGCACGTTGCTGAATAGCGGCACGCTTCAGGCCAGCAATGGCGGTACCCTGCGACTGGTGGCAGGCACGGGCGGTCTGGGCTTTGACAACACCGGCGGGACCATCCAGGCACTCAACGGTTCGACGGTGACGTTGGAGGGTGTTGCCATCACTGGCGGCACTTTCAGCACAAGTGGCAATGGGGTGGTGCTGGTCAAAGGCCTTGGCGGCTTCAACAATCTAACCAACTCCGGTCTGATCCAAGTCGGTGGACTCACGAGCAACTCTGCATTGGCACGCCTGAGCGGAACCATCAACAATACCGGCACGTTCCAACTGGGCTCAGCGGCCTGGGGGGACGACAACACACTGATCGATGGAACCGTAATTTTGAAGGGAAAGGGCACCATCCAATATGTCAATGCGGTGGAGTCGATCGTGAGTGGCAGCGGCACACCCTTTCTGGACAATGTGGACAATCTGATCGAGGGGGGCGGAACGCTAGGCAACGGCATAATGGCTCTGACCAACGAAAAGAAGGGCTTCATTCTGGCGAACCTACCCGCGCAGTTTAACCTCAATCTCAACCCCTTCAACAACCAGGGGAAGTTGCAGGTGAATGTGGGCAGTGTGGCCGTAATTCCCAGCAAGTTCAGTAATTTCTCCGGTTCGACCCTGACTGGAGGCACGTACATAGTAGGTGGAACTCTCAAGTTCGCGAATGCCAACATCGTGACCAATGCGGCCAACATACAACTGACGAGTCCCACTGCGCTCATCACTGCCAGTACTACGAACGCGTTGCTGGGTTTGTCGTCGAATACGAAGAAGGGATCGCTCACGATTCAGGGCAAGGCAGCACTCACCACGAACATCGCCTTTACGAATGCTCACAACACATCTGTGAAGGCGAACAGCAGCTTCACCGTCGGCGGCGCCAGCACCTACACCCAGACCGGGGGCACGACGAAAGTGGATGGAACCCTATCGGCGACAGCCGGTTTTGCGCTGCAAGGCGGGAGTCTCCTCGGGAAAGGAAAGGTCGCAGCATCGGTGGTTTCTGACTCGATCGTGACAGCAGGAGACTCCACCAACGCTTCGGGCAAGCTCTCCATCATTGGGGGCACTGGAACCTACACACAGAGAGCGACCGGCACCTTGAATATCCAGATCGGCGGAATCGATGTGGGAGGGAAATACAGCCAACTGGCCGTCGCTAACGGCGCCAGCCTGGCGGGAACCCTGAACATCAAGCTGATCAAGAATTTCCTGCCTGCAATCGGCGACACGTTCACGATCCTGACAGCGAGTGCGCGCACGGGCCAATTCAGCACCGTCAACGGACTGAGCATCAACTCCGGCGAGCATTTTGAGATCAGTTACGCGCCAACGTCCGTCCAGTTGGCAGTGGTGTCTGGTCCGTAGCGCCTTCCGGTTTTTCTCGCCGGATTCAGGGGACTGGACGCCGAGGAAGACCCTGCTGGAAACCGGTCTAATCCTTTACGTTCTTCTGGGAATGGCGATCGTCGGAATAGCCTCCCCATTGCGGCAGAAATTGTGCAATGGAGTGTGCAAGAAAGAGCGGTCTCTGTCGCCGCCGTTCCCGAAGAGTGAACATCAGCGCAAGAAAGAATCCTGTCAAAGCTCCGAGAAATCCTTCCGTCATGGAGAGCGCATTGAACGTGCGCAGGCCCTGGCCGGTTAGCAGGAATCCCGTATATGCCATCGTCGGCGTCCACAAAATCGCACGAACCTTCATGGAATCCTCACTGCGAGGTGGCATCCGCGATATTGTCACAGGATGTCTCGCCTTGCCGAAATCCTTAGGGCAATTTGAGTTGTCATTGATTATTTTTCGCTAACACCCTGCCGAGGCAGGGCCCTCAGGCACGCCTGTGCTACTACCTTAACTCTTACGGGCCATTCCTGGTCAAGGTTGGGGAAGTGTAGTCTTCGGAAACCAGACTCGCGACACTTTTCAGGAGGTACTATGCTCAGCGATGCTCCGAGGCAACGTAAGAAGACTTGGGACGAACTTGCCTTAGCAGCTTCAAAGGAAACCGACCCCGAAAAGATTGCGACGATCGCGGAAGAAATGTTTGCCGCTCTCGAAGAGCGCGAACGATCCGTTCGCATGCAAACTGAGAACCCAAAGCCGTCGAAATACCCCGATTACACGCATTGACTCCAGAAGTTGCTGGTAGTTGACTACAGCTGTTGCAAGAATTCTGATCTTGTTTGCACAGGAGTCAGCGCTATTTGAACGGTCTCACCTCACCACTTACCATTGCCCATTCACTAGATATTCGTGGATTGCCTTCGCTGCTCTTCGACCAGCCCCCATCGCCAGGATCACGGTGGCACTTCCGGTGACAATGTCACCGCCGGCGAAGACTCCCTTTCGCGAAGTTTTTTGCGAGGTCAAGTCAGCTTCGATGTAACCCTTCTTATTTGTATTCAGGCCGGGCGTGGTGCTTTGCACGATTGGATTGGCGCTAGTTCCGATGGCAATGACAGCTACCGAGAGGGGCAGGTCGAATTCGGACTTTTGAATTGGGACGGGACGGCGCCGGCCGGAGGCGTCGGGTTCGCCGAGTTCCATCTTCTGGCAACGTGCTCCGACCAGCCAGCCTTTGCCGTCGGAGAGGAATTCGATGGGGGCGGTCAGTACGTTGAAGTCGATGCCTTCCTGTTTTGCATGTTTGACTTCTTCGAGACGGGCGGGCATCTCGGCTTCACTGCGACGATAAAGGACGTAGGCTTTGCGCGCTCCCTGGCGTAGGGCGGACCGAATTGCATCGAGCGCCGTATTTCCTCCGCCAATCACGGCCACATCTTTGCCACGGAAATCTACGATCGGCTCATCATAGCGAGGGAATTCGTAGGCGTGCATGAGGTTGATACGCGTTAAGAATTCGTTGGCGGAATAGACGCCGTTCAAATGCTCTCCAGGGATTCCCATGAACTGCGGAAGTCCGGCGCCGGTCCCGATGAAAACGGCGTCGTAGCCCTCTTCTTCGACGAGTTCATCGATGGTCACGGTGCGGCCGACGACGACGTCGGTTTCAAACTCCACGCCCATGGCGCGCATGTAGTCGACTTGCTCGCGGATGATCTTCTTGGGTAAACGAAATTCCGGGATGCCATAAACGAGCACGCCACCGACTTCGTGGAGTGCCTCGAAAACGTGTACGTGGTGGCCCCTTTGGACGAGGTCTCCGGCGGCGGTGAGCCCGGAAGGTCCGCTGCCAACGATTGCAACCTTCTTGCCGGTGGGCGCGGCCTTCACCAGAGTCTTGAGATCGAAGTGTTGTTGCTCGTAGTCGGCGACGAAGCGTTCCAGGTAGCCGATGCCCAGAGACTCGCCTTTCTTGTTGAGCAGGCAGCCTCCTTCGCAGTGATCTTCCTGTGGGCAGACGCGTCCCGTGATGGCGGGAAGCACGTTGTCTTCTCGGATCTTGGCAGCAGCGCCCAGGAAGTCGCCGTCCACAATTTTCTGAACGAATTCTTTCACTTTCACGCCGACCGGACAGGTATCGGTACAGCTCGGCTTGGCGCATTCGATGCAGCGCAGAGCCTCCTGCCGCGCGAGTTCGGCAGAGTATCCGAGATTGACTTCGGTGAACTGCTGGGCGCGCTCGAGGGCTGGACGCTCCGGCATGTGCTGGCGAGGCATCTTCATGCGGTCGCGGTTGGGAATCGGATTCTTAAACTTGGTTGGAGTTGTGGCCATTACTTTGCCTCCAGCGCGCACGGGACCGCCGGTTCAGAGGTTGCTGCGGTTTTTTTCGCGGCCAGTTCCTGCCGGTAATTTTCCATTGAGCGTTTCTCGGCATCGCGATACATGGAATTCCTCTGCACGAGGACATCGAAATCCACGCGACTGGCTTCGAACTCGGGACCGTCCACGCAGGCAAATTCGCTCTTGCCGTCCACCAGCACCCGGCAACCTCCACACATACCGGTGCCGTCGATCATGATCGGGTTCAGGCTCACGACCGTGCGGATATTCTCTTTGCGGGTCACTTCCGCGACGGCTCTCATCATGGGGATCGGGCCGACGGCAAGCACCAGGTCGATACGCGTGCCGCTGTCGATCAAGTGCCGCAGTTTGTCGGTGACCAGCCCTTTGTCCGCGTAGCTGCCGTCATCGGTGGTGACAAAGACGCTGTCACTCACTTCGCGCATCTCGCGCTCCAGGATGACGAGGTCCTTGCTGCGGCCGCCAATGATGGAGATCACATGATTACCGGCTTGCTTCATCGCGGCGGCGGTCGGATATGCCATGGCCGTGCCGACTCCTCCACCAATCGCGACGACAGTGCCGAAGTGTGCGATCTCCGATGGTTTGCCGAGCGGTCCCACGATATCGAGAAGACTGTCGCCGGTTTCGAGCGAGTTCAGCAGATGGGTCGTCTTGCCCATGGACTGCACGACGATGTTGACCGTGCCGTTTTGCGGGTCGGAGCGTTCGATGGTGAGGGGGATGCGTTCTCCGCTCTCACAAATTCGGATGATGACGAACTGGCCTGGACGCTGCTTGCGAGCGATCCGGGGCGCCTCGATGATGAAGCGCTTGATTCCGGGGGCGATGAATTGAGCATGAACGATCTTGAACATGCAGGCACCTTTGCAATCCTCAAATATTGTCCCGTGGGCATGTAACCAGGGGCGGTGATGTGCATCACGTGCTATGGGTCAGGGATTCAAGCGGTTACCGGGACAAAGTCCAAGAAATATCCGCTAAACTTTCCCCGCGGGCGTGGTGTAGCATCGCAGGTTCAGTTTTGCAGAACCTGACGAGGAGAATATTTTTTCCATGAACTCTGGACGGAGGCAGTTCGTGCAGGGAATTGGAAGTCTGGGAGTTATGGCGGTGGCTGGAAAGGGAACCTTAATGGCAGATTCGATGTCCTCTCCGATGCCTTGGCCCAAACTGGTGGGTAGTCCCGTGCTCGACAGCCTGCATCCGGTGATTGAGCACTCGCGCGACGTTCATACCCATATCGAGAGACTGCGGGAAGTTGCGGGATGGATGGCCTATGAAGAACTCCCGATGCCCGACTACGCCATCCCGCTGGGCATGGGAGAAGGCAAGATCGAAGATGCGATCGATTTTGTTCTGACGTCGGACGTCGTGGACACGGCCTTCACCGATTTCTCTACCCACGTAAAGTTCCAGGTCGACTATGCGGGACGGAACTGGTCGGATTCGGATGCCCTCTTTGCCTGCATGAAGCGGGCGTTGGACAACGGGATCCCGGTGCTCGATGGCAAGTTTCTGGCTCAGGTCACGCGGCCGGAAATGGACAAGATATTTGCGGGCAACATCGAAATACCGATGCTGAACGAGAAGATGGAAGTGTTTCACCAGGCGGGAGCGGTTTTGGCCGAGAACTATGATGGACGCTTTCACAATTTCGTGAAGTCCTGCTCGCCCCGGCTCTATGACAACGGAAATGGACTGGTGGATCGACTGGTCAAGGAGTTTACGCGGTTCAATGATGTGAGCGACTACGACGGCCACGCCATCAAGCTGTATAAACTCGCACAACTCGGACTGTGGCTCTTGTATTCGAGCCTTCGCAAGACAGGAAAGTTTCAGCTGGAAGATCTCGACAAGATGACCGCGTTCGCGGACTATATCGTTCCGGTTCCGTTGCGCTTGATGGGCATCACAAGTTATTCCGCGGATCTGGAACACGCGATCAATACGCATCAGATGGTCCCGAGGGATAGCCGGTGGGAAGTGGAGATTCGCGCTCACTGCATCTACGCGACCGCGATGCTGTGCGAAGAGATCAACAAGATTCGCCCCAAGGATCTGCAGATTATCATTCCGCAGATTGATGCGCGCCTCTGGACTCACTACCATACGACATGGTGGCCTCATCATCTGACGAAGACGATCATGTACTGACCGTGGTGACGAAACGATGGGTGAATTCTTCGCCTGAAGGGAACAGGTTTTACAAAATTTCATTTTCGAATTTGGAGTGGTAAACATGAAAAATCATCTCGTAGTAGTGTTGTGCGCTCTTGCTCTGGTCGCGGTTACGGGCTGCAAAAAGAACTCCGAAGAACCCGCGAAGCCAGCGGCCACCAATTCCAACAATGCGGCGTCTCCAGCCGCACCGGCTGCAAGCGCTGCGCCCGCCCCTGCCGCGAGCAGCGGGGCTGTCAACGGATCGTCTGCCGAGACCACGTCGAAGATGGCTGCGGCCGACTGGGCGTTGAAACAGGATGAAATCAAGCATGATGCCAACGGACAGTGGGCGATCCAGGCAACCGCTTCTTCAACATATGGCGATGCGCAGGGTGCGGCTTCCTATTCTGCCAATCAGGTGACTGGAACTCCCAATGTCGAAAGTTACGGAGACAATGGGAATGCGTGGGCGCCGAAAACTGAAAACGAGGGCATTGAGTGGTTGGACCTGAAATATCCGAAGCCGGTGCATGCCACCGAGGTTCGCGTTCGCGAATCGTGCGGATCGGGAGCTGTGATCAAAATTGAAGTATTTGATGAACAAGGCGTGGGGCACAGTGTCTGGCAGGGCAATGATCCGACGACGGAACTGAACTACCTTATGGTGAAGTTCCCCAAGACTACGTTCAAGACGGACCGCGTCAAGGTGACACTGGCGACCAATGTGATTCCCGGTTGGAATGAAGTGGACGCCGTTCAGCTGATCGGCACTAGTGAGTAATTTGCGTTCGGAATCTGGGCTGAACGAGCGGTGCGTACAGACGTCCAAGAAAGTGGCGGGCGCTGCAACGTGACGCGTCCGAAAAATCTACACACGGGTAAAAGTTTCCCGCCAAGCGCAAAACCTACCCGTCGGGGCGGGCCACAACCCAGTACTGGCAAGGGTTTAGCAATGGCACGTCAGATGCTCCATGGAAGAACAGACGAAGTGGCGCGCAACGGGGTACTCGGAATAAACTTCGGCCAGAGGTAGATCCGGGTGCCCCTTGCATAACCGACTCGTTGACGCACACTCTGCCTCGTTTCCCCACAGCCTTCCCCCGATCATCCCGTTGTACAAGACTGAAGGATGCGGGGCGGAGTGTGGGACAAACGGCTCTGGGCCTTTCGCACTTAGCACTTAGCTTTTCGGCCCTTCAACCATCGGTTCCGATTTGAACCTCTAAGGATTTCTGCTAGTTCAGGCTGGGGTCAGCTTCTCGGTGAGTTCCAGGCCGGCTTGGCGCAGGAGGCGTGCGACTGCTTCTTCGCTGAGGCGCGAGGCATCGAAGAGGACGCGCACCGTGTGTTCCTTCTCGTCGAACGTGGTGCGCTGGATACCGTAGACTTCGCGGACACTGTCGAGCGCGCGTAATTCCTTTTCGCCGGGCTGGGACTGGTAGTGAAACGCGACTTCAAGGTACGTCATCTCTTCTCTCCCCAAATCAAAGCTTCGCAGGTTACCCTTTGAGTATCTAATAAAGGTTCGATTCCGCCAAGGAGCATCTGGCGAACGGGGACAATGGAACACACTCACGCGGAAAAACCGGGCAGCTCGGGACTCGTGGACCCCGTCTGCGGGATGAAGGTCGATCCAGCAACGGCGAAGTTTCGCACCGAGTATGAGGGGAAGAGCTATTTTTTTTGCTGCGCAGGGTGCCTCTCCAAGTTTTCTGCGAATCCACAGCAGATTCTTTCCGCGCCGCCAAAGCCCATGGGATCGGGAATGGTCTCACTGGGGATGGTGCAGGGAATTGCGGCGGCTCCAGCGAAACCCGCTGCGACTGCGGGAAAAGGGGATGCGCGGATTTACGTGTGTCCGATGTGCGAAGGGATTCGACAAGTTGGGCCGGGACCTTGTCCGAAATGTGGGATGGCTTTGGAACCGGAATCCCTAGCGGTGCCTACCACGCGGACAGAGTGGACGTGCCCGATGCATGCGGAGATCGTTCGGTCGGGGCCGGGGAACTGTCCGATCTGCGGGATGGCTCTGGAGCCGCGCACGGTGACAGCTGCTGAGGAGGAAAATCCCGAACTGCGCGACATGACACGGCGTTTCTGGATCGGAGTCGGGTTGACGGCGCCGTTGCTCGTGATCGCAATGGGCAGCATGTTGTCCCCGCACTCGTTCATGGCCTCGCCGTGGCCTTCAGTTCTGCCTTGGCTGGAACTGATTCTCGCTACTCCGGTCGTTCTGTGGTGCGGTTGGCCCTTCTTTCAGCGGGGCTGGGCGTCCATCGTCAACCGCAGCACGAACATGTTCACGTTGATCGCGATGGGGACGGGCGTCGCTTATGTATTCAGCTTGGTCGCCACGATTTTCCCTGGAATTTTTCCTGCTTCCTTTCGCACGATGGCTGACCGTCCCGATGTCTATTTTGAAGCCGCGGCGGCGATAGTCACGCTGGTGTTGCTGGGACAAGTCATGGAACTGCGGGCGCGCAGCCAGACTTCAAGTGCGATCCGAGCGCTGCTGGATTTAAGTCCGAAGATGGCGCGTGTGATCGCAGGGGATGGATCGGAGCGCGACATCCCTCTGGACCAGGTGCAGGTGGGAGAGAAGTTGCGTGTCCGTCCGGGCGAGAAAGTTCCGGTGGATGGCGCGGTTCTGGAAGGATCAAGCGCGGTCGATGAGTCGATGATCACGGGCGAGTCGATCCCGGTTGAGAAGACTGCTGGCTCGCGGCTGATCGGCGCCACCGTCAATGGTCATGGCGCACTGGTGATGCGCGCGGAGCGCGTTGGCAGCGAAACGATGCTGGCGCAGATTGTGAAGCTGGTCAGTCAGGCGCAGCGCACGCGGGCGCCGATTCAGCGACTGGCCGATCGCGTGGCGGGATGGTTTGTTCCGGCGGTGATCGCGATTGCAGTTCTTACTTTTGTTGCGTGGGCGGTCTTCGGGCCGGAGCCGCGCTTTGCGCACGCGATTGTGAATGCGGTGGCAGTGTTGATTATCGCTTGTCCATGCGCGCTGGGACTGGCAACTCCGATGGCCATCATGGTCGGGACGGGACGTGGAGCGCACGCAGGAGTCTTGATCAGGAACGCGGAGGCACTGGAGACGCTGGAGAAAGTCGACACGATCGTCTTTGACAAGACGGGGACGCTCACGGAAGGCAAGCCGAAAGTGGTGGCGTACAGTGACGCGGAAGTCCTGCGGTTGGCGGCGAGCGTGGAAAGAGCGAGTGAACATCCGCTGGCTGCCGCGATTGTAGAAATGGCTCGCAAACAGAATCTTCGTCTTTCGGAAATTTCTGGCTTCGAATATCTGGCGGGCACGGGCGTGAAGGCGATTGTCGATGGCAAGCGGATCGCCGCCGGAAATCGTGCGCTTATGACCGAAATTGGCGTATTCGGCGCCGGGCGAAAGGAAGGCGTGCTGGTCGGAGGCGGACCAGGAGCGACACAGGTTTATGTTGCGATCGATGGACAATACGCCGGGCACATCGCGGTTACTGATCCCCTAAAGCGGAATGCGGCCGCGGCATTGCGCGAGTTGAAGGCGCAGGGTGTTCGACTGGTAATGCTGACCGGGGACAACCAGACAACGGCGCAGGAGATTGCGCGCGCCGTCGGGATCGAAGACTTCAAGGCAGAAGTGCTGCCAGCGCAGAAATCTGAAATTGTGAAAGTGCTCCAGAAAGAAGGACACGTCGTCGCCATGGCGGGCGATGGGATCAACGATGCTCCCGCACTCGCGTTGGCGCAGGTTGGGATCGCAATGGGAACGGGGACGGATGTCGCACTGGAGAGTGCGGGAATCACGCTGCTTAAAGGAGACCTTGAAGGAATTCTGCGGGCGCGAAAGCTAAGTCAGGCGACCATGAGCAATATCCGTCAGAATCTGTTTTTTGCGTTTATCTACAACTCGATCGGGGTGCCGATTGCCGCGGGCGTGTTGTATCCATTCTTTGGATTGCTGCTGAGTCCGATTCTCGCGGCGGCGGCGATGAGCTTCAGTTCCGTGTCGGTTATCGCGAATTCGCTGCGGTTGCGGCGCGTGCGGTTATGAATCCAGGCAGATCTGTCATCCCGAGCGAAGCGAGGGATCTGCATCTGGCTGGAGAGCTGCAGATCCCTCGCTTCGCTCGGGATGACAGTTCCTATTTTGTGCTTTAGAGTCTGCTGAGGTAATCGAGGACTTCCTGGCTGTTCCAGTTCACGGCGCCGATGAATTTGCGGCGGACGACTCCGTTGCGATCAATCACGTAGGTTTCGGGCCAACGGAAGGTACCGTAGAGGGTGGGCGCTTTCTGCGCTTCGTCACGGACGGCTACGAAGTTCACGCCGTATTCTTTTAGAAACTTGTGGTAGGCGGCATCGTCGGCGTCAATACTGACTCCTACGACGGTCACGCCGTTCTTCTTCATTTTCTCCTGCATCCGGACGAGGGATGGGGTCTCTTCGATGCAAGGAGCACACCACGATCCCCAGAAGTTCAGGACCACCACCTGGCCTCGAAACTCGCTGAGCGTAACTTTGTGATCTGAGTCCTGAACGGTGAAATCAGGGGCATTTTCGCCGATTCGGGGAGGCCGGTTGCCGCTGTAGCATCCAATTAGAGCCGTCAGCAATCCAATAGCGAGGGCAAGGATAGTTCGTCTCACACCGCTATAATAGCGGAAATCCTTATGGATGCTGTGATCCACGCCACACCTGAGGTTTCGATTATTGTTCCCGCCCGGAATGAGGAAGTGTGCCTGGGGGATTGCCTGCATTCGCTGGTTTCGCAGGCGGGAGTGACGTTCGAGATCATTGTGGTCGACGACCAGTCGACGGATCGAACTCGAGCGATCGCGAATAGCTTTGCAGGCGTGCGTGTGCTATCTCCGGGACCCTTGCCGAACGGGTGGACCGGAAAGAATAACGCGGTGGTTGCCGGAGCACGAGCAGCGCGCGGAGAGTGGTTGCTGTTTACGGATGCAGACACGGTGCACCTGCCCGGATCGCTGGCGGGGGCCTTGGCCGAGGCGAAAGAGCATCGGGCGGAATTGCTGTCGTATTCGCCAGAGCAGATCGCGGTGACGTTTTGGGAGATCGCCACGCTGCCTGTCGTGTTTGCGGCGTTGGCGCGGCAGTACCCGCCGGCGCTGGTGAGTGATCCAGAGTCTCCGGTGGTCGCCGCCAATGGACAATACATCCTCGTGCGCCGCGAGGCGTATGACGCTGTCGGCGGGCATGCGGCGGTTGCAACCGACTTGCTCGAAGATGTTGCGCTCGCCCGGGCGGTAAAAAGTTCGGGACGCAAGATTCAGTTTCGATATGCGGGCACTTCGGTACGGACGCGGATGTACCGCAATTTCCACCAGCTTCGCGAAGGGTGGACCAAGAATCTGGCACTGTTGTTTCCGAAACCCAGATGGCTCGCGGCGAAGGTATTACTTGGCTGGAGCGTCGCGTGGCTGATCTTCTGCCTGCCGTGGATCGTCCGTCTGGGTGCAGGCCTCACTACTGGAGCCGTGCATGAAGTGTTCCATCGGTGGATCGGAATAGGCTGGCTGAATGGAATTGTGCTGATCGGACCCCTCTCTCTCATGATCCGGCTGAGAAAGGCGAACTTTACATGGGACATGGAGGTTCTCGGAGCGATCTTCGGCTATCCCATGTTCGCGTACCTATTGCTGCGTTCGAAGAACGCACATGCGCGCCATAAAGTCCTGTGGAAGGGACGGAACTATGCGGGATCCGTTGGTCAGCCAGAGGCGACGGACAACGCTGCCGCAGTGATGATGAATCAGGCGCTATTGAAGTCGCACAAATGAGACTGAAAACTGGAAACGAGCAACCTAGATGGTCTATCTGACACGCAAGGCGGAATTTTCGGCGGCACATGTCTATCACAATCCGGCATTTACACCGGATGAGAACGTGCGGATTTTTGGCAAGTGCAACAACCCCAACGGGCATGGGCATAATTACACGCTGGAAGTGACTGTGAAGGGAGCCGTCGATCCGAAATCGGGGTTCGTGGTGGACTTGAAGCAGTTGAAGGAAATCATGAACAGGGAAGTGCTGGACGCGCTGGATCATCGGCATCTCAACAAGGAAGTGCCGGAGTTCGCGCATCGAATCCCTACGACGGAAAATATTGCGATCGTGATCTGGCAGCGTCTGGTGACGAAGCTCCAGACCGCGCAACTGCATCGCGTGCGGGTTTACGAGACGCCGGATTTGTTTGTCGATTTCTACGGAGAAGCATGAAAGCTCATCTGACCCGGCGGTACATGTTTTCTGCTTCGCACCGATTGCACAGCGAAGCCATGTCCGCAGAGGAGAACCAGGCAATCTACGGGAAATGCAACAACCCTCACGGACACGGTCACAACTACGTGATCGAGATCACGGTGAGCGGACAAGTCGACGCCCAGACAGGCATGGTTTGCAATTTAGTGGACCTGGACGCATTTGTGCACCAGCATGTCATCGAGCGTTACGGCCACCAGAATTTGAACCTCATGCAAGAATTCGTGCAAGAAGTGCCCACTACGGAAAATTTGTGCATTGCCATCTACGGAATTGTGCACCGTAGCTTCCAGAAAGCGCATCTTGAAAAGGTAAGGATTGAGGAGACGATGATGAATTCGTTCGAATACGGAGGAAACTTGTAGTCTTGCAATTTGTAATTGGCAATTGAGAACCGGTAAATCGGGTTCGGCAATTGCGAACAATAGATTGCAAATTTCAAATCTTATGAAATCAACTACCCAGCCGACCTCACTGACCAGTGCCAGCTATGAAGAACTCGTGCGCGAGATGCTCGTCCGCCTTGGGGAAGATCCTGATCGCGAAGGATTGATACGCACACCAGAGCGCGTCAAGAAAGCCAATGAACATCTCACTCGGGGCTATAAGGAAGATCCCGAGGCATTGTTGCGCGAAGCTTTGTTTACGGTCACCTATGACGAGATGGTGATCGTGAAGGACATCGAGATGTTCAGCCTCTGCGAACATCACCTGCTGCCGTTTTTTGGGAAAGTGCATGTCGCTTATATCCCGAACGGCAAGGTGATCGGTCTGAGCAAGATTCCGCGCCTGATTGAGATTTTCTCGCGGCGTTTGCAGATACAGGAACGTCTGACCACACAAATTGCGGAGACGATCCAGAAGACGATCGAGCCGCAAGGCGTGGGCGTTGTGATCGAAGCGCGGCACCTCTGCATGATGATGCGCGGCGTCGAGAAGCAGCATTCGTCGGCGGTGACGTCGTCGATGCTGGGATCCTTCCGAGACGAACAGGAGACGCGGACAGAATTCTTGTCGCTGATCCGGCAGCGGACGAATGGGGTGTGAAATGGCGGCCACGCCGGTTCGCCAGATCTTTGAGACTCATTTGACCGTGAGGGATCTCGACCGCTCCGTCGCGTTTTATCGCGATGTGGTGGGATTGGAAATGGCTCTTCGGAATGAAGAGCGCAATGTGGCATTTTTCTGGGTAGGGGGCCGTGGAACCACGATGCTGGGCCTGTGGGCGGTAGGGTCTTCTCCACTCGCGATGAAATTGCACACGGCGTTTGCCGTGGACCTTCAAGACTTGCTCGCCGCCCCGGAAGTCCTGCGCAAGGCGGGGGTCACTCCTCTCGATTTCTACAGTCGACCGGCGATCGAGCTTTCCGTTCTTGCGTGGATGCCGGCCGCTTCGGTCTACTTCGAGGATCCTGACGGCCATAGTCTCGAATACATTGCGATGCTACCGAACAACCCGAGGCCGGAAGTTGGGATCGTATCCTACAGCGAATGGATTAAAGGCATGGCGGCAGCAAGATAGCTAGTCTGTAATTTGTTAAGGCGACGCTTTATGAGTTGGATCGACACTTTCAAATCGTTGAAGAGATCGGAACATCGTCTCGCCTGGATTATCGCGATGACGGCTGATGCCATCCAGATCGTCGCATTGCCTTTCTTTGTCGAAGGCGCCCTGTCACCTGCGGATTCCGTACTGGATGTGCTTGTAGGTCTGGTTTTGATTCGTCTGCTGGGATGGCATTGGGCGTTTCTGCCTTCGCTCGCGGCTGAACTGATTCCGGGGATGGATTTGTTCCCAACCTGGACGGCGGCGGTTTGGTTCGTGACGCGGCACAAGATGCATCGCGGGGAACCAGAGATTCTGCCGCCGGGGCCGGCTCCGCAGGCGCGAAGCTAGCTCAAGCCCAATTCCTGATAGCCCCTCTTCCGTGTTCTACCTGAGTTTCCCTGCTCTGAGGCTTCTACTACACATGGTCCTGCCTGCTTTCATTGCAGAGTGATAGAACGCGGGCGAGGGCGCCCGCGCCACACAACCGGCTACCAGGCTCCATAGCGATGGCGCTGGGGACGTTCTGAAAATAGTTTGATTGCCAGAACGCCGGCGACGAATCCTCCAACGTGTGCCCAGAAGGCGATGCCACCCTCGGTCTGCGAAGTCGCTGTCATCGAGGACGCGGTTCCGATCAGGAACTGAACCAGAAACCAGTAGCCGAGCATCAGCCATGCTGGTACATGGAAGAAAAAGATCGGTGGAAACCACACCAGAACTCGCGCTTTTGGATAAAGAATGAAATAGGCCCCCATTACCCCGGCGATCGCCCCACTGGCGCCGACCGTCGGAACGATGGAGTTGGGGTTGACCATGATCTGCGATAGCGCTGCTACCACTCCACCGATCAGGTAGAACAGCAGATATCGGAAGTGTCCGAGATAGTCTTCGACGTTGTCGCCAAAGACCCAAAGGAAAATCATGTTGCCTGCGAGATGCTTCCAGCCGCCGTGCAGGAACATGGAGGTAAAGAAAGGAAGCAAGGCAGTGATCGCACCGTCGTAGGAACGGCCGGTGAGGACGGCGACGGTGTGCCGAGGCACGACACCGAACTCCGCGATAAATGCATTCAGGGCGCCGGCGCTGTGAGCGCCGACGGAGACTTCCCACAGGAATATCAGAACATTCAAGACGATCAGGAAATAGTTGATGAGCGGCGTCGAGAAGCTCGGTTGGTCGTCGCGGAGGGGAATCATCTAGTTGGGAATCTGGTAGTTTGGTGTAGGCAATCAAATCCAATTAACACGCGATCGACGACCTTCATCAGATTACCAATACCCAATCAAAAATTGCCAATGTCCATGAACAGCGTAGTTGTAGTCGACAAACCAGCGGGACTGACTTCGCATGACGTGGTGAACCGCGTCCGGCGAATCCTCGGGCAGAAATCGGTGGGACATCTCGGCACACTGGATCCGGCGGCGACCGGAGTCTTGCCGGTGGTGACGGGCAGTTTGACCAGGCTGGCCCAGTTCTATCTGCACTCAGAAAAGTGCTATGAAGGCGTAATCCGCTTCGGCTTCGCCACCGACACCTACGACGCGGATGGGGAAGCGGCAACTCCGGAGGTCGAAGTGACGTTGGACCTGGACAAGCTGCGGGAATTGAGTCTGCAGTTTCAGGGCGTGATTCAGCAGGTGCCACCGCCCTATTCAGCCAAGAAAATTGCGGGAGTTCGGGCGTACAAAATGGCACGCAAGAAACAGGACGTCAGACTCGATCCAGTAGAGGTCGAGATCAAAGAGCTTGCCATCCTTTCTGCGGAAGGGAACTGCTGCCACTTTCGGGCGCAGGTTGCAGCGGGAACCTATGTGCGCTCGGTGGCGCACGATCTTGGCGAAAAGATGGGCTGCGGGGCTCATTTGCAGTCGCTGCGAAGAACTGCCGTGGCGGAATTCAAGATCGAAGATGCGCATACTCTGGAAGAATTGATGGAAGCGGCCGGGCAGGGAAGAGTGGAAGAGTTATCAGTGCATCCACGAAAGTTGCTGCCGCACTTCCCTTGCGTTACCGCGACCGACGAGAACGCCGCATTCATTCGCAGCGGACGAGCCGTCAATCTACCGGAACTGTCGCGCGAGCGGCTCGTGAAGGTGTTTCATGGACAGCGAGACCTGATCGCCATCGGCACTCGAATCGCCGGAACGCTATTTCATCCCGGGATTGTGTTCGTGCAGGACTAGACAGTCTCCCGCGATCCCCGTCCTAAACCTCGTTCCAAAGCGACTCACAAAAAGGGATTCCAGTGCGATATAATTCGCGCGCCTTCCCCAGCTAGCTTCCGCGCGATCGCAACGATGCGGGTCGTTTCAGATCCACCAATTGCACGTTGGATTCAGGCGGTTAACATCCTCGTGAGGAGAGAACGATGAAGTGTACAAAATGCGCAGCCGAGGCTGGTTCAGGACGGTTTTGCCGGAGTTGCGGTGCGCCTACAGCGACCGCCAGCGAAGGAGCTGCGCAGGCGGTGGTTGTTTGTCCTTCCTGCCGAACGAGCGTACCGCCGGGAGCGAAATTCTGTGCGAACTGCGCAGCGCCGTTGGGAAGCGCTCCAGTCCAGCCGCCCGCGGCTGTGCCTGCAGAACCAATCCTGATTTGCGTGCATTGCGGGACAGAAGCAAAAGCGGGTACGAAATTTTGCAACGCTTGCGGAAAGTCGGTGGCCGCCGTGCCGCCGCCACCCACGCCGGATGCCGCGCCGACGCTGGCGTCGCCTGACCTGATGCCGACCGCGGTGATCTCAACGCCCGCTCGTTCAGCAGCTCCGCCGCAAGTAGCCCCACCTGCTCCTCAACCTGTGCCCGTTGTTCCAGCAGCGGCTCCGAAACTGGTGCCAAAAGTTCAGCCGAACGCACCCTTTGCTGGGCAAGCGCCGCAACAGCCGGGCGGCAGCCGCATTCTTGTAGTTACAAGTATTATCATTCTGGCGATTGCCGCAGCCGGATCAGTGTATTGGTTCGTTTTACGAAAGCCGACAGCTGCGAGTACGCAGAACGCGTCCCCTTCCGACACGACCGCTGTTGCGCAGCCTGCGAATCAAGCGCCGGCAGATTCAACATCGCAAGCGGGAGTGAGTCCGGATTCACAACCTGCTTCCTCCAGCGACTCGCAACCGTCAGCCGATGCGACTCCCGCGAGCACAGACGCGGCCGGAACGGCTCCGACAGGGAACAGTCCGGCGTCCGGTAACCCGAGCACGCCTGCACCTCCCGCCCATCCACTGAAACGACCGCCCGCCAAGGCCACGGGTTCGGCGTTTGCACAGGCTCATGCTAATGCTGAACAGGCATTTGCGGCTTCGCAATACCTCAATCCTCCGGAGGGCAGCGCTCTGTTTTGGGCGAGAAAAGCTAAAGCGCTGGGTGATCCGGGGGCGGCGCAGGTCGAGCAGGACGTCTTCAATAAATTGATGGCGGATTTCACGGCGGCTCGGCAGAGTCACAGCTACGACCAGGCCCAGGCGCAGCTCTATCAAATCGCCAGCAGTTTTCCTGAACACACCGAATTGCGGCACGTGCAAGATGAAGTCCATCAGGAGCAGCAGCATTACGCGCAACAGATGGAGGAGCAGCGACGCCAGGCCGAAGCGGCAGCTCAGACCAAGAAGTTCGCTGTGCAGCATCGCCATGGCACCGGGGAAAGTTCCTGCACCGGGACCATCTCGGTTACGCCTGATGGCGTCGGTCACTATGACTGCAGCACTCCAGATGGCAAGGGCCGTTGCGAACACGTTGTGTTTGGAGCCGACTCGTTGAAAGAGGTGAAGGTCCGGGGCGATGGTTCGTTACATGTGGCCACACGGCAACAAGGGAACTTCGATTTCACGGGTGCCGATATGACGGTGAGAGATGCGTCGACGGCCTTGGTGCATCTGGTTGGAAAGCACTGATATCCACCCCTGAAAGCCGACTGGCAGGATGGGATTGCGATGAGGATTAGGCATTATATGTAGTGTCCGATAACAGGTATTATGTCTATAGTTGAACCTGCCCTTGGACTGCTGCCTCTCTCGCATTGTCTAAGCCTCAAGTCACCCATGCGTTGATTTCTGACCCAGTTATCGGAAGTCCCGCTTATGGAACCTGATTCCCTGCGGGCGCTGGTCTACCCAATAGCCGATATAGATCCTCGCGGAATCGGGTAAGAATCTCCAGGCGTTCTGGCGTTGCTTCCACGATTTCGGATTTGGCCTGGAAAACTTTGCCTCCCTGTATTTCCGTGAGGACACCCATCACTTCGCCCATGCGCCAACCGGGGGTGCCCATGATCTGCAGGCCGTCCACGCCCGGGACCAGCAGCGCTACGCAATTGTCGCGCATCACTCCGATGCACTTGGGAAAGCGGTCGAATGTCTGGAGTTCGAAGCCGGCTATGTAGATGCGTTGAAGTTGTTCAGCGGAGTCCATGAAAATTGTGGGTATTCAAGAAACGGCTAGTGCGGCTCTGCTCGGATCACTTCCAGAGCACCACCTTCACCGAGTTGCAGGAACGTAAATACTTCTTCGTCGGGAGAGTAGCACACGAACGCCGGACGCATGGCGCCGGGAACAGACTCGGTCTCGACGATCTTTCCCGTGCGGCTGTCGCTGACTGCCACAGTCGGAGTACTGGAAGCACCCTCGAAGAAGCTGTAGGTAGCGATGCGGCGGCCTGACAGGAGATCTGTCACCACGATGATGGTGGTGAAGTCTTCCGACATGTAGGAAGTGGCAACCCGGTTGCTTGACACGTGAAAAGCATTCGGCATGAGGTCCGGAGCAGGAGGATTAATCTTCAAGGTACGGAGAATCTTGCCCGCCGGAGAAACTCCATAGATCAGTGCCGGTGACGACCGCCGCAAAGCATAGATGTTGCCGTCTTGGCCAGGTTCAGCACCGGAAAGGTCGAGGGTGACTGGACGATTCTCCGGGGAGGTCTTCCCCACTGCTCCGGTCTTTCGGATCGGTGCGGCGGTCCTCAACGCAGCCGCAAACGAGATTGGCGTGAGCATGCGTCCGTCGGCTGAGAACACAGCGGTGACTGGGTGTCCGGGATCGGAGCGGTCCGCCAAATCGCGCTGTATGCCGGAGACCAAGAGATTACCGTTGGCAAAGGCGGCAAACTCATACGGCTGGAAGTCGGCATCGAGTTGAATCGGCGAGGACGCCGATCCGTCGGACGAATAGTGAAGAACGTATATCTGAGGCTTGACGATGCCGACCCCTGCAATTTGATCGATACCTCCGTCGGCGCTTGGTGAAAAAGAGTCGGTACGCGTGAGTTTGAGCTGAGAAAGCGCAATCGGGTCAAATGAGGCCGTCCGCTTCCCTTCCGCATTGATCTTCACGATCGGGCTCAGCAAGGGACGGTCGGTGGCGTACTTGCGGATGTAGAGGTTGCCGTCGGCATCGCACTTCGCCGGGAACATGAACGCTCCCATTTCGGAGGCAAGCGTCTTGCGACTGGATTCCTGGAGCTTGATGGCTGGAGCAGAATTCGGCTTCGGATGGCTTGCTGGTTGCGCGTAAAGCAACCCGCCAATCAGGAGCGGGAGAGCGAACGCGAAACGCAGAATGTGCCGTGAGACTTGCATGGAATTTGCAGCGAACATCTGCGGTTGAAACTGGAAATCCAAACACACTGAGCGGGCGCCTTTACCTCAACAATCTAACTTCTCACCTCTGACCTTCTTACATCTTGTACTTGCCGAGATCGTCGTCGCTCAAGCCCTCGAGAAATTTACGGAGTTCGTCGCTGGTGGCGCGTTCGGACAGGTTGCTGGCCTGTTTCGAGTTCTTCAGAACTTCGTCCTCGACGAAGATAGGACAATCCATGCGCAGAGCGAGCGCCAATGCGTCGGACGGGCGGGAGTCCACGCTCACGACGCGGCCTTCCTTTTCCAGCCAGATCACGGCAAAGAAAGTGTCGTCCTTAAGTTCGGTCACAACTACTTTGTGGACAAGCGCGTCCAGGCCGGTCAGGACATTTTTGATCAGGTCGTGGGTCATCGGGCGCGGCGTACTGACTTTTTCAATTTCGAGCGCGATCGCGTTGGCTTCGTACACTCCGACCCAGATGGGGAGTACCGTGTCACTGCCGACATCCTTGAGCAGCACGATGGGCATGTTTGTGACTGGGTCCATCATGAGCCCGCGAATTTTCATTTCAACTTCCATAAGACCTCGAAGTGCAGTGGCCGGTGCTCAGGTAGCCGCAACCCAAATTCCTTCGCGGCATCACCGAACTCCAGTTGCTAGTCACTGCTACTCGCTAATTCGCCTACCATGCTGTTGGGGAAGATCGTGGTTACTTTCACGTCCACGTAGCTTCCGACTTTCAATTCCGTGCCTTCGGGTGCAGTGAAGTTCAGCACTTTGATCTGCGAGGTACGGCCGATCCACTGGCCGCGGGAACAATTCTTCCCTTCCACCATCACCCTGGCGACTTGTCCCACGTGTCTCTTATTTCGAACCATGGATATCTGTCGCTGTTTCTCATTCACCACGGCCAGCCGGCGCGCCTTTTCCTCATCCGGGAGGGCGTCGTCGAGGCGCAAGGATGGCGTGTTGGGGCGCGGTGAGTACTTGAACGTGAAGGCGCTGTCGTAACCGACGGCGTCCAGCAGAGAAAGCGTCTGATCAAGTTCGTGTTCGGTTTCACCCGGGAAACCTACGATCAGATCGGTGGTAATCGAGATATCGCGCTTGGCGGATTGTATCCACGCAATGCGTTCGAGATACTCGTCGCGCGTGTAGAGTCGCTGCATGGCGTCGAGCACGCGATCGGAGCCGCTCTGGATTGGAAGATGAACGTGGTCGCAAAGTGCGGGAGAGGCATCGATCGCTTCCACAATGTCGCGCGTGAAATCGCGCGGGTGGGAAGTGGTGAAGCGGACACGCTCAATGCCATTGACTTCGCTGACGGCAGTCAGCAATCCCGCAAAACTCTTGTTTCCATCGGGATCGCGGTAGGAGTTCACGTTTTGCCCGAGCAGTTGAATTTCCGTGTAGCCCAGATCGGCCATCCGGCGCGCTTCCTGAAGAACGGACTCAGAGGTGCGGCTGCGCTCTTTTCCGCGCGTATAAGGGACAACGCAGTAAGCGCAAAATTTGTCGCAGCCTTCGATGATCGTGATGTAGCCGCGATGAGGATTGGTCCGGGCGGTAAATTCAGTTTCGAAGCATTCGTCGGTGCTGCGGTCGTCGAGTCCGGTGGCGCGCTTCCCTGCTTCGATCTGGACGAGCATCGACGGCAGATTCCGGTACGAAGCCGAGCCTGCCACCAGCGAAACGTAGGGGGCGCGCTCAAAAATCTTCTCGCCTTCCTGTTGGGCGACACAACCGAGGACTCCAAATTTCTTGCCCTGGGCCTGTAGTTTTTTGTAGTCGTTCAGGCGGTTGAAGACCTTCTGTTCCGCCTTGTCGCGGATCGAGCAGGTGTTGTAGAGCACCAGGCCGGCTTCTTCGACGGTAGGGACCTGGCGATATCCCTGCTGTTGAAGCGTGCCGATCACCTTTTCGGAGTCGTGCACGTTCATCTGGCAGCCAAAGGTCTCGAGGTAAAACGTTTTGTCGACGTTGGCTTCCATCGCCTTAGTATAAAGCACCACGCAAATGGCCGTCGGGCTGGTTGGGGCAGCAGTATCAGGATGTGGCAGCGCCAGGACGCCAGCGCTGGGGCCTGCCGGGCCGATCTTTTAGTCTGCGCTCAGGCTAATGGGTCCGTTGGAACCGGGACGGATGGACTTGCGAAGGTGGGCAGCGATCTGTTTCCCGTGGAAGCGGCCATTCTCAATAAAAATTTCGCTGGTGCGGGATCCCGCAACGATCACTCCAGCAACGTAGATGCCCCGGACGTTACTTTCCAGAGTCTCCGGATCGCAGACCGGGCGATGTTGCTCGGTAGAGAGTTCAATACCTACGCTGGTGAGGAAATCGTAGTCAGGGTGATATCCAGTCAGCGCGAAGACAAAATCGTTCTCCAGGCGACGCGAGCCCTCCGGCGTGTCGAGTACAACAAAGTCCTGTCCAATCTCGATCACGCGGCTGTTGAAGTACGCGCCGATCTCTCCTGACTTGATTCGATTCTCGACATCGGGGCGAACCCAATACTTCACGTTCGGATGAATCTGGCTGCCGCGATACACCATGGTCACGCGAGCACCGTGCCTCCACAGATCGAGCGCCGCTTCGGCCGCAGAATTCTTCCCGCCTACGATGACGA
Organism: Acidobacteriota bacterium; assembly: GCA_016196065.1. Lineage (NCBI taxonomy): Bacteria > Pseudomonadati > Acidobacteriota > Acidobacteriota bacterium. The sequence continues at coordinate 1,578,260 of JACPYL010000010.1, read as the reverse complement.
CATCGCTATCAAAATAGGGATGTGGCTCGCGATAGTAGTGGAAAACCTTCTGCAGATCCTCCCCGGGGATGCCGATCTGGTTGGGCAAATCGTAATAACCAGTGGAGACAATAATCTTGCGAGCGCAGTAATCGTGTATGTGTCCCTGGCGATCGGTGGCGGCAATGTGGAAGTCTCCATCTTTACCGTTAATCGTTTTGACCCAGTGGTACTGGCAAACCTGCAAATCGTAGTGCTGGGCGGCACGCCGGTAATATTCAAGCGCCTCCAGACGTGTCGGCTTCACGAGCGAACTGGTGAAGGGGATATCGCCAATCTCCAGCAATTCGGGTGTCGTGAAAAAAACCATGTTCGTTGGATAGTTGTAAATCGAGTTCACCAGGCAGCCTTTGTCGAGAATGCAGACCTTGAATCCGGCTTTCTGGGCCTCGATCGCGCAGGCCAATCCAGTGGGCCCCGCGCCGACGATGAGTACGTCAATACGGGTGTCCTTGCGGGGGACGGTCTGAGTACGAGTGAGTGTCTCGGGGATCAGGTCAACCGACACGATAGGCGCCTTCACGAAGAGGCTGAAAAACAGATTATTTTAGCACCGGGGATGCTCCCGCGAGGCTCCCCACTTGGAGCTTTAACCGCATGAGGACGCGACGGGCTCGCAAAGCTCACCGAGAGACCACCTTAGTGGACATTTCCTTACTTCTTCACGCAGACCGACAATCCATCTCGCAAAGGCAGGATGGTCGTGTAGACATCGGGTGATTGATACATCAACTGGTTGAGTTCAAGAATTGCCTTGGTTTCGGCGTCGGGGTTGGGCTTGGACACTTTTCCGCTCCACAAAACATTGTCGGCAAGGAAGAGGCCGCCGCTTTTAAGATGGGACAACGCCATCCGGAACGCACGCGGATAGTCGGTCTTGTCCACATCGCAGAAGATGATGTCGTAGGCTTCCGTCTCTTCCGAAAGGAATTCGAGCGCATCTCCAATGCGGATCGTAATGCGATCAGCCACGCCAGCCCGTTCAAAGTAGCGGCGAGCCTTGTCGGCGTTTTTCTTGTTGCCATCGGTATAGACAACGCGTCCGCCTTCACCGACGGCTCGCGCCAACCAGATCGTCGAGTAGCCGATGGCCGAACCCATTTCAAAAACTCTCTTGGCGCCCTTGATCGTCGCCAGTTGATACAGAACGCGCGCGACCGCCGGTCCGATGATCGGCACCTTGTTCTTTGCGGCTTCGGCTTCCATCTCGGCGAGAACTTCGTCCCGGGCAGGCAGGAGCGAGTAGAGATAGTCCTCGACGCTTTCGACGGTAATTCCACCCATGCGCCAGTGATAGTTTGGGTCCAGGTCAGCCATGTTTGTTCTCCTTGCTCGAAAGAAAATCTACCACGGGAACATCACGTTGCGGTCACAGGCCAAGAAACCACGAATGCACGGCAATCGGGCATTTCGATTCGACGCGATCTCGTGTATAAAGTGTGCCGTGAGTGAACTTAAAGTATTACTGTCGCGCGAGCAGATTGCCATTCGAGTTTCAGAGATGGCGGCGGAGATTACCCGCGATTTCGAAGGTCAGTCCATTATTTTTGTCGGGGTCCTGAAGGGGGCAGCAATTTTCCTGAGCGATCTCGCTCGCAAGGTTCCACTCGATGCCACGTTCGACTTTATTGGAGTATCCAGCTACGGAAACCGGCCAACACCGGCGGAAAATCCGGCGGGCCACGCGGCGTGGGACTCGCTCGGAGAGGTTCGCATGACCAAGGACCTCGATCAGTCGATGGCCGGCCGCAATGTAATTCTCGTCGAAGACATTCTGGACACAGGGCTGACGCTGAACTACATCCAGAAGCTTTTGCTTGCTCACCAGCCGCTCTCTCTGCGGATTGCCGCGCTGCTCGACAAACCATCGCGCCGGAAGATGCCGATCCATGCTCACTACATTGGATTTGCTATCCCCGACGCGTACGTCGTCGGCTACGGACTGGACTACGCAGAGAAGTATCGCAACCTTCCAGACATTTGTGTGGTCGAAAATCCTTAGACGTCAGTCGAAATTTTTATGACACGCCTTGCGATCTATTTTCGCAATCCAGGGTGTGCAAAAGGCGGCCGGAGGCGGCTGCTATGATTAAGGCAGTGAAATCTAGCCCCTTACAATCGGTAGCACCCTCCCAGGTGGAGCCCTTCCTGCTGGAAGTGGTCGACGTGGTCAACACCACCCTGGATCTGGAAACTACGCTCCGACGCGTAGCTGAACTAGTCCGCAAGGTCATTGATTACGAAATCTTCGCCATCCTTTTGCTCAACGAACAGCGCCAGGAACTGTATGTCCGTTTTCAGGTGGGATATCCAGTGGAAGTGGCGGATCGGGCGAGAATCAAGGTTGGCCAGGGCGTCACGGGACGGGCGGCCCAGCTTCGGCAGCCGATGCTGGTCAACGATGTGTCCAAGGAAGAGTTTTATGTGGATGCGGTTCCGAACGTGCACTCGGAACTGGCTATTCCGTTGATCGTGAAGAACCGCGTAATCGGTGTCATCGATATTGAAGCACGAGAAATCGGCTACTTCACCGAAGAGCACATGCGCCTGCTTACCTTGATTGCGTCCCGCATGGCGGTCGCGATTGAGAATGCGAGGCTATACACGCGCACGACGCGTCAGGCGCGAACGCTGCTCTTGCTAAATGAGATTGCGCGAGAGCTGACATCGATCCTGAACCTGGATGAGCTGTTGAAGCGGGTCGGCGAGCTGCTCAGCCGGATCATCGACTACCAGATGTTCAGCGTTTTGCTGGTGGATCCGGATACGGATAAGCTCCAGCATCGCTTTGCGCTCCGCTTTCAGGAGCGACTGCATCTCAAGCACGACATTCCACTCGGCCGCGGGCTGGTGGGACATGCAGCGCAGAGCAAACAAGCCATACTGGTTCCGGACGTCTCCAAAGACTCCCGATACATTCTGTTGAATCCGGAAACGCGGTCGGAACTAGCTGTTCCGCTCATCTACAAAGAGAAAGTCATTGGCGTACTCGACCTGGAACACACGCGCCGCGGCTATTTCACGGAAGATCACAAGCGCACTTTGACGACGCTGGCCGCGCAGGTCGCGATTGCGATCGAGAACGCGCGCCTTTACGAGCAGATTGCGAAACAGGAGCAGCGCCTGGAACGCGATCTGGCGCTTGCCCATGAACTGCAGTTTCGGCTACTCCCACATGCGAAGCCCAAGATTCCGAATCTTGAAGTGAGCGCGAAATTCGTTCCCGCGCGCGCCATTGGCGGCGATCTGTACGATTTCATCCATTACTCGCTATCGAGAGTGGGGATTGTGATCGGCGACGTCAGTGGCAAGGGGGCTCCGGCTGCAATCTATGCGGCGCTGGTAAGCGGCATTCTTCGCTCCCACGCTCCCATCGAGCCGGGACCGGCGGAAATGTTGTCGGCGGTCAATTTATCGCTCGGCGAACGGCGCATCGATGGACAGTTCGTTTCGATCATCTATGCGGTATGGGACGACGAACGCCGCAGCCTGCAGGTGGCAAACTCGGGACTGCCGCGTCCGATCTATTGTCACAATGGCAAAATCGAAACAATTGACGTAACCGGCTTGCCTCTGGGGCTTTTCGATGAAGCCGATTATGACGAATTGAGCTTTAAGGCGAAGCCGGGTGATCTGTTCGTGTTTTACAGCGATGGAATTCTCGACGCACGCAACCGCGACGGCCGTTCTTTCGCACGCGAACGGCTGGAGGAGATCATTCTCGGGTGTCAGACCCAGTCGGCGGACTGCGTGGTCAGCAATATTTTCAAAGCCGTGGCCGAACATGCCGCGGGTGCGGATCCGTTCGACGACCAGACAGTAGTCGCCATTCGCGTCAAGGACGGCGCAGCCGGGGCAGGCAAACGGAAGTGACGCGCCGTCCGAAAACAGAGCTTGTTCGCTCACCTTCCCTTTCTTATTCCCATGTCGTTCGCGACGTGGGCGACGCAGAACTGTTCTGCGAAGCTACTCCGCTTGTGAAACTGGCGGGACGGTATGGGACTCCCCTGTATGTGTACTCGTCCGAGATGATCCGGGCACGCCTGCAAGCATTTGCTCGGGCCTTTCGGGCCGTCCCCCATACCCTCTGTTACTCGGTCAAAGCGAATTCGACGCTGTCTATCTTGCGGTTGGTGGAGCGTGCCGGAGCAGGATTCGACATCGTGTCGGGCGGAGAACTCGAGCGAGTCTTACGAGTGAGAAAGACAGCCGCGCGCCAGGTTGTGTTCTCAGGAGTCGGGAAGACCGTGGCGGAAATGGAACTCGCGCTCAAGGCGGGGATCCTTCTCTTCAATATTGAAAGCGCCTCGGAGTTGCGAGTATTGGCGGCAACCGCAGCACGATTAAAGAAGCGCGCGGCGGTGGCAGTCCGGGTAAACCCTGACGTTTCGGCGAAGACGCATCCTTACATTTCCACGGGACTGCACCAGCACAAATTTGGCGTGCCGATTCCGGAGGCACGCGAACTCTACGCGGAAGCAGCGCAGCATCCGTCTTTGAAAGTCAGCGGAGTGAGCGTACACATCGGATCGCAGATTGCGGATGTCAGTTCATTTGCAGAAGCGTTGGAACGAGTCGCGGATCTTGTTCGGGAACTACGCGGTGCCGGTCATGACATTCGCTATGTGGATGCAGGCGGCGGGTTGGGGATCTCGTACGAGGGTACGCAGGAACAATTTGGTGACCAGATCGCGGCCTATGCTGCCTCAGTATTGCAACCGTTACAGGGACTGAAGGTGCATTTGTTGCTGGAGCCGGGACGATCGATTGTAGGAGCTGCGGGCGTGCTGTTGACTCGCGTGATCTACCGCAAGGCAAATCACGACAAGCGCTTCCTCATCGTGGATGCTGGCATGAATGACCTGTTGCGTCCTTCGTTGTACGGGGCGCACCACGAGATTGTGCCGGTGGTTCGAACGTCGAGCGAAACAGAGACCACCGACATCGTGGGACCAGTATGCGAAACCGGCGACTTTTTCGCACGAGACAGGCAGCTCCCGGTTGTACGAGAGGGAGACCTACTGGCAATTCTCGATGCCGGCGCCTACGGCGCTGCGCTCGGATCGAACTACAACACGCGCGGAAAACCGGCGGAAGTACTGGTGGACGGAAAGAAGGCGCGGGTCATTCGAAGACGCGAGAATGTGCGGGACCAGTTAAGGCTGGAGGAGCTCTGAGTGCTGGGCGATGATGATCTGCGCTGTGAGGACCGTTTTACAGCGACTCCAGAAAATTCGTCACTGCCCTCAGGACGGGCTCCGGCTGTTGGATGAACAAGGCGTGGCCCAGAGTACGAAGCTGGACGTGAGCATGGTGCGGCAGCAGGCGCGTGGCGAGGGCAACGTCGGCATCGGACATTAGTCCTCCTAGTTCACGATTTGCCTGCAACAGCAGTGTTGGGCAAATGATCCCCCGCAAGACCGTCTCACCATTCCAGGCTCCCAGCGCGGAGCCGTCGATCGCCATTGCGTAAGTGTCGGGATCGGCTTGCGCAACGCTTCTCGCCCACGAGAGTAGATAGGCTTCGTCGTTGCCGGGAAGATTTCTGATGAACACCGATTCCGTTGTGCCGCGCACGGGCAGTTCGATACGGCCGATACCAGTCGCAATCTCTTCGACCGAGCCACCTTTGCGTGCCAAATCGCGCAAGCCGGTGAAGAGAGCGACATACATCGGGCTGGGAGTATGCTCGGTCACAATCATGTTGTCGCCCAGAATGAGCGCGCGTACCAGTTCCGGATGATGGCTGGCGATCCACATCGCAACCATGCCACCGAGCGAATGTCCGAAGACAATGGCGTTGGCGGGTACGCACTCCCGGAGAAAGTGGGTGACATCCTCCGCGTAATGAGTGCCTCCGTAGCCGCGAGCGACTCGGCTGGATTTGCCATGTCCGCGAAAATCGGGAGCGAAAATGTGCCAGCGCATGCTGAGCGCGGGAATGAGCGGAAGAAATACCTGCCAGCGACGTCCCAGGCCGTGCAGCAGAACCAGCGGCGGGCCATTGGATGGGCCTTCCGCATAATGGAGGCGAACTCCCGCCGCGTCAAACTCATGCTCGTTGATTCCTGGCAGCGCTTCGTTCACGAGGTCACCGGAGAGGGTTGTCGTCGCCGTACGTCAACTTGCCGCCGACCCATGTCTTCAGGACTTTCACTTCGCGTATTTTGACGGGATCGATCGCAAGGATATCGTCGCTCACCAGAACCATATCGGCTAGTTTTCCGGGAGTGATGGAGCCTTTAACAGTCTCCTGAAATTCCGCATACGCAGAGCCCATGGTGTACGCCTCGATGGCTTCTTTAATGGTCAGCTTCTGTTCAGGAAACCATCCGTTGGGATTTTTCCCGTCGAGTGTGGCGCGGGTCGTGGCGGCATAGAGCGACAGCATGGGATTCAGAGGTGCGACGCTCCAATCCGTGCCAAAGGCCAGCCTGACGCCGTGATCGAGAAATGTGCGGAAGGCGTAGGTTCGGCTGGCGCGGTCGTGGCCAATACGTCCTTCGGCCCAGCGGCCATCGTCGATCGCATGGTAGGGCTGCATGGATGCGATGACATGCAGTTGTGCGAAACGATCGAAGTCCTTCGCGGCCATGTGCTGGGCATGTTCGATGCGCCAGCGGCGGTCGCGTGGGCCGTGTGCTTTGTCGATTTCGGCGTAGATATCCAGGATGGCGGAGATGCCGGCGTCACCGATCGCGTGCGTACAGAGCTGCAGGCCAGACGCGTCAGCCCGCATCATGCGATCCCGCATCATCGAAATCGGGTGCATGGCATCGGAGAGCAGTCCGTGATTATTGGGCTGGTCGTTGAAGGGCTCGAAGAAATATGCGGTGCCGGAACCGAGCGAGCCGTCGGCATACGATTTGAGCGCGCCGATGCGAAGGTAGGGACCGCCAAAGCTGTGGCGAATACCGATCTTCACCTGGTCATCGACCTGCGAAATCAACGGAGCGGCGTAGATGCGGGTGGTCAGTTTGCCTTCCTCGAGCAATTCGGCATAGATCGCGATGTCGGCGTACTCGGGATTCATGTCCTGCACACTGGTCACGCCGAGCGATGCGGCATGGGCAAGCGCGCGCTCCGCCATGTGGCGGCGCTGGTCGTGGGTCGGGTCAGGAATCACTTTGAAAACCAGATCACTGGCGGCGTCCTTTAAAGCGCCAGTAGGGTTTCCCTGCGCGTCATGGACGATAACTCCTCCGTCGGGGTCGGGAGTTTTGGCAGTGATCCCTGCAAGCTTCAGCGCCAGAGAATTAGCCAGAATCATGTGGCCGTCGTAGCGACTGAGGGCAGTCGGCGTGTTCGGTGTAATCGGGTCGATCACTTCTTTGGTGGGAAGTTGGGCGGGAGTCCACTTGGTTTCGTCCCAATCGCCGCCGACCATCCATTCGCCATTAGCAGTCTTCTTGGCTCGCTCTGCAATGCGTCGTGCGAACTCCTGCTGGCTAGTCGCGTCATTCAATTGCACGTTGTCGAGTTGCTGGCCGCCCGATGTGAAGTGGACGTGAGCATCGTTAAATCCGGGGACGAGGCGCTTCCCTGCTGCATCAAGCACGCGAGTATTCGGTCCGCGCCAGAGTTCAACTTCCTGATTGGATCCGACGGAGACAATTCGATCGCCCAGGATGGCGACCGCTTCGGCTTCTGGACGAGCAGAGTCGACGGTCCAGACCTTCGCGTTACGGATGATGAGGTCAGCCGCAGGTTTGGATTGCGCGAGCGCACACACCGCACATGTCAACAGCATTGCGACTTTCAGGAAATGCCGATTCATAGTTCCTCCGGGATAAACCTCAGTCGCAATAACCTTTCGGGGCTAACGCTCTCCCCACTTCAGCTTCGTACTGAGTACTTCGAAGAACGTTTTGCGGAAGCGCAACAGTCTGGCGGGATGTTCCGCTTTGACACAGCGCACAGTATCCCCGTCGCTCACCGGCATGCCAACCTGCCCGTCGAGACTCAAGTAGGCTTGCTCTTCGCCCGTCACGACCTGAATTTCAATTTCGACGCTGTCGCGCACGACCACCGGGCGGTGGGTCAATCCATGGGGAGACACAGGTGTGATCACAAACGCACTGACGTCGGGCTTCAGGATGGGACCTCCTGCACCCAGCGAATAAGCGGTGGAACCAGTTGGCGTGGCGACAATCACACCATCGGCTCGATAGCTGGAAACGAATTCCCGGTCGACATAAAGTTCGAAGTGATTCAGACGAGCGATCGCGCTTTTGCTGATCACAATGTCATTCAAGGCGATATGGGTCGCGACGGCGCCACCTGCACGAACCAGGGAGCAACTCAGCATGGCGCGGCTGTCCACCATGTACTGGTCCTTTTCAATCGCTTCGAGCGCGGGATAGAGATCGTCGAGAGCAAGTTCGGTGAGGAATCCGAGCGTGCCCAGGTTTACTCCCAGGATGAGAGTCCCGGCCCGACACACTGCGCGCGCCGCCGAAAGTAGAGTGCCGTCTCCGCCTAACACCAGGGCGAGGCCGGGGGCGCGGGACGCCATCTCACTACGCGCAACGACATCGGCCGACGAGAAATATTGCGCGCTCTCCGGGTCGACCATCACTTTATAGTTTCGCTGGGTTAGCCATTGGTGAAGTTGCGGCAGGATGTCCGACAATTCCGGACGACCGGGTTTCGAGATAATGGCGACCGTCACTGGCCGGGCAAGGATTTTGGAAGACTCTGGCATGGAACTCACGATTGTACAGAAGTAAGGTCAGAGGTGAGAGGTGGAAGTGAGGTGAGAGGTTAGAGGTCGGAATGCAAAGGTGAAATCACACTACCGGGACTGGGTCTAACCTTTGCAATCAGACCTCTAACCTCTGACCTCGCCTAGAACTCTCCGAACAGCAGGAATTCGCGATTGCCTTCCGCTCCTAGGATGGGAGACTCGATGGAATCTGTCCGCTTCGCACCCAGGCTGCGGAGAGCAGTCTCGACCTTCACTAACGCGGCCTGTTGTGCGGCTGCGTCGCGTACGATTCCGCCTTTGCCCACCAGGTCACGGCCAACTTCGAATTGGGGCTTCACGAGGACGACCATCCGATACGGGCGGTTGATGTCGATGCGGGATGACAGGATAACCGCGGGCAGCACCAGGGTCGCGGAAATGAAGGAGACGTCCATCGCGACGAAATCAATTGGCGCGCCAACCTGCTCCGGAACGAGATACCGTGCGTTGGTTTTCTCCAGCAGTTGCATGCGAGGATCGTTGCGGAGGCGGAATTCCATCTGGCCGTATCCGGTGTCGACCGCAATCACGCGGCTCGCGCCGTGCTGGAGCATGCAGTCACTGAAGCCGCCGGTGGAGGCGCCGACATCGAGACAGGTCTTCCCATTGAGATCGATCTGCCAGTGTGCCAGGGCTTTCTCCAGTTTGAGTCCACCACGGCTCACGTAGCGAAGATCGTCGCCGAGCAGGCGGATAGCACAGTCCGGGTCCACGGATGCGCCAGCTTTTTCTATCTTCTGTTCGTTGACGAGAACTTTTCCAGCGAGGATGAGCGCGTGCGCGCGCTCACGGGATGGCGTGATGCCACGTTCCACCAGAAGTTTATCGAGTCGCGTCTTCACGTCGTCATGTTGCTGGACAAATATGGCGTCAGCCTTCACTCGCCTAGCACCCGATGCAGTGCAGAATGCTGAACCAATTTGTTAAGAGAAGGTTACAGGAGATACACCCACGTTTTGCACAGAGTTTTCCACGATGATGTTGAAAACTATCCGTTAGATACCTGAGTTTTGAAAAAAATAAAGCCGTCCCCGACGAGGACGGCTCTCGAATCTTGTGCCGATCGCGAAAAACTATCCTGCTACTTCTTCCAGAAGCTTTTCGTCGATGTCGAAGTTGGAGTGCACGTTCTGGACATCGTCGTTGTCTTCCAGGGCCTCCACCAGTCGGATCATCTGGGTCGCCTGCTGGCCTTCGAGTTTGATGTAGTTCTGCGGAATCATCGCGACGCTGGATGAAACGGGCGTGATGCCAGCCTTCTTGACGGCCTCAAGCACGCCTTCGTAAGCGGAAGGCTCGGTGATGATTTCCCAGTTCTCGCCTTCGTCCTTCAGATCTTCTCCACCCGCTTCGAGGATGATGTTCATCAAGTCATCTTCCTTGGCAACGGATTTGGGGATGATGATGTCGCCCTTCTTGTGGAACATCCAGGAAACGGCGCCGGCTTCCGCCATGTTGCCGTTGTTCTTGCCGAAGACGTGGCGAATTTCGCTGACCGTGCGGTTGCGATTGTCGGTCGAGATTTCCGCGAGCAACGCAACGCCACCCGGTCCGTAGCCTTCGAGCGTGAACTCTTCGTAGGTCAAGCCGGGCAGTTCGCCCGTCCCGCGCTGGATGGCACGCTTGATGTTGTCGGCGGGCATGTTCTCGGCCTTCGCGGCCAGGATCGCCGTGCGCAGGCGCGGATTCATGTCCGGATCGCCGCCGCTCTTGGCAGCCATGGCGATTTCCTTGATGAGACGGGTGAAAATCTTGCCGCGCTTCGCGTCCAGCGCGCCCTTTTTATGCTTGATTGTGGCCCACTTAGAATGGCCAGACATAGGGATACCTCGGTCTATTGAACTTGAAGTGCGTTATTTAAGAAGTCGCCCGCGGAGGAAATCACTGGATAGCCTCTACGAAAAACTGGTCAGGCGAACTGAGATTATAGCATGGGTTATACGGAGAAAATCCTTCGTTTGCAGTGGCTAGAAAGGGGCATTTAGCGGTCACCCTGGAAAATAACAGTGAAATGAACAGCATGCGGTAGGCTGGTGTGGCTTTCCTATGGCAACCCAATCCCTCGATCGACTCCTGACCCGATTGGAAGAGTCGCGCTTTGATTTTGGCGTGGGCGGCTCGGCCCAGGTCTTGCTGGCCCTCCGCGCACTCGAGAAGGCACGTTTCAAGGGCGCCCCTTCCCTCATCCGTTTTCACGAAACCCTGCTTTTCCTGCGAGCGTTTCCGCAGGGGCCCGCTGTCGTCAGGAAAGCAGAAAGCCTGCTTAACTCGTTCTGGAAACGGGTCGCCGCCCTGCGCGCCAGCGGCGAGGATTTGAGTGAATGGGACACATTCGAATTCGCCGGTGTCGCCGGCACGACGATGGAAGATACGCTCGGTTACGACGTTGCCCGCTGGCTGGTCGGCCAAATGCCGGACAAAGTCGAGATTGCGTGGGACAACTGCGAACCGGGGCGAACAACGGTCACGACCTGGCCGCGTTTCATGCCACTCCTGGAGGACGATGCCTTCGTTGAGGCCGATACGCCCTGGCAGAAGTGGATGGAAACGGCGCGCGGAAAAAAAAGCCGCAGCGCGGAATGGCTGATCCGGCAATTTGAAAACCTGTCGCTGCCGGATAGCGAGAAGGCCGAACTCTACGATTCTCTTCGGCTTCCCTTGCGATGGGATCTGGACAATGCGCTGGTCTCTCGCACCCGGAATTGGAACACGGTCAGATCCGGCAAGGCGACTGCGCGCCCGGAGATCTTCTATCACGATGGCCCGCTCATCAGTCGCAGCGAAGTGTCGCTCGCAAAAGAGTTAGCGAAAAAACCGCCGGCGCTCATCAAGTTATCGCGCAGGGACGGCGAGCGGGTGATGGATGCCATCCGCGAAGTAATGCTGGTCCGGTATCGCGAGCTATACGGGACTACGTTGGGTGATCCGGCGTCGGTAGTACGGGCGGATGTGGGCCGCGGCGTGTCGATCTACTTCTGGAATCTTCCGCCTGAACGCCGCTTGCCGCTGCGTTCTTATGTGGCCGGATTCAGTTTCAAGAATGGCGTGCCCATCAATTACATCGAAGCGATCGGACTATGCGAATGGATGGAAGTCGGCTTCAACACGTTCTATACCTTCCGCGGCGGTGAAGCCGGATGGGTCTATGCGCAGGTGCTGCGCGGTCTTTGCCATCTGATGGGGACTACGTGTGTTTCGGTGTATCCGTATCAGCTCGGACATGACAACGAAGAGGCGATCGAGTCGGGCGCATTCTGGTTCTACCGGAAGCTGGGATTTCGGCCCGGGCGTCCGGAGCTGTTGCGATTGGTGCAGAGTGAAGAGAAAAAGATCGCGGCGAATCCTAAGTATCGAACTTCGGCGCGCACGTTACGACGGCTGGCGGCTTCGCATGTTTTCTACGACCTGCCCGCGAGTGAAATAGGGGCGTGGGATCGATTTTCGACCCGGAACATTGGACTCAGGGTCAACGCTCGTATGGCGCGAGACTTTGGAGGAGACGCTCGCGTGATGCGTGCGGAATCGGCGAGAAAGATCGCAAAGATGTTGGGAATGAATACCGCATCGTGGACGGCACTCGACAAAGCGAACCTCGAGAACTTTTCTGTGGCATTGATGACCGTGCGCGATCTTTCGTCGTGGACGCGAGCGGAGAAAGACGCATTGGTCCAAATAATTCGTGCGAAGGGCGCGAACGATGAGATGAAATTCTTGCACCTGACTCAGCAGCATCAGCGATTTCGCGACGCCATCAGAAAGATGGGATCGTAGAGTCGTCACTGGATCGCGCTCCCAGGATGACAACTCTTAACCGGGGTTTGAATCTTTGTTCGCTTTGTACGCGTACACCACGGCAAGCAAGGGCGGGGCGATGAGAAATCCCCAGAAAGGGATCGCGAATCCCAGGGCGAGTGGGACGAGTATTGACGCCCACATCGGCACTCTGGCGGCGCGGCGCATGATGTAGGGCTGCAGGAGCAGGCCGTCGACGACCACGATGGCTGCATAGAGAATCAGGACATAGAGGGGATGTTCCCAATCCTGCCAGCGAAGAAGGGCTGCGAGCGCCGGGCCGACCAGGCTAAGTACGGGGCCCAGGTGGGGAACGATTTGTAGCGCCGCCGCCAGGAGCGCCCAGAGCGCAGCCCATGGCACTCCAATGATCCACAGGCCGAGCAGCCAGAGCAGAGCTACGGCGATAGAATCCTGAATCTGGGCGACCGCCCAGTTCTTGAGTGCGGAGCCGGTGAGGCGAATGTGCTCGCGAGGATCCATTTTCAATTTGTTTGGGGCTCCTCTGTAAACCTTATCCCGCCAATTCCGTCCATAGCAATAGAGCCACACGATTCGATGAGCCTTTCTCTCCCGGCGTTAGCGGCGCAAACCGAGGTCGTCCCAACGGCAATCACCGCCGCGGACTTCGATCGGATCGTCCGCCAGTACCAGCGCAAGGTTTATCGCGTGCTGCTCCTGATCCTCAAACGGCCAGAAGACGCGGACAACCTGACGCAGGAATGTTTTCTTCGCGCCTACATGAGCATGCGAAGTTTTCGGGGCGATTGCAGCGTCCAAACCTGGCTGCTGAGGATTGCGGTAAACCTGGCGCGGGACGAGGCGAGGAACCGTCGCGCTGGCTTTTGGAAACGATTGTTGGGACTGGAGGACGCCGGCGTTGGGATGGACGAGTATGAGCCTCCATGCGTGAAGGCAACGCCCGAGCGAGGCTTGATCGCGCAACAGGAACTGGCAGCAGTGTGGCAGGCGGTGGATAAACTATCACCTCGCCAGAAAGAAGTTTTCATTTTGCGGTTTGCGGAAGAAATGCAACTGAAGGAAATCGCAGAGGTGCTTAACCTCAGAACAGGCACGGTAAAAGCCCAGCTTTTTCGGGCGGTGACGAGCGTACGAGAGCAAGTCAGGAGATGACGAAATGAATACCAACCAGCGATCTGGCGACCAGGAATTGCCGCCCGAGGTTTTGGCTGAGTGGCGGCAGGAGGCAGCGCGCTTGGGTCAACGTCCGGAGGATTTCTGGGCACGGCAGCAAATGCAAATTCGCGCTCGCATACAAAGTCATGGAGAACGAAAGCCGATGCGCCTCTGGGTGGCGGTGGCCACGGCAGTGGTGGTTTTCTTCGCAGTGTTGCTGGTGGTGCCCGCTGGGCCTCGTCCACCGAAAGCACCGCCGCAGGCCGCGGTCGATGCCGATCAAGAGCTTCTCCTCGCCGTCGAACACTCGCTAGCCACGGGAACTCCTGAGGCTCTCGAACCTCTTACGCTCTTGGTTGTACCCGCTTCCAATAACAACGGATCCGAATCCAGTTCAAACAAGGAGCATGGACATGAAAATTAGAAACATAGCGTTTGTGGTTCTAGCCGTGGGAGTATCGTGCGGACTGACCGCCCAGACTTCCTCCACTGAAACTCGCGTCGTGCGAAATCCAAAAAAAATAGAAAGACGGATTATCCTGCGCTCTGGCGAGCCCGGAATGCGCGGAGAGATGGGCAAGTGGTGGCGCGACACCGAAATCTCCAAAAAGTTGCAGTTGTCGGATGGGCAAATCCAGCAACTCGACCAGATTTTCTTTGATCACCGCGTAAAGCTGATTGACCATGGCGCGGAAATGGAAAAGCAGGATATGAAACTGCAATCCCTGCTGGACGCGGATCAGCCGGACGAAGGGCAGATCGGCTCGCAGGTCGACCTGGTGCTCGCCGCGCGCGGCAAGCTGGAGCGGGAATACACCTTCATGAATCTGGATCTGCGAAAAGTGTTGAGCCTCGACCAATGGCGTCAGCTGAAAGCGGTACGGAGTGAGAGGGATGGGGACAACGTCATCTACCTTCATCGCAAGCTCGATGGCCCTGGGGCTGGACCGATGCTGCCACCTCTCCCGCCTGATTCTGAAGGAGAAGCGCCGATACCGAATCTGTAAAGACTGATCATTCGGTGCAACGACTAGACCCCGGGGGCGCGTGACTGACATCATGCGCCCCATTTCTATATGCTTCACCCCCATTTGTTAGGCCGGAAGTCCCACTGGTCGCAGGTCGTAGTGTCCGCTCAAACACGTTGACAGTCGCCTTCTCACGGAGCTAGGATCACCAAGTTCCGCTCGGTCAGACGTAATCCTCAAATCGAACTTTTCTTTCCCCGTCCCCAGGTCTCGCTGGATAAGTCGAGATCAGTAAGGATTGCCGCATGAAGATGTCTCTCCTGCTCGTGTTGCTACTCGTTTCGCTCCCGCTCCTGGCAACAAATCCTGTCCCTGCCATCAGCGAACCGTTGGTGCCGACGAGCGTTGCACCCGGAAGTTCTGCGTTTACACTGACGATCCACGGCATTGGCTTCGTTTCCGGGACAGTGGTGAACTGGAACCACGTCGCGCGACCCACTACGTTCGTGAGCAGTTCACAGGTCACCGCACAGATTTCCGCAGCAGATGTCGCCGCTGCGGGAACCGCTTCCTTGTCCGTGGTAAGCCCTGGTCCCGGCGGAGGCGCGTCCAACGTCGCCTTCTTTTCCGTGACCTTTCCCACGACAGGGATTGCGGTACGACGCGATGCGATCAGTGTTCCAAACGGCGGTTTTTCCATCGTCACAGGCGATTTCAATAACGATGGGAGGATCGATACCGCAAGCCTCGGCTCTTTTCATAAACAGGTTGCACTGGTCATTTCTGGCAACGTCTCCCCGCACACCTATGACCTCGGAGCCGGACTACCCGGTGGGCAGCCGATTCAGGTCGCGGTCGGAGATTTTAACGGAGACGGCAAGCTTGACCTGGTAGCGGCAGCAGGTCCTGTCTGGGTGCTATTGGGAAATGGTGATGGCAGCTTTCAGGCGCCGGTCAAATACCTGGAAGATTCACTCTCCGGCCAAGTTGTGGTTCGGGACATCAATGGCGACGGCAACCTGGACTTGGTGTTCGGATCGCAGAGTACGGACGGCATGAATCCCGTGCTACTCGGAAACGGTGACGGGACATTTCGGCCTGGAACGAGTTACGCGGGCGGCACTCATGTTGCTGCGTTGGCGGCGGCCGACTTCAATGGTGATGGCGTGACCGATCTGGCTCTAGTGCCCGATCCTAATGTAGGTGAAGTCTGTGTGGAATTCGGCAATGGAGATGGGACGTTTGTACCCGGATCTTGCGTCGCCTTAGCGCCCGGCCTTAACGTACGTGGAATGACTGTTGCCGACTTCAACGGCGATGGGAAACCCGATCTCGCCATTACCCCGGGATATATTGCGCTCGGAAATGGCGATGGAACATTCAATATTTCCGGTTCCCTTTGGAGAGCGCTCTGGTTCGCTGCAGCGGACGTGAACGGAGACGGCTTTGTCGATCTGGTGTTTACCGATCCGCGCCCGCTGGTCGGTCTTCAAATCTCACTGGGCAATGGAAGTGGGCACTTTAATGGAGCTTTGTCATTTACCTTCCCTTCGTCCACTCGCGGTATTGCGGTGGCGGACATGGATGGCGACGGCCGGCTCGACTTCATCGGCGTCCGCGGAGCATTGGATTTTCAGGCACCTGCAGTGACGTTGAGCACGAAGACCCTCGCGTTTCCAACGACAAAAGTTGGCAACGCAAGCGCTCCCAAGAGCGTCACCGTGACCAACTCAGGCAGCGCCGACCTGGCGTTCACAGGCTTCGCAACGAACAGTACGGACTTCTCGGAAACGAGTGACTGTCCATCGATCTTGGCGGTAGGGTCTAGTTGTTCCGGGAGTGTTGTGTTCACGCCCAGTATCATTGGCTTGGAAACTGCAGCGCTAACCATCTCAGACAACGCCCATCCCGGATTTCAGACCGTAAAACTTCACGGCAAAGGAAAGTGATCGGAGCACAATAACGAAGCGGTCTCTTCTATTTGCAGACAATGGCGGCGGCTCCAATCAATCCTGCATCGGGGCCGAGCTTCGCGGGGATGATTGGCAGGTCCCTCGATACCTCCGACCAGATACGGCGCCGCGTGGAATGAATGAAACGGTCCCAGTACAATCCTCCCGCGAGGCCAAGTCCTCCTCCCACGACGATCGCTTGCGGATCGAGAATGTTGACGAGAAACCCGACACTGTTACCGAGCGCATCGGCCGCTGATTGAACAATGTGTTGGGCGATGGGATCTCCCGCAGCGGCGGCAGACGTTACTTGTTCTCCAGTCGTGACTGCAGTGTCGGCGTGCCTGT
Source organism: Acidobacteriota bacterium (assembly GCA_016196065.1). Lineage (NCBI taxonomy): Bacteria > Pseudomonadati > Acidobacteriota > Acidobacteriota bacterium. The sequence continues at coordinate 1,561,278 of JACPYL010000010.1, read as the reverse complement.
TGTAACGTGCGACCAGGCCCGGCCCAGCTGCAAATTCTTCCAGAACCTGATCCTGCACCGTTCCACACTTTTCACATTCAGAAGTGAGGATGCCGCTCGCCACCAGGATGGCGTGTCCGTGTGCCCCGGTATAGGGTTTGCCCTCGACCATCAGGCAATAACTGATTCCGGTACCGACAGTTAGATAAATAAAGTTAACGAACGGTTTACCGGCACCCAGCAAGGATTCTGCGATAGCAGGAGCGCGCGCATCGGACTCGAACTGCGTAGGAGCAACCTGCGACAACGCTTGCTTCGCAGGAAGACCACACCACTTGATCAGGTATTCGCTCGTGATCTCTCCCTCAAGATTCACTAGTTCCGCGATGCCGACGCCGATGCCGCGAACTTCTTTGCCCAGGTCGCCTGCCCGGCGCCTTAAATTGCGAGCAACAGCGATCGCGTCGTCGAGGACAGCCTGTCCGCCTCGCTCCGGGCGGGTGGGGACGATTTCTTTCGCGAGAATATTTCCTGACGGGAAAGACACCAGGCCGGCGGCGATTTTCGTTCCGCCCAAGTCGATCCCGATTCCGCAGATCTCTTGCGATTCGGCGGGCGCATTGGGCGTGGAAGCGGGCATAGATTGAAGGGCTATTTGAGGCGGCGGTCGTGCACGCGATGTGCAGCCTCCCCTTCGACATATTTCTTTGAGCCCGTTCGCTTTTTGAAAGTACTCTTAAGCGCCTGCGCTCGTCCCGTCTTTCCGGCAGTTTGCGCGGCGAGCATGATTTCCAAGACGTGATAGGCGTGCTCGGGTGTCACGGTTGGCCGTTTTCCATTGCGAATACATTCGATTAAGTGTTGCAGGCCAGCTGTCCATTGCCAATGCGGATCCGTTTCAGAAAACACTTGCCAGGCTCCAACCTTGTTCTGCCAGAGTTCATAACCTTCGGGAGCCCAGTCGTCGCCCATCATCTGAATGGTGCCTTCCGTTCCGTACAGCTCCAGTGCGGGAGAACGATATTTCTGCATGGTGAATCCGGAAGTGACGACGGCAAAGGTTGCAGACCCAAAGTCGAGAAGGATTTGCGCGTTGTCTTCCACCTTTACCTTGACCCTTCGTCCATTGACGATTCGACTGGGTTGCGCTGTGCCCGTCATCGCCGTGACTTTTTTCGCGGGGCCGAGAATTCCAGTGATAGTGGTGAGGCTGTAGACGGCCAGATCGAAGATAGGACCGCTGCCGGGCTGATAAAACCACTCGGACCAGTCCGGCCCCGACCACCCGTAGCGGGCTCGCACTAAACAGACCTTGCCGAGGTCACCGGCATCGACACGATCGCGAATGATCTCGAACGTTGGGCTCAACGTAACAAAAGGCGCGCTCACCAAGAAACAATTCGAGGTGCGCGCGAGGTCAACCATCTTCTTAGCTTCGTGAAGAGAAACTGCCATTGGCTTCTCAACCAGCACATGCTTCCCTGCGCGCAAAGCGGCACGAGCAATAGCGCCGTGCTCTTTCATGGACGTAAGCACGACAACAACATCGATTTCGGGAGTGTCGCAAAGTTGCTGATAGGTTTCGAAGTAGTTCGGAATCGCCCATTTATCCAGTACGGGTTGGCAACGTTCCCTACTCGTGTGGGACGCGCCCACCACTTGAACCCAGCCTTTGCTCTGCAGTCGCTGGATCGCAGGCATATACGCGCCGTCCATGACATTGCCGCAGCCGACGATGCCGAGGCCGATTGGACGCGTAGAACCGGTATCAATCGCGTTGGACGATTGCTGTGCACCGCGAGACGTGGATCGAGTTTTCCTGGCGCTCATGACGTTGTCGATTGGTTCTCTTCTACCCAGGGCGACCGTGCCCTAGCTGGCCAGCAAGAGTATCGCACCCAGGCCGCACGCGATGCCTGCACCCTGCGTCAAGGTGATGTGTTCCGGCAAGATGAATGGGGCAACCAGGCACACGACCATCGGATAGACCGCCGTTAAAGGTACGACGACGGAAGCCTTTCCGCCACTCTTCATCGCCGCAAAAACTGCCCAGGTTCCGAGAGCATTCATCAGTCCCGCGAGAAAGATAAAGGCGATGCTGCGAAACGAATACTGGAAAAGCGATCGTCCGGGATAAACAAAAGGTTCAAGCAACAGAAAACCTACGATGAACCACAGCAGAGCAGATTCAGCGGAGATGAGATCCGTGGAGAGCTTCTGCAGAAGCCCTACGATACCGAAACACAATAGCGCCAGGATGGTAAACACGAGCCAGGCGGAAATGATCATTCTGATCGCCTTATAAAGAAAAGATCACGATGGATGCGGTCGCAAGCAGCAAGCCCAACATCTGGACCTTGGTCAATTTTTCGTGAAGTATCGGCACGGCCAACGCAAACGTCACGATTGGGTAGAGCGCCGACATGACGGCCACGACAGAAACGTTGCCACCGCTTCGATAGGCCGCTACGAGACACAGGATGCCAATGCCCGTGATAATTCCGTTCAGGAGCGAATAACCGAGTCCGATCTTGCTTTCTGAGCGGCGCACAGTTCGAGCCAGCACCATGATGACGGCGAGAGGGATCATGCCGGTCGTTTGAAGAAAGAGTGAAGGGCCGGTGGGAATCTCAGCCGATCCGATCTTCAGGAACAGAGCCCATCCGGCCCATCCCACTACCGTAAGGATGGAATACCAGAACCAGCGGCTCTTCAATGTTCCAGATAGCGCGTTGATTGCCACGTATGTTCCTATGCGGACTTGTGTCGCAAACCGCTGGCAAAAGTCACGCGCGCTTGTGCAGGCCTTTCTTGAAATTTGCCAGAATGTTGTCGCAGGTGCGCATCGCGAACGCAACAATGGGCATGGTAGTGGTCTTGTCGGTGGGATTGGGGAAGACGCTGGAGTCACAGATATAGAGATTCGGGACGTCCCAGGCCTGTGCCCACTTGTTGGTCACCGAGGTCTTGGGATCGCTGCCGAAGCGGCATACACCTGTTTCATGCAGGCTGGTGCCGGGACGGTCGGGCACGCTGCCGGCGCCCCACATCTCACCACCGGAGGCCTTAAACAAATCGATCACAACTTGCTTGGAATGCTCCCACATCATCAACTCATTCGGTCCCCATTGAAAGTGGAAGCGCAGCTGAGGGATTCCGAAAATATCTTTCTTCTCCGGATCAATGTCGATGTAGTTTGCGGGGCTGGGCAGAGATGGGGCCTGAATCAGAAAACTGATCGGCGCGGGATAGTACCGTTTCACTTCGCGCTTGAAACTTGAGCCAAACCCTTCGATTTGCCGGTAGTGTCCGGGAAAGTCTCCGCATCCACCGTACATATACATGGAATATCCACGAATGAACTTTTCCTCGTGAGCGCCATTCAGGTTCTGCCAGCGAGGCAACCACGCGACCGTCGAGTCGGCAATGTTGTCGGGGCTGGGAGGCTGGCCGAGGAGTTGGGGCAAATATCCATAACCAGGAGTACCGTAAAGGTGATCGCACAGATTCTTGCCCAGTTGGCCGCTGGAATTTGCGATTCCGCTCGGCCAATGCCTGGACTTGGAATTGAGCATGATGTGCGCGGTCTCGACACAGGAGGCAGCGAGGACGATCACCTTGGCGAATACCTCGACTTCCCTTTTCGCCTTGCGATCCACGTAGGCCACGCCGGTCGCCTTGCCGGTTTCGTCCACGAGCACCTTGTGCACTAGGGCGTCGGTGACGAGGGTCAGTTTCTGCGTTTTCTCTGCATCGGGAATTGTGAACCACGTAGGAGAAAAAAATGATCCGACATCGCATCCCTGGCTGCAGTTTCCACAATAGTGACACGCAGGATGCCCGTTATGCGCGACCGTCAACTGAGCACAACGGTCGGGCAGATACGGCACGCCGATCTTCTCCCCCGCTTTCTGCATGATGTGATCAAAACAACGCCAGGGGATCGGCGGCAGATAGTCGCCATCAGGATTGCTCGGCCGATTCTGGATTGTGCTGGCGACGCCCATGTATTTCTCGGCCTTCGAAAACCACGGAGAAATTTCGGCGTAGTCAACGGGCCAGTCTTCACCAAAACCATCGAGACTGGCAGCCTTGAAGTCGATATCCCCATATCGGCACGATGATCGTCCCCAGAAATTTGCCTTGCCCCCAGTGCCCTTGCAGCGCTTCCAATACCAGTTCGTTCCCACGGCATTCGAGTAGGCAACATCGTGTTCCCACAGGTGTGGACCCTCGTTGTACTCGGTTTCTTCGACCGAGTAGCGCTCCCGGTGAGCAAGTCCGTTGTGGATAGTCGGATCGCCGAAGCCGCGGTACTTCAAATCAAATGACTGTCGATGTAGTTTGTAATCTTTTTCAGGATCGGTGCGCGGGCCGGAATTGAGGGCAAGGACATTGAGACCGGCTTCGCAGAGAATCTTCAACGCAGTGCCGCCACCGGCTCCCGTTCCCACGACAATCGCGTCGTATGTTTTTGTTGTCGCCACTAGAAAGCTCCCCGGTTCCTTCGCGATCTTGTCGCAATCTACTTAACGATATTGAAGGCAACTTGATTGATTGCCTGCCACGGCCTCACGAAGTTTGGCATGCGTTGGATCATCCGGATGCGAGCACCCGGGCATCTTCGGCCATGCCGTTCGCAGGCCCGGATAACCAAGGCTTTCGAGACCCACCTTCGTCGTGTAGTATCCGGCGACGGTATAGTCCTTCATCGTCTGGAAGAAATCGCGGCCGGTCTCCGTGGACGGCGTGAACTTGGACTTGTAAGCGAGCGTCTCCAGAATCTGTACCTGTTGCTCGCTGGAGCAATCCAGGAACGCGTGGTCGAATCGATATCCGCTGTGGGCGTTCAACCAGTTGATTCCCTCGATCCATTCGAGTTGAATCTCGGCGCCCACGCTCATCAACGAATCTTCCGACAATTCCGCGTGGTGGCTCACCGGGACGCGGTTCGCGACCATGAAATCGATGAACTCGGCCACGCCCGCTTCTTTCGCCCCGGGCGTGTCATCGGTGGGAATGATCATCTCCGCGAGATGTTCGATAAGTTTGTATTGTTCAGCCGAGAAGAAGAGGGGCTTATAGGAGCCGGAGCCTACGGCCGCAGCCTCTTTTGCCATTTCGTGAGAGCAGGCAAACGACCACTGGTGGAATCCTGGGAACGTCGCGGCGACGGCGGCGATGCCGATCAACCGAATCATTTCGCGGCGTTCGATTTCCTGTCCGGCCATGTTTGCGAACTCCCATCCAGAACCGCTTTGGGAACGGTTCCAAGATGTGGGAGTATTATCACTGGCGTTTCGCGCGCGTCAAGACCAAACTGCTCGTTCGCTGTCAGGAGCAGTACGATTCACTGCATACGTATTTAGACGCGCATGTATTTTTGGGATCGGTCTCAGACTCAAAACATGACGAGGCTCTTGTGAAACAGTGTCGGCTCATTTGGAAGCTGTCTTGTTGCTTAAGCTGCATTGCCCTACTTCTCTGTTCCAGCCTTGCGAGTACTCCGAATCACGATGCTTCCCGGCCTTTGTTCAACGGAAAAGATCTGACTGGATGGCAGCAAGTTGGTCCGGGAAAATTTGTCGTGGAGAACGGCATGCTGAAAACGGAAGGCGGCATGGGCATGCTGTGGTACACGGGTGAGAAATTTGGACACGCAACGATTCGCGTCGTGTTCAAGCTCACCAGCAAGGAAGCAGATTCCGGTGTTTTCATCCGCATTCCGAAAAAGCCGACCGAGCCTTGGATGCCAATCAACAAAGGCTATGAAATCGAAATTGGCGATTGGCCTGACGACTACTCATGCACCGGGGTGATTTACACATTCACGAAGGCGCTGGCGCGGCCCATTAAGCCAATCGGGGAATGGAACACCATGGAGATCACGATTGACGGCCCACACACGGTCGTCTATCTGAACGATGTGAAAGTTACGGACTTCACGGAAGGGCAACCGGTCCCGCCGCGCAAGGGAGAGGGCGGCGAACCTCAGGCCGGGCCGCGAAAGCTGGCCGGCTACATCGGCCTGCAGAATCATCCAGGGTCGGAAGTTTACTTCAAGGAAGTCTCCGTCAAACCTCGCCATGACCCTTAATTGCTTGCCCGGGCCGAGGGAAGAATCATCCTCTTCCGCGATTGCGATACTATCTTCGAGGAGTTTTGACAGGTTGCCCGAGTGACTTACCGGATCCGAGATGTCGCCGAACACGCCGGAGTATCGAAATCAACCGTTTCGCGTGTTCTGAACGAATCGAGCCTGGTTGACCACGACACGCGACGACGAGTCCTGGAATCCGCGCGGAAGCTCAACTACTACCGCAATGCCAACGCGCAACGACTGGCGCGCGGAGGCCGCAGCGATTTTTTTGGTTTGCTCATTTCCGATATCGAAAACCCTGTGTTCCCGGAAATGGTTAAGAGTTTCGAAACCGCCGCTGCTGCGAAGGGCTACGACCTGTTTCTGTGCGCAACGAATTACAACGCAGACCGCACGCGCGCCGCGGTTCGAAAGATGATCGAGAACGGAGTGCGCGGCGCCGCGATCATGACTTCGTCCGCCACGGAGGAGATCGCGAACGAACTGGCCGCGCGCCAAATCGCAGTCGTAGTGGTGGACCTGGAGGTCACGCGACGGCACATCAGCAGCATCATGATCGACTATGCCGGTGGGCTGGGCGAAGCCTTTGAACACCTCGCACAATTGGGTCACGAGAAAGTTGCATTTCTGGCAGGGCCGGACGACCGGCGCTCCGCACGACGCTATCGCGAAAACGTGATCAGCGCGTCGCACAAACAAAAGCTTCACATGCAGCAAATAGTGGAGTGCGATCAGACGCTCGAAGGAGGACGCGCAGCCGTCTGGAAATTAGCGGGAGAACCTGAGCCTCCGACTGCCCTGATTTGTATCAACGATCTGGCGGCAATCGGTGCAATGAGTGCGCTGCGCGAGATGGGCATGCGTGTTCCAGAACAAGTCTCTGTGGTTGGCTGCGAAGATATCTACATGGCGCGATTTGTGAATCCCCCGCTCACCACCGTCAAACTGGATCGCAAGTGTCTCGGTATGATGGCGTTTGAAATCTTGGAGAGAATGTCGCAGTCCAAGCAACGTAAGGGGACGGAGACACTTCTGCAGACTACGTTGGTTGTGCGAGGCTCAACAGCGGGGCGCAATCCAAAACCCGGTGCGTGGAATCGCGGCTGAGAATTGCCGGCCCGCGTGGGCACCTGCCGGCTCAACCCGAGGGACTTGAAGTGGGCTGCAACGGCAGTGTAAACTCAAGTTGGTAGTTTGCCGGGATTTGAGTCCATACGACCGGGCGAAGCTGCTTATAACCCTCGATAAATAAAGTAGTTATGAATTGAATTCGGGCGGACTCACGGGTTTGCCAGGATATTTTTTCGGGTCAAAAGAGTTTAGCGGAAGTGGTGGAACTGGCAGACACACCATCTTGAGGGGGTGGCGCCGAAAGGCGTGGGGGTTCAAATCCCCCCTTCCGCACCATCGCACTGATCCTCAAATAGATTTAGAAATTCGAGCTTCGGCTCCAACGGAGTTTTTTACTTATGTGGTTAACGGTTCTGATCACGATTGTGCACGTCATCGTTTGCCTGTTCCTGATTGCGGTCGTGTTGCTCCAGAGCGGTAAGAGCGGCGACTTGGCGGCAGCGTTCGGAGGCCAGGGGAGTCAGACGGCATTCGGTCCACGGGGCGCGGCTACGGCGCTGACTAAGGCCACGACCTGGTCCGCGATCATTTTTATTGTGACGTCGATTACGCTATCGATTTTTGCTTCGCGGCGGTCAGGACCGTCGTCGGTTCTTTCCGACGTTAAGGGATCGCAGACGACTTCCCAGCCGGCCAAACCAGCAGCGCCCGCGCCTACACAGAAATAGGTCACAGGTGACGGGTGTCACCTGCGACCTTTTTTTAGGACCTGTGCCCTTCCTGCAAATACGGATTCCCTTCTCTTTCCTCTCCAATACTGGTTTTCGGGCCGTGGCCAGGAATCACGATGGTGTCATCCGGTAACGCCATCACTCTTTGGTGGAGCGAGCGCATGATCTTCTCGAAGGATCCGCCGGGGAGGTCGGTCCGGCCGATGCTGCCGGCGAAAAGGGTGTCGCCCGCAATCAGAGTCTTCTCACTGGGAAAGTAAAGACAAACACTTCCCTCGGTGTGGCCCGGCGTGTGAATCACGTCTGCGGATAGATTTCCGGCGGACAATCTTTCGCCATGGCCAAGTTCTCCATCGATCTTCACGTCACCGGGCGCGGCCATTCCGATCCACGTGGCCTGTACGTCCAGCATCTTCAACAGCGCCGTATCATTCTGATTGAGCAGGATCGGCGCTCCGGTGAGCGCACGCAGTTTCATCGCTCCGCCGACGTGATCAATGTGCGCGTGCGTGATGACGATCTGCTTCACCTTCAAGTTGTGCTTGCGGATCAGGGCAACGATGTCTTCGATGTCGTCACCGGGGTCGATGACCATCGCTTCGTGGGTCGTTTCATCGCCAATGACGGAGCAGTTGCACTGCAGCGGGCCAACAGGCAGGATTTCGTGAATCATCAGGACCGGTTCTCAGCCTCAATATTCTCATTGAAAACCGGAAACCGGAAACTGTTCTTCAGGCGACTGTTTTCTTCGCGAGTTTTCTTGGAAACTCCTTGGCCACTGACGGTGTGTTTCGCACCTGCTCGCGAGCCCGTTCGATGGACTCGCGAACTGCTTCCGGATGTCGTCCGGTAATCACCGCAATTTCATTCAGGGAAAAGCCTTCAATTCCGTACAGGAGGAAAGCTTCGCGATCGGTGCGGCTAGCGCCCTGCAGGGCCGCTTGCACCAATGCCACCATTTCGTCGGAATACGCAGCCTGCTCGGGCGTGGTCAAACGGCGATCGGCAATGGAACTCTCTTTGGTCCAGATTTCGTCGGGCTGGTGAAATTGCAGGCCGGGTTCATCCGATCCTTCAACATTCTGCCGTCGGCGGCTGTCTTCGAGATGAACCGGGTCCATTTCGTTCTGGCGCGCGCTCATCTGATCCATGGCATTCATTGCCAACCGGTAAAGCCACGGCTCGAGCGCGAGTTTTTCAGGGCGATCACCGTCGGTGAGAGCTTGTGCAATGACTTCATCCACCACCTCATCGGTGGATAAGCCGTCCGTCATTTCGTCCGCACTATGCCGAAAGTAAAGTTCACGCTCTACAAAGCGTTGCAGACGAGCAAGGTTGGCGTCTACATAAGAGCGCACGTCGTCGGCTGAGATGGTCGACGGATGCACCACCGCCATCGTCTTTTCAAACGCAATGCCTGGCGCCGGTGACTCTTTTGCATTCCCTTTCGGACGCCGCCATTTGTGGCTGGAACGCAGCAGATCCTTGTGGCGAGTGATCTGTTGCATGATTTCTTCGAACGCTGTCTTGATTGCGACCACGGGAACAGGTGCACTTTCCTGGGAAGCAAACTGTCCCGACGGCAAACGCAGATTCAAAGACACATGTGTGCCTTCCCGCACCGAGTTCTGTTCCACAGTCGCCTTGAGGTGCACGAGTTCCGGGCGAAATACCTGCAGACGCCGGCGCAGTTTTTCGATCTGGTGGTTGATTTCTTTTTCGATGTCGGGAGTTTTGTGAACCTTGTAACTGACGTGGACATTCATGAGAGCCTCGAGCGCGGGAAGAAGATCCCGTGAAGCTTCAGTCCTTAACAAGGCAATTGTACACCTGCAGGAAATGACCACAACAGGCACAGAGGGGCCTTGGGCGCTCCTTAGTGCAACTAAACGTGTGACCTTGGTGTCCTCAGTCTTTAAAGATCAAGAATGGGCCTGAGGCGTCAACTATTTGTAGTACTCCGACTCCTGTGTCACACCGGGAGGCAGAGCCGGGAAGGGCGGAAATTCCTGCGAAGATCCTTTGAGCAGAGCAACGGTCTGTTCCGAACGGCGGGTTCCGTCGTGGACCGCGATCTTATGGGGAAAGTCCGGAGAGTAGCCTTCCCATAGGGACACTCCGGCGTATGCGCCATCCTTGCGCAGGATGTAGTACGTCATATCGAGGAATTTCAGCCGGCTCATGTCGTTGTTGTAATTGCGCACGATGCGTTTCAGCGCATCCATTCCAGCCTCTTGCGGGGACATGCCATGACGCATGTTTTCAACGATCGTGTGAGCGCCGGCAACTTTGATGTTCTCTTCGCCCGCACCGGTCGCGCCCGCGGAACCTATGTCCTGATCGGTGTAGCAGCCAGCGCCAATCACCGGTGAGTCGCCGCAACGTCCGGGCAATTTGAAAGCCAGGCCGCTGGTCGTGGTGACACCGGACATCTCTCCCTTTTCATTGAGGACAGAACAATGGATTGTGCCCGTGGACGGAAAGATCACGCGATGAATGGCGGCCATGCGAAACTCTGGTTCGATTCCAATTGCGGCAGCGCGTTCTTCCATACGCTTGAGTTTGTCGTTCCAGAGTTCGGAATGCGGAGCGATATCGGGCGCCTTGAATTGCGGAGACGCCAGCCCCGGCCCCCACCAATCGTCAGTCGAGTGGAACTCCTTCCAAAGTTGCCAGGTTTTACGCGAGCGCTCGGTGAGGAGGTTCTCGCGCGGGAAGCCCATCGCCACCGCAAAACGCTCCGCGCCTTCTCCGACGAGCATCACGTGGCCGGTGTGCTCCATCACGGCCTTCGCGACATTCGAAACATTCTTGATATTGCGGACCGCGCCGACGGATCCAGCACGCCGGGTCGGGCCATGCATGCAGCATGCATCGAGTTCCACCACGCCTTCTTCGTTGGGCAATCCACCCAGGCCGACACTGTCCTCCAACGGGTCATTCTCCGGACCATTCACCACACGGATCGCGGCGTCGAGCGTGTCGCCACCGGTTTTCAGAAATTGGTACGCAGCATCGAGATAAGGGAATCCATTGTTCGCACAGACAATGATCGGGTGTTGCGCGCCACGAGCCGGCTCAGCATGCGTGGCGTCAGGCTTCTTCTTGTTGTCTTGTGCATTGAGGCTCGCCGCCAGCGATGCGGCAGCAGCCGAACCAAGAAACCCACGACGCGTAATCGACATTGGATTCTTCCCTTCAGGAACGCGACAGGATAGCACGACGCTTTACATTCGATCCCGACAGGTTTTCCAGCACTATGCCTGGATGAGCTCCAGCAGCCGCGAAACACCTTGCCGGAATACTTTCGGCTCCGTAATCAGGCTCAATACCAGGTGCCCATCATTCGGGAAGTCATAAAAGTGTCCGGGATGGATTGCGACCGCCATCTTCCTCAGCAAAGCAATGGCAAGTTCTTCGTCACTCTGCGTCACCGGAACGCGCAACACGGCATACCATCCGCCTTCAACCTGGAAGCGAGTGCAGGACGGCGCTGTGGCAAGTTGATGATCCAGTTCAGCCAGATTCACTCGCAAGCGGTCGAGGAGTACGGGCTGAATCTGTTTACGTTGATCGAGTAGCACCGGCGCGGCCAGTTGCACGGGAGCATTCATCGAGAGAAAGGTGTCGGCAATGATCTCCAGTCGGGCGCCGGCCTGCGCAACCACTTCCCGCGGCCCGCTAGCGATCACCCAGGAGAGTTTCATCTGCGGAAGGGCGGAGATCTTCGAAATTCCGCTGAGCGTGAACGTCAATGCGCTGCTATTCGTAACGAAGCTCGTTCGCGACGCGCCATCATGCGCGTAGTCGAGAAAGACTTCGTCAACAATGAGCGCGGCGTTGTAGTCCTGGCAGAACGAGTTTAGCGCCGACGTCTCGGCTCGTGCCACGTACGACCCGGTGGGATTGTTCGGATGTACGACGATCACGGCGCGCGTTCTCGGGGACGCTGCCTTGTAGAGCGAATCAAAGTCAATCTGCCAGCCGTGGTCGTAGAGGAGCGGATAGGGTACGAGCTTGACGTCGGAGAGATCAGCAAGAAATTCAAACAGCGGATAGCTCGGCTTGGGAACAAGAATCTCATCGCCTGGGTTGCACAGCAAACGGAATACGTACGAGTAGGCTTCGCTTGTGCTGGTGGTCAGAACGAGTTGTTCCGGATCAAGATCAAAGACGTCATGCGACTCGCGGTAGTAGTGACAGACGGCTTGACGCGCACTCAGCAGTCCGCGCGGCTGCGGGTCATAACGCATCACCATCTCATTTACTAGAGACCCTAGTACGACTTCGCGATCGCAGTAAACCCCCGCCTCGGTAGGATTCGAAACCGTGAGGTCCAATACCTCTCGTCCGGAAGATCGCACTTCCGCCATGGCGCGAGTGAAGTGATTGGTTTGCAGTGTCCAGTTAGTGCGGCGAGAGAACATGGGATGAGATCAAAACTCTTGCAGGCACATCATAAACGTTTCCCGAACGCGTGCGCGCATCCGTGGCTGTCAATCGGACCGTTCTGCGAACAGTACAAGCGTGCCGATTTCTTGAGACTAGTTCAGAGTGCTTCACACTGTCTCCATGGACCTTTCGATCCGCGTGAAGCAAGATCCCTCTACAACTTCGTCAGACCTTGATTGTTCGAACAGGCACGAGGTCGGAAGTCAACAAAACAACTAGTCCACTCTTGCTAAAAAGGAAGACAACATGAACCGGACCCTGTGTGCAGCCGCTCTTTTCGCCCTCAGCTTCTCCAACCTCGCCCACGCTCAAGCAGCCCGCACGGAAGATGCGGCCGTGCATCAAGCGGCCTTGGAAGCCAAACAAAAATACGTCGTCTCTGGGACGGACGCGACGGTGACCTGCTCTTTCAATTTCTCGGCAAATTCCGGCAACAAGTTCATCAAGTATTGCGTCACCAAGAATGGAAACATCACCCAGTTTGAGAGCCCCGCGGGACAAGAATACATTTCGCCGTCGCCCGCCGGCGAGGGATACGGACTTTGCAATTTTGATACCGCAACACAGTATTTCGACTACGCAGGTTTTGGCGACAGCGCCAATTGGCAGGCCCCCGTTACCTTGAGTTCGTCGGCCACCGCCGTCAAAATCGAACGCACAACCAATGACGGAATCTTCACACTCACCCAAACCATAGCATTGAACAAGGGCACAGCTTCCACCACGGTCTCGATGGCCATCAAAAATAACACCACCACGTCGCGCCATATCGGGCTGCTGCGCTATGCAGACGTAGACGCAGGCGGGTTCACTTCAAACTCCTTCGATTTCAGTAACCGTACTGCATTCGGGTACAACCAGATGAGCTTCGGCCTGCAACTGCAATACGTCTCCGGCGCATTCTCGAATGGTGGATTTTCCCAAGTCATTCCCGGCGGGCCCAATCCATGCCAGATCTTTACGCACGTGGCTGGACCGCTGGCTAATACGGATGGCTCAGTATTCTTGCAGTACGACATGCAATTGGGATCGAAGGCCACCAAAACGGTTGTCGTTTCCTACAAGTCGTTCTAGATATTTCTTAGCGGTGCCTGCACCCGAGGTTTTGCGGAGGGCTTTCGCCGAACTGACGAAAGTCCTCCATTTATCGCTCCATCTACCTGAAGAGAGGTTATGCGGTGGTCTTCCCAAACACTTCTTTGTTCACCACGTACGGCATCTTCGTGACATCGCCGCCATAGTTCCCTTCCAGCACGTCCAGCAAGCCCTGCACGCAACGTCCCGCCATGCCTTTGTCAGGATCGGAAGACAGCCGCGTAATCCTCGCGGCGCTGGCAAAGTGCGGCAACAGACGGCAGCGGTCGGCGATTGCGGGGTCGCGTAGGGGCGAATCTGCTGCCAACGGTTCTTTCTCGTACACGTCGAGCGCCGCTCCAGCAATCCAATTTTCCTTTAACGCTCGGGCCAGAGCATTCTCATCTACCACCGGGCCGCGCGAGGTATTGATCAGCATGGCAGTCGGTTTCATCATGCGCAGCGTGGTTTCGTTGATCAGGTGATAGGTCGGGGTCTTGCTCTCGCCTTCGCGCAGCAATGGGACGTGCAGGCTGATGTAGTCGGCATTGCTCAATGCATCCTGCAGCGTGGTGTAGCGAATCCAGGGCTTTTCGCGAGTCATGCCGTGCTTGTGGCGGAGTTCGTTGATCTCTTCGATCGCCTTGATGTACCCGTGATTTTCGTAGGCCGGATCGAAGCACAGCATGTTCATATCGAATCCTGAACATTTCTTGATCATAGCCAGGCCAATGCGACCGGTGCCAATGATGGCAATAGTTTTGCCGGTGACCTCGTCGCCCAGAAAAGGCAGATAGGGATGCCAGTATCCCCAACGCTTGTCGTGCAACAAATGTTCTGCGGGCCACATCTTGCGCGCTAGAGTGCCCATCAGGAAAAAGGCGAATTCAGCGGTCGCTTCCGTCAGAACGTCTGCAGTATTGGTGAACGGAATTTTGTAACGGTTTGCATCGGAACGGTTGATGTTGTCGAAGCCGACGGCAATCTGCGCCACGACTTTCAATGTGCCTTGTCCGGCGGCAAACACTTCCGCGTCGATAGGGTCGCGCAACGTCGTGATCAGGCCGTCAATCCCGGACTTCACCTTCTCAATGATCAGGCTCTTGGGCGGCGCTTCCGGTTTGGGATAGACCTCCAGGTCATATCCCTTACCGCGGAGAATGTTGAAGGAATCGCCGATATCGCAGGTAGCAAAGACGCGAACTTTCTGGCTCATGCGGATCTTCCGGTCTGGCTGCAGGGGGATCAGTTGCGATCCTACCCGTCAGGACCGAACAGTGTAGCGCAGCAGAGCCAAGGCGCGAAGAGTTGGCGATCGCAAAGCCCCTGGCGCCCTAATGCGGGTCTGGCTGTGTGGGAGTTTGGACAACGGTAGCATGCGCGTGATGGCGGACATCCGCTCCCAATACCCAGAAGATTACGTCTTCGGCAATGTTCGTGGCATGGTCGGCAACACGTTCCAGATTGCGCGCCACGAGAAGCGCATCTAGCGCTTGTTGAGTCACTTGCGGAGACTCGTTCATCTTTCGCACGAGCATAATGAAGGCTTCGTCACGCATGCGGTCGACGACGTGGTCCATTTCCAACACAGCCTGAGCGAGTTCGGCTTTGCCTTCGACGAACGATTCCAGAGCGCGGCGGACCATCGCTCCGACTGCGGTTGCCATGCGTGGAATGTCGACGGGCAATTCAGCGGCCGGCAACTCGATCAGATCCATGACACGCTCAGCGATATTGACAGCTTGATCGCCGACGCGCTCCAGATCGGAGTTGATTTTGGTGACGGCTAGAATGAATCGTAGATCGACGGCAGCGGGTTGCTGGGTGGCGAGGATGTCGAATGCCATTTCATCGATTTCGCGCTCGGCGACGTTGATGAGGCTCTCGTTTTCGAGCACCAGGTGGCAGCGGCTCAAATCGCGCTCGGAATATGCCTGGCAGGCGCGATCCACCGCCAACTCCGCCAGACCTCCCATGCGCAGCAGCTTCTCCCGCAACTCCTCCATCTCCTGCTGAAAGCGTGTACGCATTATCCGAACCTGCCTGTGATGTAGTCTTCCGTCCGTTTGTCGGAGGGCTTGGTAAAAATCTTTTCCGTCTTGTCGAACTCGATCATTTTGCCCAGCAGAAAGAACCCGGTAAACTCCGCCACGCGGGCTGCCTGCTGCATATTATGCGTCACGATGACGATGGTGTACTGCTCTTTTAACTGAAAAATCAGCTCTTCGATCTTACCCGTTGAGATCGGATCCAGCGCCGAACAAGGCTCGTCCATGAGCAGGACTTCCGGCTGAACCGCCAACGCACGCGCGATGCATAAGCGCTGCTGCTGGCCTCCGGAGAGGCTGGCTCCTGATTTCTTATGCAACGAGTCTTTCACTTCTCCCCACAAAGCGGCGCTGTTCAGCGAGCGCTCAACCACTTCGTCTAATTTCTTGCGATCACGAAAACCATTGAGTCTCAGTCCGGAAGCAACATTGTCATAGATCGACATGGTCGGAAACGGGTTCGGTTTCTGAAAGACCATTCCAACCCGGCGGCGAAGCTGCGTTGCCGACGTGCCGTTGTAGACGCTGATGTCGCCAATCCTTACGGTCCCATCCACGCGCGCGTCGGGGATGGTTTCGTGCATGCGGTTCAGGCAGCGAATGAACGTGGACTTCCCGCAGCCCGAAGGCCCGATCAACGCCGTCGCATGATTCGCCTGGACAATCAGGTTGATATCGAACAAGGCCTGCGTCTTACCGTAGTAGGCATTCACATGCTCGACAGTGATTCCAACACCCATAACTGGTTATGCTCCTGCTAAAGTTCCCCGCCGCACTGCGAATCGAACCGCGCCAACAGCGCTCACGATCAGAATGATCAGCACCAATGCACCCGCCCAGGCCTGCTTATGCCACTCGTCAAACGGAGAGATCGCATACGCAAATATCTGCAGCGAGAGAGCAGCCGTGGGCTGATCCGACTTCCAGTTCCAGAACTGGTTTCCAAAGGCGGTAAATAGAAGTGGCGCCGTTTCTCCGGCGACACGCGCAAATGCCAGCATCACTCCGGTGATGATGCCGGAAGTGGCGGTGCGCAAGGTGATAGACAGCGTGGTCCGCCAACGCGGAATCCCTAGCCCGTAAGCAGCTTCCCGAAGCGCTTGCGGCACCAGCAGAAGCATCTGCTCGGTGGTACGCGCAATGGTGGGCACCATCATGATTGCGAGTGCTACGCCGCCAGCCAGAGCTGAAAAATGTCCCTGCCGCAATACGACGAGTCCGTAGGCGACAATGCCGATCACGATCGAAGGGACGCCGTTCAGAACATCGCAAACAAAGCGGACGAAATCCCCAACACGGTTCCGTCCAAATTCGGAAAGATAGATGCCAGCACCGATACCCAGGGGAACTCCCATGAAACTCGCGATGCCGAGAATCACTACCGAACCAGCAATCGCGTTCGCCATCCCCCCGCCGGGTTCACCGACGGGCTTGGGAGTTTGCGTGAGAAAGGCCCAGTTGATCGATCCGGCGCCCTTGTAAATCAGATACGCAAAGATCGCGCCCAGAGGCAGCAACACCAGCACGACCGTCAGGAGGGCTACGCCGGTCATGAAATGATCCGTGACGCGGCGCCGCCAACTGAACGGCGGGATCGCGACCACTACCGGATTCATGCTCGTATCAGGCAACGTTCCTCGCAGGTAAGCCTCGCGTAACGCTCCAGACCATCAGGCGCGCGAGTGCGTTGACGACGATCGTGACCAGGAACAACGCCAGCCCAATTTCAACCAGGGCGGAAAGATAAGTATCGCCGGTGGCTTCGGTAAATTCGTTCGCCAGAACGCTCGCCATCGTGTATCCCGGCGCAAACAGCGACTTGGCGATTTCAGGACGGTTGCCGATCACCATGGTGACCGCCATCGTCTCTCCAAGTGCGCGGCCGAGACCGAGAATCACACCGCCCACGATACCGGCACGCGCATTGCGCAAAACACCCATGCGAATCATTTCCCAACGGGTAGCTCCCAGCGCCAGCACTGCTTCCCTCTGATGCTGCGGAACGACCGTCAACACTTCACGAGTGATGGAGGAAATAATGGGAATGATCATGATCGCCAGAATCACTCCGGCAGCCAGCATTCCGATGCCATACGGTGGCCCGGTGAAAAGGCCAGTCCATCCTAATGTCGTCGATAAAAACGGTTGGACGTAGGTCCGCAGTAGAGGCACGAGCACGAAGATTGCCCACAGTCCGTAGATCACGCTCGGGATTGCCGCCAGCAATTCCGTGGTAAAGGAAAGCATCCCGCGCAAACCAACGGGACACATTTCCGTGATGAATACGGCGACGCCGACTGCCAAAGGAACCGCGATGACCAGCGATAGTAGCGAAGAAACCAACGTGCCGTAGATGAACGGCAGGGCCCCAAACTGTTCCTCGACCGGATTCCAGTCGGAGTTCACAAAGAACTTCCATCCAAACGTATGCCAGGAAAGCTGGGAGCGAACCACCAGTTCCCACACAATCATCCCCAGCAAAGCGACCACGGCCAGCCCGCAAAGCCGCATAGTCCAGCCAAAGAGCGCATCGGGAACTTCGCTGACCCTGCCCTGCAGCAGTGACGCGGGCTTGGCTTCCAGTTTCAATGCGGCAGGCCGGTCTTTTTCGGGAGCGCTAAACGTCTGCCGGGGCAGGGTTTGTTGGGACATTCGTGAGAAAGGCTAACAAAAGGTTGTTACAGGACGATGAAAAGGTTGAAGGGGTAGTGTCCTATTCCTGGACTGCCAGCACACCGCCGCCGGAGGGCGCGGCGGCGCAAGAAGCAGTCGTTCAAGGATAGAGTTGAGGCACGGGCGGGCACGCCAGACCCGTTACGTCGTGCAGCAGACCATTGACGTCTACGCCGGAACTCCTTCCACAATCGAGTCCGCAGCCGCGGTGGGAATAATCCGTGAGAGTTTCCATCCGGAGGCCTCCAGCAGATTGCGGAATTCTACTTCCGTGCGCTCCCGTCCGCTGGGGAAGATCAACATTTGCAAATCCAGAAACTTCGCGGGGGAGAAACCGTTGCCCGGCTGGATTACGCAATCGACGATCAGCAACTTTCCGCCGGGATTCACACCCTGGCGGCACGCTTTCAGAAGGTTGACGCAGGCCTCATCCGGCCAATCATGGATGATGTGTTTCATGAGATAGGCATCAGCGCCCGACGGAACCGAATCGAACATATCGCCGGAGGAAAGTGCGCACCGGTCCATGTGTACCTTGAGGGCCCCCGTCCTCGCTCCTTCGAGCACATGGGACATCTCATAAAGCGTGCCTTTGAGATGAGGATTCCTTTCCATCAGAGTGGCCAACAGGAGTCCACGGCCCCCTGCTACATCGACGATGCTCTGAATGTCCGAAAAGTCGTAGGCATCGGCCACAGCGGGGCCGTCAATGCTGGAGAGGGCCGTCATGGCCTCGTCAAAAACCCGGGCTTCCTCTGGATTGTGCTTGAAGTACTCGAAGATGGGCATGCCGTAAATTTCGTCGATTGACGGCTTGCCGGTGCGCACGCAATGTTCAAGCCGGGACCATCCGCGCCCGTGCCATTCCCGCCCGGTCATGATGGCGAGACCGCGCAGGCTGGGGCGGGCGTTGGTGCGCAGAACCGCCGACATCGGGGTTTGCGAGAACATCTTGTCCGCACCTTCAGCGAGAACTCCAACGCTGGCGGTGGCGCGCATCAGGCGGTAAAGCGCGTCCGGTCGAGCGCCAGTTTGGGCCGCCAACTCATCGGCCGATTTGGACCCATTCTCGAGCAGGTCGGGCACTGCCAACTGCGCCAGGCAGGAGATTGCTCCAGCGATATAGGCGCCATTTACCATCTGCAGGATGCCGACGTGGGCCGGTGGGGCGGGGTTAGATGATGTCTGGTTCTCAGTATTCAAGCGCAGTCTCCCTCTTGAGCTCAAGATTGGGCTGGATTGTACACCTGCACGGCAGGCCTCGCCGGCGTTCGCAAACAATTGCGTTGCGCCGTTGCGCCGGCTGTAAGATGAGTGGACGTCTCACGCCCTATGCCTACGTTTGCTGCCGTGGATATCGGATCGAACTCCGTCCGCTTGAAGATCGCACGCCTGCAGGGCCACCGCCTGAAGGAAATCCATGAAGATCGCGAGGTCACGCGGCTCGGCGAAGGCGTATTCAGTGGCGGATTGCTGTCGCCCGAAGCGATGGCTGAGACGGTGCGCGTACTGAGGCGCTTTCATCGCGCCACGCAGGAGTGGGGCACAGACTCCGTGCGTGTGGTTGCGACCGCAGCGCTGCGCGACGCCCGAAATTCACGGGCATTCCTTGAATGGGTACGATCCACCACGGGATGGAACGTGGAAATCATCTCTGGCCTGGAAGAAGCTCGACTCATTCACCTGGGGATCATTTCCCACGGCCGACTGAGCGCGGATCCCGTATTGCTGGTGGATCTGGGCGGCGGTAGTTGCGAACTGACTGTGTCGCGCAAGGGACAGATTCGGGAAACCGTCAGTCTCCCGCTCGGTGCAGTCCGTTTGACCAGCGATTTTGTGGTTCACGATCCCCCGCGCAAGAGTGAACTGGAACGGCTGCGTGGTTTTGTCGCCCGTGAAATGGGTCGTATTCAGGACAGGATCAAGTCCGCACGCGTTCAGGCCGTGATTGCTACTTCGGGCACGGCTGCCGCCCTGGCAGGCGTATCTGCCCATCTCGCCCGCCTTCGCAAGCAGAAACCTGGCCCCACGGTTACGCGGGACAGCATGCGCCGGATCGTCAAACTGATTGCCCGATTGCCGCTCGATCAGCGAATCAAGGTGCCAGGCATCGGACCGCGGCGCGCCGAAATTATTTGCGCGGGTGCCGTGGTCTATGGGGAACTTCTCGAACGCTGCCATCTCGCCGGCTTTCGCTACTCTCCGTTGGGATTGCGGGACGGCATTCTCGCGCAAATGGCTGCCGATTCCGATCACGCGACTCGCTCCGGACGCGCCATCGAGTCCGAACGCTGGGAATCGATCAAACGCGCAGTCGAACACTACCGGGTGGAGATGCATCATGCATTGCAGGTACGCGATGCGGCGCTGCTTCTCTTTTCCGGCCTGAAATCGGTGCACCAACTGCCGCCGGAGTATCGGGAATGGCTCTCGGCTGCGGCAATGCTGTATGAAGTGGGCGACTACGTGAATCGCAATGGACACCATCGCCACACCTACTACATCATTGCGAACTCCGAGATCCTCGGATACACACCGCAACAGCGGCGCATCATCGCCGCCATCGCCCGGTACCTGGGCAAGTCACGTCCGGCATCGGACGATGCACCCATGCAACCCCTCAATCCCGAGGAACGCGACTACGTCACCAAGGCATCGGTATTGCTGCGTCTGGCGCGCGCTGCCAATCTTGGGAGAAGTCAATCGGTGGGAAAAATCGCGGTGTCCGCACGGAACGCGACGGTGACATTGAAGCTGAGTCCCCGCGGCAAAGCGAGCGTCGATCTGGAACTTTGGGCGATTGAAAAAGATCGCGCCTATTTTCGGGAAGTTTTCGGACGGGCGCTTTCGGCTGCGGCCGTGTGAAGAGCACGCAGAATCCGAGGCGTAAAACACCAACTCAGAGACCCAGAACTCCGGCGTGTTTCTACTTTGGCAACGGCGCCTTTTTTCAGATCGAGGGTGGCTTCACAACCGTTCGCACTGATCACGCGTCCAAGAAATTCCCGCAGGTTTGGATTGTGTCCCACCAGCAGGATCGAATCCTGCCGCGCATATTTCGCCAGCATCTTCTGGAAATCCGAGAAGGTCGCTTGCGGGCGCAGTGCATTTTCGAGCACAAGCTTTCCTTCGTGACCAATCTCATTGCCCACCAGCGAGGCGGTCTGCAACGACCGCTTTAACGGGCTCGAAATGATGACTTCCACATGGACACCGAGAGCGGCCAAGGCTCGTCCCACGTAACCGCATTGCTCGATGCCGTCCTTGTCGAGCCCACGTTTTTCGTCTTTCTTGGCACTGGTAAGCCGTTCTCCGGCGCTGGCGTGACGTAAGAAATAAATGAACATTAAGTTCTAACAACACCTTTCCGAACCGTAGCAGAAGCGCGAGTGCTAACCGACGCAGGGATGGATTCCGGAGTCTCCTTGCCTTCCGACAGGGCAATCAGGAAGTCCTGCGCATTGAAGGCGGCGCGCCCAGTGGGAGGTTTGCGGCTCCGTCCACGAGGCGACTGCCATGACCGCAGATAGCGACCGTCATTTTGCAGAAAGCGCGCTTTTACATTGTCGGCCATGTACGCAGCCAGAATTTCGTGGACCACGCGGTCCCGCAGCAGAGGGTTCTTCAGCGGAAACATTACTTCGACGCGTTCATGAAGATTACGCGGCATCCAGTCGGCGCTCCCGAGGTACACCTCGGGTTCGCCGCCATTTTCGAAATGATAGATGCGGCTATGCTCGAGGAACCGCCCGACGATGCTGCGTACTCTAATGCGGTCGCTCAGCCCGCGGATGCCCGGACGCAGCGAACAAATTCCGCGCACCAGCAAATCGATTTCCACTCCTGCCTGCGACGCGCGGTACAGTGCCTGCACGATGCTCTTATCAAGCAGCGAATTCATTTTGGCAACAATACGCGCGGGACGTCCGGCCCGGGCATGTTCCGCCTCCCGCTCGATCAACGCCATGCACTTCTCTGCCAGATCCAGAGGTGCCACTAACATCGGGCCGTAGTTGGGATGCTCCGCGTAGGCGGTGAGAAAGCTGAACACGTCATGCACTGCGCTGGTGATTTCCGGATCCGCTGTAAAGAGACTCAGGTCGGTGTAGATGCGGGCCGTGGTCGCGTTGTAGTTCCCGGTTCCGAGATGAGCGTAGCTGCGCGCCACGCCATCGGGATCGCGGCGCACCAGCAGGGAGAGTTTGCAGTGTGTCTTCAGGCCAACCAGGCCGTGAAATACCTGCACGCCGGCATCTTCCAGATCGCGCGCCCAGCGGATATTCGAGTCTTCGTCAAACCGCGCCTTCAGTTCCACGACGGCCGTGACTTCTTTGTGTGCGGCTGCGGACATCAACGATGGAACGATCAGCGAATGTTCGCTGGTTCGATACAAAGTCTGCTTGATGGAAAGAACGCGTTCATCTTCTGCCGCCGACTGGATGAACGACACCACCGCATCGTAGGAATCAAAAGGGTGATGGAGCAGGATGTCGTGCCGGCGCAATTCTTCGAACAAGTCTCTGGATTTCGCCGTTAAGCGCAGTTCGCGGGACGCAAACGAAGGATACTTCAATTCCGGATGACCAGCCTGGTCATAAACATTGAACAGCCGCGACAGATTCACCGGACCGTTGACCCGGAATACCTGCCAGGGGTCCAGTTCAAATACCGTGCGCAGACGCTCGATGATTTCAGGATCAGCATCCGCTTCGATCTCCATGCGGACAGCATCTCCTTTTCGGCGGTTGTGCAGCTCCGCGCGCACGGACTCGAGCAAGTTACGGGACTCTTCTTCCTGCAGGTAGAGATTGCTGTTGCGAGTGACACGGAAGGCAGACGAGGAAACGATGTCGTACCCGTGATACATGCGCGCCGCGTGATACGTGACCAGGTCGGCAAGAAAAATAAAGTCAACGGTTCCCTGGCTGGGAAGCCGCACCAGCCGCGGCAATGCACGTGGGACTGTGACCACTCCTGTGTACGTCAGCGAAGACCGGCGACGACGGCGCAGCAGCAGGGCCACGCATAGAGCTTTGTTGATCACACGTGGAAATGGATGCGAGGGATCGACCGTAACGGGCGTGAGCAGGGGATCCAGTTCCCTCTCACAGTAGTCGTTCACATAGGCGAGGCCACTCTCATCCAACTGGTCCACGCTCAGGACGCGAATGCCCTGTTGCATCAATTCCGGCCGGAGGTGATCGTTCCAGCACCCATATTGTTCTTCGACGAATTCATGGGTCAGACGGTTGATGAGTTCACGCTCCTCGATCATGGTCATGCCATCGGGAGTCGTCTTGTTATACCCATCTTCCAGTTGCTGCAGGAGGCCGCCCACGCGGACCTCAAAAAACTCGTCGAGGTTGCTGGCCGAGATTGCCAGGAATTTCAGCCGTTCCAGCAAAGGATTGTGTTTGTCCTGCGCCTCTTCGAGAACACGCCAATTGAAATTCAGCCACGATTCTTCGCGGTTGAGCAGGGCGGTCGGACTGTCGATGTTGGGGCGAGCCATGACGATAGAAACCGGATTCAGTGCTTGCTTGCGGATACTGCGGTACGCTTCAAAATTACAAAACGAATCTCGACGCCATTCGGCCGTTTCAAGAACAGACTGTGCCCGTGGACCCGTCCCTCGACTTCCACGCCAGCTTTCCAGAAAACCGGCAAGGTTTCCCACGGACTACTGGGCTGATACTCCCCTTCGAGAATCTTGTCTCCGGCACGTACCGCAACCTCAAACCAGGGGTCCTGCTGATAGATTGGCGTGTCGTTGACCCAAGCGACGACTCGATCCCGTACAACCTGCTCGGCGCGGACGATCGTCATCGGCAGTTCGCCGCTTTCGACCGCGTTCGAGCCTGCGCACAGAGCCAGCAACAGCAGCGCGACCAGACCGACTCGAACCATACTCCAGCTCTCATTATAACAAGCAAAAAGTGGCGCCGGGTTTGGACCGGCGCCACCGTGTAACTCTTTTAATCACTGTCGTTTATCGGCATGATTAGAAGGTGTAAATCAAATC
Source organism: Acidobacteriota bacterium (assembly GCA_016196065.1). Lineage (NCBI taxonomy): Bacteria > Pseudomonadati > Acidobacteriota > Acidobacteriota bacterium. The sequence goes on along the minus strand of JACPYL010000010.1, from coordinate 1,537,128 downwards.
AAACTGCAAGCGATTCAGCCATGGCTCGGACTGTCCCGGCAAAATCACTCCAACTCCCGGCGTGGTACCGGTCTTCATGCCTGAGGCCAGGACTGAGTTCTGGAGGAACGGATCGAGGGTGCGTCCGTGCCACCAGGTGAAGGCAGCCGTCGTGTTCTGGCGAATCCGCCAGAGCGCGTAGATGCGATGCTGCACGATGTTGGACGGAGCGCGCTGATCGCTTTCGTTGAAGGAAGCGATGGTCGCGTCCTGTTCGTGGCGGAGGAATGCGTATCCAACCTGGAGGTCGCCGCGGTTCTTCTGCTGACCGATACTGAAGTCCGCATAGTAAACGTGCGACTGGCTGCCCAGGGACTTATTTGTGCTCGCCCCCGGATCATCAACTACGTCCTTCACGGTGTTGTCGAACGGATGCGAAGAAGCGTTCAGGTTGTTTTCGTATTCGACGAGCAGGTTAAGAGGCAGTCGCGCCCACTTCGTCTTGAACGTGTTGTTCAGGATGAGATCGGCGTACAAGAAGCCCGACAGGAAGTGGAGGTGGTTTGCTGAGTCCCTATAGGTGGAGTTGGTCATTCCATTGGCGGCAAAGGTACAAGCCTGGGAACTTTGCAAGCCACTGCTGGACGGGGTGCTGCAACCGGGACCTTCACCTGTGATCGGGAAGCTGATTACTTTTCCATTGACGTCGACGACGCCGGTGTTATTCGTGCTGGTCGCCTGCACCGAGAAGAAGCTGGAGTTCAGGATCGCGTCCGGATAGCGCCAGTTCATCACGAGGAACGATGGCGTCATGGTCCACCATTTCGTGAGTTGGAGCCGTCCGCCAACCTGGCCGCCGACTGCAAACGAGTCGTGGCCGTGATACAGGCCGCCTGTGCCGCTGGCCTCGTTGTAGAACAGCTGCATCAGGTTGAGGTTCAGGTTCTTCACAATCGGAATGCTGGTGAAGTCCTTGGACAACCGCTCGCTGAAGCCTTCCGGGTTGGTGTCCGGATCGCCAGTGACCTGTGTGCGCTGCCACTGATAGGCGAATTTCCCGCCGGTCAGCGAGAGCCACTTGTGGGCCACCGGGTTATACGTGATATAGCCCTTGTCGAGACCGATCGTCTTGCGGTCGAAGTTATTGGTGAAGGTTTCGTTGGTCGTCGTCGGATCACCGAGCGAACCGGTGGCCAGCGCAACTCCCGCCGTGAAGTCGTCATTCAACTTGCCTTCAAATCCGAAGCGGACACGGATACGAGCTCGGTTGCGGTCCGCACAAGCGACGCAGCCGCTGTAGCCCTGGAAGAAATCTTCGCCACGCACACGCACGTCCCCTGTCCAGCGGAACCGGCCGAGTGTATTTTCAAGGCCAGTCATGCGCTTCTGCTCGTCCTGAGCGGAGAGGGCATTGTTGGTCAGGGTCGTCTGAATGTCGGCATACTGCGAATTCAGCTTGTCGACCGAATCCTTCGGAGCCGCCGAGGCCTGCACTCCTGCCGCAGTCATCTGGGCATCAGTGGCAGCCTGTTGCGCCGCTTGCAGCTGTTGCTGTGTCTTTTGAGCCTGGTCGGCGCTCTGCTGCAGTTGTTGGTTGGTTTGCTGCAGCTGCTGCTGCAGGGTCTGGATTTGCTGCTGCTGGGCTGCCACGGCATCTTTAAGAGCCTGGATGTCCGCCGTCGAGGTGGAAACCGGCTTCCGTGCCATTTTCTTGGCCGGCGCTGCGGTCTGAGCCAGCAGCGACGATGCCAGTAGCAGAATACCGCCTACCTTGAGAACCGCCGTCATTTGATCTCCTTTTGCGAAATACTCCATAATCCCTACTAACTTACTAGACTCTATATTGGTTGGCAATTTTCGTGCCATTTCGGCTGCGTACCAGTGCATCAAAATCTGGCATTTTCACGCTCTGCCGCTTCAAGTGGAGGCTGGGAGCGCACTGTACACTGCAAAACATTTCGCTCCCAGGCCGGCACTTCCCTGCTCCGCCAGGGATTCACTCCCCGGCAGAGCGGCCTATTTGACCTGCTTGATGGTCGCTTTTACTTTTTCCGCCACGCTATCGGGCAGGGGCGCGTAGGACAGTTGCGAGGTCATCTTCTGGCCGTCATTCACCATCCACGCAAGGAAATCGGCGAGGATCTTCCCCTTTTTTGGATCCTTCGCCTGTACGGGGACCAGCAGCCATGTGAAGCTGGAGATCGGATACGCGTTCTTACCGGGAGCATTTGTGATGGACACGCGGTAGTCAGCTGGCATGCTCTTCACCGAACCAGCCGCCTCGGTGACGCCGTCTAGAGACGCCTTAACAAAATTTCCGGCTACGTTTTTGACCGAGCCATAAGGAATGTTGTTTTGGACGGCATAGATGAGTTCGACGTAACCAATCGAACCCTGCAATTGGCGAATTTGTCCGGCCACACCCTCGTTGCCTTTGCCCCCGATTCCCGGAGGCCACTTCACGGAAGTTCCTCTCCCCACCGTCGTATCCCATTCCTTGCTGACCTTGGCGAGATAATCGGTGAAGATAAAAGTCGTGCCACTGCCGTCGGAGCGATGAATCGTGATGATCGGTTGATTCGGGAAAGTCACGCCGGGGTTCACTTTCGCGATGGCGGGATCGTTCCAACTGCTGATCTTGCCGAGGAATATGTTGGCCAGCACTTCTGGAGTGAATTTGATTTCTGCCGACACGCCCGGAACGTTGTATGCGGGCACGACAGCACCCAAGACCGTCGGAATGTGCAGAATCTTAACTTTGGACTGCGAAAGCTGGTCGTCGGTCATCGGTCCGTCACTGGCGCCGAATTCAACCGTGGCATTGAGAACTTGCCGGATACCGCCTCCGCTGCCGATCGACTGGTAATTAATTTGCACGTCCGGATGCAGCTTGTTGTATTCGCTGAACCACTTTGAATACATGGGATAAGGAAACGTAGCGCCCGCACCGTTCAACTGGGTTGTCTCCCCCAGCACCGGCAGCGCCACTAACGCACACACCAGCAATAACGCCATGCGACGAATCACTCGTTAGTCCTCCTCGATTGGGTTTCGAGGTCAAGGCTATGGACTGAGTATTAAAGGAAGGTTACAGAGTGGTGAATTTCTAATGAACGGCGTAGCAAGGCCAACTACTTAGGGGAAATCGAACTCTCCAAACGCGCCAGCTCTAAAGGAAAGAGATGATTGTTGGGAAAATCTTTTTGCAGGGTGAGCAGAATCGCACGTGCCTGCGGCCTGTCCTTATCGCGCACGTACGCGATGGCCAGCAGAATGCGCGCAAACGGAGCCAGCAACTGACCCTTTTCCGCGGTTGTATGGAGTTCGGAAATGCCCCGAGCCTTGTCGCCGGAAACTCCGCCCATCCTCAACAGCCAGCGAACCGGCGCCGACATCGAGCCGACGATGTAGCGGCTGATCCCACCCGCCAGATAGGCGTCGTAACAAATCGGATGAGCCGCGAGCAACTGATCCGCCCAAGCCGATGCCTCTTTGGTATAGTGCAACGAAGACAAACTCCGTTTCTCAATCAAGGCGGCGTAATCGGCACGCAACCCGCTCGCAAGCGTCAATCCCAGGAGCGCGTCGTGATCATGCGGATCACGTGCCAGTCGCGACTTTCCCAGAGTTTCAGCACGCGTGAGTTCCTGATCAAACAAATCGCGCTGCTTGGCATCGGCATCGTATTTCTTACGCGCAGCGAAGGCGGAGTCGTCCTCATAAAACTGCGCTTCCAACACGCCCAGCCGGTTGAATTCTGAAAACAGAACGCCAGCCGCTTTACTGACCGGGCCCATGGGATTATCTGGATTCTTCTCTTCCCATGATTGAAATTCTTTTTGCGCGCCGGGAAAATCAAGGTTATAGAGATGGTTGAAACCGTTCTCCAGGCCCGGGGGCGTCGACATTTCGGTAGCGAAAGCCAGGCTCGTGGCAAACAAGAACGACAAGATCAATGCAAAAGCAGCGCAGCCACTGCGCTTCGTGAATCGAATTGGAGACTTTTTCCCCACGATCGGCACTGAAAACTTAGATGCACCCAGCCCTGTCACGAAAATGTCAAATCGAAACGCGGAACAGCGCGCAGAGACGAGGCAAGCGTCGTCCCTGCCCCGGATCGCTAATGATTCAAGACTACTTCTTTAAGTCGACAGCGTGCGCTTGCTGAGGTCGCGGGATAGCGCCCACCCGCAGGCAGCAGCGATGCCTAGAAAGATGACGCCCTTGCTGCGAGGCCCAAGGAGCAACCAGCCTCCTCCGAACAATGCGGAGTAGACCATCGCACAGCCCAGCACCCAGGAAAGCAAGTTCCGTCCCAGATCGCGAGTCGGCGGCACTTCGGGCGCCAGCCGGGCGATCGGCGCCCATCCACCTACGTGTGGACGCACCTGGCGGTAGAACTTCACCAACAATTCTTGTGGTTCCGGCGAGGTCAGATAAGTGACGATCATCCACACCAACGTCGTGATCGCCGTGGTGGTGATTGCTGTCTTGGCAAAGATCACGGGCTGGTTGCCCATGAACGGCGCCCACCAGCGCAGCGCCACGGTCGAGACCAGGGCGGTTGCCATTGCAGAAATTTCGCTCCACGCATTGATGCGCCACCAGTACCAGCGCAGCAGGTAGACGCCTCCGGTGCCCGCGCCGGCCTCCAGTACGATTTCCCATCCCGAGCGAATCGACGTGAGCGCCGCGGAAACCAGCGCGGCGAAAATCACCAGGAATACCGTCGCGACACGTGACATCACCACGTAGTGCGAATCGCTCCCATCCTTCTTGACGAAGCGCTTGTAGAAGTCCGCGACCAGGTACGACGCGCCCCAATTCAACTGCGTCGCGAAGGTCGACATGAATGCTGCCATGAATCCGGCGACAACAATTCCGCGTAACGCCGGCGGCACATGCTGTGTGACGACCATCATGTACCCCGACTCCGGATGTTCGAGATGCGGATAGAGCACGACGACCGAAAGCGCGGTGAGAATCCAGGGCCAGGGCCGCAGTGCGTAATGCGCAACGTTGAACCAGAGCACCGAGAGCAATCCGTGCCGTTCGTCCTTCGCGCTGAAGATGCGTTGCGCAATGTAACCGCCGCCGCCCGGCTCCGCTCCGGGATACCAGAACGCCCACCATTGCAGTCCAAGATTCACGACGAAGGTGAGCGCGGGAAGCGTCCAAAGTAGTTCCGTATCGACCGGTTTGGAGAAGTCAGGAAAGAATGACGTCGCGTCGCCGGCATTCGATCCTGCGGCAGCTTTCATCTCTGCCAACCGCGTGAGCAGCGCGCTCATGCCGCCGCAGGCTTTCACGGCGAAGTACGCGACCGCGATCACGATGCTCATCTTCAATACGAATTGAAAGAGATCAGTCCAGAGCACGCCCCACAATCCGCCGAGCGCGACGTACAGGCCTGTGAACGGAATCAGGAAAAAAAGGCAGATGGCCAGCGCACGGCCATCGCTGACGCCAAGCGTGGTGGCGACGATGCTGGTCATCGCCTTTGTCACCCACCCCAAGATCAGGCAATTCATGAGCAGCCCGAGGTAGATGGCGCGAAAGCCGCGCAGAAATGCCGCGGGCTTGCCGGAGTAGCGCATCTCCGCAAACTGCACGTCGGTGAGCAGTCCGGAGCGCCGCCAGAGCCGCGCAAACAGAAACACCGTCATCATCCCGGAGAGCAGGAACGACCACCAGAGCCAGTTCCCGGAAATTCCCTGCGTGTACACCAGGCCGGTCACGACCAGCGGAGTGTCGGCTGCGAATGTAGTCGCAACCATGGAGGTCCCAGCCAGCCACCAGCTCACACTGCGGCCAGAGACAAAGTAGTCGTCCATACTCTTGCCGGATCGGCTGCGGAAATACAGTCCGAGGAAGAGCGTGATCAGCAGGTAGCCGGCAATCGCCGTCCAATCAAGGATTGTGAAGTTCATGGGCGGGAGAAGGATAATGCAAAGCAGTCAAAAGGGGTTAGTGATTAGTTTCGGCCAGACCGAGGCATCGCAACGCTCCCGGGGGCAGGCGTGATAACGGAGAATCTGAATCTATAAATTGGGGTCGGCCAGTTGATATAGTTCGGAGACGGCGAATCCATGAAACCACCATCGAACGTCAAGACGCCCGAGCAGTACATCGCCTCACTTCCCGCCGATCGTGCGAAGACGATCTCCACGGTGCGCGCACTCGTGAACAAGCACATTCCGCGCGGCTACGATGAGTGCCTGACCTGGGGGACGATCGGCTGGACGATCCCCCTGTCTCGATATCCAGACACATACAACCAGCAGCCGATCTGCTACGTAGCGCTCGCGGCGCAGAAAAACTTCTGCTCGCTCTACCTGATGGGCGCGTTTTGGAGTGCGCGCCAGCTCGAGCAACTGAAGGCGGCGTTCAAGACGGCGGGCAAGAAGCTCGACATGGGAAAGTGTTGCGTTCATTTCCAGTCGCCGGACGATTTGCCGCTCGCAGCGATTGGCAAGCTGATCGCGGCGATTTCAAGCGAGCAGTGGATCGAGATGTACGAACAATCGCGCTCGAAGACCAAGTCGGGACAGGCGCAGAAGAAGAAACTAGGCGCCCAATCAAAGAGCAAGGCGGCCGCCAAGCGTGGGACCGCAAAGCGTCGGCGGTAAATTCTTCCAGCATGACTCGCTGATAGCGGGCCGCCATTACCCATAAGTCAGGTCGGTGCTCTGCCCAACCTCGATAATGTATCCGTCAGGATCGCGGATGTAGCAGCGTATCTCGCCGTACTTGGGGATCGGCTCGGTGATGAATTCCGCTCCTCGACTTTTCCATAGTTCATAGCAGGCTTGAATATCCGCAACGCGAAAATTCAAAAAGCTGTTGATGTGATTCGGGTCAGGGACGCTGAGCGTTACCGTCGGCTTATCCGGAGTGGGCCCGCCGCCAACGTTCAGAATCATCCAGAGATTCGCCAGCTGAAGGTACGCAGGTGCGTTGCCGTCCCCCAGGCTCAGGATGCGAGCGCCGAAGACCTTTTCGTAGTAGCGAGCCGATCGCTCGATGTCGGCGACGGTGAGAAAATGCGCAATGCTGATCCCCTCGCGCGGGGGCATCTCATAACTCTTCTGGTCGATTTGTACGGCGTTCATGGGTCACTCCAATGTCTACGTCATTGCTTCATAACCAGTGGCGAGTAGTGGTTGAGGACCAATTGCCAGTGACCTTGCTGCTTTACCCACACTCTCGTAAAACGGTTATCACGGGGGACGGCTTTGCCTTTGTCTTGTCCATTCATTGTGGAGCGGCCAGTCTCCACGGCCGTGTTTCCGTAGATGCGCACTTGAACCTCGTCGGTGGTGATCGACTGAAATTTCAATTCATGGGACTTAAAATCTGAGAGCACCTCCGGCTTGGTTCTCACGGCGCCGCTTGGTCCTACGCCGATAAAATCAGCAGCATAGATACGGTCCAGAGCCGCCACATCGGCATCGATCTGCGCCTGAATGCGTTCATGATCCACCTGCCTTATGACCTGCTCAATGCTTCTTCTTTGATCCGACCTCGCCTGCGGTGTTTGTCCCAGGACAATCGAGGCTGTCGTGAGGAGCAGGGCTATGACAATTGTTCGTCTCATGGAAATCAACCTCTTCGTTTTGAAAGTTACCGTTTGACGGAGAACTGGGCCACCGCCTTGTCAAAAGTATGGCGCAACGTTACTAAAAATCTGACTAATTTCAGCGGACGTAAGCGGCAAGTTGGTGCGCAGCAACCTGACGTATTCCTTGATCCCCATGACTGGCCAGTCGGTCGCGAACAGGACGCGGTGAATCCCGATGCGCCGAATATTAGCTGCGAGTCGTTCTGGTCCTTCAGGAAAGTTTTTCTGGTTCTCATATATGAACCGGAGATCGCTGCCTGCGGGCGCTTGCGCTGCTGACGGCGGCACGATCACGGCGGAGATGTCGAAATAAAGGTGGGCGCACAGTTTCGCTTGGGTTGCGCACTTGTCCGCGAAGGTCGTCAGTGCAGCATCGGCACTGTGATCGTAGCCTCCCCATCCCACCATGTGGGCGATCTGCACCGTGATGTCGGGAGCCAGCGGCAATACCTGGTCCAGGAAAATCTGCGAATCGCGTTTGCCATCCCACTTCTCGTCGTCCGGGTGGAGATGAATCAGGATCGGCACACGCACTCGGTTCGCTTCACGGAAAACGTCTTGCAGTTGGCGAATCTGTTTCTCGTCCGCAAAGTTGAAATGAGAGGCTGCCAGGTGGAGTTTCAGGCCACCGCGCAAGCCGATGTGCCGGCAATGTTTGATCGCTGCCATGGCGTATGGCCGGATCGGATTCACGCTACAGAAACCAAGCAGCCGTTTCGGATATTGGCGGACTTGCTGCAGTGTCCAGTCATTTTCCCGATCAATCACCTTCGCCTCGTTGGACACATGCACGAACTTGCTTCCCAGCAAGTAGGCTTCGGAAAGCGCAGTCGCACGGCCTATGCCGGCTGCGTCCAGCGCGGAGATCAGGTCCTTCGCGGTGTAGGGCTTTTCTTTTTCTGGAGAGGCTTCTTCCGCATGCAAAGTCGCTCCTTCATTCAGAAGCTGTGCAGCCGTGGCACTCTGCAGGTGGGCATGATGATCCACCAGGGGAATGCTCTGGGCATTACTGTGGGGAACCATTAAGAAGACAAGCGTGAGTAAAGCTGTCACCGGAGGAAGAATCGACATGCGCTTTTGTCGCACGGCTCATAGCATACGACAAAGCAAAACGGCTGGACTGTCCACGGGCTTCGAGGGTTGTGAGGTCGCGAGCCGGTTTCGCTGCCAGCACCCACGTTTCAGAGAACGAAACGTGGGGCACCCGGCCGGGGCTACTCGCCATCTTCTATCGCGTACGTAATTACGAGGTAAATGCATGCTTCCACTTGCGCCAGGTGAGCCCTGACTACCTCGACATTGTCCTCGAACACATGAGCGAACTTGTTCGCATTCTGCACGCTTTCGTCGAATTGAAAAAGCGCAGCAAGGTCCGCCGCCGCATCCCCTACGATGTATTCCAGTCGCATACGACGAGTGGGCTTTGATAAGGCCTGATCTTTACGTTCGAGCCACACCCCACTCTGTTTCACCTTTTCGTCAGGTGCGAACAGTCGTAAGAGCTCGCCCAAGATCTCTCGAACCCCGTGGGCCGCGAGCCGTGCGCCGGCTTTGCCGCTCGCGAGATTCCTCCAAGCCTCTCGTCGGAGCTCGAGAAGTCTCGGGTCGATCGCCAGCAGCTTGGTTTCGAGTTTCGTTGTTAATTCTTCATCGCGGTGAGGTTCCCATTTTGGAACATCAGGCAAAGCGGGCGGCAAGCGACGAACGAAATTGCCGTGATTCCAAACCAGGTCGGTGGCAACCTCAACACGTTCGATCCCGCGCAATGGCATGCTGCTGAGGGCGGCGTTGGTCTCTAGCTCTCGAAGGGCAGCCACGTTACTCAAAGAGTCCTCAAGAAGCACAAGGCGGTCACCGACGATTTCCGATGGCCAAGTAAGTGCCAATTTTGACAGTTCCAGGCTAGATCGCTCGGTACGACTTATTTCCTGGGAGATGTGCGCAAAAATCTCCTGATAGCGCTGCATGGGAGCCGCGTCGAACAGTAATCGCGTTCGCTCTCCGATGGTCTCAGCGAATGATGCCCCAATGCCCGTAATCTCCGCCAAGTGTGCCTGCAGTATGGCACTCATTGGGGGTTGAGGCAGCTCAATCGAAGCCAATGCCGCCTGGATGCTCTTAAGTGGGTAGAGGTGTTCCAGGTTTGCGGTCAACTCCTGCATGGTCCTGTTGTATGCCGGTGTCTGAAGTTCAGCCAGTTTGAATAACTCTGAAAATCTGCCCGTTTCCAAAGTCTGAAATCTGGCCAACTCGGTGGCAGTGAAACCCGCGACCTTATATTGGCTTGCGAACTTGGCGATCTCCCGGTAGGCCTTGTCGAGATCATCTGTCATAGGCTGTAACCAGTTAGGCCCCCTGCCCAACAACGCGAATGTGCGGGGCACCTGGAACACTTCATGTAATCACTCTCGATGAAACCGTATGTTCTTGAACTCCACCACTACAAAATCATGCTTTGGCCAATTGTCATTACGTCTGAGCATGTAGTCGATTGGGTGAAATACAAGTGTCAGAGCGCACACAAATCTGTCGCCCTTGTAATTCTGCCACCTAACGTTCATTTCTTTCGGCCAGTCTTCAACTAAACTTCCTGCGTTAGCGTTCCAATCCTCTAAAAGCCAGTGGAAAATATTACGCTTGTTAGATAAGGATTCTCCTCCTACTGTTGGAACAACCTCACAAGTCTCATCAACAGCGATGACCTCTACTCCGGGGAAGTCAACATTATGGCCCTTCAACTTGAAGAGCATGTCTACCTTAACCCTATGCGCCACATCGCCGCCGCGATTAGTAAAGACGAATGCTGTGCTCGGAAATATGGCATCTTTAATTTCCTTAATTGAGACCGGATAGACTCGCGGATCGTTAGGCATAACGTCTACAGGTAAGGGGACAATAGGCTGAGTAACGGGGGCGCCACCCATGACCTCAGGAGATTTGATTCTAGAGACAATAAGGCCGATCATCTGTTGATCACGCTCGACCTGACCTTCCTCCCATCGTTTTCGCTCACGTTTCCGGCTTCTGTCTCCGATAAACTCTGCTATTGCGAAGCACAGAACAGCGACAAACGCTATTGCGGCAACAATCCAACGGGTGCCGGGACGTTGCACTAGGTCTAGAAAAAATTGGAGCACTGCTATCACAGCCATCAGTATCGCCCCTAACACTTTGAGACCTGTTTCCATAGGCACAAATGCCCTTTTGCCGGGTGGCTGACCCACAGCTTATTGCGCTGTGTAGGTTCTCCACCATTATCAGCCCTACCGAGTGTCCCAAGTTTCGTTTTATGAAACGCGGTTGCTGGCGGCGAAACCAGCGATCGGGGACCATCCCGCGATTCAGATCCGCTCTTTCCAGTATCGGGGTTTACGCTTGGTGTGGGAAAACTGGGGACAGACGGGACGTACACCAACCATCGTTGGCGAAAAATGATAACCGTCCCGCCTGTCCCCCTATTTCCTCTAAGCTGCCCGCTTCTTCTTCTCTTCGAGTGCCGGCAGAAGAAGTTTCAGAAGTGCTTCATCCCAGAACGGGTTCTGACCTGAGATCAGCTCGCGATCTTGCAGAACGTAACTCGACCAGGGAGCGAGCACGCTTACGTCACCGCCCGCCGTGCTCAAGGCGAAGTCTGGGTAGAAGAGAACCTTGCCGCCAATCTCAAGCGGCTCCCGCTGCTGCTCTTCCGCTATCGCAAGACGGGGAATTCGTGGACAGACGGAACTGACCCAATTCTGAATTCTTTTCCATCGGCGTCCCCGACGAATCTTGTTCACTGTAACTTGGCGAATTCGCTTCGGGCTTGTCGCATGGCAGGGATATTCTGGTCGGCGCTTTGCCACAGTTGAAAGAATTCCTGATACGCAACCTTGGCTTTTGCGGCATCTCCGCTGCGGGCAAAAGCGCGCGCTCGTCCCAGCCGTGCCAAGGGTCCCAGGGACGAATTCAGCGTCAAGCCATCATGGTCGATGAGCTTTTGGAATTCCGCTACCGCGTTTTTGGCATCGTTGTCTGCCAGGTACGCTTGCCCACGCACAAAGGCGGGATAGAGACTCGTGGTTGAGAAGGCAAACGGAATTGCCAGTTCGAGACTCTCCGCCGGAGTAAGCTGTGCGACTGCTTTGGCCCAGTTGCCACGTTGCAGTTCCATTTCGCCGCGGATTGTCGGTAGCCAATAGCCTTGCAGGATCGTGTTCGCTGGGTGCTCGGCGTCCAATTTCTGTGTGAGCGTCTGTGCCCGCTGTTCGTCGCCCATGCGAGCGCTCACCAGCGCCGTCATCGTCTCGATATCGTCGCTCTGCGACAACGACAATGCACGTGACACGGATTCACGGGCCAGTTTGTCGGCTCCCGCTTCGGCCTCCCGCACGGCCGCTTCAGCCCAGCATCCGGCTGCTAATTCCTTGTTCCCTTCCCGCACCATGATCTCCGATGCCGTCATGGAGAGTTGATGCGCTTTTCGAAAATGGCCGGCATAAGCTTCTGTGTTCGCGGCCGTGGCAAGTAGAGACGCTTCCGCTCCGGGCACGTCATGGGACTGCTTTAAAGCTTGCTCCATTCCCTCGTGGTCGCCGGAAAGAAACGCCCGCAAATAATTGACTTGCAGCAAGTATTCGGACTGCAACTTATGTTGGCCGGCCTCGGCAAGAACTGCGCCCGCTTCGTCAACTTTTCCGAGTGCCATTAAGCTCACAGCAAGATTGCCGTAAGTCGTCGTCCCGAAAGGATCCAGGCGCACGACCTTGCGGAAAATGTCGACGGCTTCGCTGGTGCGTCCGAGACTGGCGTCAATCGTGCCGAGGTCATTCAGCGCCCGGCAGTTCTCTGGATAGTCCTGCAATTCAATCTCGTACACATGCGCCGCTTTTTGCAGATCCCCGGAGACGTACATGTGGTACCACGATTCGATGAGAACCTTCTCGACGCCGCTGGCCCGACCGCGCAGTTCATACGCTTTCGTGGCGTTTTCACGAGCCAGTTCCGTTTCTTCCAGATTCTGATGAATGCTGGCGAGGGCACCGTAGGCCATGGCAAAGTTCGGGTCCAGCTCAACCGCCCTCTTGAAATAGGGTGCAGCGGCCCGATCTCCTTCCCGGTCCCAGTGGGAAGCGCCGACACTATACGCCTTGAGCGCATCGAGTGAAGAGGTCGTGGCCTGTTCTAGGGGCGCGTTGAATTTTTGGATCGAGGGAAGCGACTCGCCTAGGCGGGCGCGTAGGCGCGCCGTAGTCCGGCCCAGTGCATCGACCACTTCTTCCCTGCTGCGAGCTTGGGCCTCTTCGTGAACAATCGGATCACCTGTGTCACAACGGATGGCGGCCAGGCCAATCAGATAACTGGTTCCGAGACTCGAAACCGACCCTTGTACCATCACTCGCGCGTTGGCTCGCTGGCACACTTCGAGCGCGCCCCTTCCTGCGACGCGCTCCTCCTCCGAGTGCCCCATCTGCTTCAGGATGACGCGAGCCTTGCGGTCCGGAACCACATTAAGAAAAGGAGACTGCTCCAGGCTGACTTCCAGGCCTTGCTTGAGTGCGTCGTCGAAAACGGGTTCGCCGGTCGTGTTCGTGAAGTCGGTCAGAAGGATCGTGTCTTTTTGCGTCAGTACGGGACGCCGGTAATGGCGATACAAACGGTTACTCACAAATCCAAGACCCGCCGCTGCGACAAGCAATGCCGCGATCAGCACTGGAAACCGCCACCGCGGACGTATTTCAGCCACAGCGCGAGGTTGCTGCGGAGACGGTGGCAAGGCTGGATTGGAGTTTGACGACCCGGGGACCGTCGCCGACGGCTCGATCGCGAAACTTACCGGAGCGATAAACCGGTACCCGTACCGCGGGACTGTTTCCACGAAGCGAGGAACATCCGCATCATCGCGCAACGCTTCGCGCAGTTTGCGCACGGCGACATTCAGGCTGTTATCGAACTCGACGAATGTGTCGTCCGGCCAGAGCTGCTTGCGCAAGTCGTCCCGGCTGACGGTTTCCCCCGGACGCGCGAGCAACAGCGCCAGCAGTCGAAAGGGCTGTTCCTGCAGCTTGACGCGCAATCCCTGGCGCAACAGTTCGCCGGTGCCAGTATCGGCCTCAAAATTTCCGAATTGATAGCGCTTATTTTCCACTGGCGGCGGCATTACGGGTTTTGTGCTGGAGAGTAGCTCAAATTTGCCGGGGGAGCTTGATTCTATCACGTAGATTTTCAAGTTAAGAAGAGGCTGTAACGCGCTGATACTGTTGCCGTTACTTGTTAAGGCAGACTTCACTCCCAGTTTGGTTGACGTCCGCTACTGAGACCATTTAAGACCAATCCACAACGACGCGCCCTGGCCGCCGCCCCCCAACCCGGCGCAAGACAGACATTGGAGCCACACGTTATGAAGAACCGCAGCCTTTCGCTGGTAGCAGTCGTGCTGTTCATTTGGAGCGCGACGATCTCCACCTACGCCCAGATCACGCCGAGCGCCGACTCCTACACCAACACGGCCACGCCGACCACGAATTTCGGCGCGAAAACAACGCTGAGCGTCGTCAGTCCCTCGCAGGCGGCCTACATCCAGTTTGATTTATCGTCCATTCCTTCCGGCTTCACTGGCGCCAGCGTGGCCAAGGCGACTCTGAAGCTCTACGTCAACACAGTCCCGGCGGCGGGAAGCTTCAACGTAGATTTCATCAATGGCACCTGGTCCGAGAAGACGATCACCGCCAACCTGGTCCCGGCTCTGGGCAGCACCATCGTACCGAGCGTGCCCCTGACCGGCGCAAACGCAAAAGACTACATCCTGATTGACGTGACTCCAGCCGTCGTAGCGTGGCTCAACAACACGCAAGCCAATGACGGCATCGCGCTGGTGGCGAACAGTCCCTTGTCGGCAACGTTTGAAAGCAAAGAGAACACAGCGCAAGGCCATTCGCCCGAATTGGACGTCGTGTTCAGCGGCGGTAGTGGCGGCACCATCACCGGCATCAACACGGCGGCGGGCAGCGGACTAACCGGCGGCACTAACAGCGGTGTAGCCAACCTGAGCCTGCTGACGAGTTGCAGTTCCGGTCAGATTCTCTCCTGGAATGGCTCAGCCTGGGTGTGCAAATCAGTGAGTGGCAGCGGCACGGTGACCAGCGTAGGTTTGAGCGCTCCGTCGTCTGACTTCACCGTGAGCGGCTCACCAGTCACGACTTCAGGAACACTCGGACTGAACTGGACTGTGGCGCCGACTAGCGCGAATGCGGCTAATACGATTGTGAAGCGAGACGCTTCCGGCGCATTTAACGCGGGCATTATCCATGCGACGACTACTTCAACCACGTCCGCTGTCAATGGTACATCCTCCAGCACGTCGCTCGGAGCGATCGCCATCCATGGAGTCGATACCAATTCCGCGAATACCTTTACGGTTGCGGTGCAGGGCAATTCATTTAGCCCGATCGGAGCTGGTGTTTTAGGAATGAAAGCCTCTATGAGTAGCATGGGCCAGAGTTCCATTGGCAACGTGAACCCGGGAGTGTGGGGTGACAGTCCTACCGACAATGGGGTGCTCGGGACGTCGGATGTTTTCGCAGGCGTAGCTGGGATGTCGACCAACTACATTGGAGTTACCGGGCAGTCACAATCCGGAACTGGTGTCGGAGGATATTCGACCAACGCTGGGAGCGTTGGAGTCCTTGGCTTTTCGAAAGAGGGCAATGCTCTGTGGGGCTATAACCAGCCCGAGGGTGGTGCAGCGGATACGAATTCAACCCTGTTGCTAATCAACGACAGCTCCACTTCACACTACATGATCTATGCCGAAGACATTCTTGGCGCCCACTACGTGAGAACTAGCAGCGTCGGAGACCTCGTGGCCACAGGTGCACTCATCGGAGCCTCCAAGAGTTTCAAGATCGATCACCCGGTCGATCCAACCAACAAATTCCTCCTCCACACCTCGATCGAATCGCCGGACATGAAAAATATCTACGACGGTGTGGCTGTGCTGGACGAGAATGGCGAAGCTCGCGTCGACCTGCCGAGCTATTTCGAAGCGCTGAACAAGGACTTCCGTTACCAGCTCACCGCGGTCGGAGCTCCCGGCCCCAACCTCTATGTGGCCGAAGAGGTGTTGGGAAATCACTTTCGGATTGCGGGCGGGAAACCCGGAGCCAAGGTTTCGTGGCAGATCACGGGCATCCGTCATGATGCGTGGGCCAACGCGAACCGGAGTCCGGTCGAGGTGGAAAAGACGGCAAGCGAGCGTGGGCTCTATCTGCATCCCGAAGCTTTTGGCGCTCCTGTCGAAAAGAGTATTACTTACCACAACCGGGCCGCGGTCAAACAGTTTGTCCAGGATCCCAGAAAAGTCCTGCGCAAGACGCCGGTGGAACAGTCGGCAAAACGATGACGCCTGCTTGCGGGGCGTGACCGGGCCGAACCGGCAGGGCGCCCCCCGCGCTTCGGGTCAAGAAATGCCTTTCGCGAAACCTCCTGGGTTAGATCGGAGTTTTGCGGAGCGCCAACACCACACACAGGGAACATTTCCAGAGCAGGCGAGAGCTATAGAGCCAGGGATAGAGGTGAAGGAAGATGAAATCACAACCGACGAGATCTGTGGCGGGAATTATCAGTGAAATATCAGCCACTCGAACGTGGGCTTTTGTTGTTTGCTTATTGGCTTTGGCGATATGCGCGCCCGGGCTGAGTGCACAAACCTACAAAGACATTTACGAGTTCGATGGAACGACCCACGGATGCTGCCCCCTATATCCGGAGCTACTGGCCCAGGGCCGGGATGGGAACCTATATGGCACTACCACGCAGGGTGGCACGAGCGGTGGGGGTATCGCCTTCAAGATTACGCCCGACGGCACACTGACCGTGCTTTATAACTTCGACATCGCGCACGGATATAGTCCAAGTGGCGGCCTGATTCTTGGCGCCGACGGCAACTTCTACGGCACCACGCAAAGCGGTGGCGCGCACAGCCTTGGCAATATCTTCAAGATCACGCCGGCGGGAGTCTTTACGGTCCTCTACAGCTTCGCGGGAGGCGCAGACGGAGGCGATCCTATAGCTGCTTTGATGCTGGGCACGGACGGAAACTTCTACGGTACTTCGGCTCCGGGCGTCGCATTCAAGATGTCCGCGAAGGGCGTCTTCAAAGTGCTTAACAAAATTCCCTATATGACTTATGGTCCGCTGGCGCAAGGAAGCGATGGCGCCTTTTACGGAACCACACAGATTGGCGGCACCGCCAATTTGGGGACTGTTTTCAAAATTGTGAAGACGACGGTCACGACGCTCTATAACTTCGACACTACCCACGGGAGGTATCCGTTTGGCGGCCTGGTGCAAGGGAACGATGGCAATCTCTACGGCACAACTTCGCGTGGGGGCAGTTCGGATGTGGGCGTTGTTTATAAGATCACACCAGGTGGAAGCCTGACCGTACTCCACAACTTCGACTCGGTTGACGCCTCCAACGGGAATCAGGCCTATGCGGGTCTGGTCGCGGCCACCGACGGCAATCTGTATAGCTCGACCGCATTCGGCGGTAACGCAGGCAATGGCACGCTGTTCGAGATCACGACCGGCGGCGCCTTCAGCGTTCTTTCGAGCTTTGACGTGACGCACGGCGCGGGGGCGTATGCAACTGGGGTTCAGTACACGAACGGTAAGATTTTTGGATTGACCAGCAGTGGAGGAACGCCCGGAGAAGGCGTTGTCTACAGCCTCGATAACTCCATGCCACCATTTGTGTTGCTCACCTCGACCATGGGCGTCGTGGGGAAGTCCGTCGGAATTCTCGGTAATGGGTTCACGGGCACAACCAGCGTTAAATTCAATGGAGCCAGCGCAAGTTTCAAAGTCGTCTCCGACACGTATCTCACCGCGAAAGTCCCATCGGGAGAGACGGGAACTGTCACCGTGACCACGCCCTCCGGAACCTTATCGAGCAGCAAGCCGTACCGGGTCACTCCGAAAATCACCAGCGTCACGCCCGCCAGCGGAGCGGTTGGGAGCACAGTCGTGATTGCCGGATCGGGGTTCATCCAGGCGACGGGCATCACTCTGGGAGGGGTCAAGGTTACGTCTTTCACCGTGAACTCTGACAAGCAGGTGACGCTTACAGTACCTGCGGGAGCCAAGACGGGCAAAGTCGTGATCACAACTCCGGGTGGCGCGGCAACGAGCGCGACCTTCACGGTAACGTAATGAGGGCGGAGACGCGGAAAGCCTGGTGCCCCAGGTTCGCGCCCCGTACGAACGGTCAATCTCTGGGACGCCCAGGTCTTGGGGCGCTAACCTGGGTTACTGGGCATACCTGCCGACCACTAGGCGACGGAATACCTATCAATCACCCATAGCCACGTTCCATCTTTCTGGCGGCGCGCAACTTCCGAGGTCACGGTGCCATTACGGCAGCGCGTCGAGGTGAGGGCCAGATCGCCGCAGATGAGCGCTGGACGCTGTTCTCCGAACTCGAAGTGTCGTTTTTCCGGTCCAAACCCCGTCACCTGGAGTTGAGTAAAAAACTCGTGGATGGCCTCTTTGCCACGCAGGAACGTTCCGCCGCCAATGTCGACGACCGCGTCTGGCTCGAACAACGCCGTCATGCCGGCAACATCTCCCGCGTTCTCTCTCTCGACCAACAATCGCTCCAAATCCTGGGGATCATTGGCCGGCTCTCTTGTCGTTACATCATTCGTCGTTAAATGATTCACGGGGACACTCCGCCAACTGTTGTGGGTTGCTCGACCTGCACTGGAGGCTATCGTCGTCACGCGCCGGGCGTCAAACAGCAGATATTGGCTGATACCCACCGTTGCTCACAAACCGTGGCCGGGGAAGGAGCCAATATTTTGCGAGGTTCTTCGCAGACACACGGTCGAATGCTTCTGAGAAGTGGGCCACCCGCTTGAGCCTGTTACTCGGACATCTATAATATTTAGGAAAGAACGGTTCGGAAAAGTATGAAAGCAGTCATTGGCAAAATTGAAGCCGTGACAAGACAGCCGGGGTTCATCTATACGTTCGCTTTAATACTGCTGCGCGACTTGTTTTTCGCTCCTAACGAGGCTACGGAAATCAATTGGCACGACCATCTCAATTTTCAGGAACTAACATTTCTCGCAGGGCTTCTGGTCAAAAATGAAATTAGCCTTAGTTTTCCAGCCGAACACGAGTCTGCGCAGTGGTTTGAAGAAATTTACAGGCTCTTCGACGAACTCCACAAGAAGCATCACGAACATTTCACTAAAGAGATCGAAAAGCGTGTAAAGACTGGCATTCGTATAGAAGATCAGGAAGGCGACTATCGCCGTACATTCGGTTCGGGAGAGATGATGAAGGAGCCAATATTTTACGGTGGCTCGGGAGCATATGACTTCCAATACTTAGAATTCGCGACGCAGAAGTATGCTGCAGACAAGTCCTGGGTTCGTCGGCACAAGGGAATTGATATTGCTGAGATGAGCCTAATAGCCCGAGAACTGAAGAGACTCCATGAGCACAAGTACAACACCCACCCCAGAGTGGCGCGTGGAGAGTTCTCGAAACTCTGTACGACGGCGCTATCAATCTTCTGCTTCGAAGAGACTGAACTTCAACAATTCGGAGTCGAGACGGTTAGCGCCTGTCTGAGGGCATTTTCTTTGATACCAGGGAAGGTCAACTTGAGTCTTCAATTACCTGGCCAGTTTAATCAACTTCAATCAAATCCGATAATTCAACTTCCGGATCGTCGCTACTTCCTCCCAATCGGATTTAACCTTGCAGAGGCAATCTATGAATGTCCATTCTTTTGGATGAATTCCGATGGTGCGTACACCACTGAGGCCCTATTGCACCGCGGGCAGTTTGCCGAGAATATAACAGCGAATCTTCTGCGGAACGTATTTGGTGCCCATAATGTTTACACGGATGTTGAGATCAAGAAAACTAAGAGCCAGACCATCACCGATATTGATGTGCTTGCTGTTGTCGGTAACAAGGCTGTCATCGCCCAGGTAAAGTCAAAGCGGTTAACCGAAGTCGCGAAACTTGGCAATGACACTCGATTAGCTTCTGATTTCACACTTGCTGTTCAAGAGGCGTACGATCAAGCATTGCTCTGCCGACGAGCATTACTCGACCGAAACAGCAAACTGTTGGCTGGCGGGAAGGAGGTACATCTCAATGAGAGCATAGACGACGCTTACATTCTCTGCGTAACGCTGGATCACTATCCGGCAGTTATGCACCAGGTTGACGTGTACCTCAAAAAGCAAGCGGCTGACCCCTTCCCTGTCGCCATCAGCATCTTTGATTTGGATATGTTGGCATTCTATCTTGCGGATCCATTCGAGTTCGCTTACTACTTGCGCCAGAGAACGGAGCTTGGCGGCTACTACAAGGCCGATACGGAGATGTCTTTACTTGGCAAGCACCTCAAGCAAAAGCTCTTTAAGAACAACGAAGCTGACTTAGAAATTGTTGACGGCAGTTTCGCACAACTCGTGGACGCGAACTTTCCGGTACTCCGCGGGTCTGTACCGAAGACCGCAGCGGCAGACAAACTTCACCACCAATGGAAGAATGCAGACTTTCAAAACCTCGTCGATCAAGCAAAATCTACCAATGAACCGAGGTTCAGTGACGTTGTATTTTTTCTCTACGATCTAGCCGGAGAAGGGGCGGACGGGCTGATCCAAGCACTGAAGATGCTGAAGCGTAAAACAACTGCCGACCACCGAAGTCATGATGCACGAATGCCTTTCTCCGACAGTCCGGGCGGAATAACGATTGTGTCGGAGCCGACCTCTCCGGCAGCGCTTCGGGAAAAACTATTGGGTCTCTCAAGGCTGGCGAAATACAAGTCGAAAGCCGACGTATGGCTCGGACTGGGTTGTCTCGCTACAAGTGATCGTCTAGTTGATGCGATGGTATTTAGTAAAGAACCTTGGAAATCCGATCCCATCTTAGAGGGCTTATCCAAGAATCTCCGTGGTAAACCGATGTTACCCTCGGGTGAGAAGGTAGGAAGAAACCAGCCGTGTCCCTGCGGTAGTGAAAAAAAGTACAAACACTGCCACGGGGCTTCCTGACATAGAGTGGGGGCCTGGTGCCCCAGGTTCGCGCCCCCGCATGAGCGGTCAATCCTAGGGCGCCCAGTTATTGGGGCGCTAACCTGGGTTCAGGAATATTCGATCGGGGCCCACAAGACTCTTCTCGCGATCGCGCGCTGTCCATTCTGACTCAATCTCCACCACGTTTGTTTCCCGCAAGGCGTAGTGCCGACAACTACTCCACTTCCATTGTTCTGGACGCGCGACCAATCCTCTCTTTACTGGGTTCCTGTGAATGTAGCCCAATTTCACTATGAACTCATGGTGGTCTCTTACATTGCGGTCGTAGTATCGCTTTTGCCAGAAGTTCCCAGACTCGTCCGTCGGTAAACGACGCGAGCGCTTGGTGAATGACAGCTTCAGGAAGTGAATGGCGTCCGCTAGTATTCCCTCTTCCGGTTCGCTCAGCAACAGGTGGACGTGTTCTGGCATTACTACATAAGCGTAAACGCAGAGTTCGAAGCGGCGGCGCATCTCTTCCAGACAGAGAACGAACAGTTGAAAACGCGTAGGGTGGTTAAAGAAAGGCCGGCGGCGATAACAACTGAAGGTGACGAAATGCGATTGGCCGGATTCCTGGTATCTCCGGAGATCGCGAGGCATAGTAAGAAAAGTACGCCCGGAAGAACTCTAAGTAAAGCGTCCAGAAAGTGGAGGGTGTGTTGGTTCGCCGTGAGCCCAGGTTAGCGCCCCTAGAACTGAGCGTATTGAGATCGACTGTTTGTTTGGGGGCGCGAACCTGGGGCACCGTCTGATCACCGTCAGATTGGCATCGGCAGATCGGCACGGTTCGCCCGGTGGCATCCTGCTTCCGCCATGGAAGCCAAAGGGTTGACTCCGATATTGAACGTGTCCGACATTGCCGGGACGGTGGCGTGGTTTGAGAAGTGGGGATGGAAGAAATTGTGGGACTGGGGAACGCCTCCGACGTTTGCCTCGATTGGATCGGGTACGAAAACCCGCATCTTTCTTTGCCTGGGGGCGCAGGGAGGCCGCGGCCGCGGCGCGAACACCACCACTTTTCAGCAGGACGGAGACGAAGCGGGCGATAAGGGCGTCTGGATGTCGGTGTGGGTCGACGACGTGGACGCGATGCACACGCACTGCGTCGCCGCCGGGCTGGAGGTTACATTTCCGCCGACCGATATGCCGTGGAACGTCCGCGAGATGCACCTTCGCCACCCCGATGGCCACGTGTTCCGCGTCAGCTGCGGATTCGAGCGCGAAAAGTAGAAAGCCTAACCTGAACCTCGGGGGCTGAAGCCCAAATCAAGATTGCGTTTACCGCAGCGGTAAACCCCTGCGCCACCCAAAGGCCAGAATTCTCCGAGGCCCGGCAGATCCGTGGTCGGATTCATCCGTTCTCCGACTGGTAAACTCTTCTGTTCAAGCTCTAACCCGAGGCCCTCATGCGCACTCTTTGTCTCTTTGCTATTGTCATATTGATGACTACCGTGGCCACATCGCAAACGTTGCCTGCTCCGCAAGCGATTACCGATCCCAAGCTGATCACTTCCAAGCCGAATGCCCATGTGGAGAAAAATCTATCCATTGAGAAGCTATACATGACCCGGTTGGTGGGCGGAGCGGACTGGTCTCCGGATGGAAAGTCGATCGTGTTCGTGAGCAATCTCAGCGGGCGCAACAATCTTTGGACGGTGCCGTCCGATGGCGGATGGCCGATCCAGTTGACGGTCAGCAACGAGCGGCAGACATCACCCGTGTGGTCTCCCGATGGCAAGTGGATCGCCTACATGTCCGACTACGATGGCGACGAGCAGTGGGACATCTTTTTTGTGTCGCCGAAAACCGGGCAGGTTGTGAACGTCACGAAGACCCGCGAGATTGCGGAAGAGAGTCCGGCGTGGTCTCCCGATAGCCGCTATCTCGCCTACATGGTGAAGCCGAAGACGTCGTCCGTGTTTGAGATTGACGTCTATGACACGGTGATGCGCGAGGTGAAGCATCTCACCACCGGAACTGCCGCCGATCGGATGAACGTGGCGCCGATCTGGTCGAAAGATGGCAAGTTCATCGTCTACACGCAGGACCAGTCGAAGGGCACCGATTCGAACGTCTTCATGGTGGATGTGGAAAGCGCGCAGAGCACGCTGCTGACGCCGCATGACGGCGAGAAACTCCACTCTGCATACGACGTTTCGCCCGACGGCAAGCGCGTTCTGATCACTTCGAATGCCGCCAATGGCTATCAGAACGTTGGACTCATCGACATCGGCACCAAGAAGATTCACTGGCTTACGCAGGACAAGTGGGAAATCTCGGCAGGCAGTTTTTCTCCCGACGGCCGCCATCTGACCTACACCGCAAATGTGGATGGCAACACCGATGTTTATCTCTATGACATCGCGGCCGGGAAGGCGCGCGCACTGCCGTTGCCGAAGGGACTGAATGAACCCGGCGCTGGGAATTCGTCATTCAGTCATGACAACGCGAGACTGCTTTATTTTCACAATGGCCCCACCGCGCCCGGCGACCTCTGGACCTACACGCTGGCGGATGGAAAGTCCCGCCAGGTTACACACGCGCTGATCGGGGGCGTGCGCTCGCAGGACATGGTTGAGCCGTCGCTGGTGCACTATCCAAGCAAAGACGGCAAGTGGACGATTTCCGCGTTCGTCTACGTCCCTTACAATCTGCCGCGCAATGGACAGCATCCGGCAATTGTGTACGTACATGGTGGGCCGACTGCGCAGACGATGAATACGTTCAAC
The DNA here is from genome assembly GCA_016196065.1 of Acidobacteriota bacterium. Taxonomy (NCBI): domain Bacteria; kingdom Pseudomonadati; phylum Acidobacteriota; species Acidobacteriota bacterium. The sequence goes on along the minus strand of JACPYL010000010.1, from coordinate 1,513,717 downwards.
CGCTTCGTCCAGTACATGGCGAACCAGGGTTATCTGGTGATCGCGCCCAACTATCGCGGTTCGACGGGCTACGGGAAAGAATTTCAGCAGGCGAACCTGTTCGACATGGGCGGGGGTGATTTACAGGATGTGCTCTCGGCAGCCGACTGGATCAAGCAGACGGGATACGTCGATCCGAAGAAGCTGATCCTGATGGGTGGCAGCTATGGCGGCTATCTGACCATGATGGGCGTCACGAAAGCGCCGGACGTTTGGGCGGCGGGCGTGCCGATCGTGCCATTCGTGAACTGGTTCACGGAAATTCAGAATGAAGATCCGGTGCTGCAGCAGAGCGATCTGGCGACGATGGGCGACCTGGTGAAGAACAAAGCTCTCTACGAAGATCGCTCGCCGATCAACTTCGTGGATCAGATCAAGGCTCCGCTGTATTTGCTGGCGGGCGGCAATGATCCTCGGTGCCCGAAGTCGGAAGCGCAGCAGGTCATGGACGCGGTCAAGAAACGCGGCGGCGTGGTCGAATACAAAGTTTACGAAAACGAAGGCCACGGCTTCGCGAAAGTGGAAAATCAGATCGACGCTTACAAGCGAGTCGCAGACTTTCTGAAAGCTCACGTCCCACCTGCGGATTGCAGCTGCTCGCTGAATGAGTAGTGCTGCTCTTCCCTACCCTGCGGTCTGCTGTGCGCGGGCGATGCGGCGTTTCTCAAGCGCATCCAGGCGCAGGTATAGCATGTAGAGAACAATGACGAGATTGACCGTCAGCACCAGCAATCGAAACCAGGTTGGACGGTGCAGTAAATCCACAAGTTCGAACGGAATGTAGATCGTTCCGGATGCGAACGCCAACCATTCCGCCCAGGGCAATGCGTACCAGAGGCCATACGCTTCGATAAAACGAAGAATGACATACACACTGGCCACGGTGGCAATCTTCCACAAGTGCATATCGCTGATCCGGTAGACCAGGTCGATGAACACGCCGACGTAGTGGTGATAGGGATTGGCGTGAAAGAATTCCAGAAAACTCTCGGCGATTCCCCAGATGTCCCGGTGGCGCATCGAAAACAGGCCGAGACCAGCCAGCACCACGATCACGCCTTTGGTGAATTCCACGGTGGCAACGGTACGCAGGCCTTTAATGTGCGCGGGGTCGTGGACGTACGGATGCATGGCAGGGTGAGCTTGTGATTTCAGTTTCCCAACATCGTATTGCGGCGTACGGTCACGGCTGCACGCTGGCGCGCAACTCTTCGACAATTTCTTTTGCCGCTTTGCGGGCGTCGTCGCCCTTCGTGACATCGAACGAGATCGCTCCTACCCGAGCATGGCCGCCTCCGCCATAGCGCTCGCAAACTTTCGCCAGGTTCACGGTCGGCTCGCGCTTCGACCACGGATTCGAACCCACCGATACCTTTACCCGGAAGGAACTCTTGCTCAGTCCCACGCTGTAAATCGATTCCGGATGCAAATAGTACGGGATGAACTTGTTGTAACCCTCGAGTTCGAGATCCGTGAGGTCAAAAAAGATGGTTCCCTGCTCCTCCACCGAACGCTTGCGCAAAATATCCACCGAGCGTTGATGCCGTTCCAACAGTGGCGGCAACACGGCGGCGACCAACGGTTCTTCGAGGATGCTGGCAAGGGATTGGGTTGCCAGCAGAGGAATCATTTTCTTGACGAAATTGGGATCTTGCACGGCTTCAATTGCCATGGTCAATTTCATGGCCGGAGCTTGCATTTCGACAGCGGACTTCGCGCTTTCGTAAAGTGCCCCATCGACGATATCAGTCCAGTGGACGAGTTCCGCAACTGGGCGCGGATCGAACCCAAAGTGCTGCTCGGCGATCATCGCAATGAAGCTGGTGCAGGATTTGTACGCGGGATCATAGAACTTGTGATTGCTTGGGTCGCGTTCGAAATGAGCGGCATCCGCGGGCGTCAGAAATGCGCTCTCGTGATGATCGAACCACCACGTGATCTTGGGCGAGCTGGAATATTTGAAGTCAACGATGGCGTTCTCGTCGCCGTCAAAATCGTTCTCGTTGAACAAAGCCCCGGCGCGGTGCAGCAGACCGGTGTAGACGAACTCTCCATCATCGCGGACGCGCTCGCGGTAAAAACGCGAAAAAAGCGCAGCCGAACAGGCACCGTCAAAACATTTGTCGTGGTAGAAAACGCGAACTCGCAAATTTGCTCTTTCCGGTCCCGCCTTCGGACCCAAGGTGAAAACCAATAGGGTTAATGGTTTGACGGTTTATGTCAAGGGGAAGTAACGAAGTTCTCAGTTCCCGGTTCTCAGTTCTCTGTAAAAGCGCCATCGCAACGCGTTCGAAAGATTTGCATCACGCAACTGAGAACTGGGAACGGAGAACTGAGAACTGGTTCTTTCTAGCGCTTGCGCTGGCGGATCTTTACGTCGAAGCTGACTACTCCGTTCTGGTCGCGCAGTGCGACGATCGACACATTTCTGGTGACGTTGTATTCCACCTGGATGATCTGCTGCGTTGCAACCGAGACGTTCGTACTGTAAGTGATGGTGAGGTTGCTGGCGACTTGCTGCTCAATCGTGACTTGCGGTCCGCGGACCACGTTGGTTTCGCTCGTCAGGCCCTGTGGATCGATCTTGATGCGACTCACGCCAAACAAGCGCTGTACCCGGCTACTGACGGCTGTATTCAACGCTTCGTTGATCAATAGATTGGATGCTTCTCCTCCGAAACCGGAAGATAGTCCGCTGCCCTGCAGTTGCGCCGATTCTTCGCGTGTGCGGCCCAGTGCCAATAAGGCAATCACGTCGGCCTCTGGCAGAGGAGGTTCGGAGTGCCACGTGGCTTTCAGGTTGTTGGTCTTGGTCACGTCGCCGCTGATGTTGACGGTGATGTCGTAGTCCCGAACGCGGGTGGCCGCTTGAATGTCGATGATGGGTTCCGTCTTGGCCGGGTTTGAAAAGGTTACTTCGCCGCGTTCCAGCCGGTACTTTGTACCGTTGAAAGAAATCTCGCCGCCTTCATTGGCGCTCACTCGTCCAATCGCTACCGGATGGTCAGCGGTACCACGAACCCGCAGGTCAGCGCTGCCCGAAAGCTTCGCAATCGCAGTCTGCATCTGCAATTCAGGCATGGTCTGGACGTGAATATCGAGACGGAGACGGCTCTCCAGCGTATCGGCTCCAGCTACCGTGATCGAGCGCTTGCTCTTTTCCAGATACGCGCCGAAATCGAAGCCCGGCGTTACCCCCAATTTGGTGACGAGCACGTCACCGCTGAGCAGCGCAGCGTTCGACGAGCCGGATAGACGCAGGTTTGCATTCGCAGTTGAACTTACGCCCGGCGGATAGCGCAACCGGACTCCCTGGGCATTGGCCGCAATGTCCATCTGGAAGGTGCCGTTCTGGTAGCTGCCGAAGCCCGTGAGCGCGATCGTGCCGCCGCCGGTGGTGCCGTTCAGGCTCTCGATCTGGATGCGGTTCTGGTCAAAAAGGAGAACGCCGTTCAGATCGCTTAGTCCACTCGGAAAATCATTATGGCTGACGAAAGTATCTTTGACTTCGAGGCGCCCCTGTAAGACCGGGTTGGAATAGGTGCCGCCGGCAGTCAGGTTGAGGTTGAGCATGCCGCGCGCGGAAATCTTTGGATTGATGGTTTGCAACAGCGCCATGTTGACCGTGCCATCGAGACGGACGTCCATGGCTCGCGGCTCGGTTAGCTGCGCTCGGCCATGGGCTGTGAAGTCGGTTCCACTACCGGACATATGGAAGCTCTCGATGCGGAGAACCTGATCAGCCAATTCGAGGCGCACAGGCTCGGCATTCTGCAGGCGCACATGTGTGACTTCGAAATCGAGGGAATCGAGCGTTGCAGTTGCGCTCAGCCGCCGGGGATCGCGGAGAGGGCCATGCAGGGCAAGCTTTCCTGCCAGGGTAGAGTGCCCCGTAATCTTTCCCGGCAGGTAAACGCTGAGGAGCGCATCGACATCGAGATGCTGGAATGACAGGTCCAGATCGGCGAGGAAGTCTTTCTCCATTTGGATCGTTCCCTGGATTTTCAGGGACGCTTTGTCGAACTCCGTGTGTCCTTGAATGGCCAGCTGGTGATCCTGCGGAACTGCATCGAGATAAAGATCTCCGGCACGCTCCTTGTCAAAAGCAAGATCACGCACATGAAGGTGAGCTTCGACGGAGGGTTGCTCCGTTGTACCACTGACCTGCGCGTTGAAGTCGACGCGGCCGTCCACCGTGACACGCCCGGTCTGGAGCTTGGGGAAATGGACAAGATCCAGATCGCGCCCGGAAAGATTCGCGCGAAACGCGCGCGTGGAGAGGTTCACAGCGCCGCTGCCTGTCACAGGAGCGTCGTACACACTGGTGGCCAGATTGTTGAATTGAAATTCGTCCTCTGTGAGATGGACGTCGCTGCGGAGAATCGGAACGGGCGATCCGTAGACTCTGGCGTCGCGTACCTCAATATGGCCCTGTCCCTGATGATGCGCGCGAGTGCCCGTCACATTGAAGGAAACGTCTCCCACACCGCTGATCGGCATCGTCGATCCGGCAAGCTGCAAGACTTCGGCAACATCTGCATTGCGCAGGTCGACATGGAATGTAAGCGGACCGTCGAGTTGCGAAGCTCCTGCCGTCAACGCGGTGTTCAACTCGAAACGCGCACTGGTCTTACCGTGGAGCAGGACGCCGTTGTGCGCTGCAAAATTCTTGCTGGAATATTGGATGGTGGCGGTAAGCGCATCCCAGTGAATCACCGTCGCAGGCTGGTGCTCATTGATCGGGATAGCAGTTTCGAAGTCATACACTTCGAGGTTCCCGTTCACCTGCATGAAGGAAAGACGGCCCGTGACGAGGCCGTTGAAGTTCGCCCAACCGTGAATCGTAAAAGGAAGAGTACCGGATCCGTAGGCCGCTTGGATCAAAGGGCGCCACTCGCGCAGGTCGTGGCTGGTGGCGGCGACTTTCAACGAAGAAGTTGAAGACAAACTGCCGCTCGCTGTGATCTCAGAAGCAGGCGTATTGAGGCGAAACTGATCGACCTGTAATTCATCGTGCGATCCCCGATAGATCGCGGAGAGTTCACCACGCGCTGGCAGTTGTCCGGGCTGCGGTTTTTCCGGCGCCGCTATCGCCAGGCTCACGCGGGTCTCGGCATCGTGGATCGAGCCCACCCACAGCACATCCACTTTCCCGCTGGTCGTTCCGGACAAATTCAGCTGATCGAGAGGAACCTTGCGGGCGCTCACGGTAGCGACCACGGGTGCAATGGGAAAGCCTGTGAGTTGCAGGCGCACCGATCCGCGTTGCGGATTCACGGTAGAAATTCGTCCGACACTGCTTGGACGATTCTTGCTGGGCGCGGACTCCATCGAAGCCTGCCAGTTGGCCACGTCGACGTCGCCTTGCAAGTCGCCGCCGAAAAGGCTGGCCTTGATCGACGCAACGCGGAAACGGTCCGGGGTAATGGAATACGTCGCCGCGAGACGTCCATTCTGCGTTTTTAACTGCCCATTGGACCACTCAATGTCTTTGGCGAGCAGGGTTCCATCCGCCGAAAAGGTCGCGAGGCTCCAGGAACCGTGGCCGCCGAATTGCGCTGTCCCTTTGCGAAATTCAGGCTGTTGCGCGAGTGCTGCTAATTCTCCGACATCGAGTGTTCCGCGGTAGTCGCCCGTGGCCTGCGGATTGTGAAAATCCACCACGCGGCCTGTGAAATGAATTTCCGATTTTCCGGTAGCAAAGTTCAGCGCGCTGATGTCGGCATGATCGCGCGCGAGGACCAGTGCGGTATCCGCTCGCCAGGCGAAGGGCGGAGATTGACGAATGCGGGTACTGGCGCTGCCGACAGAAAAGTGAGCTTCATACTGACCATGGAGAAACGAGTAGTTCAGCTTCAGTGCGACGTTGCGGGCGTTCAGATTGAGGGGTATTTTCCTTTGGTCCCACTGCAATTCGCCCTGCTGCACTCCGACCTCGGAGACAGACAGCGAGAAGAGTTCGTCGACAGGCTCTTTGCCCGGAGACTGGCTGACTGGCGGTGTGGGCTGGTTCGTCGATCCATCCGGGTAGACGATGATGTGGGCGACGGGATGTTCCACCAGCAGCGAATGCAAGCCGATCTCGGTGCTGAACAGAGCAATGATCTTCACTTCAACCAGCACGCGGTCCACACGCAGATAGGGCGCCTGGTCGGCGGCCTCCCGCCCATGAATGATCAGATCGCGAACATCGACGCGGAGGCGAAACGGAATCGTGTGGATTTGGCCAATCTCGACGCGGCCGCCCGTTGCCTTCTCAAGGGCGGCGACCACGCGACGACGAACCATTTGCTGAAAAGAATCGGTGGTGACATACCAGCCCAGCAGGCTCAAAGCGACAGCAGCAAAAAGGCAGAACAGCCGAAACAGTTTCCACCAGCTGCGGCGTTGAGCAGGAGTGGGCTCACTCAAGGGGTTTGATCTCCGCCGCCAGATTGCGCAGTCTGGATGCGGCTTGCGGAACGTAAGGTCGCGAGCCAGCCATGGAGAAGCTGGTTCAGGCGTTGTTCGGCAAGCAGATCTTTAATATGACCAAAAACTTCGGGCAGTCCGACTTCTTTGCTGCCTGCCTTCTTCAGTTCAGGAATAAGTTGTTCATGGTAGTACGACTCGACCGCCTTCTGGTCGATTTGGATCGAAGGTCGCAAGCGGGCTTCGACCAGCCGCATCAACTGGATACCTTCGCCGAGGCGCTTCTCCAAGTCGGACTGGTTGAGTCCGCAATGCAGCAAGGCAGCGCGCCATCCCTCATCTGTTGCGGCTTCGGGATGGAGCTTACGAACTTCATTCACACGCGCGGCAATCTCATTGGCGGGCGCGCCTTCAGAGGGTCGCACCTGTTCGCGAAGCAGTTCCTGATCGATGAGCCGGTCGAGAGCGGCTTTCCGCTCTTCGAGCGTGAACGAATCCAGTGAGCGGCCGTTCACGAAAGACTCGAACGCCAGTTCCTCTTCCCAGTCGCTCTGCAAGAGGATGTGGCCATTCACATTGGCGACCATGCGATCCACAACTTGACCAGCGCTTGCGCTTGTCGCGAACGCAGCGCTCAACGCCAGCCAAAATGCGCAATGTTTCCAGACTTTCATCAGAAGGACTGTCCAATGCTAAACGAAAAATTGAAGTGCCCGGCGCGCTGAAAACCAAACTGCCCCGTACGGGTTCCGTCGATCTGGTTCACCACGATGTTCGTAAAACTTGGAAAGAATGGCGGATTCAGATTGTAGCCGAAATCCAGGCGCAACGGCCCGATGGGTGTCTGATAACGCACCCCTAAGCCAATCGCTTGCGAGACATAGTTATAGTTACACTCCGAAAATTCATTGTGAGCTCCATTTTGATTCTTGCAGGCGTCGGGATTCGGCTGATGCCACTGCCCGAGGCTCTGGATCATGTTCTGCGGAGTGGAAAACACATTCCCCACGTCGTGAAAGACCGTGAAGCCGATGCTGTCGTGCAGGTACGGCAGGGCGACGCTGGGGAAACGCAGTTCCACATTGTTCAGGAAGAGCGCGCTGCCTCCGATCGGAAATCCAGTAAAGGGATCACGCGGCCCCGCCTGGTTCAAACCAAAGCCCCGATGAGAACTGCCGCCGCCCATGAAGAACCGCTCGGGCAGAGGGATGAGAGTATGTCCAGGGGAAATCTGGTCCGACGGGCCCTGCAAGACCGTATCTCCGAAGGGATTCTCAAGGCCTACGCTCGTGGAACGGGCGAACACAAAGGACGTGCCGCTGCGGCGATTGCGCAGGAAAGGATAGTACGTCGAGTTCTTGACCAGAAATCTGCTGAAATCAGCTTCCGAACCGAAATAGCTGGCCGCGACCCCGCCCTCGAACGTGGTGTAGCTGCCATGATTGGTTTCCAGATCGTTGTCACGCCGGTTGCGCACGTAGAGAAAGTTCGGCTCGCCCACGCGCGTCGGCTTGGAAAGTAACGGGACGAGATTGTCGGACACTTGAATGTTGCTCGCTTGGACCCGCCGATAGGAAAAGCGATAGGCCATGCTATCCAGTTCGCGGTCTCCAACTTTTTTCAATATCTGGACCGTTTGCAGAGTGGCTTCGGTACGTTGCGAGGTAAACGTCGAGACATCGACGGTGTTGTCATAAAGCAGACGGATCGAAAAATTCAAGTCCTTGTTCAGCAGCTTGGGAGCTTCGAAGCTGATCAGTCCTCTTTGCTGCAGACGGCTAAGGCTGGTCTTTGCGCTTACTGTCTGGTGACGGCCCCCAATATTAAGACGGCTCACTCCAAAGGAAACCCTCGGACTGACACCGGTCTGGCCAAGCGGCTGGTTAGTACCGACCGAAGGCTGTCCCGTTTGAAATTCAAATCCGATTCCGTAGTCGAAGGTATAACGCTTGGTTTCGCGGACGGAGACCAGCACATTCTTGCGAGACTCGGTGCCGTCGGGGTTCTGAATCGCGGTGTCAACCTCGTTGAACAAACCCAGGTTGTAGAGGCTGCGCTGGGATTCGAGCATGTCCTGCTGGCTGAGCGGAGCGCCCGGCAATACGCGCACTTCGCGCCGAGCTACTCCGGGACGCGTGTAGTGCAAGCCGTTCAGATAGACACGGCTGACGAAAAATTGCTCGCCCTCGTGGATATTGAAAACGACGCCGACTCCCGGCGCCTCCGCTGTTGAGCCAGCATCCGGAACGTAGCTGACATCGATCGTCGCGTTGGTAAAACCGTTGTCAAAATATTTTTCAAGGATTGTGTCGCGGTCATCGGAAAGACTGGATTCGTTGAACCCCTGGCCTTCTTCCGTGGAAAGCCTGGGAGTCAATTGCTCCGTCGGAATGTTGTAGTTGCCGGCGATGCTCACCGAGCTCACCCGCGTCTGCGGGCCTTCCTGGATTTCAATATTGACGGCAATCTGCACGGGATCGCCTTGATAGTTGTCCTGCAATTTGCTGGTCACTTGTACTTGCCGGAAACCGGCGGAGCGGTACAACTCCTGAATGTTACGAACATCCCCTTCGAGCAGCGCATCGCTGTATCGTCCGTGGCTGAAGAGGCGCCCAGCCGGCTGGCTCAGCATCTGCCCGCGAATGAGATCGTCTTCAAACAGCTTGTTGCCCGAAATTCGGATGGCCGCAAGCCGGTGGCGGTCGCCGGGAGTGATGGCATAGATGACGCGCAGATTTTTCCCGTCCTGCGCACCGCGTTGGCTCACGGCAACATTTGCTGAAAAGTAACCGAGAGCCTGCAGGTGGTTCTGCAGATTCCGCCGGCCCTCGTTGAGCAAGTCATCATCGACCGCGCCCTCCTCGTAGATCGGAACGAGTTTGCGAAGCTGACGCTGGCTGACATCGAATCCATCTGCGGCAATTTCGACGACCGGGCCACGCTCCACCTTGAAGGTGTAATCCACCGTGTTGTTTTCAGTACGGTAGGTGCGGACTGCGGCCGAGACTTGCGCGAGCAAGCGATCCTGCTTCTGATAGCGCGCGCGAATCCGTTGGAGCGCACGGGTCAGACGAGTGGCAGCGACGCCTTCGCCGGGATGAAATTTTGCAATCTCTTCCAGTTCTTCCTTGGAGAACCCGGCATCGCCTTCTAAAACGATTTGTCCTACGGTGGCACGCGGGCCGGGCTCTACGTGAAATGTTAAATCGATCTGGTGCTGCTCCGGAGTACGTTGCACCGAAACGGAAATCTTCGAGCGGTGAAATCCATTGTCCTCAAGTACACGTTGCAGATTGGCTTGCGCCTTGTCGAGTTTGTCCTGGGAATAGAGTTCGCCCAGTTGCAGGCGGCTTGAGGTCACGAGCTGGTTCGGAGAAGGACTACTGGAAACACCGTCCGCCGTAATTTGGCCGATGAAATAATTCGGGACAGTGATGAACCGTAACCGCACGCCGGCGGTGGAACGCTCGGCCTCAGCCTGAATGTCCGAGAAGCGCCCCGTGGCAAACAGGGACTGCATCGCATCATGCAATGTCGAGCGTGTCAGCGGTTCGCCTAGCTTGAGAGGCGTGGCGGCCAGCAGATGCGCGGCATCCTCAGAAGGAACGCCGGGAATCTCGATCTCGGTGACAGGCACACCGAGATATGCGGAGATCGTGCCGAGTTGAGACGGCGAGTCCGGCGCTGATTTTTCCTGGGGTGTCGACACCTGCGCCCCACTGAGCGAACTAGACATGACTACTATCGCCAGAACCAGAGTGGCGCCGGTTAGCCGCAACAATCCCTCCACGAATTCCGATCGACCTCCGGCGGACGTTTTTCTATTCGATGGATGGGCAACCGTCACATGTTGCTCGACTTGGACAAAGTTTGATGACCGGAACCTATAATACTGGCAGGAAAGGCTCGCACAGGTAATGTCTTTGGAACTGGAGGACCGTTACTCTCGTCAGGTGCTGTTCGCCGGAATTGGGGCGGCGGGCCAGAAACGGTTGCTGCAGTCACGCGTGGTCCTCGTGGGCTGCGGGGCAACCGGGTCGGCAGTAGCTTCTCTACTGGCGCGATCGGGGGTAGGAATGCTCCGGATTATCGATCGCGACTACGTGGAACCGAGTAATCTGCAGAGACAGTCTCTGTTCGACGAAAACGATGCTCGAGAGTCGCTTCCCAAGGCCATTGCCGCAACCCGGCAGATTGCGCGCTTCAATTCCCAGGTCGTGGTGGAACCTCACGTAGAGGATCTGACTCCGGCGAACGTCGCGGCCCTGCTGGACGGCGTAAACCTTATTCTCGACGGAACCGACAACTTCGAAACCCGTTACCTGGTGAATGACTTCGCGGTGAAGAATTCCCTGCCCTGGATTTATGCGGCGGCCGTTGGCAGCTACGCGGTCACATTGAATATTCTTCCCGGAGAAACGGCTTGCCTGGCTTGCGTTTTCCCCGATCCGCCACGTGGGACGGTGGAAACCTGCGAGACCGCGGGCATCCTGAATTCGGCCGTGAACCTGGTGGCATCCCTCGCGGCCACCGAAGCGTTGAAGTTCTTGACGGGCACCCGCTCCAAGATGCGGCGGACACTCCTTTCGTGGGATGTCTGGCAAAACGAGCGCGCGGAAATTGCTGCGGCCACTCCGCGTACCGGTTGCCGGGCCTGCGGTTTGCGAGACTTTATTCATCTGGCGGGTGAGGGGCGTCCTCACATCACGATGTGCGGCCGAAATTCCGTACAAATCCACGAACAGCAACGCCCCATCAATTTCGCCGAGATGAAGACCCGGCTCCAGCCTCATGGGACTGTGCGTCACAACGAGTTCGTCCTGAAGTTCTGGCACGACCCGTACGAGATGACTTTGTTTCCCGACGGACGCGCGATCATCAAGGGGACCACCGACACGGCCGTCGCCAGAAGCCTGTACGCGAGGTACGTAGGCAGTTGAATGGTGGACAACTCGTCCTCGGTGCACAACACTTTCCTTCAGGTTATGCGCAGAGGCTTGCATAGTGCTCTCGCCGCGCTTACGCGTTGATCTCAGTTGTTTAGCCGAGAGTGCAGGAAATCTCCGAACATCGTGGGAGCGAGCCGGCCATTTGTAATCTGGCCAACAAACTGCACGGATATCACTGATCTGTACCCTCTGTGGAGGTAGTATGCGACCCTATTTTGTTCTGTGCGCGGTGGTTTTGATTGCAGTTTCGGCGTTTGCTCAGCATCCCGGTCATCCCGGGGTTTATGGGCCCTGCTCCTTCGGATGCGGTCCCTTTATTCCACTGGCAACGACTCCGATGATTTCGTTGCAGCAGGTTTCTCCCAACCCCGTCGGCGCCTCCAATGCCACGACTGGCCTGGTTGCCGGAGCGACGAACTCAACTCTCTCGCAGGTTTCCGGAAATACCAGCTCCGTCTACACCGAAGCCGTGTGGTACCAGGGCGGCGATGCTCCTCGGACGTCGTCGGCGATTCACCTCTATGCCGAACCGCTAGGACACCCGATGCAAGCCATGCACGAAGAACATGGCGCCCGCCAGGAAGCACATGCGGAGTGGATCTATTTCTCAGGCTCCGAACATACCGTGAATGGAGGCAGCGTCGCTGCGGCAGCCAAAGGCGGCAAGAAGGCCGGCCGGACTTACACCAACGACGATGTCGAACGCCAGAACCAGAGCAACGGAAACGTGAAGATGAAGGGCAAATCAGAAAAGCTTTAAACGCAACCGGTCACAAACTCCAGTGACGAAGAAGATGGGCTTCCGCAGTCAGCGGGAGCCTTTCCTTTTGGCGTTGCGACAACTCTTTCTCAAGCACTTCCCTGCTTTCATCTGCTATCTTCGTGCCGTTGATTCTCTCCACACTTTCGAAGCAGGCGCCATCGAGCGCCGGGGATGAGTACCTTCATGGCTGAGATTGCGCGTCCCGAACCGTCCCGCGCCTACCGTTGGATCGTCCTCGTATTTATCAGTCTCGCGCAGGGCGGCAACTACTACATTTACGACAGCATCAATGCGCTCGAGCGAATTTTCATCGACAAGCTAGGGTTCTCGGCAACCGCTTTCGGATGGCTGAACGCCAGCTATAGCGTGGCCGCGGTCCTCACGCTCCTGATCGGCGGCATCATCATCGACCGCATCGGCACGAAAAAGGCGCTGGCATTTTTCGCCGTGCTTTGCCTGGCGGGAGCCGCGATCACGGCTGCACGCGGCAACGTCATTCTGATGATCACCGGGCGCACCGTACTGGGACTGGGCGCGGAATCCATGATCGTGGCCGTTACAGTTGCCCTGGCGAAGTGGTTTAAGGGCAAGGAACTCAGCTTTGCGTTTGGAATCAATTTGACCATTGCTCGACTGGCGTCAGTAGCCGCTGACAACTCTCCAACATGGGCAAAGCGGGCATTCTATCCACAAGGACCAAGTGGAGAGCCAAGCTGGCAAGATCCACTTTTCATTGCCGTTGGAGCCGGAGTCTTAGCGGTCGTCTGTTCAGTCGGATATTGGATGTTGGAAACGCGAGCGGAAAGGCGCTATGCGCTCGGCAAGGGCGGATCGGTAGACAAGCTCGAATTTAGCCAGATGTTCAATTTCGATAAGTCGTACTGGTACGTGGTGGCACTCTGCTTCACTTTTTATTCCGCGATTTTCCCGTTCCGCACCTTTGCAATCGACCTGTTCACAAACAAGCTACTCGCTGCGCAGGGCGGGCCTTCTGCGTCAGAAGCTGTTCACCTATCCGTTCTACAGCAGGCGGGGACGCTCAACAGCCTGCTTCCCTTTTCAGCCATGATTGCAACGCCTCTTTTCGGATTGCTGGCGGACAAAATCGGCAGAAGGGCGCAGCTCATGATGTTCGCCTCTCTGTTGCTGATGCCGGTGTATCTGCTGATGGCTTACGGGCACACTTCACTCTATGTACCGGTGATCTTGATGGGAATCGCTTTTTCGCTGATCCCGGCAGTGATGTGGCCGTCGATCGCCTACATCGTGGACGAGTCCCGGCTGGGTACCGCATACGCACTGATGACGTTGATCCAGCAGATTGGCTTCTTCCTGCTGAACTTGATGATCGGTGCGGCGAATGACTTCTCCCACGCCGGACCAAACAATCCCGGCGGCTATGCTATGGGAATGTGGATTTTCTCGATTCTTGGCTTTGTGGGATTAACGTTTGCGATCCTGCTCCGAAAGCGCGAGACAGGCCCGGCGGCCCATGGGCTGGAGACGATCACTGCCAAAGGATAGGCATCGAGCGAATAGACCTGATATGACGCAACGACTCGACTGGGATGATTTGGTGATCCAAAACCTGCCAGAGCAAGACTGCCGGGAGTGGCTTTCTTTTTGGTCTGGATGGGTAACGGGGCGCGTGCAGCCCCTCTACATGTCGAAGTTCGGAGATTGGTTTCTCAGACATCCAGACGGATCTACTAGCGAGCTGTCCGTGCTGGAAGGGACACATATCAAACTAGCGGACACCCCCGAGGAGTTCGTCGCGCTCATGAATACGCCCGAGTGGCAGGAAGACCACTTGCTATCGCTCGTGGTGTTTCAACTTCATAAAATAGGCCTCGTTCCCCCAGAGGGACAGTGTTATGGGTTCGCGCCTCCCCCGGTGCTTTCTGGAAGGATCGAAGCGGCCCATGCCATGATCATGCCGATTGGGGCCTGGCAGTCCCTGTGTGCACAACTTTTGGGGTCGTCCCCGATGCCTCCCCAGGCCCTTGAAGTGAACTTGTCGCCCGACGGTGGATGAGAGAACCCGAACCTGAATACTCGGCTGCCTCTTCCGGTTTCTGAGGGCTTCAGGTGGTTACGATGGTGACCGACCCGGCAAAGGCAACAGCTCAATCCCTGTAACCTGCCGGGAAGCAACAGGTTTTGGTATTCTGGATGCCACCAGGGTGGCGGTTGCCGCCGGCGGCTGCGTCCGCAAAGCGTACAACGAAAAGAGTTTGATGCCGCATCTTACGCAGTAAGCGGCCGGAAAAGGCGACTTGACCGACCCGAAACAAGCAAAAGCTCTAGAAGCAGACGCGATTGAGCGAGCGAAACAGGGGGACGAGGCTGCATTCGAAGCCTTGTACAACCTGCATAAGCGTCGCGTGTATTCGCTATGTTTACGCATGGTTTCCAATCCCGCACAGGCCGAAGATCTGGCCCAGGAAGCATTTCTTCAGCTTTTCAGAAAGATTGGAACCTTCCGGGGGGAGTCCGCCTTTTCGACCTGGCTGCACCGGATGACCGTGAACGTCGTCCTGATGAACTTGCGCCGGAAGGGTCTGCCGCTGGTCTCGCTGGAAGAAACACTGGAGACCGACGAAGAGACGCCGCGGAAAGAATTGGGAGCGCCGGATTTGAAACTCACCGGCTCGATCGACCGGCTGCAACTGCAGAGGGCGATCGAAAAATTGCCGCCGGGCTATAAGACGGTTTTTGTGTTGCATGATGTGGAAGGCTTCGAGCACAACGAGATCGCAGAAATGGTCGGGTGCTCGATTGGGAACAGCAAGTCGCAGCTCCACAAGGCAAGGTTGAAGCTGCGCGATGCATTGAAGTTCATGAGAGCCGAAAAGGCCGAGAAACAGGCGTAAGCGCAGTCGCGGTATTGGGGAGAGAGGAAGCATGAATTGCGCAGACTTACAGCAGGCTCTGCCGGAAACGATTGATGGCAGCGGGAATCCTGAATATCAGGCACATTTGAAGTCGTGTCCAGATTGCTCGGAACTGGTTTCGGAGTTGGAGTTGATTGCCAGCGAGTCGCGGCAGTTAACGGAAGCTGACGAACCGCCCCAGCGTGTCTGGGTAAAGATTGCAGCGGAACTGCGCGCGGAAGGAATCATCCGTGAAGCGGAGGTTGCTCCCGCGCGTCCTGTTCTAGTGCCGAGCGCGAGACGCCGATGGAATGCCTGGTGGCTAGTGCCGGTGGCGGCAGCAATCGTGGCCGCCGGCTCCTATTCACTCAAGCCAAAACCGGCTGGCCCGGTGGCCGTTCAGACTCCGCCGGCGGTATCGGTTCAAAATTCGGCTCAAGCGAAGACTTCTGCGTCGTCAACCGTCGCCACTGAAAAGCGGGCAACGCCAGCCGTGACTGCCAAGACGACAAACGCGGCCAGGCCGGGAGCGCCCGACGATCATGCTCCGCTCATGCTGGCGTCAGACCAGCAATTGCTGAGCGCGGTTCCGCCGGAAATGCGATCGGCGTATGAGACGCAACTGGCAGCAGTAAACTCCTATATCCAGGATGCACAGAAGTATCTCAAGCAGAATCCGGACGACGAAGACGCACGGCAACATCTGATGGAAGCCAACGAACAACGCGAAATGCTCTACCAGATGGCGCTGGATCATGTTCAATAAAACCGAACAGGCCGGCCCGGTCCGGACAAAAGGGATGGCGAGTATGCAACGCAGCACAATCGCGGGACTAGTCGTAGCTGCTTGTCTGGTAACGGGGGCAGCTTCCGAAACCAGGAAAGAATTCCGTTTCACGGTCGGACCGAAGGCCAACATCGTGGTCGACAACGAGTATGGCGCCATTACGGTCAAGCCGGGCAGCTCCAACCAGGTTCTGGTGGTGGCAATTGTGCATTCCGATAAGGTTGAGGTGGACCCTTCTCACGAAGGGGATCGCCTTGAGTTCGAATCTCATTTGCTGAAAGGTGCCGACGCGCAGTCCGGCCGAGTCGACTATGAACTTACGGTTCCGACGAATATCCCCTTGAACCTCACGTCGGGCAGCGGTCCCATTTCAGTCGAGCGGATGCAAAGTGATCTGACTCTCGGCGGAGCGGACGCCGTAGTGAACGTCCGCAACGTGAGCCACTGTCACGTGCACGTCAAGACGATGCGCGGCAATGTCACGCTCAGCGACGTGCGGGATGGGCACATCGAGATCAGCTCGATTAGCGGCGAAGTTCATCTGAATTCTGTTACGGGTCCGCATGTACAGGTGGATTCAGGATCTGGCAAAGTCTTCTACGACGGGAATTTTGGTTCCAGCGGTTCGTATACATTTACAACCCACACCGGCGACATCGAAGCACTGGTTCCTTCCGAGACGTCGGCTGACTTCAGCGCCCGTTCCATGCAGGGGTCTGTGAACAGCGAGGTTACTCTGAAACCGAAGGAGCACAGCCGTTTCCCAACCGAATTGGGACGTTCCTTCTTTGGCACTGTGGGGAAGGCTGCTTCCGAGGTCGTGCTCAAGTCGATCAGTGGTACAATCCGCCTCAAACAACGCTAAATATCTCAAATTTTGAAGGAAACAAGAGGGCGCAAAGCGCGTGTCGAACCGATACGCGCCCAGCGTCACGGAGCGCCATGGGAGCGCGAGCTGTGTTCTTGGTAGGGTTCATGGCCTCGGGTAAGAGCAGCGTGGGACAGGAACTTGCCCGCCGGTTGGGCTGGGAGTTCGTGGACCTGGATGCGCGCGTGGAAGTTCGCGAAGGAAAGACCGTTCCCGAAATCTTCCTGCAACACGGCGAAACAAGGTTTCGAGCAGCGGAAACTGCCGCGCTCGAAGACCTGACCAAATCGCTGAAGCATGACAGCGTAGTTGCTCTCGGAGGCGGTGCGTTCGCGCAGAGCAATATCCGCGAACTACTGCGACCCTGGCCGACGGTGTTCCTGCAAGCCCCTGTAGAAGAATTGTGGCGGCGCTGCGTTGAGGACCCGGCAATCCGTCCACTTCGGAAAGATCGCGATCAGTTTGCCCAGCTCCATGCGGAGAGACTTCCCTTCTACCAAAAGGCAACCCTCACGGTGGAGACATCCGCGAAAGACCCATCGGTAATTTGCGCCGAGATCCAGTTGGCGTTACAACGAATGCAGGGCTGGACGGAGTCTGCGCCTGGCTCTTCGTCTGGATCGAATCACAGTTCCGAAACAGGAGGATCCTAGTGAAGTTGTCCCGGTGGTGCGTTCTCATACTGGCGGTTTCGTCTTCATGCGTGGCCCTGGCAGCTCCTGCCGGGAAAGAAAAAGAAGCGGATGGAAAGAAGGTTGACTCCGGATCGTTCGGCGTATTCATGAACGGGCGAAGGGTGGGTACGGAGACTTTCTCAATTACGCAAACCGCGAGTGGTAGCGTCATCCAATCTGAATTTAAGGCCGACGGCGACTCGGGCCAGGCGGTGCAGGATTCGGAGTTGCAGCTCACCAGCGGCGGAGAGATCCGTCGCTATGAATGGAAAGAACAGAGTCCCGGCAAAGCGCGGTCCGTAGTGATTCCGAACGATCAATTTCTCACGCAAAAGTACAGCGCCGGGCCGCAAGATAAAGAACAGGAACAACCGTACCTGCTTCCCGTCTCCACCAACATTCTGGACGACTATTTTTTTGTGCACCGTGAAGTGCTGGCGTGGAAGTATCTCGGCTCCACGTGCAAGAGTGAAAAGGGGCAGGTCCAGTGTCCCGTAAAGCAGCGAGCGCAGTTCGGAACCATGAATCCTCACCAGCACTCTTCCGCGCCTGCCAGCATGGAATTCCTGGGTCGTGAAAAGATGATGGTTGGTAAGGTTGAGAAGGAAATGAGCAAGCTGGAACTGAAAAGTGAAACCGGAAGTTGGCTGATCTGGTTTGACGACGACTTCAAGGTCTTGCGCATCTCGATTCCTGCAGAAAAAACCGAAGTCATTCGCGACTAAGGTCTACGCTCGGAACGTGAGACCATACTGAAGGGCGTCTCCTTCAGGAACTTGGGCATCGAGTACAGCGGCGTTACGATGTTCCGAGGTACTGCGAGCACGCTTAGCTCGCTTCGATCGAATTGCCATTGACTATCATTGACTCACGAACGACTAAGGTTCTGTTCACGGCATCCCTGTTTGCCTTGGGCCTCGGGTTCCTTTACGTCGCTCGCCAGACGTTGATCCTGTTTCTATTTGCAATCTTTTTTGCCTACCTCATCAATCCAGCGGTGGAGCGACTGCAGAAGCCTTTGCGCAGCCGGGGGCGAGCGATCGCGGTCATTTATCTACTTTTGCTGACGGGGATCATCCTGCTCGTGTTTTTTGTTGGCCCACGAGTCACCCGGCAGGCGGCTCGCCTCGGCGAATCATGGCCGGAACTGACCACCAAAGTGAGTTCAGGACAGATCGCGGTCGACATCGGCATACAGCGCGGCTGGAGCCAGGCGACGCAAGACCGCATGCAGGAAGTTCTCAAGAACCATAGCCAGGAACTTCTGGTCATCGCGCAACGCATCGGCGTTCGGGTCGCGGAGACCGCCAAGGAAGTGTGGGTATTGTTTATTGTCCCCATTCTGGCAGTCTTCTTCCTTATGGACGCTGGAAATTTCAATGAGGTCCTGGTCTCGCTGGTTCAGTCGCGCTCGCAAAGAGAATTCCTGCAGGATGTGTTTCGCGACCTGAACCAGATGCTTGCCCAATTCATTCGCGCTCAGCTGACGCTGGCTGGATTGTCGCTCGTCGTCTATTCATCTGTTTTAGGTATCATGCACGTCCCCTACGCAATGGTGCTGGGGACTGCGGGCGGAGTGCTGGAATTTGTGCCGGTAGTCGGACCGCTGGTAGCCGGAATCGCGATGGTAGTCGTGGCGGTCCTGGCGGGATACCCGTACTGGCCTCTGTTGTTGCTGTTCCTGGTGATCTGGCGATTGGTGCAGGATTACGTGATTTCACCCCGTGTCATGGGCGGCAGTGTCCAACTGCATCCGCTGGCTGCGCTTTTCGGCGTGCTTGCGGGCGGTGAGATCGCTGGCGTTCTGGGTGTCTATCTTTCTATCCCAGTAATGGCCAGTTTGCGGATCGTCTGGCGGCGCTGGCGTATCTTCGTCGAAAAACGCCGCTTTGGCCCACTCAACGAAAACTTCCTCCCGCATGACATCGGCCGGGGACCACTCTAAGAACAGTTCTCAGTTCCCGGTTCTCAGTTCTCTGTAAACAACATTATTTGCGCGCTTCGAGACTCGATCGACCTCTTCGCGCGGACCGCTGACACCGCCCTTCCGAACCGGTGCCTTGGAAGCAATTCTCGTCCGGAAATTCGCCTGTTATAAAATAAAAGATTAACCATGTCCAACAAACTATCTGTAGGAATTCTCGGTGCCACGGGCATCGTCGGGCAGCGCTTTATCCAGTTGCTGGAGCATCACCCGTGGTTTGAAGTTTCGTGGTTGGCGGCTTCGGACCGCTCGGAAGGCAAGCCCTACGTGCAGGCGGCGCGGTGGCGTTTGAAAACCGCGATTCCGGAACGCATCGCTCAGATGACAGTGTCCCCGGCCACGCCAGAGGGCGCGCCCAAGATTATCTTTGCGGCGCTCGATTCGGCCATCGCCAAGGAGATGGAGCCGGCGTTTGCGGCAGCAGGTTGCGCGGTTGTCTCGAACTCCAGCGCGTTGCGGATGCAGTCAGACGTCCCACTCGTGATTCCCGAGGTCAACGCCGATCACATTCCTCTTATTGAAGTGCAAGGCTGGCGGCGAAAGAGTGGCGGGTTCGCGGTAACGAATCCCAATTGTTCGGCAATTGGATTGGTCCTGGCTCTGGCCCCGTTGCATCAGAAGTTTGGTCTGGAGACGGTCATGGCCGTGACCATGCAAGCGGTCAGCGGTGCGGGATATCCCGGCGTGGCTTCGCTCGACATCCTCGGCAATGTGATTCCTTACATCTCGAATGAAGAAGAAAAGATGGAAGAGGAAACGCAGAAGCTACTTGGAAAGCTCAACGGGAATGGCATTGTTCCCGCGCCCTTCGCGATGAGCGCGCAGTGCAATCGAGTTGCGGTGGAAGATGGGCACACGGAATCAGTTTCGATTCGCCTGAAAACGAAAGCCCAGCCGGAAGAAATCATTGCGGCATGGAATGATTTTCGCGCTGAGCCGCAACGCCTTCGTCTGCCGAGCGCTCCCGAGCAACCGGTCATCTATCTGCAGGGCGTGGACCGTCCGCAGCCCCGGCTGGACGTGGATTCCGGCGGCGGCATGACGACTTCGGTTGGACGCTTGCGCAAATGCAATGTGCTGGACTGGAAATTTACGCTGCTCTCGCACAACACGATTCGCGGCGCTGCCGGTGCAGCACTACTCAACGCCGAGTTGCTGAAAGCGAAAGGGTATTTCGGGTGAAGGCTCAATTCACATTGACCGCCCAGACGCAGAGTCGCCTCCTAAATCCCGGTGAGGATCCCCGCCCATGATCGTAATGAAATTTGGCGGGACCTCCGTACAGGACGCTAAGGCGATTGATCGCGTTGGCCAGATTGTGCAAGGCCGGTTGGCAGATCGTCCGGTCGTAGTCGTAAGCGCGATGGCTAAGGTGACCGATGCCCTGCTTGCGATGGGCAAAGCGGCCGGCAGTGGCGATCGTAAGACCGCTCTGAAAATGTCGCGCGCACTACGCGAGCGCCACTACGAAACTGCTGGAGAATTGCTGGGCACCGCGTTGTTCACGGAGTTCCACAGCGGACTCGGTGCCGACTTCGAGGATCTGGACGAACTGTTGCGCGGCATTGGTGCGGTCGGCGAGATCACGCCACGCACATACGATTCGGTTGCGTCGTTCGGCGAAATGCTCTCCAGCAAAATCGTGGCCGCCGCTTTCGTTGCCCGGGGGTTGCCCGGAGTGCACGTCGACTCACGGCAGTGCCTGCTTACCGATTCCAGTTATACGAAGGCCGTCCCTCAGTTTGACGAGACCAATGAACGCCTGCAGAAAAAAGTGAAGCCTCTTTTGGAGTCCGGGAAAGTTCCAGTCATGGGCGGCTTCATCGGCTCTAACCGAGCCGGGATTACAACCACCATCGGCCGTGGCGGTTCGGACTTCTCTGCTGCGATCTTTGGTGCCGGGCTCGACGCTGCCCGCATTGAAATCTGGACCGACGTGGACGGCATGATGACGACGGATCCGCGCCTGTGTCCGGATGCACGGCGGATCAAGGTCATCAGCTTCGACGAAGCCGCTGAACTCGCATACTTTGGCGCGAAAGTTCTCCATCCCGCCACAGTGCTGCCCGCCATTCAGAAGAATATCGCCGTGTATGTTCTGAACTCGCAGAATCCGACATGCGAAGGAACCAAGATCACAGCGCGCGCTCCCCGCTGCTCAAATATTTTCAAGGCAATCGCTCTCAAGAAGAAGATCACGATCGTCGACGTGGCGGCACCGCGCCGGCTGCTCGTGCATGGATATCTGAAGTCAATTTTCGAAGTGTTCGATCGGCACATGGTAGCGGTCGATGTGGTGTCGACATCCGAAGTGAGCGTTTCGGTGACCGCGGAGACGAATGAAGCAATCCCCGCGCTAGCTGCCGATCTTGCCAAATTGGCCGACGTGAAATATGAAGGCCGCAAAGCAATCGTCTGCCTGGTCGGCGAAAGCCTGCGCGACACTCCGGGAATCGCCGCAAAAGTGTTCGGCATACTGGAAGACGTGAAGATCCGAATGATTTCCCAGGGTGCATCCGAAATCAACCTGACGTTTGTGATTGAAGAAGACGATGCCACTGAAGTCGTTCGACGGTTGCATAAGGAGTTCTTCGCACAAGCAGACCCCGAAGTATTCGCATAGAATCTTTTCACCGCCGACGACACAGAGTTCGCGTAGAAAACGAATCATCTGGCCCTGTAATGAAAGCGGCTTTCTCATGAATCTGCTCGTTCTAGGCCGTGGCAAGACCGGATCCATCGTTGCCGAAGTGGCGCGTGCCCGGCGACATCACGTCCGCGTCCTGGGCGCAGCCGAGAATCGGAATGCCAGTGCGCTCACTCCGGCCTATCTTTCTGATGTTGACGGCGTCATTGATTTCACAACCCCCGCCGCTGTGCTAGCCAATGCAGAGGCCTGCATTCGGGCCGGCAGGCACCTGGTTATCGGGACGACGGGATGGTACGACTCCGTCCCGCTGCTTCGCGACAAGGTTGTGACCGCGAAGACAGGTATTTTGTATGGATCGAATTTTTCGATTGGCATGAATCTTTTCTTTGAGATTGTTCAGGCGTCGGCACCTGCCCTGCAGTTTGAATATTCTGGACAGATTTTCGAACGCCATCATTCACAAAAGAAAGATGCGCCTTCGGGAACGGCGATTACTCTGCAGAAGATCATCCGCGACTCCGGCGGACAGGAATTGGAAATCACTTCTTTCCGCGAGGGCGAAGTGATGGGGATGCACGAAGTCGTATTCAACTCCGAGAACGACCGCATCTATCTGTGTCACGACAGCAAATCGCGGCGTGGATTTGCCGAAGGAGCGGTTCGCGGCGCGGAGTGGCTGGCCGGCAAGCAGGGCTTTTTCGAGTTTCGCGATATCTGGAAGCAACTCTAGGACAGACGAGCGAGTCCAATTTCGAGGGACGTGGTCTAAGCCGCGTTCACTTTGATTCAACTTCGCGTTATCTTATTCATATGCAACTACGAGGCTGCGGTACCGCTCTCGTCACGCCGTTCCATCCGGACGGCTCGGTCGATGAAACCTCATTGCGCAACCTGGTTGCGTGGCAGGTGGATTCGGGCATCGATTTTCTCATTCCCTGCGGCACAACTGGTGAGACTCCAACTCTGACGCACGATGAATGGCTGCGCGTCATTGACGTCACCATCGAAGTGGTGGCGGGGCGCGTACCGATCGTCGCTGGCGCAACCTCCAACTCCACGCAGGAGGCGGTTGCGAAGGCGAAGGAAGTAGCAGCCCGACCGGGCGTCGATGCGATCCTGACGGCCTCTCCTTACTACAACAAGCCTACGCAGGAAGGACAATACCGCCATTTCCGCGCGATCGCCGAGGCGGTCGACAAGCCGCTGGTGTTGTACAACGTGCCCGGACGTACAGGAGCGAATCTCGAACCGGCGACACTGGCGCGACTGGCAGAAGTACCAAATGTTGCAGCCGTGAAGGAAGCCAGCGGAAACATGTCGCAGATTGCGGACGTGTTGAATGCTGTTCCAGAATCGTTTCTCGTGTTCTCTGGAGACGATGCCATCACGCTACCGGTGATTGCGCTCGGCGGCGTCGGAATTATTTCCGTGGCTTCGAATGAGATCCCAAAAGAGATGGCGGAGATGACGCGGGCTGCCCTGGCGAATGATTGGGATACTGCTCGCAAGATTCATCGCAAATATCTAGCGCTCATGCAGGCAAACTTCATCGAATCGAATCCTCTGCCCGTGAAGGCCGTGCTGGCGATGATGGGCAAAGTCGAAGAAATATATCGCCTGCCGCTTCTGCCCATGCGACGCGATACGCGCTCCAAACTTCAGAAGGTAGCTTCCGATGTGGGCCTGGTCGCCAAAGCGACTCCGGTCGCAGTCGCTCCAAGCGAATACTTCGTGTACGAGAATTGGGCTGCGGGTCCACATAAAGCGGTGTTGCATCGCGCCAACTGTGGACAATGTAATGCCGGAAAAGGACGCCCGGCAGGTCATGACGCGAATCACGCGCGCTGGCATGGTCCGTATGGCAATGCCGTCGAAGCCCGCGCGGCGACTCATCAGATGGAAGGAGTTCTGATTCGCAGCGAGTGCAAGTGCGTGGCATAAGGTCAGCAGCCAGCATTTCGTTTTTGCTCTCGCTCTCCCTTGGCGCCGCGTATACTCCTATGAATTACACAGGGCTTTAGCCCCGAGGTTTCTTCTCTACGACTTCCGACAGCCATCTCAATGCAACTTCTCTCTCCGGATTGAAATCGGACGTAGAAAAATTGGCAGCTCTTGCGACTATTCCCAACCGCGAGTCCGCGCGCCGTACTTTTCTTGATTTCCGCGCTTGCCTGACAAGGGGCGACATCCGCGCTGCCGAGAAAATTGACGGTCAATGGATCGTCAATGCCTGGGTCAAACAGGGCATCCTGCTGGGCTTCCGCCTGGGCGAAATGAAAGAAATGTCGGACGGCAGCGTCTTCTCCTTCGTCGACAAGGACACCTTCCCTGCTCGACATTTCTCCGTGGCCGATCGAGTGCGCGTCGTGCCCGGCGGATCGACGATTCGCGAGGGAGCGTATGTAGCACCGTCTGTGATCTGCATGCCTCCGATGTTCATCAATGTCGGAGCTAATGTGGACGAAGGCACGATGGTCGATTCTCATGCGTTGGTCGGTTCCTGCGCGCAGATCGGGAAACGCGTTCACATCAGTGCTGCCGCTCAGATTGGTGGCGTTCTGGAACCAGTCAACGCCGCACCGGTGATCATCGAAGACGACGTTCTGGTTGGCGGAAACTGCGGTGTGTACGAAGGCACACTGGTGCGGACACGCGCAGTGCTGGGGGCGGGAACGATTCTCACGCGCTCGACGCCGATCTACGATTTGGTCCGCGGAAAAGTCTATCGCGCGACACCCGAGCATCCGCTCGAAGTGCCGGAGAACGCCGTGGTTGTGCCCGGATCACGCGCAGTCAAAAAAGGCAAAGGCTCAGAGTGGAACCTTTCTCTCTACACCCCGGTGATCGTCAAGTATCGTGACGAAAAGACGGACAGCGGCATTGAATTGGAAGACTGGCTGCGGTAGCGACTGTCTTCAAGTAGGCACTTCTTTAAGAGAGGCACTCATGCCGAAGAATATTCATCGCGTACATGGCGGTATTGCGATACTGATCGCTTGTCTTGCACTCGCAAGTTGCGGTGGAGGTACGAGCAGTGGTGGTCCCCCCACGGCATCGGTTGTGGTCGGACCTCATAACGCAGCGGTTTTCGCGGTCACGCAGCCGCAGCAGTTTCACGCGACTGTGACTGGCGAGACCAGCAGCGGCGTGACCTGGAGCGTTGACGGTACGGATGGGGGCAATACAACGGTCGGCACCATTGACGCCACTGGTCTCTACACTCCGCCCACTCTCGCCGGAACGCACACCGTCAAAGCGATTAGCGTTGCCGATTCCACGAAGAGCGACTCAGCGACCATTGCGGTCACCGACCTTTCCGGCGTGTTGACCTATCACAACAATCCCGCTCGCGACGGCACCAATGTCCAGGAGTATGCGCTGACGGCGAACACAGTAAAGACTGCATCCTTCGGAAAGCTGTTTTCGTGTGCCGTGGACGGCGTTGCTTACACGCAGCCACTTTGGCTTCCCGGCATCAATGCAGGCGGCAAAGTTCGCAACGTGATTGTCGTGGCTACACAGCACGACAGCGCGTATCTCTTTGACGCGGACGCGAGCCCTTGCCAGCAAGTCTGGCATGTCAATTTGCTGGATACGAATCACGGCGGCACGGCCGGAGAAGTTTCCGTGCCGACGGCAGACGTGGGCAATGGATTTCAAGATATCCAGCCGGAAATCGGCGTGACTGGCACTCCGGTGATCGACCAAGGAACGAACACGATCTATCTCGTGAGCAAGTCCGAAGGTCCAGCAGGCAGTTTTCATCAGCGGCTGCACGCACTCGATTTGCTGACGGGCAATGAAAGCTTCGGTGGGCCTGTCACCATCTCGGCCTCAGTTCCCGGTACGGGCGATGGGTCGGTCAAAGGAGTGGTGACCTTCAGTCCCCAGAACCAGCATCAACGTAGCGGCCTGGCACTCGTGAATGGTGTTGTGTACATCGCGTGGGCCTCCCACGAAGACCGCGACCCCTATCACGGATGGCTTATGGGATACGACGCATCGACGCTGGCGCAGGTCTCGGTGTTCAACGCAAATCCCGATGGCTCACGAGCTGGCATCTGGATGGCAGGCGGAGCACCGGCGGTCGATACTTCGAACAATCTTTATTTGTCGACGGGCAACGGCACGTTCGACGGTAACGTTGGCGTACCTCCGAACAATGATTTCGGGGACAGCGTGTTGAAGATTGGAACATTGTCGACCCTCTCAGTCGACGACTGGTTCACCCCCTACAACCAGAACTTCCTGAACGCGGTTGACCTCGATGTGGCGTCGGCCGGCGTGGTCGTGCTGCCGGACCAGACCTCCGGAACGCCTCATCTGCTAGTGGCAGGCGGCAAAGAAGGCAGGCTGTATCTTCTCGATCGCGATGCGATGGGAGGATACTGCGGATCCTGCAACATCACCGACACGAATATTCTGCAGAGTTTTCTAGCCGCTCCGAACATTTTCGGCACACCTGCCTTTTGGCAGAACAAGTTGTTTCTGGGCGGCACGGACGACAGCGTGCGCAGCTTCGCTTTCGATCCCGCCAACGAGCTATTCAACAGCACCGCAACTTCGGCGTCCGCCACTGTCTTTCCCTTCCCTGGGCCAACTCCGTCGGTTTCTTCCCAGGGAACGACCCACGGAATCGTCTGGGCAATTGATGCCAGTCGCTACGGAGTTCCTAGTTCGTTTGGAAGCGGCCCCGCCATCCTGCACGCGTATGACGCGTCCAACCTCGCAACGGAGTTGTGGAGCAGGCGGCGAGGTTTTAGGTTTTAGGTTTTAGGTTTTAGGTTTTAGGTTTTAGGTTTTAGGTTTTAGGTTTTAGGTTTTAGGTTTTAGGTTTTAGGTTTTAGGTTTTAGGTTTTAGGTTTTAGGTTTTAGGTTTTAGGTTTTAGGTTTCAGGTTTCAGGTTTTAGGTGTTGTTCTAGATTTTGGGTGTTGTTCTGGATTTTGGGTGTTGTTCTGGATTTTGAATGTTGTTTCAGATTTTGGGTGGCGCAGCGGTTCACCGCTGCGGTACCCGCCTTGTTTTTTGAATGCGGCTTTAGCCGCTGCGGGCACACTCTTCGCTCGGGAATGACTCACTCCGCAGCCTGCGAGCGAACTCAGTTGCGCTCCAACCCTTCGAGTTTAATGAAGGACCCAACGCTATTGGCTTGTCGAACTGGGGGTACGCCCGGTAATGAAGCCGATTGCAGCGCCCCCGACTCCGCCCATTACGATTCCGATCAGTATCAACACAATGGTCCGTTCCAGCAGGCTCTGGTGACGTTTGTGTTTCATGGACCCTCCGCTCGCAGGCCGCGTTGCGATCTGCATCCAGTAACCCAACCGGATCGGAAAAGTTTCGCCCGGCGATGTTATGGCTGAGTCGAATCCGTGTCGTGATAGCGCCCATGAAACCCAGCCGATCATCGAGACTGAACTTGGTCAGGTTTGGTTTCAATGGATACCCTCAAAGCCTTGGTGACTTCGCCGGCAATATCGTCCTGGACCATCAATATGTCGTCCAACGGACGGTCGTACGTTTCAGACCAAACGACGTACCCACTGTCCCCACGAACCAGCCGCGCGGCTACTCGCAACCTGGCCCCTGACTTGCGCACGCTTCCGTCGAGTAAATACGCGACACCCAGCGCCTTGGCAATGTCGGCGACGGGAATCTGTTTGCCCTTGAAATAGAAAGAAGACGTCGGAGCGGACACCTGAAGGCCCGGAATCTTGCTGAGTTTGTCGATCAACTCCTCGGTCATGCCGTCTGCGAAGGGCTCCTGATTCATCGTTTCGGTCAGATCGAGAAACGGCAGCACGGCAATGGACTTCTCTGACGGCTTGGCGACGCCTGGCGCGGAAATCTGGCTCTTTGTGCTCTTGTCGTGAGCCAGGACGAAGTACGCGAAAGCAAGAGCAACCGCGAGAGCAAGGCAAATGGCCGCGCCAGCGACCCAACGATAACCGGATGTGGCCGTCGTGCTGGACACCGGTGTATCCGTAACTGCGGAGACCGCATTTTTGCTGTCCGGATCCCCAGAAGACGTCAGGGCTTGGTCGGAACGATCGAGCCAGGGAGCGACCGATGCCACCATCCGATACCCGAGCCGCGGCACGGTCACGATGTATGTGGGTTGCTTCGGATCATCACCCAGCAAGCGGCGCAGCGACGTGACACCCTGGTATACCGAATCCGGGGTGACGATGACTCCGGACCAGACCTGATTCAGCAAATCATCGATACTGACGACCTCGCCGGCGTGCTCCGCGAGGCATAGCAGCAGTCGCATCGTTCGTGCTTCTACCCGAACGGGCTCCCCACCTTCTCGGGAAATCTGGCCGGCGGCGGGTTCGACTCGCCACCCGCCAATCCGAAGAATTGTTCTGATTGCGTCCCCCATACTCGATCAGCAACACCTTCGATTCTTAAACAGAAGAATAGCTTACCAATACCGCCCAGAAGCCTTGCCCGCATCCACCTCACACTCCTGCCGTGCCAAGGATAGAACACTTAATTCAGAAGTATTCAGAGTGTTTCAGGGCTACCTCAGGACTTTCTTGGTCGTCGCTGAGTATGGTCGTTCTCAAATGGATGTGCACTTGTTTTGAACCGTAAAGACAAGACACATCCAGATTGGAACGAATTCGGCGGTCACCCGGGGAGGAACTTGATGATTTCAGCTTCAGCAACTCAGCCGTTGGGAAATCGAAACGCTCTATTAGCAATCGGAGTAGGCGGTCTGACTGCCGGCACTTTGGATTTGATACAAGCTTGCACCTTGTTCGGGTGGGACATCCCCCTAACGATTGCCGGGGGCGTGTTAGGGCGGGAAGCTGTCCACGGCGGCGCGGGCACTTATGTTCTCGGCATCGTGCTGCACTTCTTCATCGCTCTCACGTTCGCGGCTTTTTACTACACGATGAGCCGCCGATTGGAATTCTTGAAGGAACACCCACTCGTCTGCGGCTTGGTATATGGCGCCGGAGTCGAACTCGTTATGAGCCTTGTCGTTCTGCCGCTATCCGCGCTTCATGCCAAGGGGCCTTACGAACTGTATGACTTGATTCAGGGTTTGCTGGTGCACAGCTTCGTCATCGGGTTGCCGATTTCCTTCAGTGTTCGGCGTTTCGCGAAATAGGAGTGTGCGCACCATCGGTGAGTTCCGGAAGCTGTTTGCGTAGGACGAGGTGCTTCTCCCGGAAATGTCTCAGGGCTCGCGTTCCCCAGGCCCGCACGAAGTAGTAGTTGAGCACACCTCCAATCGCGGAACTGGCGATTGGAATCAGGCGTCCCGCCCACTTCTCAACAACCTCAGCGCTGGCTCGGACGGCAATCCTCTGGATCACCCGGGGCACAAAACGGCTGACGACGCTCTTTTCTACCAACTCGCGGCTGATATCCACTCCGGCAGCGGTTGCGGCAGCGATCCAGAGTTCGGCAATCTCGTCGTCGGTGTTCATTTCGAATCCATACACGAGGCTGAGCTTCTGGATCGTACGCATGGTGATGGCTGACAGAACACCGAGGTCGGGCACGATTGTCAAAACGCCGCCCAGTCCGAATCCGGATCCCTCAACGGCCGCCAGTTTCATTCCGCCGCGAATGATGGATTCGGCAACTGTGTCCAGTTGTTCCAGGTCAACCGAGTACACGCCGCGAAAGCTAGAGATAGGCAGTCCGTGCGCGACGCGAAGTTGCGTCAGAAAGTGTTCGGGATCGACGCGAATCGTCTGATAGGTGCGAGTTAGCCCGTCGCGGATTGCACCTTCCGCACGCCGCCGCAGCCATGACCTTTTTTCGGCCTCGGGCATCTGGATCGCAGTCTATCAGTTCGAATCCTCCGCCGGAGTTGTGCGTATCGATTTGCGTCTTGAAGCGAGTGGCATGACGTGCATCGCTCGACGACGCGGGCCGGGTGACACATTGTGCTAGCATCATCTCTTCAATGCCCTCTGGAAAACTGCATATAGTTCCGCTCGGCGGCCTTGGCGAATTCGGCATGAACTGCATGGCCGTCCGCTGGGGAGATGACATCATTGTCATAGACGCCGGACTGATGTTCCCCGAAGCAGAACTTCTCGGCGTCGACATTGTTGTCCCTGATATTTCTTACCTGATTGAGAACCGCAAGCTCGTGCGCGGAATCGTTCTCACCCACGGACACGAAGACCACATCGGCGCATTGCCGTGGATTCTCAGCGAACTGAACGTTCCCGTGTGGGGCACCGAATTCACACTGGCTTACGTCGAAGACAAACTCGACGAACATCAGTTGCTCGATGATGCCGATCTTCGCGAGGTACGTCCCGGAGAGCGGTTCAAGGTTGGACCCTTTACCGTGCATGCGATCCAGGTGACGCATAGCCTGGTGGATTGCGTCGCTCTCGCCATTCACACACCTCTAGGCGTAGTGCTGCATACGGGTGATTTTAAAGTCGACCCGACTCCCACCGACAACAAACTCTTCGACCTGCACGCGTTCGCCGAATACGGCAAAGAAGGTGTGCTGGCGCTGCTGCAGGACTCAACCAACGTCGAGCGTAAAGGCTACACGCCGAGCGAACGGAGTGTGCGGCGCAAGTTTGACGAAGTATTCTCGCACACGCAGCGCCGCTTGTTTATCTCCTGTTTTTCGTCTTCCATTCATCGCATCAAACTTGCCGTCGACGTCTCCCGCGAGCATGGCCGCAAAGTCTGTTTCATCGGCCGCTCGATGGTCAACTCGTCCGAGATTGCGGAAGATCTGGGCTACATCAATATTCCGGAAGGACTGCTGATTCAGCCCGGCGAGATGAAGAATTATCCGCCGGAAAAAGTGTGCGTGATGATCAGCGGCACGCAGGGCGAACCGATGTCCGCGCTCTCCCGAGCGGCCGTGGACAATCACAAGCACGCCAAGATTGAAAAAGGCGATACCGTAGTCCTCTCGTCGCGGATTATTCCCGGCAACGAAAAAGCGATCTACCGCATGGTCGATCACCTGTTTCGCCGCGAAGCACACGTGATCTACGACGACGGCTCGTATCCTCCGATTCACGTCAGCGGACATGCCAGCCAGGAAGAACTGAAACTCATCATCAACCTCGTGCGGCCGAAATACTTCATCCCGGTCCATGGCGAGTACCGCCAACTCAAACTGCATGCGGAACTGGCTGGCTCGATGCGCGGCGCTGTCGGCAACGTCATGTTGATCGAAAGTGGAGACGTTCTCGAGTTTGACGAACTTGGAGCCCGCAAGGCAGGCCGAGTCAATATTGGCCGAGTCTGTATCGACTCCGGATCGCGCACGGATGTGGTCGAAGACCTGGTCATCAAAGACCGGCGGCATCTCAGCGAAGACGGATTTGTTCTACCCATCATCGCGATCAACAAACACACGGGACGAGTCGAGGCCACTCCTGAGATTGTGACGCGAGGATTCAACCCTGGAGACGACGGCTTGCTCGTTCGCGCTCGAGAGATCGTCATGGAAACGCTCGAGCAATCCAGCGACGAAGAGAAGGCGGACTACGGCGTCATCAAAGAGAAAATTCGCGCCGATCTGAAACGATATATCTCGAAACAGACGCAGCGGCGGCCGTTGATTATGCCGGTGATATTGGAAATTTAAGTGCGCGGGCTGTGGGGTCCGCGCCACCCAAACAGGACAACAGATCTCGATGGTTACCCTGGCAGATATACAAAAGGCTAAAGCTCTTCTTCAAGGGGTCGCCGTCCGCACTCCCCTGCTGGAATGGACCAAGGCCAGCGATCCGCGCAAGCTCTATTTGAAACTCGAAAACCTCCAACCCATCGGCGCATTCAAATTGCGCGGCGCCTACAACAAGATTGCGTCCCTGAGCGACGAAGATCGGCGCCGGGGAGTGGTGTCCTATTCCAGCGGCAATCATGCGCAGGGCGTGGCTTTTGCGGCGCGCGCTATGGGCGTCAAGGCGGTCATCGTGATGCCGGCCAATGCTCCTGGAAACAAGCTGGAGTCGACTGCGGCTCTGGGAGCAGAGGTCGTAAAGGTCGGTCCAAGCAGCGAAGAGCGGCGTCTTCGGGCCGAAGAGCTCGCAGCCAGGCACGGCTACGCGATCGTGCCTCCCTACAACGACGAGCACATTATTGCGGGCCAGGGTACGACGGGTCTCGAGATTCTCGAGCAATTGCCCCAAGTTGAGACGGTATTGGCTCCAGTGGGTGGGGGCGGACTGATCAGCGGGCTCGCCGTTGCCCTCAAGTTGAGCAAGCCTCCGGTGAAAATCATCGGCGTGGAACCGGAATTGGCGGCCGATGCCCAGGCGAGCCTACGCGCCGGGCATGTGGTCGAATTCTCCGCCGAGCAGGTCACGCAGACAGCGGCGGATGGACTTCGAACACAGAGTATCGGCGCGATCAACTTCGAACATATTCGTACTTACGTGGATGACATCATCACCGTCAAGGAAAGCGAGATCGATCAGGCGATGCGCGCGCTCAGCGGTCACTCCGATACGGTCGCAGAACCGAGCGGCGCCACAGCAGTTGCCGGATTCCTCTTTCATGCGGACGAATTGCCCAAAACCACATGGAACGTCGCGGTGATTAGCGGCGGAAATATCGATCCGCAAGTTCTGGCCAAACTCCGCAGCTGATTTTCTTTTCCCTGTCGCCTCTGTATCTCAGTGGGTAGTGTTCTCTCAGTGAGCTGCAAAAATCTTGACCACAGGGAGCACGGAGGACACAGGAAAATCTTTTCCTTCCGTGAATGTACAATGCTGAGTTTCCACCCGAGGGCAACTTGCACAATTGGCTTGATCGTTTCTTTGGCCTCTCCCAGCAACAAACAACTGTTCGACGGGAAGTGGTCGCTGGCCTGACGAAGTTCTTCACGATGGCCTACATCGTGGCCGTCAATCCTGCGATCCTCAAGACGGCGGGCATGCCTCTCGAAGCGTCCGTCACCGCGACCATCCTGACGGCGATATTCGGCACGCTCCTGATGGGGCTGTATGCGAACCGCCCGTTCGCGATTGCACCGTACATGGGCGAGAACGCTTTCATCGCCTTCACGGTCGTTCACGTTCTCGGCTATACCTGGCAAGCCGCACTGGGCGCGGTATTGCTCGCAGGAATTGTTTTTGTTCTGCTGACAATTTTCCGGCTGCGAAAGTGGATGGTCGACGCCATTCCACTCACTCTCCGCTACAGCTATGCGGTCGGCATCGGACTGTTTCTCACGTTCATTGGCCTGAACCAGACCGGCATTGTCACCATCGGATTTCCGGGAGCGCCCGTTCGCCCCGGCCACCTCACGTCGGCGAGCGTGCTGGTCGCGATCTCTGGATTTCTCCTGATTTCAGTGCTTTCCATACGGCGCTTCCCTGCTGCCATTCTTACGGGTGTGCTCGCGACCGCGGTGCTGTCGTTTCTGACAGGCGTTGCGCCGGCGCCAACTGGTTGGATGAGCCGACCGCCGAGCCTGGCCCCGGTCTTTCTCCAGTTTGATCTGCACAGCATTTTCACGTGGGGATTTTTTCCGGTGGTCCTCACCATCTTCGTGATCGCGTTCGTGGATACCATGGGCACACTCATCGGCGTTTCCGCACGCGCGGGCTTCCTCGACAGCGAAGGCAATTTGCCCAATATTGAGAGGCCTATGATGGCGGACGCTCTCGCCACCACATTCGCGGCGGTGATCGGGACGACCACGTCGGGAGCATTCATTGAATCAGCCACCGGGGTCGAAGCAGGCGGACGCACCGGTCTGACGGCGGTCACAACCGCACTCTGTTTCCTGGGGACGCTGTTCTTCGCACCGTTTATCTCTGCGATTCCTCCGCAAGCCTACGGACCCGCGCTGGTCTTCGTGGGGCTCCTGATGCTGAGGCCGATTACCCGCGTCCCATTCGATGATCTGACCGAACTGGTGCCAGCCTTCGGCGTGATCGCACTGATGGCCTTTACCTACAATGTAGGAGTCGGCATGACAGCCGGGTTTGTGTTGTATCCATTCTGCAAACTGTTTTCGGGAAGGATTCGGGAAGTGCGCCCCGCGCTGTGGGTGCTGACTGCACTTTCGCTGCTGTTTTTTGTTTTCTATCCCTATTCGTAGTTCTTCAAAGATTCGGCGGAACAAAACAATATGATTCGCTTCGGCATTGTTGGCTTCGGACTACACGCCGTGCGGCGTTTGATGCCGGGCTTCGACCTTGCCCGGAACTGCAAGGTGGTCGCCCTTTCACGTCGTGATCCCGCAAAAGCACAAGAATCTGCTCGTCACTACGGCATCGCGCACGCTTTCACATCCACGGAAGAACTGTGCCGCTGTCCCGATGTCGATGCCGTGCTGGTCACCAGCCCAGACGTCCTGCATCGTGCGGATACCCTCACGGCATTGTGCGCTGGAAAGCCGGTCCTTTGCGAAAAGCCCATGGCGATGAACACTGGCGAGTGCCGCGAAATGGTCGAGGCGGCGCGTGCGGCGAACGTTCTCTTGGGAGTAGCGCAAGTATTTCGCTTTGAAGCGAGCACCGCACGACTGCGAGAACAGATCGCCAGCGGAGCGATCGGTACCCCTGTCACGGCCCGGGTGGAATTTTCCTATCTCGGGAGCGGGCATCATCGGACGTGGCTCTACGACCGAAAGGTCGCGGCCGGGGGACCCGTCGCTGATGTCGGGGTGCATTGCATCGACGCGCTGCGCTACATCCTGCAGGACGATCCCGTCCGGATTACGGCAATCGCTCGAAAGGACGAACAGTCAGGGGATGTGGAAGGGGCTGCCATTTTGACCTTGGAATTTTCGAAAGGCACGCTCGCAACGGTTTTGGTATCCACTCGCGCAAATTACCGTACTCCGGTGGAATTCGTCGGGAGACAGGGTGTGCTGCGAGCAGATGATGGGCTTACGGTGGATCGTCCGGTAGTGATCGAGTTGTGGCGGGAGCAGAAGGTCGTCGCAGCGGAGACCGTTACCAACCAGCTCGCCTATGCGCGGCAGGTTGACAGTTTCGCGGACGCGATCGAAGGAAAAGGAACATTTCCCGTCGCGGGAGTCGAGGGCTGGAAGAATCAGATGATTCTGGACGCTGCGTATCGCAGCATTGCATCCGGGAAGTCGGAGGAAATGACTCTGGGCACTGGATAGAGAACAAACAATCCGAACGGTGGAAGGGTAGGGTACGCCCCAAATAAGAAGCGCCCCGGATTCAAAGAATCACGGGACGCCCGAACAGCCCTCCCCCAGAACTGCTCATGGAGAAGATACGAAACTGCAGCCAGAAATGGAACGCCACTATCGAGGAGTAGATGGCACGAAAGAGCCACTTGCCAAATCTATGATTCTTGATAGCATTAGCCACACAACGATTGGGCTTCCCAGTCGTCCCAGGGTTCTGGAACTAGGTCTCCAAGAGGAAATTCTACAAGTTTTTCCCACCGCCTAAACTCCAGGAAAACCGAAGTCGAATGTTGCAAGTGTGCAGAGAATTTCAGTCGGCACTTGCGGGTTGGGTCCAGAATCTCTTGTAAGTAGTTGATATTTAAAGACAAGCGATGACGGCAGACTTTGGCAGTAGAGATGCACGGTGGTAACTAGGCGTCCGTGTAATCCATACCTCTCACAGCGTGAGGATGGCTCATGGAAGATTGTAACTTTTGGAGGAAACATGAGACGAGTGTTGGTTTTGGCATTGCTGGCATTGGCTCTGCCGATGGCAGCTTGGGCGGATGGGATTGATCTAGTCAACCTCCACGGTTCGATTTCGATTTCCAACGCGGGAATCACTTCTGTAGGCTCGCAACTTCATTCCTTTAATGGAATTGTGGCCAGTCCGGGGCACACTTTGGGTTCGGTGTCGTTCTCTACGGGCGCACTTCTGAGCGGCAGCATTCTGAACGGCGGCACCTTCTCGGACGCAGGTTCGAGCTTTGTCGTGATCGGAAAAGGATCCGAAACACCGCACAAGGGCACGATCTTCAGCGGCGCATTCGTTGGTCCGGTTTCCTGGACGCTGGTATCTTCGAGCGGACAGAGCCTCACCTACAGTCTGAGCGGCACGATCGCAGGCACCTTGTGGAACGGTCATTTTGTGACCGGAACGACGACCCAGACGATTTATTCCGTAAAGGGTCAGATCACACAGGGCATTGGTCACATCCGGATGGGCGACACCACTTTCGGAACACCTGAGCCGGGAACACTTGGCTTGTTGGGAACTGGGTTAGTGGCAATCGCTGGTATGCTGCGCCGTAAGTTCACGGTTAACGCCTAATTTCACGATCGGGTATTACCTCCAACACTCTCAACTCATAGCCCCGCCTTCCGGCGGGGCTTTTGATTTTTGGCACTGCTTCCCCTACTGCCGACGTCAGCCAGCACAAACCCTTCCCGGTCCGGATTCGTTACCGGCGTAACCGCGCGCGGGGCGATAGCCGTTGACGTTACTTTTGATGAAACCTACATTCATCGCAGGGGGACGTATGAAGGATATCCATGAGGTCTTGCGCCGCAAGCAGACGCAGTACGCACAGTTAGGCAAGCAGATCGAGATGCTGCAGCAAGCCGCCGAGAAACTGCGCGAGGTCGCGCCCCTTCTGGCTGAAAACGAAGCAGAAGACGACAGCGCGGTCCTGGCAGAAGTAGACGAAGACACCAACGCAATGGCCGCCCGGGCCGGCGCACAATCCTCGTCGGCAGCAGCCAAGCCGGCGCGTACAACTCCGCGCTGGCCGTAGACGTATCGCGCGGGAGCGGGCAGGAGGCTCCGCTTCGATGACATTGCAGGCACTGCTGGTATCGAAGGACGATTTGGCCGCTGAAACGCTGACCCAGGTGTTGGCGAACTTCGGCGTGGCCGTGGAGCGCTCAAGCGCAGCCGACGTCGCAGTCGCTCGTCTGGAAGAACAACACTTCGACCAGATCATTGTCGACTTCGACGACCGCGAGGCTGCCTCGCAGGTGCTGGAAGCGAATCGGCGTAGTACTGGACCACAGCAGGCGACGCCCGCAGTGACCTTGGCGCTCTTGCAGGATGCGTCCGAAATCCGGGCGATTCTCGGAGCCGGTGCGCATTTCATCCTCGTCAAACCCATCATTCATGAACAGGCCCATGCAACGCTCCGTGCGGCAACCGCCATGTTGAAGCGCGAGCGGCGACAGGCGTTCCGCGTCCCCGTACAAGCACCAATCTCACTCCGTCTGGCAGAGGGCGAACACACCGAAGGCATTCTGCTGGACGTAAGCAGCGGCGGGATCGACGTACTGGCAGCCAGGCCAATGCCGTCTGCCGCCCTGGCACACTTTTCTTTTGAGCTAACGGATGGCAATCTCCAAATAGAAGGCGACGCCGAAGTAGCCTGGAGCAGCGCCAATGGCCAAACCGGCCTGCGCTTTCTGGATATCGACGTTCGCATGCGCGACCAGTTGCATGACTGGTTGACTTCGCACTCGCACGAAGCTCTTCCGGAGGAAGCGGATCCGGTTTCGCATTGCAAGCTGACGGATATGAGTTTGGGTGGATGTTACGTCGAAACCGAGTCTCCCTTTCCCCAATCCTCGGCCGTCGACCTGTGCCTGAAGGCAGAAGGAATGGAGATCCATACCGAAGGATTGGTACGGGTCATGCACCCCACGCACGGCATGGGCATTGAATTTCCAGCGCGAACCGAAGAACAGCGCAAGAGTGTTGGTGAATTTATTGAGTTTCTGACATCACAACCGGGAGCCAAGCCGGAACTGGAAATCTCTCCGCGGGCATTAGTCGCCAGCGTGGAAGAGCTTACTTCGACTTCGGCGCCTGGCTCGGAAAATGAAGATCCCCTGCTGGAGTTGCTGCGGACCGGCACCGCCCTTGCGCAGAGCCAATTTCTGGAAGACCTGCATCGCCAGCGCAATTCTGCCGAAGTAAGCCAATAATACAAATCTCCCTGTAGAGACGAGGCTTGCCTCGTCTCATCCGCACAAAAAACCGGGGACTCAGCCGGCACCCCCGTCTCTGGTGCGACCAAATCCCCGGCGGTCTGTTCCACCTCGATGTTCGCAGCGTAGCGCAAAACTGCAGCGGCAATATTTCGTCCCGGTTAATTCTCTGAGAATTTTTGAGAATGCTCTAGAATTGCTGCCGTAGGTCCGTGGCGTCGCCAGGATGCGCCCGGACTGCAACGCTGCAGCCGAATGTCACTTCCCTCCTCCAAAATTACGCCGCTGCACTTGCTGATATTGGCAGCCGTCTGCCTCCTGGCAATCACACCGTTTTTCTGGCGAGGATCGCCCTCGGGCCATGATTTCGAATTCCACATGTACTCATGGATGGAAGTGCTTGGGCAATGGAAGCAAGGCATCGTGTATCCGCGATGGGCGGCGCTGGCCCATTGGGGATACGGCGAAGCGCGTTTCCTGTTTTATCCGCCAGCGTCATGGGCACTGGGCGCTGCACTAGGGGCTTTGCTGCCTTGGAAAATCGTGCCTGGAGCCTACTGCTGGCTGGTTCTCACGCTGTCCGGCGTGTCGATGTATTCGCTGGCCAGGAGGTGGCTCCCCGCGAGAGACGCGTTGTTTGCAGCGGTACTCTATGCCGTAAATCCGTATCACCTCGTCATCGTGTATTGGAGAAGCGCGTTTGCGGAATTGCTGGCCGCCGTGTTGCTGCCGCTGTTGCTGCTGGCGCTGCTGAAAATAACGGAACCCGGTTGGCGACCCGCGATCCGTTTGGGGATGATCCTCGCAGCGGCGTGGTTAGTCAACGCGCCGGCATCCGTCATGATCCACTATTCGGTTGCTGGCCTAGCACTTGCCAGCGCTATTCTCGGACGCTCGTGGCGTCCGATATGGAATACCTCGCTCGCGATCTTGCTGGGGGCGGGCTTGGCTTCGTTCTATCTGATTCCGACGATTCACGAGACAGGATGGGTCAACATCAACGAGGTGCTGGCTCCGGGACTTCGCCCGCAAGACAATTTCCTATTTACCAGCATTCCCGAACCCGAGCACGACCGCTTCAATCTGCTCGTGTCCACGGTAGCAGCCGTTGAAATCGGTTTTCTGGTTCTCGTGATTTGGAGTTCGCGAAGAACGCGCACTGCGGCCGGGAGTCCATGGCCCTTGCTTTTGTGCTGGGGCGCGTTGGCTGCCCTGCTGATGATTCCGATTGCGAATCCGCTCTGGCAGCTTCTGCCGAAGCTCCGTTTTGTGCAACTTCCCTGGCGATGGCTGCTGTGTCTGAATGCCGCGATGGTGCTGCTGTTGACGATGGCCACGCGGCGCTGGACGTCTCGCGTATTCGCAACTGCCGTGTTGCTGGGAACTGTTCTGGTGGCGGGATACCGAATCCAGGCTCCATGGTGGGACAACGCGGCGGACATCAAAGAAATGTCGGATGCGGTTGCCGATGGCGTCGGCTACGAGGGCACCGACGAATATGTCCCCGCCGGAGCCGATCCCTATGAATTGAACAAGGATCAGGCGCACGTCACCGACGCGGCCGGACGCGCTGTGCCTGACCGTACTTTGGCATGGAGTGCGAAGAAAGCGCACCTTCTCGTCCAGAGCACGCGACCCGAGGTTCTAACTTTGCGCCTGTTCAACTACCCCGCATGGGAAGTGACATTGAATGGGAATCGCGTCGAGACGCAAAGCAGTGAGATCACCCAGGAGATGATGATTCCAGTCACCGCGGGGCGGAATGAAATTCAAATTCATTTCGGGAGGACGCTCGATCGGACTCTCGGAGGGACTATTTCTCTGTTGACCTTCGGGATTCTGCTCGGTACGTGGATCATCGGGAGCAATCGGCGTGATCGTCTGGAATCAAAAGCTTGCACCACAGATGTCACCAGGTAAAACCGCGAACGCATAAATGATGCAAGTTCTGGTAGCCACTTCGAATCCGGGTAAACTGCGCGACTTCGCGGGCGCGGCGGAGACGCATGGCGTCAGGATCGTGGGTATTCCTGGCTTTTCTTCCCTGCCCCAGGTCGTGGAAGATGGTCAAACCTTCGAGGCGAACGCTTGCAAGAAAGCGACAGAGTACAGTCTGGCGGCCCCCGGGCAACTGGTGCTCGCCGATGATTCCGGCTTGGAGGTGGATGCTCTCGGAGGTGCGCCGGGAGTTCACTCGGCACGCTACGCAGCCGAGCAACCACATCTCGTGGGCGCCAACACCGAAGACCATGCCAACAACGCCCGCGTGCTTCGTGAACTCGGGAACGTTGCTGACGAACAACGCGGCGCACGATTCGTCTGCGTGTTGGCAGCGGCGCGCGACGGCAAGACGATCGCCACCTTTCGCGGAGAGTCAGCGGGAGTGATTCTGAACGAACCCCGCGGCGAAAATGGCTTTGGATACGATCCCCTCTTCTATTTTCCGCACATTGGAAAGACATTTGCCGAACTTACCGCAGTGGAAAAATCTCGCTACAGCCATCGGGGAAAAGCGTTTCGTGAGTTCTTGGCGTGGGTTGACAAGGGTCAAGCCGAATGAACGATTCGTATCAGGGCATGCCTTCAGGACATGCCAAAGAGCCAAGCAGCCGGCGGCTTTAGCCGCGGCCAATGTGGCATGAATCCCAGCGGCTGAAGCCGCTTCCGTTTCGCGGCACTGCGGCATTGCTGAAGCAATGCCCTGATACGAACCGCCTCTCTTCAAGTTGCACCACGACCAACCAAACTGCTTTCTTGACGCGGGCCTCCATCAACCAACATAATGAAAGGTTGGTTCTTGACTTCGGATCAGATAAGGAACCGTAACGTTGGCATCGTCCACGCAATCTGTGCCTGCGAAGATTAAACCGGGAGTTGCTCCCTTGCGCGCTGGAGTGGGCACGTCGTTCTTCTGGCGCCGTCTGCACTCCCTCACCGGAATCGTCCCCATCGGCCTCTTTCTACTCGAACACTTCGTTTCGAATGCGGAGGCGTTCAAGGGTCCGGTCGCCTATGCCAAGCAAGTCGAGTTCCTGAACAGCCTCCCGTTCGTGTTCGTGCTGGAGTTGGTCGGCATCTGGATTCCGATTCTCTACCACGCGCTCTACGGCATATTTATCTGGTATCGCGGAGAGTCCAATAACATTGAATATCCGTGGACCGGCAACTGGCTGTACACGGCGCAACGTTGGACTGGAATCGTCGCCTTCGCATACATCGCGCAACACACCTATCACTTGCGCTTCACCGGCACGGTACTCGGAGTTCATCCCGACCAGGCATTCGCGAAAGTGCAACACGAGTTCCAGAATCCGTGGATGATCGCTTTCTATTGCGCCGGCATCATTGCCGCATCATGGCATTTCAGCTACGGCGTGTGGCTGTTCGCGGCGAAATGGGGAATCACCACGGGAGAAATTGCGCGCCGCCGCCTGGGCTATGTCTGTGTCGTGCTGGCGCTGGGCCTGATTCTCCTGGGCGGGCTCAGCATGAACGGGTTCTTCAGGACACCGTTGCAACCCTTGAATTCCGGTGCAGACACGGAAAATATTGTGATGCGATAGTTTTGTCGTCAAAATTGCTGAGCAAGCAGGTCCGAGCCTGGCTCGGAGTCGTACTTTCAGAGATCGGATTCTAACCAGCATGGCAGCTCCGAAAATCATCGTGGTAGGCGGTGGCCTGGCAGGCCTGGCGGCCGTCATTAAGATTGCTGAAATGGGCGGCGAAGTGGATTTGTTTTCCATCGTCCCCGTAAAGCGATCGCACTCCGTATGTGCGCAAGGCGGCATCAACGCTGCCAAGAATCTGAAGGGCGAAGGCGATTCCACCTGGCAGCATTTTGACGACACCATCTACGGTGGAGACTTCCTCGCCAACCAGCCTCCTGTAAAGGCAATGTGCGAGGCAGCGCCCGGCATTATCGATCTGCTCGACCGGATGGGCGTTACCTTCAACCGCACGCCCGAAGGGCTGCTCGACTTTCGCCGTTTTGGCGGCACGCTCTACAACCGCACTGCATTTGCCGGAGCAACTACCGGCCAGCAACTTCTCTACGCGCTTGATGAACAGGTTCGGCGCTACGAATCCGAGGGCAAAGTAAAGAAATACGAGCACTGGGAATTTCTCTCTGCCGTGCTCGACGGGACGCGCACCTGCCGCGGAATCTGCGCGATGGATCTTCGCACCATGGAGATCCGCACTTTCCCGGCGGACGCAATCATTGTTGCAACCGGCGGCATTGGCGCCATCTTCGGCAAGTCGACGAACTCCGTGGTGTGCACGGGATCGGCGCAATCCGCGCTCTACCAGCAAGGCTGCTACTACGCGAACGGCGAATTTATCCAGGTTCACCCCACTTCCATTCCTGGAGAAGACAAGCTGCGCCTGATGTCGGAGTCGGCACGCGGTGAAGGCGGACGAGTCTGGGTTCCGAAGACGCAGGGCGACAAGCGCGATCCGAAGAGTATTCCCCAA
This sequence comes from Acidobacteriota bacterium, assembly GCA_016196065.1. Taxonomy (NCBI): domain Bacteria; kingdom Pseudomonadati; phylum Acidobacteriota; species Acidobacteriota bacterium. The sequence goes on along the minus strand of JACPYL010000010.1, from coordinate 1,471,377 downwards.
AGTGAGCGCTGGTATTTCCTGGAAGAGTGGTATCCAAAGTATGGAAACCTCGTGCCGCGTGATGTGGCGACGCGTGCGATCTTCAAGGTTGTGTATGAACACAATCTCGGAATCGACGGCAAGCCGATGGTCTATCTCGACCTGACCCACATCGACCGCAAGGTGCTTGACCGGAAGCTCGAAGGCATCCTCGAAATCTACGAGAAATTTGTGGGTGACGATCCGCGCGACGTGCCGATGAAGATTTTCCCCGGCATGCATTACACCATGGGCGGACTCTGGGTTGATTACAAACAGGGGACGAATGTCCCGGGGATTTTCGCAGCCGGTGAAGCCGAATATCAATATCACGGAGCCAATCGGCTGGGCGCGAATTCTCTCGTGTCGTGCATCTACGGCGGATTCGTTGCCGGTCCGAATGCGGTGCAGTACGCCAAGAGTCTGCCTGCGGCACCGAGCAATGGGCACTTCGACGCGGAACGAAAACGCCAGCAAGACATCAATGCCGGACTGATGAGCGCGGACGGCAAGGAGAATCCATTTCTGCTTTGGCGCGAACTGGGCGAACTGATGACCAAGAACTGCACGGTGCTTCGTTACAACAAGCCCCTGCAGGAAACGGATGCCAAGCTGGTCGAGATGCTGGAACGCTTCCAGCACATCAACCTGAGCGACCGTTCGCAGTGGGCCAACACGACCGTGGCGTTCGCTCGGCAGCTCTACAACATGCTGCAGCTGTCGCGGGTCATTGCGCAGGGCGCCGGAATGCGCGATGAGTCGCGCGGTTCGCACTACAAGCCTGATTTCCCGGATCGCGATGACAAGAATTGGATGAAGACAACCAAAGCAACCTTCGCGCCGGATGCGGATGAGCCAAAGTTTGAGTTCGAACCAGTGGACGCGTCGCTGATTCCGCCGCGGCCACGAAAGTACGACGTGGCGAAGTAAGAGATTGGTACGAGCGCGAGACGCTAAAGGCTAAGAGAGAATGGCTAGCAACAATACAGTCGTTATCAAAATCAAGCGCCAGCTCACTCCCGACGGCAAGTCCGTCTGGGAAGAGTTCGATGTCCCCAATCATCCCGGCATGAACGTCACGTCGGCACTCATGGAGATTGCAGCCAATCCCGTAACGCGTGACGGCAAGAAGACGACGCCGATCACCTACGACTCGAATTGCCTGGAAGAAATCTGCGGATCATGCGCCATGTTGATCAATGGCAAAGCGCGCATGGCTTGCTCGGCTCTCCTCGACAAGTTAGATCAGCCGATCAAGCTGGAGCCGTTGTCGAAATTCCCGCTGGTGCGCGATCTTTCCGTCGATCGGAGTGTGCTGTTCGAGAACCTGAAGAAAGTTAAGGCATGGGTACCGGTCGATGGCACGTACGATCTGGGCCCCGGCCCGCGTTTGACTCCCTCCGACCAGGAAGTCGCGTATCCGCTTTCACGCTGTATTTCGTGCTGCAGTTGCATGGAAGCCTGCCCGCAGTTCAACGAGTCCACCGGTTTTGTGGGCGCGGCAACGATCTCCCAGGTACGCCTGTTCAATACGCATCCAACCGGACAGGCTTTGGCCCGCGAACGTCTATCTGCCCTGATGGGTGACGGCGGCATCCATGAATGCGGGTTTGCCCAGAACTGTGTCGAGATCTGTCCCAAGGATATTCCGCTGACGAAATCGATATCCGAAGTGAGCGGACAGGTCATGAAACAGGCGCTCGGCGACCTGTTCAGGAAGTAACCGACCCCAGGTTTCGCTCAAAATGTTGATTCCTTTGACCGGGGTTGGGGGCATCTCAGGACGGTAACCCGTTACTGGTAAGTCTCTTCCGTAACGCCGTTTAGGGCGATTCCATCCCCCTTGACTTGACTGGTGGGTTAGAATAACCACTCCTGCTGCACCTTTGGGCATTTTCAGGGGTGAGCAGCTTCCCCGAATGATGACGAATCGGACACGATTCAATTCGCTGATCGCATTGATGGTTGCGCTACTTCTGGCGCAGGGAGCGGCATTTGCCCTGCACAGCACGCAACCGAATCGAGCCTCGTCCGGGAAATCGCGTCACAAATCAAGCCATCATAGGAAGCTCCGCTGGAACCCGATGTTCCGGCCTTCGCACGATTCCCTGCTGCGCCAGAATGAGGAAATTGATCGCATCGAGTTGCCTCGCATCCAGGACGACGACGAACTGGAAGCACTGAAGGCTTCGAATGCGCTGGTTCCGATTCGCGAAAGCGCTACCGTGAAGATCGAACGCAGTCTCGATCCGGCCCGCCGCTATTGCCGTCCGTGGACGCGCGATTTCGTGGAAGATCTCAGTCAGGCTTATTACAAACAGTTTCATGCACAGATCCAGGTGAACTCGGCAGTCCGCACCGTTAAGGTTCAGAAGAAATTGCGCCGTCATAATCGCAATGCCGCTCCGGCGGAAGGCGAAACTGCGTCCTCGCATCTGGCCGGAATCACGGTCGACCTGCAACGGCGCGGCATGACGAAAGAGCAAGTGCGGTTCGTGGAACGCTATTTGTTCTATCTTCGCGAACTCGGATTGGTTGAACCTGAAGAAGAACGCCGCCACTGGTGCTTCCACGTGATGGTGTCGGATCGTTACGCCGACTGGCGCCAGAGCCAGACGATCTTCCAGCACATCCCGACTGACGACACTGAAGTTGCCGTCACTGGATCGAAGTAGCGCTTTCGCTCCACCACCTCCAAGTCAAAACAAACTAGAGTAGAGACGCGGGCTTGCCCCGTCTCTCGCGTTGGGGGAGACGCGGCAAGCCGCGTCTCTACGTCTGGTGATTTGTCATATATGTCATATTTATGATCATCCTCATGGCCGGACTCCCCGGAACGGGAAAGACGACGTTGGCGCGAGCGTTAGCCCAATCCGCCGGGGGCAGCGTGCTCGGCAAAGACGAAATTCGTGCTGCCCTGTTTGCTCCGGCGGACATCGAGTATTCGACCACCCAAGATGACTTTTGTATGGAAGTCATGCTCCAAGCCGCTCGATTCCTGTTGAAGAAAGATCCGCAACGCAAGGTGTTCCTCGATGGCCGTACTTTCTCGCGGCGCTACCAGATCGAGAGGGTGCTCGCCTCGGCCGCAGAGATCGCCCAGCCGTGGATCATCCTGGAATGTACTTGCTCGGAAGATTCGGTTCGACGGCGCCTCGCGCAAGATTCTTCCCACGTCGCTCGCAATCGCGATTTCTCTTTGTATCTGGATGTGAAAGCAAATTTCGAGCCGATTGAATTTCGCAAGACAGTCCTCGACACCGATCGGCCGCTCGAGCAAAACCTCCAGCAAGCTCTTGCCACCTTCGCCTGATTGAAAGCATGCTTCTCGTATAGAATCCTCTTCACTTATGAACCAGCGAAAAATGTGGCTTCCCCTACTATTGGTGGCATTGCTCGGTTGCGCTCTCGCTCAAACTGGAACGAATGAAATCAGCGCCAAGGCCCGGCAGATTCACGAGTCCGCTCTGATTGTCGATACGCACGCGGACACGCCGCAGCGTTTTCTCGACGAAGGCTTCGATATCGCATCGACCGACCCGAAGGATTACGGACACATCAGCCTCGACAAAGCCAAGGCCGGCAACCTTGGAGCAGAATTCTTTTCGATCTGGGCCGAACCGGAAACCAACCAAGGCCACTTCGCCCGGCACACGCTGGATCTGATCGATTCCGTCTACGAGCAGGCGGCGCGGCATCCCGACCGCATGATGATGGCGTTCAGCACGGACGATATTGAACGCGCGCACAAACAGAAGAAACTCGCGGCCCTGATGGGGATTGAAGGCGGGCACTCGATTGAGAACGACATTCATGTGCTGCGCGATTTCTACCGGCTGGGCATTCGTTATATGACGCTGAGCTGGTCGAATACGAACGAATGGGCGGATTCTTCCGGGGACATCAACAATCCGAAGATCGAGCACCACAACGGCCTGACGGATGGCGGGAAACAGATTGTGCTGGAGATGAATCGTCTCGGCATGCTGGTAGATATTTCGCATGTTTCGGACAAGACTTTTTACGACACGATCGCCCTGACGAAAGCGCCGGTGATTGCGTCCCACTCCTCGGCACGCGCTCTTACCAACCATCCGCGAAACATGACCGACGACATGCTGCGCGCAGTCGCCAAAAACGGCGGAGTGGTGCAGGCAAATTTCTACAACGCATTCATTGACGAGGACTATCGCAAGGCCGCGGACGCGCAGAAGAACGAGCGCGATGCCGCCGTGAAAGCCTTCGAAGAGCAAATGAAAGCCGCTGGGAAAACTGTTACCTATGTCGACATCGACCGCATCGATCGCGAGTGGGGAGCGAAAATTCCTCGTCCACCATTGAAGTCGTTGATCGACCACATTGATCACATCGCCAAGGTTGCGGGCGTCGACCATGTAGGACTTGGGTCGGACTACGATGGGGTGAGTGGAGCGACTCCGCAAGGAATCGACTCCGCGGCCGACCTGCCGAAGATCACGCAGGCACTGCTGGATCGGGGATACAGCGCGGACGATATCCGGAAAATCCTGGGTGGGAATTTGATGCGCGTGTTTCGCGAGACAGAACGCATCAGCCGGGAAATGCGAGCCGACGCAAGACGGTAGGCGTTCAACTCAAACCCCTTACCACTAAGGTCACTAAGGATTCACGAAGGTTCACGAAGACACACTGGCAGCGAACAGGCCCCTAGGCGCAATTCCTGCGCTCTATCTTGGTACAATTGTCAGTTGCCAACCTACCATCAAGGAATACCTATGCGAACGATTGTCAGCATTCTTGTCTTGATAGCCAGCGCTTCCCTGTCCGGCTTCGGCCAGGCAGCAACTCCCGCGAAGCCTCCCGTCCGCACGCCAGTCGCAGCCACCAGCGCTGCACCGACCGCCGTGATCCATACGACTGCCGGCGATATGAAGTGCGAACTCTTCGAGAAGCAGGCGCCGATCGGAGTCGCCAATTTCATCGGCCTGTCTAACGGCACGAAAGATTGGACGAGCCCCGTCTCGCACGCGAAGAAACATGGCGTGCCCCTTTATGACGGCACGATCTTTCACCGGGTCATTCCCGAATTCATGATTCAAGGTGGTGACCCTGCGGGCAACGGGATGGGCGATCCTGGCTATAAGTTCAAGAATGAGACTTCGCCTGAGTTGAAGTTCGATCGCCCGGGACGCCTTGCCTACGCAGACGCCGGACCGGGCACCAATGGCTCGCAGTTCTTCATCACTGAGGTTCCGTATCCGAGTCTGAATGGCGGATACACGATTTTCGGACAGTGCGACCTGGCAGCGGTCGAACTCGTTAAGAAGATTGCGCGCATGGCGACCGACGGTGAAAAACCGCTCCGTCCGGTGAAGATCACGCATATCGAAATCCCAAAAGGCGCCGCACCCGCGAAGCCGGCTGCACCCAGACTGGCAACTCCGCACACCACACCGGCTGCAAAGCCGTCAGCGGCGGTTAAAAAGGCAGCGCCCGACCAGAAATAGAACATCATCCAAAGAGAAGAGGACATTCATGGCACGTACTCCCGGCACTTACGCCGTTTTCAATACGACTGAAGGCAACATCGTTTGCCGCTTGTTTGAAAAGGACGCTCCCAAGACGATCGCCAACTTTGTCGAACTCGCCGAAGGCACACGCGAGTGGACCCACCCGAGCACGCGCAAGAAGAGCAAGGATCCGCTTTACAACGGAAGCATCTTTCACCGCGTGATCCCCGATTTCATGATTCAGGGTGGAGATCCGCAAGGCACTGGCATGGGCGGCCCCGGCTACCAGTTTGAAGATGAGACCAAGGGTTCGCCGCATCGTTTCGACAAGGCGGGCAAATTGGCGATGGCCAATGCCGGTCCGAACACGAACGGGTCGCAGTTCTTCATCACGGTTGCCAACACGGACTGGCTCAGTGGCAAGCACACCATCTTCGGCGAAGTAGTCGAAGGCCAGGACATCGTGGAAAAGATTTCCAAGGTAGCGCGCAACCGGCAGGATCGTCCGAACAAAGACGTGGTTGTGACGTCACTGACAATTGAGCGGGTTTAGGTCTAGGCTCTCGGAGGCTTTCATTCATGGCATCGTTTAATGGCGTTCCGGTCCCGGCGAACGGGCAACCGATCGAGTACAGCAATGGCAAGTATCGCGTGCCAGACCATCCCATCGTGCCGTTCATCGAGGGCGATGGAACGGGACGCGACATCTGGAAAGCATCCGTGCGTGTGTTCGACGCTGCGGTCGAAAAGGCCTATGGCGGCAAGCGATCCGTGGCCTGGTACGAAGTTTTTGCGGGTGAAAAAGCCAAGGCACGCTTCCAAAATTGGCTGCCCGATGACACGGTTTCTGCGATCCGCGAATTTCGGGTCGCCATCAAAGGACCGCTCACCACGCCCGTGGGCGGCGGCATCCGTTCGCTCAACGTGGCGTTGCGCCAGATCCTTGACCTGTACTCCTGCGTACGCCCGGTGAAGTACTACAGTGGAGTGCCCTCCCCTGTGAAACATCCTGAGCGCATGGATGTCGTAATTTTTCGCGAAAACACGGAAGACGTCTACGCGGGCATCGAATGGGAACAAGGCACGGCCGATTGCGCCCGACTCATCGAGTTCCTGAACAAGGACATGTTGAAAGGCGGCAAGAAGCAGGTGCGCCTCGATTCCGGGGTCGGCATCAAGCCCATGTCCGTCACCGGCACCAAGCGATTGGTGCGGATGGCGATCCAACATGCTCTTGAATTCAAGCGGAAGACAGTCACGCTCGTGCACAAAGGCAACATTCAGAAATTCACGGAGGGCGCTTTCCGCAAGTGGGGCTACGAAGTTGCGGCGGAAGAATTTCGCGCTCAAATCGTGACCGAACGTGAAAGCTGGATTGTCGACAACAAAGACAGGAATCCGAATCTCACGGTGGAGCAGAACGCGAGCCTAATCGAGCCCGGTCTGGAATTTGCCACTGAGGATTTTCGTACGGCGCTTTACAAGGAAGTGAAGGACTGCCTGGATTCGATCTATGCGACCCATGGCCACGGCGCTTGGAAGAAGAAACTGATGATCAACGACCGCATTGCGGATTCGATCTTTCAGCAAGTGGTTACGCGTGCGGATGAATACAGTGTCCTTGCCACTCCGAACCTGAATGGCGATTACATTTCAGACGCATGCGCGGCGCAGGTTGGAGGGCTCGGGATCGCGCCGGGAGCCAATATCGGCGATGGCTACGCAATCTTCGAAGCGACGCATGGCACGGCCCCGAAGTATGCGGACAAGGATGTGATCAACCCTGGGTCCGTGATGCTATCGGGCATGATGATGTTCCGGTTTCTGGGTTGGAACGAAGCGGCAGACTTGATTGAGCAGAGTTTGGAACGCACCATCGAACAAAAGAAAGTCACCTACGACTTCGAGCGCCTGATGGAAGGCGCAAGCAAGGTCAAGACAAGTGAATTTGCCAGCGCCATGATCGAGAACATGGGCGCGGCGGTGGCGACCACAGTCAGGTAGTGCGCTGTGCTCCCTCTTTGGGATTTTTACGGATTCATTGAAAGGAATTATTCATGCGAAAAAAAGTAACTGTTGTCGGTTCAGGAAATGTGGGCGCAACAGCCGCTCACTGGATCGCTTCGAAGGAACTTGCTGATGTCGTGCTGATCGATATTGTCGAAGGTGTACCGCAGGGCAAAGGCCTTGACCTGCTCGAAGCAATGCCCATCGAGAAACGCGATTCTTTCGTTCTCGGTACGAACGATTATGCGGATACAGCGAATTCCGACATCGTCGTGATCACGGCCGGTATTCCGCGCAAGCCCGGGATGAGCCGCGATGATCTTCTCAAAACCAATCACGGCATCATGCAGGATGTAGTGAGCAAGGTCGTTCATCATTCTCCGAATTGCATTTTGATCGTGGTCTCAAACCCTCTGGACGCGATGGCGCAGGCCGCGTACAAGATGAGCGGATTTCCTCGCGAGCGCGTGATTGGGATGGCAGGCGTCTTGGATTCGGCACGCTTCCGTGCATTCATTGCCATGGAATTGAAGGTCAGCGTGGAGAACGTGACTGCCTTCGTACTCGGCGGCCACGGCGACACCATGGTTCCACTGCCTCGCTACTCAACGGTTGCAGGAATTCCGATTACCGAACTGATGGATGCTGCGACCGTCGAAAAACTGGTGCAGCGCACTCGCGACGGCGGCGCCGAGATTGTGAAACATCTGAAGACGGGATCGGCCTACTACGCACCGTCCGCGGCGGCGACCGAGATGGTAGAGGCCATCCTGAAAGACAAGAAGAAGATCCTGCCCTGTGCTGCGTACTTGAATGGCGAATACGGCATCCGTGGACTGTACGTCGGCGTACCTGTAAAACTGGGATCGAAGGGGATCGAGCAGATCATCGAGATCAAGCTGACGACCGAGGAAAAGACCGCGCTCGACAAGAGCGCTGCGGCGGTGAAAGAACTGGTGGGCGTGATTAACGTTTAGCTAGCTCTTTCGCAATTTCTACCGTTTGGCATCGTCATCCTGAACGAAGGTCCTGCTGTCGGTACACTGCTCAAGACAGCAGGTCCTTCGCTTCGCTCAGGATGACATTTTCTTGTGAGGTTGTCTTGGGTGCAGCGGGGAGTTACTTCCAGCCCTGTACTCCCGGTTTCGATCTCCGAGTTGGTTCAACCCTATAATTCTGTTCACCCCCCTTTCACTAAACAGAATGACGAACCAGGCCATTTCTGAGCAATCGACTGTCCGCTGGATTCACAATCCGGCGCTTGACATAATTGTGGGATGTGGGGCGTGGTCCCTTCCGCTGATTCTGCTGGGATACTCTTCCCTTTCCAATTCGCCGACCTGGGCCATCGCATTTTATGGTCTGGCGCTTTTTCTGAACTACCCGCATTACATGTCGACGCTGTACCGCGCGTATCACAACGAGTCCGACTTCAATAAATATCGTATTTTCACGATTCACATCACCGGGCTCGTCTTACTTACAGTGCTGCTTTCGCATCTTCGGTTCTCGCTCCTGCCGTGGATCTTCACTCTGTACCTGACGATCAGCCCGTGGCACTACTCGGGACAAAACTACGGGCTGTTCATGATGTTTGCGCGACGTGCCGGGGCTCAGATTGAAGAAAATGTGCGGCAAGCGATCTATTCAGCTTTCATTTTGTCGTATGTAATTCTGTTCTTGAATCTGCATGCTGGCCCATCCGACCGGCTTTTTCTTTCCATTGGAATTCCAGAAAAAGCGGCCCTGATTGTGCGCGGAGTGCTAGCGCTCGCCTTTGTTGGTTTTGCAGGCTATGGACTTCGCGGCCTGATTCGCCAGATTGGCTGGAAGGCGATGATGCCGCCTCTGGTGCTGTTTTCCACGCAGGTGCTCTGGTTCTTTGTTCCTGGAATTCTGGCCATGCTGAAAGGCATCAGCCTTCCGCAGAGCCGCTACAGCACGGGTGTCCTGCCGCTGATGCATTCGGCACAATATTTGTGGATCACAAGTTACTATGCGCGGCGTGAGGCGATTGCAGAGCGTCGAAGCTGGCGTCCATTCGCTTACTTCGCGATTCAGATTGTGGGCGGCGTGGCGTTGTTCGTGCCCGGTCCATGGCTGACGAGCTACGTCTTCCACTACGATTTCACGGCAAGCTTTCTGATCTTCACTGCCCTCGTAAACCTGCATCACTTTATTTTGGACGGCGCACTCTGGAAGCTTCGCGATGGACGCATCGCTGCACTCCTGCTCAACACGCAGGAGCGCGTGACATCGGCGGCCGGAGCTGCTGCTGGCAAGGCAAGGCCGGCATGGGCCTGGATGCGTAGTCAGGCGGCAGCGCCGCGAGCATTTCGAATTGCGACGGCAATCTTCCTGATTGCGTTGGCGGGGCTGGATCAAACGCGCTATGCCTTCGTGGTCCACAACAACGATCTGCAATCCATGCAGAAGGCTGCGTTCCTCAATCCATTTGACGCCTCGCTGGAGATGCGGCTGGCCAAGAAACAGGCTGATTCCGGAAATGCCGATGCAGCGACCGCTTCATACCAACAGGCAATTGCGACGAATCTGTCGGACCCGGCTCCACGGATCGCATTCCTGAAGTACCTGACGGCGCATCAGCGTTTCGAAGAGGCCGACCTGGTTGCATCACAAGCACTCGCCAAGTGGCCGCAGGATGCCGATCTGCTCGTAAACCACGGAATTCTCGCCGCCTATTTTGGCAGGTCGGCGGAAGCGATCGCGAACTGGGAGAAGTCGCTGGCCGTGGATCCTTCGCAGCCTTATGCGCATCTCTACCTGGCGGGCCAGTTGGATGGGCAACAGAAATTTGAAGACGCCATCCCGCACTACACGATCTTTTTGGACAGCGTCGCGAAAAGTGGCGTGCGGCCGGACCCGAATACCGTATTGCCGGTTCTCATGAGGCTGGCCGACTGCAATTTGCGGGCGAACCATCCGGAACGCGCTCTGAAGCTTTACGAACTGGGACGAAACATTGCTTCCCAAACTCACCAACCCAGGATCGAGAGCGTTGCGTCCGTCAATCAGGCAATACTGGAATCGAAATCGGGGCGGGTAAAGAATGCACTCTCCTTGTATCAGAACGCAGTGAAACTGGACCGGTCCGCGAGTGAGGCGACTGCGGAAGCGGCGGACTGGCTGGCATTTGGCGTCTTTCTTGACCAGCAGGGCTACTCCAAGAAACTTGCCTATGCAGCCCTGTTGCAAGCGGAGGCCCTGATGGGCACGACCAACACGCCACCCTCCGCTCCGCTACCGCTTCGAACGGAACTGGAAGGTGCACTCGGCAAGGACGCAACTGCAATCCGTAAGAACCCTGCGCCACTCCTTGAGCAGGTTCTACAGCTCCAAAGCAAGCCCTAGCACGCATTCCCGCCCAAGTGGAACTTGGACGGGGCACCCTCCGTTTCTCTACCCCCTTCCACCGCAGCGCGATGCTGGATATAGTGTTTGGGGCCAATCCTTTCAATGGACTTCGATCAGCTCGAAATTTTCCTGGAAGTTGCCCGGCTCTCGAGTTTCTCGCGTGCTGCTGAAAAGCGCTTTCGCACGCAGCCAGCCATCTCTTCGCAGATTCGCGCCTTAGAAGAAGAGATTGGGGCGAGATTGCTCGATCGGTCCGGGGGACGCGTTTCGCTGACGGTCGCGGGCAAACTGTTTTTCAAGTACGCCGAAGAAACTCTGGAGCAACGCAAGGCGATCGTTACGGCCATTGCCGAAACCGAGCATGTACCGCGCGGGGCGATTGTCGTGGGCGCCAATGAAGGCACGTGCCTGCACATCCTGCCCGAAGTATTTGCGCAGTTCAAACGGAATTACCCGGATGTAGCCGTCAATATCAAGCGCTCGGACTATGCCAAGATTCTGGAGTCGGTGAGCGACAATTCCGTGGACTTCGGAGTGGTGTCACTGCCGGTTACTGACAATCGCCTCCAGTGTGTGCCCATCCACCGGGACGAACTGGTGGTAATCACCCCGCCGAAGCATCCGCTGGCAGCGAAGAAGAGTGTTACCGTGGCCGAAGTAGCGGCATTTCCCTTGGTTGTCCCGAAGGGCGGGCATACCAGAGATGCGCTTGAGACTCTTTTCTACGATCTCCATTTGAAACCGCACTATGCGATGGAACTTGATTCTAGCGAACTGCTGAAGCGCTTTGTGGCGGCGGATGTCGGAGTCGGCTTTATCGCACGCTCCAACATTCAGGAAGACATTCTCGCGAATGCGCTGGTTGCGCTCACGTTGTCGGATGCGCAGATCCGTCGCGACCTAGCCTTGGTTTTCCGCAAGGATAAGTCGCTGAGCCGGGCCGCCAAGGCATTTATTGAGATTGCCGAAAAGCAGAAAAACTTCTCGACCGCCGCTGCACCTGCAAAACGCTCCCGATAGCCATGAAGAAGACTTTCGTCATTTTCCTTGTCTCCTGTTCGCTGTGGATGAACAGCGCTGGGGCACAAAAGCCGCCTGCCAACAAGAAGGTCGCTGCCGATCTTCAGAACCGACTCATTGCCGTCAAGATCAGTGGCAGCCAAAGGTACACGGAAAAGGAAATCTTGCCGGCGAGCGGCCTGACGCTTGGTCAGAATGTGATCGAGGCGGACTTCAAAGAAGCCGCCCGGCGCCTGGGCAATACCGGGTTGTTTACGGACATTGCTTATTCGTTCTCGTATTCGTCCGTTGGAACTAAGGTTGAGTTGCAGGTTACGGATCTCGAAGACGTAAAGCTCGTTCCGGCACATTTTGAAAACTTCGTCTGGTTCACGGATGACCTGCTGCTCACGGAAATCCAGAAACGTGTTCCTCTGTTCAAGCCGAGGATGCCGGTGGCGGGAACGATGCCGGACAACGTGGAACAGGCACTGCAAGCGGTACTCGACGAGAATAGGATTCCGGCGCGAGTCGATTACCTGCGCGAAGCACCCGAAAAAGGTGGAGAGTTGATCGCGATTGCCTATCGAGTCGAGGCACTGGAAATCAAGATTCGAAATATAGAGTTTCCCGGTGCTACTCCCGATCAGCTGCCGGCCCTGCAGGCAGCGGCGCACAAACTCTCTGGAGCAGACTACATGCGCTCACCTTTGGGACAAGTGGCGACGATAGAGTTCCTGCCTGTTTGCCTGCGTCGTGGATATCTCAAGGCATCGTTTGGCGAGTCCCAGGCGCGGGTCGTGTCGCAGTCGGAAGGCGAAGTGGAAGTGGACGCAATCTTGCCCGTGACTCCCGGCAAGGTGTATTCCACGGCAGCAGTGGAATGGAAAGACAACAAGGTCTTCCAAGGGGACGAATTGCAACGCCTCATTCACCTGTCCACCGGCAAGCCGGCAGACGCAGTGCAACTCGTCAGCGACTTGGAGGCAGTTGGGAAGCTCTACCACGGCAAGGGATACATGATGGCTCGCGTGACCCCAAAGCCCACGTTGGATGACGAGCACAGCACCGTGCACTATGCCTTGGTGGTCAGCGAAGGAGATCAATTCAAAATGGGCGAGTTCGAGGTCACGGGGCTGGATTCCCAATCTCGTGCCCATCTGCAGTCAGTGTGGAAACTGCGTGAGGGGGACCCATACGACAGTGAATATCCCCGGAAGTTCATCAACGAGACGTCCCGATTCGTTCCGTCGGGCGTACCGTGGAAAATTGGCATCCACGAAGCCGTAAACGAAAAAGACAAGACCGTGGATGTCACCATACGGTTCGCTTCCGAGTAAAATAGAAGAAACGTGGGGCACGTCCAGGGACACGCATACATGTTGAAAAAAGAGGCACGGGACTCGTGTCTCTTGAACCATTCCTAGGAGACGGATCGATGAAGATGAGCAAGCTTGCAAGCAGCGTACTAGGTATTCAACTCCTGGCAGGACTCGCAGTGTATCCCGCATGGGCAGCTGATTCCACCATGACTGGCAAAGTCAGCGACGCCATGTGCGGAGCCAAACACCAGATGGCCGGCAGCGACGTAAAGTGCACGCAGGAATGCGTGAAGGGCGGGTCGAAATATGCCCTGGTCGTCGGCGACAAGGTTTACACACTCGAAACCGCGGACAAAGCGGCGCTCGACAAACTCCATGACCTTGCCGGAGCGTCGGCCAAAGTGACTGGCGAAGTTAAGGGAGAGACCATCGCGGTAAAATCGGTGAGCGCTGGTTCCTAGCGTCTAGTTCTTCATTCAGTTTCCGGGCGCCGCCAGCCGCGATTTGACCTTAGGCTGGCGTCTCCGGAGATGTTTTCAATGAATTCTGCGCATGACGGCCTGCTCGTCTTCGGATTGGTAACTCGCAATGGTTGATATACGCACCCGAGATTTGAAAAAGGTCTATACCACCGCACCGCCTTTCGCGGCAGGCGGCGGCCCGCCGTCCACAGGAAAGCAGAATCCACAATCCAAGCCGCAGATCGTTGCTCTAGACAGTCTGACGCTCGAAATTCGAAGTGGCGAAGTCTTTGGCTTGCTCGGGCCAAACGGGGCGGGAAAATCTACAACCGTAGGGATTCTGACCACGCGTGTTCGACCGACGGCGGGACAGGCCTGGATCGGCGAACACGACGTCTGGAAAGAGCAGGTCGCAGTCAAACGATTGATCGGGGTCGTGGCGCAGCGCCCGAATCTTGACTTTTCCCTGACGGCGCGCGAAATCCTGCGCTTCCACGCACGCTACTTCGGAGTCAGTTCCGAGCAGTCGTCCAAGCGTGCCGACGAACTCCTGGAGCGATTCAAGCTTCGCGATCGAGCCGACCAGATGGTCCGCGGATTCTCGGGCGGCATGATGCAGCGGCTGGCCATCGCGCGCGCCATGATGCACGATCCGCAGGTGCTGTTTCTCGACGAACCCAGCGCCGGCCTGGATCCGCAGACAAGATTGCTGCTCTGGGAAATCATCCGCGAATACAACCGGAGCGGAAAAACGATCCTGCTGACGACCCACAACATGGAAGAAGCGGATGCGCTCTGTGACCGCCTCGCCATCATCGATCACGGACGAAATATCGCGCTAGGAACGCCGGGCGAACTAAAGGGTTCCGTACCAGGCGGCTACCTGCTCCAACTGCGCTTCAGCCAACACTCGGCGGAGTTGCTGGAGCGGCTGCGATCCATTGAAGGAGTGCGGGAAGTGCGCGCAAAGGAACCAACCGGAGCCGATCTCTACGCGGACCGTGGTGGCTCCTTGATCGGCGCGATTGTGGCGATGGCTTCCGCCGCCAGCGTGGACTTGAACGATGTTCATATATCAGAGCCGAGTCTCGAGAATCTGTTCCTTCACCACACCGGAAGGAGCCTTCGGGAATGAACTGGAAATGTTTTTTCGCGATGCTGGGGCGCGATGCACATGTCGTCCGGCGCAATTTCTTCCTCTTGCTGACGCAGACCTTCCTTCAGCCGTTGATGTTCGTCTTCATCTTCGGCCGGGTGATGGTGCGCAGCGGATATATGCCGGAGGCTTATAAGAGCCTGCTCTTGCCGGGCATCATGGCCATCAGCATGGTGTTCACGGGAGTCTGGGCGGTCGCCATGCCGCTGATCGCGGAGTTTCAATTCACGCGCGAGATCGAAGACCGGTTGCTCGCTCCGATGGACATCTCCTGGGTCGCGATCGAAAAAGTGTTTGCGGGTGCGGTCCAGGCACTGCTGGCGGGGCTGATGGTGATCCCGATGGCATGGCTGATTCTTCGGCCGATTCCATTCAACATACCGTCAATCGGAACCTTTGCCTGCGTGACCGTGATGGTGGCGCTGTTCTCAGCTTGCGGCGGCCTGGCGCTGGGATGCAGCGTCAATCAGAACCATATCGGCGTAATGTTCAGCATGGTGCTGACACCGATGATCTTTTTCGGATGTACCTACTATCCGTGGAGCGCGCTCAACAGCTTTCCGATCCTTCAAAAGGCAGTGTTGATCAACCCGCTGGTGTATGCCAGTGAAGGACTGCGCGCCACTATGGTGCCCCAGTTCCCTCACCTTCCGTTGCTTGCAGTGTTGATCGGCCTCGCTGTGTTTGACTGCGTGTTGCTGGTGGTTGGCTTGAGGCAGTTTCGGAACAAGGCAGTAAGCTAGAACTCGGGAGCATCGCTCATTCGAGCAAAACAAAACGGCGGCCATCGCCGCCGTTTTCTGTTTTTGACTCCAGGTACTAATTCTGTTTCGTATCGTCGCGGCGCTTCAGCGTCGGGCGATCATCGTCCGTCTTGTCCTTATCGTCTTTGCCGGACTTGTCGGAAGTCGACGTTCGCCGCAGGCTGGGCTTGGTTCCTTCCTTGTCGTCGAGGACCTTGTGCCGGTTCTCGATCACCGCCAGCCGTGCCTTCACGTCGTCGAATTCTGAAGTCGAAACGACATACTGCGGACGAGCTGGAAGAATCGTGCCAATCTCCTCCTGCGATTTCTCAATCCGGTCTGGAGTCTGCGGATGGGTTGAAAACGCTCGCGCCAGAGTCCCCGGCTTCTTCTTCTCTTTGGCCTGCAGCTTTTCGAAGAAGCTCACGAACGCCTGCGGATCGTAGCCCGTCTTATACATGTACTGCAATCCGAGGTAGTCAGCTTCCTGTTCAAATCCGCGGGAGAAACTCAGGAACGTCATGGGCAGCGCCAGGCCTGCCGCGGAACGAACCGCGTAGCCAATACCGCCGCCGACAAAGATCAGTGGAATCGTCGCAATGTTCGCCCAGTTCCCGCGCGTCATCTGTTTGGTCGCGTGACGGGCGGCGACGTGGGCGATCTCATGGGCCATGACGCCCGCAAGCTCCGCCTCTTCGTCGGCTGCCAGGATCAAGCCGGAGTTTACGTAGAAAAATCCGCCAGGCAATGCAAAGGCATTCACTTCGTCGGAGTCGATCACCTTAATGGTGAAGGGTACCTGCGCGTCAGAATTCCGTACAAGATTCTGTCCGATACGATTCACGTATTCGGTGACGACCGGATCGTTGACCAGCTTCACGCTGGCTTCAACCTGCTGGGAATATTCCTTACCCATGCGAATCTCGGTTTCAAGCGAGTACCAATTGCCCATCCCGCGTCCGCCAATTTTGCGGTTGCCGATCGCGTCGACGTCCTTCTTGCTGCCGTCGTGCTTAACCTTGCTGTCGTCCGGCTGCTGCACGGGCGGCTCACCTTGGACGGGAGTCGTGGCTGTGTCAGCGGAGTCGGCCTTGGAGGTATCCGGCTTCGTTGAGTCAGTCTTGGTTGAGTCGGGCTTCGTCGAGTCGGGCTTGGCGGTGGTGTCGGTTTTGGTGGCGTCCGGCTGGGAAGATTGGTCTTGTGCAAATGTCGCCGGCATCGCGAGCGCCAGCAACATGAGCGAAATCAGCATTTTACGGATTAACATGTGGACACTCCCCATCGGAACCGGGCGATTGAGGCGATTATACTCCGCATGGCAAGCCTCAACCGATGGAATTCCCTGCTACTTGGACGCTTCAGGGAGCCGGAAAGTTACCTTTGTGATGCAATCTTGCGTTCCAAGTCCGCCACCCACCCAACCTGAAACTCCGGCTCGATGGTTTGAGCAAGGCCGAGAGCCTTCTGGTACGCGGCGCGGGCCTCCTCGGGCCGGTGTAGCGCCTCTAGCACATCTCCCAGCATCGCATTCGACCGCACGGCGTCGGGAGCCAGCGCTACGGCTTGTTGGGCTTCCTTAAGTGCTTCAGAGGGCTGGTTCGCGGTGAGAAGGTTGCGCGCATTCTGGACATGGCTGAAGGCGGCAGCCAGAGGAATCTCGAAGTGACCGTCGAAGACGAAGACTCCGTGATCGATCACTGCCGTCGGATGAAGTCGCTGGAATTGGTCGTAGGGATTCAACGGACCAGGACCGAACTCAAATCCTGAAAGAGTGCCGGCGCTGATCAATACCGTTCCGTCGATTGCCGCGGGAGCTTCGGTGGGTTGATTTAACCAGAGTGTGGCAATGGTCGGCAGCGACTTGCAGGGTATGCCGTAATAGCTTGTGTCTACAACACCGTCCGCGAAATAGATAAACCAACAGTTCTTGATTCCCCGTTGATCGAGATACCGCTTCGTGGCCTTAAGCTGTTGTCCCCAGTCGGCGTTGGAATCGCTGAGATAGCGATAGGTTTGCGAAGGGCCGCCCCAGAGTTCATTCGCATAGGCAAGATAGGCTGGGTACGATCGCAACGAAGAGACTGCCTGAAAAATCAGGAGGGCGGCGACCACCCATGTCCACCGGCGGTCCTGTTGAATGAATTTCCAGGCCACGCCAGCCAGCAGCACCGCCAGGAACATGTAGATCGGAAGGATGTGCCGGACGCCGATATTCATGCCCGCTCCCATCGCCACCTCCAGGTAAACCGCCGACGGCACCGTAAGAAAGAGAACCTGGCGCCAGTTGGACAGTTTTTTGGTGGCAATGCCCCAGGTCGCGAGAATGCTCAGCGCGAGGAATGTGAGAGTCGACTTCACCGCAATTGCAGCGGGGAAATAGAACCAGACACCGTGGGGATAAACCTTGCCGAATAGATAACTGCTGTAGAAGTCCGACATGAACCGAACATCAGCCAGACCGTAAATGTACGATTCGGGCAGCAGATGCCACCGGGCGACCGCAGAGAGGAGTTGAATGTCGCGAGGCCTTGAAAGGTAGCTCAGAGTCTCCGCGAGTGGTGGGTTCAGTTGCCATCCATCGGCTCGGGCGGAGTATCGAAATCCGTAAAAAGCCCAAAGAATTGTCACGGCCACAGCGGAGATCACGACCAGTGCGAGCGCCAACTGCAGCGCGTGCTTCCCTCTTGGCACATTTCCGGATTGATTCTCAGAGCGCCATGGCCAAATGAGTTCGCAGAGCGCGAGCAATACAAACATCGGAAAAAGCAGAATTCCCGTGTGCTTGGACGCCAGGCACAAGCCGGTGGCAACTCCTACGACGATCATCCGCCATGCGGTTGGAACCTTCACATATCGATAGAAAGCATAGATCGCACCAACCATGAAGCAGGAGAGAGCGGCGTCGGTGGCGACAACCGCTCCGTGAGCCAGCAGGTTGGGATCGAACACCAGCAGCGCGAGCGCAATGAAGGCGGCTCCGGTACTGAACATTTCCTGGGCCGCGAGAAAGACGATCAGAGCGAGCGCCAGGGTCAAGAGAGCAGACGCCATGCGGGCGCGAAAGAGCATCGTGTCGGCGTCGTTCTTAAACAGAAAGTCTTTGCCTCCGAGAAACGCTTCGATCTTGAAATTGCGATTCTCGAGCGCGGGCATTTTCAGCGGCATATTCAATATCGGGAGAGCCGACAGCAACTTCACGAGCGGAGGGTGCTCGGGATTCAGGCCGAAATCCCCGTGCTTCCATGTCATGTATCCCGCGTACAGGTGGTCATCTTCGTCCCACGTGATGGAGTTCCGGCGGGCAGCCAGCGCAAGTTGCAGCATGAGGACAGCGAGGAGAATGGCAACGCTGGCAACGGTCCATGAGGATCGCGTGGGCTTCGTTGGTTCCATTATTGTTCCTTCAACAAAAATGATTGCGACCGACAAGGCTCTCTTATCGCGTTCTCCGACGTCAAGGACATGGCTCACGCGATCGCGGGCGGGGGCGCCCGCTCCACATCTGCACACGGTGTCGTTTCGCGTCATGCGTCCCAGGGTGTACCATTTCCCGTTTCCCAAAGATCGGAGCCAATCATGCTCAACCGTCGTGGATTTCTCTCGTCCTCCTTCGCAGTCGGTGCCGGCCTGACCCTTACCGAGAGTCTTTGGGCACAGCTCGCTACCCTGCCGACCAAGTTGCCGGATCACTCGCGTTACGACGCAAACGAAGACGCTTACTGGCGCGAAATGCGCAAGCAGTTCCTGATCCCAACCGACGAAGTCTATTTGAACAATGGCACGGTCGGATCGAGCCCCGCGCCGGTGTTGCGGGCAATCTTCGAATCGTATGAGAAATCCGAAAAACTGAATGAAGAGGATCCGGAGGATTATCCGATCTGGGGATACGCATCATGGAACCAGTTCCGCGATCCGCTGGCCAATTTCGTGGGCTGCGATCGGGACGAAATCGCGTTGCTGCGCAATGCCACGGAGGCCAACAGCTACATCGCCAATGGCGTCGATCTTAAGCCGGGCGACGAAGTGCTCATGACCGATCAAGAGCATCCCGGTGGCGAGATGCCGTGGCAACTGCGAGCGAAGCGCTACGGGATCGTCGTCAAAAAAGTCACGTTACCGAAGCCGGTGGAAAATCCTGCGCAGGTGCTGAACTTGTTCAACGACGCCATCACGCCGCGCACGCGCGTGTTGTTCTTCAGCCACATCAGTACTTTCACGGGAGTGGTATTGCCGGTGAAGGAGCTGAGCGCTCTGGCTCGCAGCAAAGGAATCCTGTCAGCGGCCGACGGAGCCCATGCACCGGGCATGATGCGGTTGCATGTGCACGACCTGGGATGTGATTTCTATTCGTCCAGTCCGCACAAGTGGTTGCAGGCGCCCAAGGGGTCGGGGTTTCTCTATGTCCGCAATGAAGTGATCGATCGCGTCTGGAACACGATCGCTACCGAAGGCTGGGACGATGTGAAGATTCGCGCAGAACGATTCCAGCGCATTGGTAGTTCGAATGTGCCGGCTCTGGCGGGACTGCGAGCGGCAATCCAGCTAGCCGGTGAAATTGGCATCGACCGCATCGAACGGCGGCATCGTCAACTTTGCGATTACCTGCTCGATGCGATGTTGAAGCGCGGCGCAAGCTCCTGGACTTCTCCCGACCCGACGATGCGGTGCGGCATCGCGACCGTAAATGTTCCTCCTCTGCAGCGTCTGGATTTGGAGAAATGGCTCTGGAAGGAAAAGAAGATTCGGGTGCGCGGCGCCGATCCACACAAGCTGCGCTTGTCGACCCCCTATTACATCTCGAAGCAGGACATTGACCACTTCCTGGAGGCGTTCGACGAGTATCGAAAAAAGAAAAGCGCGGCCTAGACACCAACACGCCGTCCAGTTGTGAAGTGTTGTGCGGCAAACCATTCGAGACCTTGCCCCTTCCTAAGCGCACGGCTTATCGTCTAATGCAGGGTGCAAGAAATGGCGCATTTTTCGATTCGCACTCAATGTGCGGGGAGAGCTGCAAGAAATTTTCTCTCTCTTTTTCTACTCATCGCTGCGGGATTCGCTGCTAGGCCGGCGCAAGCACAATCTCCCGCCACCGCCTCGCGCAAAACCAGTACGCCCTATACGGGAGACCTGTCGATCTTTGACTCTCCTGGGCGTGAAGACCGGCTGCAAATCAATCGCGTGATGGACATCCTGAAGGTCGCCCCGGGCAGTGTTGTCGCTGACATCGGCGCAGGCTCGGGGTGGTTTTCAGTGCGTGCCGCGAAGCGGGTCGGGAAGGATGGCGAAGTCTATGCCGTCGAAATCAACCCAGACGCCATCGCCCACATCAAAGGTCGCGCGGCCAAGGAAGGCATTGCCAATTTGCAAACTGTTCTCGGCACTAGTGACGACGCCCCGCTGCCCGCCGGAAAGATCAATGCAGTCCTGCTGCTCAAGACGTATCACGAGGTGGCCGCCCCAGTCGCTCTGATGAAGAACCTTCGAAAGTCCCTGGCTCCTAAAGCCATGATCGGGATCATCGACCGCAACGGAAATGGCGAAGACCACGGCATCGCCGAAAAGGTCGTTGTTTCCGAGGCGCAACAAGCCGGATACAAGCTAGTCAATCGCTATGATTTCGTGAAAGCGGATGGCATGGATTACTTCCTGATCTTCGAGGTCCAGTGAAGACCCGCCAACCCAGTGACTAGCTGGGGCATTGAGTGTCTACTCAAGAGCGCACCAGGCCTATACTTGAATCGCAATCTGAAAGGATTACCTTTATGCACCGTAGAATTTCCTTGCTGGCCGTTACGTTGCTTCTCTCTTCCCTGGCCTTTGCACAGACCGCACCCGCTCCGCCACCTCCACCGGCGCCGCCCATGCGTCATCACAAAATGATGGCGGAAATGCATCAGAAACACATGGACGCGATGAAGGCCGACGTGGAAAAAATGAAAGCATCGCTCGATCAACTCAAAGCCAACGTGGATAAGATCAAGGACTCGAGTGAGAAAGCACGCTGGCAAACTAATGTCGACATGTGGACGGTCATGGTTGGCCACATGGAACAGATGTCGAAACATATGGAAATGATGGGGCCGGATGGAATGATGGGCCCCGGCATGATGCACCACGGCGAGATGGGCGGCCACGCCGCTGCTCCGCCAGCAGAAACGAAGCCGCAGTAATTAGCGTCACCACCATTGCGGGAGTGGCGGCGGCTCGCCGCCGCCACCAGATGCACTCACCTGAGGTTTATTGCGTGGAATCGCCGTCCCGCGGAGCGGGCATCGGCACATTCCCCTTTTCATTGCGCCAGAGAATTTTATTCAGTTCCACGTTGTTGGCCGCGTCCGGGCGGGAGAAATCCATCTTCGACGACTGTTTGGCTCCGGGCGCAGTCTTGGAATTCACTCTATAGAGCAAGCCGCTGCGCAAATTCTGATCGTCCGCTTTGTAGGGTGGTTGCGTTCCCGGCCCGGAAAACAGAGGAGCCATGAGCGGCGCATGTGCATCGAACAGGTTCATGGGCGGGAGTCCGATAAGCTCTTCCATCGTGTGAATCAGGCTGACCGTCGAATAGAAATGCGAATCGACGAAGGGATGATCCCCTCGCGGCGCATATTTGCTAATGGCAAGCGCAGTGGAGCGATGGGCGTCGACGTGGTCAGCACCATCCTGCGCATCGTCCTCGATCACAAAGATGGCAGTGTCGTCCCAATACAAACTGTGCGACACGGCATCGACGACGCGACCCACGGCTAGATCGTTGTCGGCAACGTTCGCCTGCGGCGTCGCCTTACCGGGGCGGGTACCTCCCGTGTGGTCATCGGGAAGGTACAGCAGGATGAACTGCGGCAATTCTTTCGATGTGCCGCGCGCTTTCACAAATTCATCGAACTCGCGCAAGAATTCATCGGCACGCAGCTGATCAGGATAGTCGGTATTGAAATCCGGAAATTGCGGATCATAGTGATCACGCAGGGCAGCCTTGGTGGGGCGCATGCGCTTCATCACTGGAATCGTCCATGGCCACGGGCTTGGCCCACCACGCGGATCGCCGAGATGCGCAGGCAACGGATCACCCTTCTTGATTTCTGACACCGGGCAAGACGCAGACTCTCCCGAAGGCGTTCCCTCCTTCGGAGACTTTGCCTTCTCATTGCTACACCAAACGGCATGGATGAACTCTCCATAAACGCGATAGCTCAGGCCGCGTTTCGCGAGGTTGTCCCAGAGGAAGCCGGTGGCGGGATCGTCGATGTCAGGGATTCCCTGTTCGAGTGGCATTTCATCGGAGACTGTGCCGTCCGCGTCGTAGCTGCGTTCGCGGCTGCGATACCCAATCGGCCAATTTTTTTCGTTGTAGTCACTGGTGATCGCTGCATTCGACCAGATGTGTCCGTCGCCGGAAACTTCTCCGCTATCGTAGAAATTGTCGAGCACGCCGAATTGCAGCGCCAGTTTGTGCTGGTTGGGTGTGATCTCGGCACCGTAAAGAGTCAGAGATGGGTCTCCATTGCCTACCGGGAGATCCCCGAAGACCTGATCGTAGGTGCGATTTTCTTTCAGGATGTAGATGACGTGCTTGATGAGATTCTGGCCGCCGGCGAATTCGAACTTGCCGCCATTGGATTGCAGCAGATTGTCTTCCTCAACTTGCTTCGTGAAGGCGGCGAGATTCTTGTCGATCTCGGCCAGGCTGACGCGCTGGACAGATCCTCCGATCAAGGTCGGGATGTAGGGATGTTCTTTTCTCTTGCGTTCGCCTTTTAACGTGCCTTGCATGTTGTTGGGGCCGCTTCCCTCTCCCTTGGCGGTCGCTATGAGCAAGTCGTTGCCGACGATCGCGATTGCACTGGGATACCACTCGGTGGGGATGAAGCCGAGAGGAGAGACTTCGTCATGGGCACTCGTATCGAACACAGCAACGGCATCGAGCGATGCGCAACCAACAAACAGACGCCGGCCGTCCAACGAAAGTACAGCAGCGAGCGGAACAGACCCCGGGCTGCTTCTTAAGGAACTGTCCAGGTTGGCATGGAAACGTACGATGGTTTTGCCGTCACGTAAATCAAGCGCAAGCACATAATCGGAGTCGGTATTGCTGAGCGCCACGTAGAGAGTCTCGCCGCTTGGACTGAGAACCATTGCGGTTGGATGAGTGCTGGGAGAAACCGGATCGGTGCGCCCAAACATGTCGTATCGAGCATCGACCTTACCCGTTTTCAGATTCAGTTCCGCCACAGCGGAAGCGTTCCACAAGCTTACCCACGCCTTCGTTCCCTCTTTGTTGGCGATTACCGTGTAGGGATAAGCACTGGGAACATACTTGCTCTTGCTCAAGTCGAAAGACTGCAAAACCTGTCCTGAATTCACATCCAGCAACACAACGTTGTCGGAGAGATTATTAGCAATCAGCAACCGATCACCCTTGGCTCCGTGCAGCACCGCGAATCCAGCGGGATAGGACGGCGCCGTTCCCGACGGCGTGTTACGGATACCGACGGCGACTTGCTTCCCAGCGGCAACTTTTTGCGGAGCAAGCTTGATGAAGCGATCGGGCGTCACCTGTCCGGCCGCGAACTTGTAGACGGCGATTCCGTTTCCAGTGCTTGTCTTTCCCTTGCCTTCAGGGTCCGAGATCGATCCCATGGACGCGTAGAGATGGGTCCCATCGCTGCTGAAGGCGAGGCCAATGTAGTAACTCTGATGGGTCGAAGGCTCATCACTCAGGCGGTCGTCAGGAAAGTCGTGCAACTGGTTGTTACTCAGATCCAGAATCGCGACGGATTGCCGGGCGCCTGTTTCCTGCGTGCCGTAGCCCTGGTTGAGCAGCGCGGCATAGCGGCCGTCGGGGCTGAGCGCGATGGTTGCGGGAAAACTGTTGGTGCGAGCGATAAATCCGGGAACAGGGAGCGTCAGATTCTTGCTGCTTGGAAGATTGATCACGCGCGCACGATCTGCAGCACGCACGGTCATGAACACAACGGCAAAGGATGACAACGCCAGGAGGACGATAGCAGCAAACTTTTTCACGAGCGTAGGCCTCCGCTGGTTTGTACCACCCCGCGGTGTTCATAGGCAAACTGCGGAGCCCTCAACAAGCTACTAGTGTTTCGGAGAATGGAAGATCGCGAATACCGCTCCCTGCGGATCGGCAATGATTGCCATCCTGCCGACATTCTCGATACTCATGGGGCCGGCGTATAGAGTGGCTCCCGATTCTTTTACCTTGGTCGCGGAAGCATCGACATCATCCACCCAGAAATAAGACAGCCAGTGCGAAGGAGCGCCCGGTTGGCGATGCTCCGCTGGAGGGATGCCGCCAATGAAATGTTCACCGTTCTTGATATGCAGGTAGCCAGATTTGTCGTTTTCGCCCGCCATGATCTGCCAGCCAAACAACCCGGAGTAAAAAGCGCTGGCCCGCTTCACATCCGTGGTACTGAGGTCGGCCCAGCAGAGCGTGCCATGGGCGCCCGCGACACCGATTCCAGTGTTCCTCGCCGCTTGCCACACACAGAAGACTGCCCCGGTTGGATCCTGCAGCACGGCCATGCGGCCTGCATCCATCACATCGAATGCCGCCAGGATGACGTTCCCGCCGAGTTGCTTCGCTGTGTCGGCGGCTCGGTCGGCGCTCTCGACGGCAATGTACGGCATCCAGTGCGTAGGCACGCCTTGGGCACGCTGATCGGCTCGAAGGGTATAACCAGCAGCCGCGTCGCGGCCTTCCAGTTTGAACATCGTGTAGAACTCGCCCGGTCCCATGGGAAGGTCGTTCGGCGTCCATCCAAACAGGGCACCATAGAATTTCTTTGCGGCCGGTTGGTCCGTGGTAGCGAGTTCAATCCAGCAAAAGGAGCCAGCGGGGTGTTTGTCGATGTGTGTCATAGCGGCAGGAGTTTACAACAATTCAGACGAGAAGATGTCAATGACCGGTGAAAACAGAATTCTCTAGAAACGTGGCTTCTTTCGCGTCTCTACTTCAGATTCTTTCCCACCCAGGCTTCGATCCTTGCCAGCGCCTTGTTCAGGTTCTCCAGCGAGTTGGCGACGCTGAAACGTAGGTAGCCTTCGCCGTAGGCTCCGAATGCAGTCCCTGCCAGGGCGGCAACGCCAGCCTCATCGAGCAAAGCGTCGGCCAGTTTCTTGGACGGCCATCCCGTCGCCGTGATATTCGGAAACGCGTAGAACGCACCTTTCGGCATCTGGCAGGAAAATCCCTTGATCTTGTTCAATCCGGCAACAAACGCATCACGACGGCGGCGGAATTCAGTACTCATCTTGTCGACCGAGGATTGATCGCCGCGCAAGGCTTCGATACCGGCCATCTGCGTAAAGCTGGCCGTGCAGGAATTGGAATTGGTCGTAAGCTTCGCAATCTGGCTGGCAAGGTCGGCTCGCATCACGCCATAACCCAGACGCCATCCGGTCATCGCGTAGGTCTTGGAAAAGCCGTCCAGCAGGATGGTGCGTTCCTTGAATCCCGGCACGCTCATGATCGAGAAGTGCTCGCCGTCGTAGATCAGGCGGCTGTAGATCTCGTCCGACAAAACCATGATGTTGCGATCGCCGATCGCTTCGGCAATCTCATGGACGTCCTTCTTCGTCAGAATTCCGCCGGTTGGATTGTGCGGCGAGTTCAGGATAATCAGGCGCGTACGATCGTTAATCAGTGAGGCCAGTTCCTTCACGTCCACCGAGAAATTACGGTTCTCGCGGAGCGGGATGGGAATCCCTTTCCCGACCGAGTAATTCACCATCGATTCGTAAATCGGGAAGCCGGGGTTGGGATAAAGAACTTCATCTCCTGATTCAATTAGTGCCAGAATCGTGAAGAAAATAATTGGCTTGCCGCCGGGCACCACAACGACTTCATCGCTCGAGACCGGGACACCGCGAGTACGGCTGACGTAGTCGGCGATGGTCTGCCGCAACTCGGGCAGTCCGGCCGAAGGACCGTAGTGAGTCCACCCCTTGCGCAGCGCAGCGATGCCCGCTTCGACAACGTTTGCAGGAGTATCGAAATCAGGCTCGCCGATTTCGAGATGGATGATTTCCTTGCCCTGTTTCTCAAGCGCTCGCGCGCGATTCAGGACTTCAAAGGCGGTCTCGGTGCCAAGCCGCGACATGCGGCCAGCCAGACGAAGTTCGAACATAGTTGTGGGTTCCATAACGGCGGATGGCATTATAACGCCTCACAGGCTAGCTTGGCCGATATCCAGTTTGGCTCCCGCCGCAGTGCACGTCAGTCACCGGCATCACAGGATCGTGTGACGAAACCAGCGCTCAATTACGGAATAGAGAGTTTGGAATGGGTGACGCCCCTGGACGGCAAAAAAAAGTTGCAGTTGGGACTTAACCTCTGCAATCTAACCTCTGACCTCTAACCTTATTCCGAGATCGTGCTCTCTTCGCTGTGAGCGCGCAGGAGTTTTTCGACAGAGTAAGGCGCACGCTGGGTGGGCTCGTGATAATGACGAACCTGCATCTCGCCCAGCAAGCCGATCGCGAGCAAGTTAAATCCCGCGAGCAGGAGTACAGACCCAAACAGCATCAAGGGGCCGTGCTTCACCATAACGTCCGCTTGATGAAGGAGCTTCTCCATCAGCAGCCATCCTCCGACAGAACAGCCCGCGAAGATGCTGACCATGCCTACGGTTCCGAAGAAGTGCAGCGGACGCGCCAGGTATCGCAGCAGGAAGCGGATGGTGAGCAAATCAAAGAAGACGCGGAATGTACGCGAGATGCCGTAATGCGAAGCGCCACGCTCACGGTTCACGTTCTTGATCGGCACTTCGATGATCGACGCGCCATACCACGACGCGAGCGCCGGGATGAAGCGGTGCATTTCTCCGTAAAGCGGCACTTGCTCGAGGATCTCGCGGCGATAAGCTTTGAACGTCGTACCGAAATCGTGGATATCGACGCCGCTGAATTTCGCCATCAGCCAGTTGGCGCAACGCGACGGGAAACGGCGCAGCCAGAAGTTGTCGACACGATTCTTCCGCCAGCCGCTGACGATGTCATACCCTTCGGCAATCTTCTCCAGGAAAATTGGAATGTCGGCGGGGTCATGCTGCAGATCGCCATCCATGGCGATGATGTATTCGCCGCGGGCGTGGTCAAAGCCGGCAGCCAGGCCAGCGGTCTGGCCAAAATTACGACGGAGTTTTACGACCGTCACCCGGCTGTCCACTGCGGCGACTTCACGCAGTAACTGGAACGTGCCGTCGGTAGAGCCGTCATCCACCAGAACCATTTCAAAAGTTTCGCCGCTGGCTTCCATGACAGACTTCAGCCGGGCGTACAGGTCGGTGACGTTCTCCTGTTCGTTGTGGAGAGGAACTACGATTGAATATTTGAACACTGCGACAATTATACGGCAGCGCTCGGCTCAATTCTCAGTTACTTGTCGGGGTCGCCCTCTGTGTGCCGCGAAACACCCGGACGTCCGCGGTTCAAACCTATTGGGAAGCATCCATGTAGATGTTGCGGGCATCATTGGCGCCTTCGAAACTCACCGCGAGCCAGTTCGCCCAGCGTTCCATTTTGTGGTGTCCGGTCTTGTGGAGCGTGTAGGAGACACCGAGAGCGGATGCAAATCCGAGAGCCGACGCGGCTGTTTGCCCAGCCCATCCTTGGCGGACCATCGGGCGCCAAATAGGGTTCGCTTCCATTGCCCGGCCGGAGTTGGTGAGTCGTTGGGTGGTGATGGAGTCCGCAGCAATCAGTCCGGCGAGAGTGCCGAACGCGATCTTGTTCTGGCGATCGAAGAACTTGTGCTGGGAAGGCGCGTCGGGCAGCGTGAACTGCTGCGCGCAGGCAGAGTAACCAGTCAGAACGATCAGGGCGACAATCGCGGGTCGGAGGACGGTCATCATGGCCATCCATAAGGGCACGCTGCGTGCCGCGAAATGGCCCATGAATACTGCCTCTTTGATGCTCCAGTCGGCGGAGGAAGTGCAGCGATTTGCACTCCCACGGCACTCCACTGGAATGAACTGCGGGGTGGCCGGAGTCGAGTAACCATCGAGGTAATCGGCCGAGTAACCGCCAGCGTGGCAAGGGAGACCAGTTCTCAGTTCTCGGTTCTCGGTTCTCGGTTCTCGGTTCTCAGTCTTTAAGGTTCTATCCAGCGACAAATCAAGTCTCTTCGAAACTGTCATCCCGAGCGAAGCGAGGGATCTGCAGTTCGCCGGCAAGATGCAGATCCCTCGCTTCGCTCGGGATGACAGCGTTGTGGGTGCCACGGCGTTCCGGCCTGCCCATCTAGAACACGTGTCCCAGTTGGAAGAACCATTTTCGGTGGCCGCTGTCTCCTACGCTCGCGCCGACCAGGAGCGGTCCGACCGCCGTTTCCGCAAGAATACCGGCGGCAATATCGTTGGGAAACTTGCTGGCAGTAGGAGATTCGTACATCTTGCCGAATTCGTAGGCACCAAACGCATACACCTTCTTGCCGACGAACGGCGGTAGCGTCAGGAGGTCGTGCAGGTACCCGGCGCGAAAATAGTAGAACTGGTTGCCGAAGAATTCATTCGTGCCATAGGCGCTCAGACGCGCCGGACCTCCCAGGAAAAACTGCGGCACACCGATACGGCGAGATCCGAATGCGGTACCGCCTTCTGCCTGCACAAAAAGCGATGCGGGATGAGTGATCGGCTTGAAATACATTCCCTCGGCATGCAGCAACGGAAAGGAGCCAGTAGCGCCGGGGTTGGTGTCAAACCATTGAAATGTGCTTTCGAAGCTGTAGCCATCACGGGGCGCAATGGGGTCGTCGAGGTGGGTGGCCAGAAAATGCAGTTTGGTATCGCCGACGCGGCCCGCGATGGAGGCAAACTCCGGCGTACCGAGACGCAAATGGGCGTCGAGGTATCCGACCTCATAACCCGCGCGGAGTTCGGTGAAACGGTTGAATCCATATCCCAGATCAGTGCCCACGTGCGTGCGGTAGAGCCGGTAGTCAGCGTGCGGATTATTCTTGACGAACACCTTGAACGAGGTACTGACAGCGTCGGCGTGCGGTGCAACAAACCATCGACTCGTCGCCGCGAAGGGTCGATAGAGTTCAGTCGACACTCCATAGGTATTGCCAAATTGCACATCGGTGCGCCACTCGGAGCGATATCCGGCAATGTCCATGAACGTGAGTCGAGTGAGGAGCGTGAAGCTTACATCGTCATTTTCAGAGCCATCCACGCTGAACCCGACTTGCAGAATTGGAGGCGCGTAGGTCTTCTCGTGGACAGTGATGGTGAGGCCATCTTGTCCGTCACGATGCGCGAGAGCGTAGTCGGCCGAATCGTACTTGCCGATTCCGGTCAGGCGCGTCAGATATTGATTCAGGCGCGCACTGTTGACAGGTTTGCCGACCAGCGGCTGTAGAAATTTTTCTAAATTGCGAGCTGCTTCCGGATTGGTTCCTTCAACGCGCACAAACTGCGGGACGGCTACGGTCCGGCGCTCGCGTGCCTTTCTCGCCTGCAGATATTCCTGCCACGCGGTTTCGTCCATCGAATAGGGTTCCAGCACGCGAGCCTTGGCCGCAGCCGCTTCGGTGCCGATGCCAACGATGGATCCACCTTTGTTGTAGTCGAGCGAGTTGTAAGCTCGCAGATCAACATTCACGATCAGGTCGGCGTTTCGCATGCCTCGTATTTCATTGTCGCGAATCACAACATCGATCGAGCGCCCCAAGACTCCGAACACCGACTGAATCTGCTTGGGATCGATCGGTGTCGTATCCAGGTGCACGGCAATCACGATATCGGCGCCCATCGCGCGGACGACGTCGGTGGGCAGATTTCCGATCAATCCACCGTCAACATAGACTTTGTCACCGTCGTGCACCGGGGCAAATAAACCCGGTATGGACATGGTGGCGCGCAACGCGGTCTGCAACGAACCTTGCGAGAACACGACTTCTTTTGCAGACACCAGGTCAGTCGCTACACAGCGAAACGGAATCGGCAAGTCGTCAAAGGAACTAAGGCCGGAGTAAGGGAGTACTTCGCGATCGATGATCATGCTCACTTCGTGTCCCGCATTCAGACCGGAGGCCACTGAAAAACCGTTCTTCAAGCCAAGCTTGATCGCGTTTTGAAACGCGCGCACATCCTCTTTTCTTCGATACGAAAGATCCTCGTAGGCAGTGCGACCGGCAATGACCGTGTCCCAGTCCTGCTCTCGGACGAATTCCTCCATCTGCTTGGGACTCTGGCCGGTAGCGTAGAGCCCGCCAATCAAACCACCCATGCTCGTACCGGCGATGTAGTCGATCGGAATATGGTGCTCTTCGAACCAACGCAGCACGCCAATATGCGCGAAGCCGAGCGCGCCGCCGCCTTCGAGCGCCACACCGATCCGCGGGCGCCTTGGTTTTGCGGCTTGATCGCCGGGCGCGGCAATCGTCGCCGGGGGTTGGGCAGAAGTTTCTTGTTGAGCAAAACAGGCGGTCACCAGAAATACAAACATCCAGGCAAATGCAGTTCGAGACATGCGAACTCTCTCCCAACGCGGACAGAAGGTGTTCATGAAGATTGATGGGCAGACTATGGGGCAACGATACCATGCTGAATGCACGGCATCACGCGAAGCATGGCGAAGTTATTCCTGTATGCGGCGACAGAATTAAGGTTTGCCTGAACGTTTGGCCGCCTCGGCGACTCCCTGCTGGGCCGCTCGCCGTCCGGGCGCATTGACCAGTGCGGTTTGGAACTCCTTTGCTGCCAGATCCGGCTGCGCCTGCTGTTGCAACAGATCCCCAAGTTGCTCGCGCGCAGGGATAATCGGTCCCGGCGTTACAGGCAGCTTCTCGATAGCATCTTCTTCATCCGCTGCTTCGCGGAGCAACGCCAGGGCTTGATCGCGCTTGCCTTCCTTTTGCGCAGACCATGCCATCACTTCGCGCTTCATAACCCTTACCTGCGTGGCCCAATAGACATTGCCGGAAGCTTGTAGTTCTTCCTCGATCTTCTGCAAATCGGACATCGGCTGGAGAGTCTCGGCGTGTCCGCTGCGAGCGAGCCCGATTCCATGCGCCCAGATCGCAATCGCGATCACGTGAGGCGGAGCGCCTGCAGGGGGAGCCACAAGAGCCGCGTCTGCCCATTTCTGCCGTTCGACCAGGTATCGGATGGGCATGGCAGTCGAGGCGTAACCAATCTTGAAATCAGCCTTGTTCAGATTGGGCATGGACTTAAGTTGCTGGAGGAGTTGCGCCGCCTCAGCCTCTCGTCCGCTCTGCAAGTATGCGTAAACCAGATAGTCCATGGAGTGCAGTTCTTCTCCGGTATCGCCTGCTTTGCGGGCTGCGTCTTTTGCCGCAAGGTTAGAAATGATGGAGTCATCCCACAGGCCGAGTCGCGTGAAGATATGGCTGGGCATATGCAACGCGTGTGGTGCGGACGGCGCAATTCTGGAATACGCGCGGGCCATGGGAAGGCCTCGCGCAGCAAGTTCCGCGTTGTCGTAGGCATGGATCAAGTAGTGAGCGATACCGGGATGTTCTGGATAGGCACGATAGAGAGGCTCCAGGATGTCCGCGGCTTGTTTCTGCTTGCTGTGTGTCTTGTCGGCGGGTGATGCGTTGGCCAGCAGTGCGAGCGCGTAGAAAACTTGCGCTTCCACATTTTTGTTGTTCCCATTCGCAAGTTCCGCCATTGCATGTTCATAGTTGAGTGCCCGCACTGAATAAGGGACAGAACCTGCATCGCGAAACAGCCCAGCGGCCGCGTCGATGAACTTGTGTTCAAGCTCGGTGCCGGCGCGGATGCGCAGTGCCTGCTCGATTTCAGATTGGGCGGCAGCGATCGTACTGGGCAAAATGGCCGGCTCCCAGAGCTGGCGAAAGTACGCCATCGCACCGCCCCAGTGAGCGATCGCGCAGTCCGGATCTTGCTTCGCCACTTCTCTGAACACGTCCTCGGCAGCCGCGTAAGCAAATGAGTGCAGGAGCGCTACCCCGCGGTTGAACTCCGCGCGAACGCTGGCCTGGCAGGAAATCGGAAATGACACCGTCCCCAACTTCTCAGGCGGGTTATGAAGATGAGTCTCCTGCGCGGCCCCGAACGAAACGATCAGAAATACTGCAAAGAGGAGTTTTCGACATCCCTGAAACATGTGACTCCTTTTTGTACTGAGATAGTTTTCAGATTCGATCTTGCTCGCGGGTATTTCCATGGAAGATGGTCTGAAACTCAAAAGGAACAAGGCGGCCACTGAGAGACCGGCCAAAGTGCTTCTCCCACCACAGGTCCAACATGCCAAGCGCTTCTCCCACGGCGTGGGCGATCAGTTTGGTAAGACCGACAAGAAGCTCTCCGCCACCAACATCGACCACCGCGGGCACCTCGGAGTGAAATTGGCAATCGCTGGATTGAATCTTAACCCTTCCAGTGCCGACTTCGACAGTATTTTGCGGAAGGCAATTTGAGAGGCGTGGAATCACGTCACGGTGTCAACGTCGACCGCAGGCGTTGTAAACTGAGATCGGATCGAGAATTGCTTTCATCCCATGGCCCCGTAGCTCAGTTGGATAGAGCAGCGGTTTCCTAAACCGTTGGTCGGCGGTTCGACTCCGCCCGGGGCCTCCATTGAACTACTCCCTCATCTCCAGCCATCCTTTACAGGTATATGATCGCTACGCAGCACATCCTCCTCCCGGGAGAACATCTATGAGGATTCGCACTCGTGCATTTGGCGCCGTGTTGTTTTTTTCGGCCACATTCGGTTTCGCGCAACTCGGGGATATTGCCAGGGACCTTGGGCTGGGACAGCAAACCAAACTCAGCGACACAAAACTGGCGTCAGGATTAAAGGAAGCTCTGCGAGTGGGCGCGGACAAGTCCGTGAAGCTGACCGGACGCACAGATGGATACTTTGCCAATGAGGCGATCAAGATCCTGGTGCCGAAGAACCTGCATCCGCTCGAAACCGGATTGCGGGCAATCGGCTACGGTTCGAAAGTGGACGAGTTCGTGCTGAGCATGAATCGCGCAGCAGAGGCAGCCGCGCCGCAGGCGAGAAAGATTTTTGGCGATGCAATTCTGGCGATGACGTTCGAGGATGCGCGCAAAATATTTTCAGGCGGAGACACCGCCGCCACCGACTATTTCAAAAGCAAAACTACCGAGCAGTTGACGGCTGCATTTCGTCCGATCATTGAAAAGACCATGAACGCGAATGGCGTCACGCAGCAGTACAACACGCTGGTGGGGCAATATAAGTCGATTCCCTTTGCTAAAAAGCAAGACATGGACATCGACAACTATGTCGTGACGAAAGCCCTCGATGGCTTGTTCTACACGCTGGGACAACAGGAAAAGGAAATTCGGAAGAATCCAGCCGCGCGCACGACCAGTCTGTTGAAAGAAGTTTTTGGGAAATACAAACCCTGAGGAACGGTTCCACTCCTTGTTCGGAAAGTGGCGGCGGTAGAGTTACGCGATCCGCCAAGCCAGCGACGAAGCCGAGCGCGACGACCCTGGGACGGTTGTCAACCCTCTAGTTCTGGGGGGCTTGCGGCTTTGGCTTCGGCTCTTGGATCTTCGCCACGACTCCTTTCATTCTCTTGAACTCGCCGCTCTCGGAACCGTAGCGCTTTTGCGGCAGAGCCCGCGCTTCCTGCTGGATCGCACGCTCCCGATTGGCGGGATTAGGATGGTCGGACAAGAATTGAAGTCCATGTCCGCCTTGAGCGTTCAGTTTATTGAAAAAACGCGCCATCTCCATCGGATCGTAGCCGGATTCTGACATTAAGTGAGATCCCGTCAGGTCAGCCTCGCTTTCGGCGGTGCGGGAAAATTTCAGGAGAACGCCTCCCGCAAAGACTCCAATCCCCATTTGCTCGAGTTGCCCAACCAATGTTCCTTTATTTGTCAGCTGCGCCGCCAACGCCGGGCCCAACTGAAACAAGTTTCTTTTGGAAGCCTGGTTCGTCCCGTGGCGCAGGATCACATGGGACATTTCATGTCCCATCACGCCAGCAAGTTGGGCTTCGTTATCGACCGCGCGCAGCAGGCCGGTATTGATGAACATGGGGCCGCCCGGCAGCGCGAATGCGTTGATAGACGGATCGGCGACCACTTCGAACGTGAACGGAAACCCGCTCTCCTGCGCTTCACGGGAAGCCATGAGGCGCTTGCCGACTCGCGTGACATACGCAGTCAGAACGGGATCCTGAATGACGGTCATCTGCTTGCGAACTTGCGCGGCCGATTCCTGCCCGAGTTGCATATCTTGTTCCTTGGAGAAGAGATTGAACCCGGGCGAGAAGTTGTGCGCGCGCTGCGCCAACAGCGGAATGCCAACCGCCAAGAGGCTTGCGAGCAAAGCTGCCTTGAAAATTCTTGAGTTGGAATCACTCATACACTTTTCTCCGATTCTTTGCCAAGACCGCCACCTACGAAGTGCACGATCTCGAGGCGGTCTCCATCTCGCAGGCTGGTTTGCGACCAGCGGTCGCGAGGAACGATCTCACGATTCAATTCAATCGCAACGCGATCCGACTTCATGCCGAGCTGGTCGACTAGAACCTCCAGGGTTCCGGCGGAAGGGAGGGTACGAAGCTCCCCGTTGATGGTTAAGTTCATCTTGGCAATTTTCTCAGTACGGAGAGCAGGCGGCAAGGGCGCGGCGACTTTCGCGAATCAGTTGCCCGCGCGCAGGCGGAACTTTCGGGTGGCGGTGCGTCCAGAAAAATTGGCCTGTACCAGCACCGACGAATCAGGCAATGAAGACTCATCTACCTGAAAACTCATTTCGGCATTGCCGCTGGCGTCGGTCAGCACCTGGGCGTAGTACGGAGCTGAATCGGGACGGGCCAGGCGAAACGTGAGGCGCGCCCCTTCGACAGCGGCACCGCCATCCGTCACTCGCAGGTTCATGAGCAAACTGCCGCCTGTATGGACGGAAGCGGAATTGAGCCATTCCACTTCCAACTGCTTGACCGCAGCCAGAGTTTCCGGGGTCTCCCGCTTGTCGAGCAGTGAGTCAAGCTTCCCTTCCCGGATCGCGTCCAGCACCTGGCGGTGTTGTTCACGCAACATCTTCTCTTTGTGGGGATCGCCGCCTTCCACTTCGGAGGCAATCGAGGCGTAGGTGACGGCGCGTTTCCCAATGCAGCGGCCGCGAACGAACACCTGCGTCTGCAAAAGTTGCTCGCCTTCGCGGGCTTCACTTTGCACGTGGTAGACAGTGTCTTGGTGCTTGATGTCGGTATTAAAGCCAAAAATCATGCGTGATTAAACTTTCGCGGGCGTCAAAATGGGATCGCCGGAATTAAACCTCTGTTAAATATCGCAGTTTGCTTGACACGTCCGCTCGCCAATAACTAATCTAGAACGTTTACTGTAGTGCTTGGCGCAGATTATATATAGCTCTTCCTATGCCAGCCAATTATTTCGAGAGTTACCTGCCTCTGTTGTTGCATTTCGTGATCGCATTCACGGTCGCGGGCGCAATTGTGACCCTGTCCTGGCTGATCGGACAGCGGAAGCCGAACCGCGCCAAGATGTCTCCCTACGAGTGCGGCGTGACGCCGGTTGGCAACGCCCGGGAACGGTTTTCGGTCAAGTTTTACCTGGTGGCAATGCTCTTTATATTGTTCGACGTAGAAGCGGTTTTCCTCTATCCATGGGCAATCATTTTGCGTGAATTGAGGATGTTTGGATTCCTGGAAATGCTGGTGTACGTCGGCATCGTGCTGGTGGGCCTTTTCTACGTCTGGAAAAAAGGCGTGCTTGATTGGGGCGCGACCGGCGGCAAGCGAGGACACGTCTAATGGCGCTCACCCCCGCTATCACCGATCTCGAGCAGTTGAAATCGCATCCAGCGGTGGCGCGCCTGCTGGAATGGAACACTGCTGCCGTGCAAAGCGCCAAGTACGATCGCGATGAACTCACGATCTGGGTCGACAAACACCTGATCCGCGATGCGTGCGCGATTTTGCGTGATAATCCGGCTTGCCCATTCGATTACTTGTGTGACGTGACCGCGGTCGACTGGTTTCCTTCGCAGCCACGCTTCGAGGTTGTTTACCATCTCTTGTCGCTCTCGAAGAAGGAGCGCGTGCGATTGAAGGCCCGGCTGGATGATGAAGGTCCGGTGCTGGAGTCGGTCACGTCGGTATGGCCTGCTGCAAACTATTTTGAGCGCGAAGTATTTGACCTGTTCGGCATTCGCTTCACCGGCCATCCCCGTCTGGAACGCCTTTTGATGCCCGACGATTGGGAAGGCCATCCGCTGCGGAAAGACTATCCAGTGGAGGGATACCGGTAATTCATGACGCAATATCCCACATCCCCAGTGCTGGAACCGGTAGCCGGTCAGGAAAAGACTCTTGTTCTGAACATGGGGCCGCAGCATCCGTCGACCCACGGCGTTTTGCGGCTGGTACTGGAAATTGATGGCGAGACCGTGGTCCGCGTGATGCCGGAAATCGGCTTCCTGCACACCGGCATTGAAAAGACCTGCGAAGCGAAGTTCTACCAGCAAGTCGTCCCGCTAACCGATCGTATCGACTATCTCTGTCCGATGACCAACAACCTGACCTACTGCCTGGCGGTCGAGAAGTTGTTGGGCCTGGAAATTCCGCCGCGGGCGCAGTGGATGCGTGTCCTGATGAACGAACTGACGCGCATTAATTCGCACCTGGTATGGCTGGGCACCCATGCGATGGATCTCGGTGCGATGACGGTCTTCTTATATTGCTTCCGGGAACGCGAGGACGTGCTTCGACTGTTCGAAATGGTCAGCGGACAGCGCATGATGACCTCGTACTTCCGCATTGGAGGGCTCGCGCTCGATCCGCCCCTCGGATTCTTCAAGAAGGTGAAAGCATTTGCCGATCGTTTCCTCGGGAATGTGGACGAGTACGAAGGCCTGCTAACCGGGAATCCCATCTTCTTAATGCGCGTGAAGGGCGTGGCTCACTTGAGTAAAGAGGATGCCATCGCCTTGGGCGCTACTGGTCCGACACTGCGCGGCAGTGGAGTGGACATCGATCTGCGTCGCGACGCTCCCTACTCGAGCTACGAAAAATTCAAATTCAAAGTGCCGGTTTCCAACGGCGGAGACGTGTGGGCTCGTTACGTTTGCCGCGTACAGGAACTCCGCGAGTCGATTGGCATCGTGCAGCAGGCATTGGCGGGTATGCCGGAAGGGTCGACCAAGGCCGACGCGCCGAAAGTCGTCCTGCCTGATCGCGAAAAAATGAAGACGCAGATGGAAGCCCTCATCTATCACTTCAAAATTATTACTGAAGGCTTCACAGTTCCCGCTGGAGAGGTATATCAGGCAGTAGAATCTCCTCGCGGCGAAATGGGGTATTACATCGTCAGCGACGGTACCGCGAAACCGTACCGCGTTCATATGCGCTCTCCATCCTTTGCCAACATGCAGGTGCTCGCAAAGATGTGCGAAGGAAGGCTGATTGCGGACGTAATCGCCGCGATAGGTAGCATTGACGTGGTCGTGGGCGATATCGACCGCTGAGGCGACACAAAAGACCATGAAATTTTCGCAAGAATTCGAGAGCCGCTTCACCGAGATGCTCGGACATTATCCGACGAAGCGTTCCGTGCTCGTCCCGACTCTCTTGTACGCGCAGGACGAGGTCGGGTCGCTGACCGACGAAGTCATCCTGGAATTGGCGCAGCGCCTTGACTTGACCGAACTTGAAGTCCGCAATGTGATCAGCTACTACTCCCTGCTTTCCACGAAGCCGCGCGGGAAATACAACGTGCAGGTCTGCACAAACATTGCGTGTATGCTGGTCGGCGGAGAGCAACTTC
This sequence comes from Acidobacteriota bacterium, assembly GCA_016196065.1. Taxonomy (NCBI): domain Bacteria; kingdom Pseudomonadati; phylum Acidobacteriota; species Acidobacteriota bacterium. Next base: position 1,433,020 of record JACPYL010000010.1, on the reverse strand, counting down.
TCGATCACTGCAAGAAAAAACTTGGCGTCCAACACAAAGGCACGACCGCAGACGGGATGTTCACTGTGGAAGAGGTGGAGTGCATCGGTGCCTGCAGTTGGGCGCCCGCGATCCAGGTCAACTACGATTTCCACGAAAACCTGACCATCGACAGGCTCGACCAGGTGCTCGATGAGTACAAGAAAAAGGGGAAGCAGTAGCAATTGGTAATTTTGCAATGCGAGGCTCGGTGGCCGCAGGTTTTTAAGTTACCAGATTACAAAATTTCCAAATTACAACATGGCATCTTTGGTCTCACATCCCGACGAGGTACGAGTAGTCTCGAAGCGCTTTGGCCAGGGAGCGACGAACATCGATCGCTACCTGGAACTGGACGGCTACAAAGCCGTGCAGAAAGCCCTCAGCATGCAACCGGACGCGATCATCAATGAAGTCAAGAACTCCGGGTTGCGCGGGCGCGGCGGCGCAGGATTCTCGACCGGGATGAAATGGTCATTCGTTCCCAAACAGTCGGCCAAGCCGAAATACGTTTTGTGCAACGGGGACGAGAGCGAGCCCGGCACCTGTAAAGACCGGCTGATCTTCGAACACGATCCGCATGCGGTGATCGAAGGCGTGATGATCGCCGCCATCGCCGTTGGATCCCACACCGGCTACATCTACATTCGCGGCGAGTATCGCTACCTGTCGATCATCATGCAGAAGGCGATCCGAGACGCCTACGCAAAAGGCTTTCTCGGCAAGAACATTTTTGGCAGTGGATACGATCTCGACATCTTCTGGCACGGCGGCGCGGGCGCTTACGAAGTCGGCGAAGAGTCGGCGCTGATGGAGTCGCTTGAAGGCAAGCGCGGCATTCCCCGCATTCGACCTCCCTTCCCGGCCGTGGTTGGACTTTGGGGCGGACCGACGGTTATCAACAATGCCGAGACGCTGGCCTCTGTGCCGCACATTATTCTGGGCGGTGCGGAATGGTTCGCGGGACTGGGTACGCCGAAGAACGGCGGCACGCGGCTGTTCTGTCTCGCGGGCAACCTGAACAAGCCGGGCGTCTACGAATTGCCGATGGGCTACAACCTCAAGAAGATGATCTACGAGGTCGGCGGCGGGATTCCGAATGGACGCGCGCTCAAGGCAGTTGTTCCTGGCGGATCAAGCACTCCGATACTAACCGCGGCCGAGATCGATGTGGCGATGGATTTCGATGGCGTCGCAAAAGCGGGATCCATGCTCGGTTCCGGCGGCGTGGTCGTGCTCGACGATTCCAACTGCATGGTCAAATTCGCGCTGCGCACGATGAAGTTCTACCGCCACGAAAGTTGCGGATGGTGTATCCCGTGCCGCGAGGGTACGGACTGGCTGGAGAAGACGCTGAAGCGCTTCCATTCCGGCGGCGGCGTGATGAAAGACATTGATAATATTTACTACCTCTCCGAAAACATGCTGGGCAAGACTTTCTGTCCGCTCGGAGATGCGGCCGCGATGCCGACGATGGCGTTCGTGAAGAAGTTCAGAAAAGAGTTTGAAGATCATTTGGAAGGCAAGCCGTGTCCGTTTGAAAAAGCGAGCACGCTCGCGCCGTTACCTGTTTTTGCGTAGAAGATTTTGTAACTTGGTAATCGGGTAATCGGGTAATTTTGTAATTTGTGAACCTGATGCCGTCACAACAAGAAGACCTTCGCGCTCGCACGAAAGCATTTGCAATTAGAATCGTTGGGGTTTATCGGGCGCTCTCGTTTAAGACGGACGCGCAAGTCTTGGGAAAACAACTTTTGCGATGTGGGACAGCGGTCGCGGCAAATTATCGAGCGACATGTCGAGCTCGATCGAAAGCAGAGTGGGTTGCCAAGATCGGCATTGTTGTCGAAGAAGCAGACGAGACGGTGTTTTGGCTGGAGATGCTTTCGGACTGTAACATCGTCCCGTTGAAGAAACTGGAACCGCTGCTGGCGGAAGCGCACGAACTGTGTGCGATTTTCACGGCGTCCCAGTTTACGGCTCGCGGGAATCGGTAGAATTTAGATTGCAAAATTACCCGATTACAAAATTACAAAATGCCTGATGTCACACTAACTGTCGACGGCAAGACCCTCACAGCTCCGGCTGGGACGCTGCTCATTGAAGCCTGCAAGAGCGCGGCCATCGAAGTTCCATCCTTTTGTTATTACCCCAACCTGTCGCTGCAGGGCGCTTGCCGCATGTGCGTTGTCAAAGTCGAGAAGATGCCTAAGCTGCAGACCGCCTGCACGACGGTGGTTGCCGAAGGCATGATCGTTACCACCGACAGTGACGAAATACGTCAATCTCGCAAGGCCATGGTCGAGTTGCTGCTGGGGAACCATCCGCTTGATTGCCCGGTGTGCGATGCGGGCGGCGAGTGTGAATTGCAGGACATGACGTTCTCGTACGGCGCCGCCGAGTCGAAGTTCATGGAGGCCAAGAACCACAAAGAAGAACAGCAGTGGTCTCCGGTCGTATTTTTCGATCGTCCGCGTTGCATACTTTGTTATCGCTGCGTGCGGGTTTGCGGTGAAGCCATGGATGTCTGGGCCCTGGGCGTCCAGAATCGCGGTGTCGGTTCCCTCATTTCTCCCAACCAGGACGATCATCTGGATTGCGAAGAGTGCGGCATGTGCATCGACATCTGCCCGGTCGGCGCGCTTACGTCCGGCGCGTACCGCTACAAGACTCGTCCGTGGGAAATGAACCACGTCGGCACGGTCTGCACGCATTGCGGAGACGGCTGTAAAACCACTCTCGGCGTTCGCCGCTGCGATACCGGCATGGAAATCGTGCGCGGTGACAACCGCGACAAGAGCGGTATCAACAACGACTTTCTCTGTATCAAGGGCCGCTACGCTTTTGATTTCGCCCATCACAAAGAACGCCTGACCCAACCTCTTATTCGCAAGAATGGCAAACTCAATCCCGCCACTTGGGAAGAAGCCTTCACCCTCATCGGCAAACGCTTTGCCGAAGTGCGGGACAAAGATGGCGGCTCAGCGATCGGCGTGATCGGATCGAATCGCACGACCAACGAAGAAAATTATCTGCTGTCAAAATTTGCGCGCGTGGTATTGAAGACGAACAACGTCGATCACCATCGCACTGCCGACTATGCGGCGCTGGCGGGTTCTCTGCACGGCAAGCCCGGAATGACAGCCACCATGCGCGAAGTCTTTGATGCGCCGGCTGTGTTGCTTCTGGGGAACGACCCCACCAATCAGCATCCACTGCTCGCTTACCAGATTCGCAACAATGTTCGGCTCCATCGGTCGCGGCTGTACACGATTAACTCCGCACCGATCAAGTTGCGCCGTCAATCCGCCGCATTCGGCCTGCTTCCCGCAGGAACGGAAGGAAAGGCAGTCGGATTCCTCTCCGGCGACGATTCCCTTCTCGATTCGCTCGTCACCGACATGACGAATCGCGATGCCTGGACGGCGCTGCGTGAGAAAGTTCGTGGCGAACAAAATCTCATCATCGCGTTTGGATCGGAAGTACGCGGCGCGGACGTCCAGAAGTTAGTTGCGTTGGCCTCGTCACTCGCAGGAGCAAAGTTGATCTGCCTGAGCGACTACGCGAATTCGCGCGGCGCGGCCGACATGGGACTCTACCCTGACTTGCTGCCAGGATATCAACCGGTTGCGGATTCCGTACAGTTCCGCGACGAGTGGGGCAACATTCCGCAGGACAAAGGTTTGAACTTGCCGGGAATGTTAGATGCCGCAGCGACTGGCAAACTGAAAGCACTCTACGTAGTCGGATCGAATCCGGTGGGACGGCTTGGCATTGATCCTGCTTCGTTATCCAAAACTTTCATCGTCGTGCAAGAGATGTTCATCACGGAAACCGCCACCCTGGCGGACGTTGTGTTGCCGGCAGCCAATGCCTACGAAAAGGAAGGCACGGTCACCAACACTTGCGGCGATGTACAGCTCGCCAAGAAGGCCGGGGACGTCAGCGGCACCAAACCGGATTTTGAAATGATCGTTCGCATCGCCGACGCGATGGGCTTCGATGTGCGCAAGCTGGTTCCCTTCGGACACGGTACTCGCGCCGACATGGGTCAGACCCGCGGCGTGCAGTCGGGCGAAGCCGACCGCCATGCAGTCTGGCTCGAAGCGCACAATCTTGAACCACGTATGACGCCGTTCGATCCGATCGCAATTCTGGATGAAATCCAGCGGGTTGTGGCGGGATACGATGTTTCGCGACTCAATCTGCTGGCAGGTAACGATCAACACACCGAGATTGCCAGTAGCGGTCCGAGCGCGTTGCACGCGCCGGAACTCATCGTTCCAGCGCACGACGATCTATTTAGCTCCGGAACTTTGGGGCGATATTCCCATACATTGAATTCGGTCATGGAAAACAAGTCGGCGGAAACAGAAATTGCGGCCGACTAGCACACAAATACCAGCACAGGGATCACGGACACTTCGTTGAATCAACTCGCGATCTTCGCCATCATCTCGATCATCAAGTCGGTCGCCGTGGTTTTTGTGCTGCTCACGGCGGTTGCTTATAGCGTCTGGCTGGAGCGCAAGGTGTCCGCGCGCATTCAGAATCGCTGGGGACCCACGCGGGTCGGCCCATTCGGCCTGCTGCAACCTTTAGCGGACGGCATCAAGTTCATCTTCAAAGAAGATCTCACGCAGCCGTACGTGTACAAGGCGCTGTATATCGCGTCGCCGATCATCGCGGTCGTGTTTGCCATCACGGCGATTTCGGTAATTCCGTTTGGAAATTCGATCACCGTTGGGCCGATCACGACTCAGCTGCAGATCACCGATCTCAACATCGGCCTGCTGGTCGTCCTCGGTATCACCTCCATGGGAGTGTACGGAATTGCTCTGGCAGGATGGTCTTCGAACAGCAAGTATTCCCTGCTCGGCGGACTGCGTGCCAGCGCTCAGATGATCAGCTATGAAGTTTCGCTGGGCCTGTCACTAATTCCGGTGATGATCCTGGCAGGAAGCTTCAGCTTGCGCCATATCGTGGAAGCGCAGGCGCACAAGCACTGGAACATCTTCTTTTTCCCGCTCGGGACGATCGCATTTTTTGTTTATCTGATTTCCGCATACGCGGAAACAAACCGTACCCCGTTCGACCTTCCCGAAGCGGAATCCGAATTGGTGGCGGGATATCACACCGAGTACAGCGCGATGAAGTTTGCCATGTTCTTCATGGCGGAATATTCCAACATGGTAACGGTAGCGTGTCTGTCGACGCTGCTGTTTTTCGGCGGATGGTCGGGTCCATTGTTTGGGCCTTACATCGTGCGAGCGGTACTACCCATTGTCTGGTTCTGTCTGAAAGTTTTCTTTTTCATGTTTCTGTACGTTTGGGTGCGCTGGACGCTTCCCCGTTTCCGCTATGACCAGCTCATGGCGTTTGGCTGGAAGTTCCTGCTGCCCGTTGCGATCGCAAATCTGGTCGCAACGGCACTGGTGGTGGCGTTGTATCCGAATGTGTTTTCCGTAGCAGCGAAGTAGTTGGAATCAGCACGAGAACTGCGAAACGAATGGTTCATCTCATACTATTTTTGTTCTTCGGCGGGATCTGCGTAGCGGGAGCGGTCAACCTGCTGGTGCAGCGTCACCCCATTAACAGCGCGTTGTCGTTGGTGGTGGTGATGGCCTCGCTCGCCGGCGAGTACCTTCTGCTGGGCGCGGAATTTGTCGCCGCCATCCAGGTCATCGTTTATGCGGGCGCGATCATGGTGCTGTTCATCTTCACCATCATGTTGCTGAACGCCGGCGAAGAAGAACGCGCGGGCGGGAGCCGGGTTGCCGTTTTGTTGGGAGTGCCGGGAGTCGTGATCGGGGCAGTATTGGTGGCATGGGTGTTGTTGCGTCACTCCGAGATGGGTTCGGTTTCGTTGTTTGCCCTGCCCGGAGTTCCCCACGATATCGCTCAATTGCTGTTCCACGATTTCCTGCTTCCGTTTGAAGTGACGTCCGTTCTGGTCCTGATTGCAATCATGGGCGCGGTAGTTCTCGCCAGCAAGCCCGAGTCGATCGCCCGCACGCATGAAGAACCGGCGGACAAAGAAACGCTCGAACTGGTGGGCGCGGGAAGGGAGCGGCGATGATTCCTCTTTATTACTATCTGGCATTGAGTGGAATCCTCTTTGTGTGCGGTGTGCTCGGCTTCCTCATCAAGCGCAACATCATCACCATCTTCATGTCGATTGAGTTGATGCTGAACGGCGTGAATCTCTCCTTCGTCGCCTTCGCCGCGCACTGGCATGCGCTGAGCGGACAGATCTTCGTGTTCTTTGTGATGGTGGTGGCGGCTGCAGAAGCCGCGGTGGGATTGGCAATCATCATTGCGGTCTACCGTACGCGCGAAACTTTGAATGTGGACCAGGTGAACCTGCTCAAACTATGACGCCGAACCCTTATCTCTGGCTCATTCCGGTCCTGCCACTGGCTGGAGCGGCGATCAACGGCATCTTCGGACGCCGGTCGTCGAAGACCGCAGTCACGACGATTGCGCTCGTCTTCTGTGGCGCTGCATTCCTGCTTGCACTCAAGATTGCGTTCGGGTTTTCAGCAGCAGAAGCTCCGTATGTCTTCGATCGGGGCATCCATTGGATGCGAGCCGGCGATTTTCAAGTCGACTTCGCTTTCTATCTGGACCAACTATCGCTTGTAATGCTGCTGGTCGTCACCGGGGTCGGATTCCTCATCCACATCTACTCGGTCGGCTACATGTGGGACGACGCTTCCTACTACCGCTTCATGTCCTATCTGAACCTGTTCATGTTCTTCATGCTGACGCTGGTGCTGGCGAAGAACTATCTGGTCATGTTCATCGGATGGGAAGGCGTGGGCCTGGCCTCGTACTTGCTGATCGGATTCTGGTTCACGAAAGATTCGGCGGCAGCAGCGGGCAAGAAGGCATTCATCGTCAATCGAATCGGCGACTTCGGATTCTTGATCGCCCTGTTCCTGATCATCCAGAATTATCACTCTCTGGACTTCACGAAAGTGTTTGAGCAGGTTGCAGGGAAACCAGTAGAGATGGCCGGAGTCGGATTATTGACTTCGATCGGATTGCTGCTGATGGTCGGAGCAGCTGGAAAATCCGCGCAGATTCCTCTTTATGTATGGTTGCCGGACGCGATGGAGGGGCCAACTCCAGTCTCCGCCTTGATCCACGCTGCGACGATGGTTACGGCGGGAGTCTACATGGTGGCGCGCTCGCACATGATTTTTGAACACGCGCCGGGAGCCCTGACAGTCGTTGCTGTGATCGGCACGCTGACGGCGTTGTTCGCGGCGACCATCGGCATCGCGCAGACCGACATCAAGAAGGTTCTGGCCTACTCGACTGTCTCGCAACTCGGTTACATGTTCATGGCCTGCGGTGTGGCAGCATTCTCGGCAGGCATCTTCCATTTGATGACGCATGCGTTCTTCAAAGGTCTGCTGTTCCTGGCCGCAGGTTCGGTGATTCACGGCGTGGGCGGCGAGCAGGACATGCGCAAGATGGGCGGCCTGAAGAAATACATGCCGGTCACGTTCTGGACGATGGCGATCGCCACGGTGGCGATTGCCGGTATTCCTCCTTTCGCTGGCTTCTGGTCAAAGGACGAGATTCTTTGGAAAGCCTATTCAAGCCCGCATGGAAGCTGGATTTTCTGGCTGATCGGCATCACCACCGCCTTCATCACCTCCTTCTACATGTTCCGCCTCCTCTACATGACGTTCTTCGGTGAGTACCGCGGAGCCGCCAGCCATGATGCGCACGGACACAGCAGCCATGACGATCATGGTCATGGACACGGCGATCCACACGAAAGCCCATGGGTGATGTTGGGGCCGCTCGTGGTTCTCGCGTTGTTATCCGTAATTGGCGGATTGGTTGGCTACCAGCATCGCTTTGAGCACTTCCTCGATCCGGTATTTCACGCCGGAGTGACCGAAGTGGCAACCGAGGCGGTGGAGGGCAACCCCAATACCGAACACCTGTTGATGGGCGCATCGATCGCCGTCGCCTTCCTCGGCTGGGGACTGGCATATTTTCTCTATTACAAACGCCGCGATTTGCCTGAGAAAATTGCTGCCAGTTTGGGCGGCTTGTACAACGCGGTGGTCCACAAGTATTACGTCGACGAAATTTATGCGGCAGTCTTTGTGAAACCGTTAGTGGATGGTTCCAGCGCTGTGTTGTGGAAGGGAGTGGATCAAGGCATGATCGATGCCACGGTGAATGGCGCCGCTGATTCGGCGCGCCACACTTCCGACAACATACGGCACATGCAGTCCGGCAACTTGCGGTCGTACGCAGGTTGGGTGGCCGCCGGTGGCGCTGCGGTAATTGCCTACATGGTCTGGATGGGGGTGCGATGAATACATCTGCTCTCAACCAATACATTCTCACGCTGGTAACATTCCTTCCGCTGGCAGGAAGCTTGTTGCTGCTGATCATTCCGCGGCGCGACCGGGACATTAAGGGCTTTGCGCTGGGCATTTCCCTGATTGCCTTTGTAGCGTCGCTGCATCTGCCGGTTTACCTGCACAGTGACCCCCACCCCTTCAAGTTCGAGATCAACAAGATCTGGATCACCACTCCTAACATTCACTACCACATGGGCATCGACGGCATTTCCGTGTGGCTGGTGGTGTTGACGACATTCCTTACGCCCCTGTGCGTGCTGATTTCGTGGACGTCGATTCACGAACGAGTGAAGGAATTCTTCATTCTGCTGCTGATTCTTGAGTCGGCGCTGATCGGCGTGTTCACGTCGCTCGACCTGTTCCTGTTCTACTTCTTCTGGGAAGCGACGCTGATCCCGATGGCGCTGCTGATCGGCATGTACGGCCACGGACGTCGCGTATATGCGGCCGTGAAGTATTTCCTTTTCACGATGATCGCGTCGGTGTTTATGCTGGCGGCGATTATCTGGCTCTACAGCAAGACCGGCAGCTTCGACTTCGTCGACATCCAGCATGCAATCCAGGCCGGCAATGTGGAGAACTTTGCCGCCGCAGCACAATGGCTCTTCCTCGGATTCTTTGTCGCGTTCGCCGTCAAAGTACCTCTCTTCCCTCTTCACACATGGTTGCCCGACGCTCACGTCGAAGCGCCAACCGCCGGATCGGTCCTGCTGGCAGGCGTGCTGCTGAAGATGGGTACGTACGGCTTGCTGCGCTTCAATCTCGGACTATTCCCCGAGCAAGCCCGGCGCAATGCACCCTGGATCATTACGCTTGCAATCATCGGCATTATTTACGGCGCGCTGGTGTCATTGGTGCAGCCGAATATGAAGAAGCTGATCGCCTATTCCTCGGTCAGCCACTTGGGATTTGTCGTACTGGGCACCTTCAGCTTCACGCAGGCTGGAGTCGATGGCGCGGTGTTCGTCATGCTGGCACACGGAATTGCGACCGGCGGACTCTTCATGCTGGCAGGTATTTTGTATGAGCGCCGGCATACCTATGAGATCTCCGAATTCGGCGGCTTGGCGACGGTGATGCCGAAATATGCAGCCTACTTCTTGTTCATCGTTCTCGCTTCCGTCGGGCTCCCGCTTCTCAATGGCTTCATTGGCGAATTCCTGGTGCTGAGCGGCGCGTTTCAGGCCAGCCCCATCTACGGAATACTGGCGGCCACGGGCGTGATCTGGAGCGCCGGTTACCTGCTCTGGATGTATCAACGCGTCTTCTTCGGAGTCATAAAGCACGACGAGAATCTGGCATTACCCGACCTGAACATGCGCGAGAAGGCGGCGCTCTTGCCAGCCGCAGCAATTGCCCTCGTCATGGGCGTCGCTCCGATCTTGTGGCTGAGTTCAATTGATCCCGCCGTACATTCGGCCCTGGCCAACATTCCGCAGTATGCCGCCAAACTGGTGGGGCAATGACCATGACGACGCTCGCTCACTTCTTGCCGACCTTACTGGCGCAGGCCCAAACCGTGCCGCTACCCACTGGCGCGGAGTATATGCGCATCCTGCCGGAAATCATTCTGTCGATCTTCGGCATGATTATCATGGTGGTCGACCCGCTGCTGGACGACCATAGCAGCCACAAATCTCTCGGCGCGATTGGGCTGATCGGAACGCTCGCTGCTCTTGCCTCGACCTACTTCATGGCCATGTATCCGGGCACTGGCTTCTGGAACATGGTCCGGGTAGACGGCTTCAGCATCTTCTTTCATGTTCTAGTGATCGCGATCGCGGCCGTCGTCATTTTGAGTTCGTACGAGTACATGGCAGTGCAGCGTATCCGTGCCGGCGAATACTACGGACTGATTCTGCTCGGCACCGTCGGCATGTGCCTGATGTCGTCGGCGATCGAACTCGTCCTGATTTTCATCGCACTGGAAATTTCTTCGATTGCCACCTATGTTCTGGCCGGCTTCCGGCGCCGGGAAGCGGCGAGCAGCGAGTCTTCGCTGAAATACTTCCTGCTGGGATCGTTTGCGACCGCATTTTTCCTTTATGGCGTGGCCATGATGTTCGGTGCCACGGGTTCGACCAACATTGACGCCATCGGGCGCGCGCTCGCAGCAGGCAACATACCGACGCTGGCCTATGTCGCGGTAGCGCTAATGTTCGTAGGCCTCGGGTTCAAAGTGGCATCGGCGCCCTTCCATGTCTGGACACCCGACGTCTACGAAGGTGCGCCAGCGCCGATCGTCGGACTGATGTCCACCGGTCCGAAAGCCGCTGCATTTGCCGTGCTGCTCCGCGTGATGTTCGAAATTGACGCCCCCTCACGGTTCTGGCTGGTCTGGATTTCTGCTGCGCTCTCCATGACCATCGGAAACATCAGCGCGCTGGTACAGGACAACATCAAGCGCCTGCTAGCCTACTCATCCATTGCGCACGCGGGCTACATGCTCGTGGCGTTCGCCGCTGCCCCTGAACTCGGCACGACGGCGGTCATGTTCTACACCGCCGCTTATGCCGCGATGAATGTGGGCGCGTTTGCGGTGGTAAGCCATTTTGCCAATGTGGGCGAGAAGTACCTGACACTCGAAGACTATGCCGGGCTCGGCCGGCGTTCGCCGATCCTCGCAGCCACACTGACTTTCTTCCTAATGTCGCTGATTGGGATTCCAATCACGGGCGGCTTCTTCGGAAAGTTCTACATCTTCAGCGCCGCCCTGAAAGCGAATCTGGTCTGGCTGACGGTCATTGGATTGGTGAACAGTGCGATTGGAGCCTACTACTACCTGCGCGTCATCGTGATGATGTACATGCGCGAACCGCGCGGCGAAGTGCCCGTCACTCCCGTTCCCATGGCGACTGGATTGGCGATCACTGCGTGCGTGTTAGCGACTCTCTATCTGGGAGTGTTCCCGGGACGCGTGCTGGACTACGCTACTCAGTCAGCACATGACTTTCTGCCCGGCATTGTTGCGTCCACTACTACGAACGCGACCGGGCATTAAGAGATTTCCACTTTCTCTACTCCACCGCCACCGACAGATCGCGTCGCGAGAAAATCCACGCAGCCACAAACCAGAAGGCTGCGGTTTCCACCCATCCGAAAGCAATCATGCCGATGCTTGCTTGCCATGTATAGGTAAAGTCCGCCCGGATCGACGGCTCCAGCAATCCATGCACCGGAATCACATACTTTGAAAACACGTCTCCGCGCATTGCGAGGAGTGCGGGAATTCCCGCGATTGTGCCCGCCCCGATCGCAGCAAACATGGGAGGCATGAAGGCCGCAAGAGACAGCGTTAAGGATGCGGTCAGCAGGCACGCTGTCCAAAGCGCGAGTACCCCGAACCACATCGCACCTAGGCTGAAACCGTAACGGCCCAGCAGCCAGCTGGCGGTAAATCCCATACACAGGCAAAACACGCCCAGCACCAGGGCGATACCCAGGAGCAGGCCGAACACATATTGGCGGCGCGAGATCCCTTTGGACAGCACGGCAAGGATGCGACGGGACCTCTGGTCGGCCTGGATCGCGGAACTGCCAAAGAACACTCCGAACGTGACCGAATACACCGCAAGCTGACGGAAAATCAGTAGCGCGTCATCCGGTCCCGAGCGCGGATCAGCCAGAACTCCAAACAATGCCCAACCGAGCACCCAGAGAAGCAGGAAGAAGAGTGGCCAGCGTTGTTCGCGTGCGAAGTTCTGTGCGATCAAGAAGACCGGTCTCATCTCAGTTCAGTTCTCCCGCTTGCTTTCGGGCAGTGCCATTTGGTTCCGGGCCGGTCAGTTCGAGAAAAAGTTCCTCCAGGGAACGCCGCGCGGGATTCACGCTGACCACTTCCCCGCCCGCAGCCCAGACTCTTTCAATAGAATTTCGCTGTGCGCTCTTAGGAACCGTGAACCGGACCCGGGTACCTTCGACGATGGCGTGGTCGAACTGGCGCAGGGCTTCGCCTTGCGCAACGATCTCAACCTGGTCGCTGGCTTCGAGCATCGAACTGAGCGAACCCGTTCGAACTACTTGGCCGCGGCTCAGTATCGCCACGCGGTCACAGACGAGTTCCACTTCCGAAAGCAGATGCGAGCTGAGGAAGATCGTTTTCCCCTGACTTCGTGATCGAAGCAATAATTCGCGAACCGCGACGCGTGCCGCCGGATCGAGCGCCGAGGTCGGTTCATCGAGAATAAGTAACTCTGGGTCACTTACGAGTGCCTGGGCCAGACCCACCCGCTGCACCATTCCACGCGAAAACTGCGCCAGATTGCGTCGGGATTCCGACTGTAGGTCAACGGATACCAGGGCGGCGCGCGCGGCACTGGCAAGTGACACGCCATGCATTCCGTTCAGGCCACCGTAGAATCGGATCGCCGCCTCGGCCTGGCGATGGTAAAGCGCGACATTTTCAGCTAGAAATCCGACGCGGCGGCGGGTCCCAGCGTCTCCAAAGGGCTTCCCCAGCATTTGGCCCTTACCAGAGGAAGGCTGCATGAATCCCATGGCGAGGTGGATGGCGGTGCTTTTTCCCGCGCCATTCGGTCCGAGAAAACCAAAAATCTCTCCCTGTTGCACAGAAAGAGAAAACTCTTGCAGCGCCTGAACCCGTTTTCCTCGCGGCCACGAGCGGTATTCCTTGGTAATTGCTTCGAATTCCAAAGCGACAGGCATGGACTCTTTTGATTCTACTTGGCGCCTCGTAAACCTGTGAAAAATCCATCGTACAGGTGGATTGACAATCACGATTGGAGTCGGCATTATTGTTCCCTAGTTTCGTTTTGGGAACGCTTTCAAAACGACGGCTCGGAGGATGGAATGCTTCAGATTTGCCGCAACTTGTGGTCGGACGAGCAGGGGCAGGACATTGCCGAATACGCAGTCATGCTGGCGGTGATCCTGGTATTGGTGATCGGTACAGTACGTCTGATCGGCGGCAATGCAAACAACGCGTTTTCCAGCGTTGCCAGCTCTTTGAGCCAGTAGAGCCGGTTTTAGTGCAGCAATGACATTTCTCGAAGGAATCGTGATGACTCGATTTAGCGCCTCCAGCCGATTTAGCCGCTACTGGTTTAGGTACGCGGCGGAGGTTGCCGTCTGGAGCGAGTCCGGAAAATAGAGACAGCTCAAGATTTTGCACCGACGCCGCGATCCAAGGATCGCGGCGTTTTTATTTTTGGATTCAACTACGAAAGGACCTCCCATGATCGTCAACATGTCCGACAGCGCCAGTCCTGAGCAGATCGAACACATCATCCAGCGAATCCGGGAAGCGGGATTCACACCTCACGTTACCCGCGGAACGGAACGCACGATCGTGGCTGCCGTCGGTAGCGGAGGGCGCCGGCACGAGATTGAAGCGCTGTCGGTCGCCCCGGGTGTCGATAACGTCGTCGCCATCGCTCAGCCATTCAAGTTGGTAAGCCGGCAAACTCGACCGACCTCATCCATCGTGGATGTGGGCGGGATCAAGATCGGCGGCGAGGAAGTGGTGGTAATCGCTGGACCGTGCTCGGTCGAATCCCGGGAACAACTGCTGGAAACTGCTCATGGCGTGAAGAAGGCCGGCGCCAACATGCTGCGCGGCGGAGCCTACAAACCGCGCACTTCGCCCTATGAGTTTCAAGGGTTGGGGATCGAGGCGCTCAAAATTCTCCGCGAAGCGCGCGAGCAAACTGGACTGCCGGTCGTCACCGAAGTGATGGGTACCGAGGACGTGGACCTGATCTGCGAATATGCCGACATGCTGCAGGTCGGCGCACGCAACATGCAGAATTACGCTTTGCTGCGCCGGTTGGCCCTCGCCAACAAACCTGTACTGCTGAAGAGAGGTCCTTCGGCCAGCGTGAAGGAATGGCTGCTGGCGGCGGAGTACCTGCTTTCCGGCGGAAATCAGCAGGTGGTGCTTTGCGAGCGCGGGATCAAGACCTTCGAGACGGGAACCCGCAACACGATTGATCTTGGATCTCTCGCACTGGCGAAAGAACTGACCCACCTGCCGGTGGTCGCCGATCCTTCGCATGGAACGGGCAAACAGAGCCTGATCGGCCCCGTTTCACGAGCATCGCTCGCGGTGGGCGCCGACGGCATCATCGTCGAAGTGCATCCCTGTCCGGAACGCGCACTTTCCGATGGACCGCAGTCGCTGGACCTGGCGCAATTCGAGAAGGTGATGCGTGGATTGCACGCCCCGCTGCGTCCCCTTGCAGTCAGAAAATCCGAAGCGGTCGCGTAGTTGACGCCACCGCTTGCCTGAGGCTCTAGCATGCTGCGACGGGCGGCCCCGTCGCAGATCCAAGGCCGGCAGTTGATCACTGCTGCAGACCACTACCGGAGGCCTCCCCCAAGGGGCAATCCCTTCCGGTGCAGTTTCTTCCCTGCTTCACAGCGCCGACATCGTTTTTCTCTCCTGAAGTTTCCCGCCGCACTGACGATGGTATGGACGGGGTGAACGTGTGCTCCCGTGTCGCCATTGTGATCGCGCATGATCGCTCAATCTGCTTCCGATCTGTCGGCCGTGGTGAACATTTCCTTCCGGCTCCCGGACTTCATGCCCCACGGATATTGCTATCTCTGGGATCCGACGACTCTGTGGCTGAATGTGATTTCCAACAGCGTGATCGCGCTGTCTTATTACTGCATCCCGCTCACCCTGATCTTCTTGATCCGCAAGAACCGCCGGTTGCTGTCGAACCGGTTAACGTGGATGTTCGCGATCTTCATTCTGGCCTGCGGAACCTCACATTGGATGGAAGTTTGGAACGTCTGGCACGCGAACTACATCCTCGCCGGCGTGATGAATGCGATTACAGCCATCGCGTCGGCCATCACAGTTGCACTCCTCATTTCAGTCGTTCCAGAATTCATTGCCGACCTCGACAAGAACAGCAGAGCGCTGAAAGATCTGGCCGATCAACAATTCGCCATGGACCAGCACGCCTTCGTGGCGATAACCGATGTTGATGGCACGATTACCTACGTCAACGACAAATTCTGCGCGATCAGCAAATATTCCAGAGCGGAACTAGTTGGCCAGAACCATCGCATTCTGAACTCCAGATTTCACTCAAGAGAATTCTTCACGGGCCTATACCGCACTGTCGCCAACGGCAGGGTTTGGCACGGCGAGATCAAGAACCGCGCCCGAGATGGCTCGATGTACTGGCTCGATTCCACCATCGTTCCGTTGTTCAACGAAGATGGAGACGTACGGCAGTATGTTGCCATCCGTACGGATATCACGGAGCGCAAACAGACAGAAGAGAAATTGGCAGCACAGGCGGAGGAGTTGCGGCTGTCACGGACCGCGTTGCAGGCTCAAACGACCCTATTGCGGTCCGTGCTCGACAACATTGGCGAAGGTCTGGTTGCGGCCGATGAAAATGGAGACTTTGTACTCTGGAATCCTGCAGCGAACGCAATTGTGGGCATGGGGCCCACGAAGATTCCAATGCAGGAATGGGCGGAACACTACCACGTGTTCAAGCCGGACCAGGTGACGCCTTTCCCTGAAAGGGACAATCCCCTCGTGCGCGCCGTACACGGAGAAGCAAGCAGCGCAGAAATGTATCTGCTCAACCCAGCCGTGTCCGGCGGCGTATGGATCGAGGGCAATGCCTGGCCCTTGCTCGATGAGCAGGGAGTCCGGCACGGCGGAGTCATCGCCTTCCGCGACATCACAAAGCGAAAACTCGCCGAACGTGAGATCCAGCAGTTGAATCGCAACCTCGAGCTACGCGTCCAGCAACGCACCGCCCAATTGGAGGCGGCCAACCAGGAACTGGAATCTTTCACGTATTCCGTCTCTCATGATCTTCGGGCACCCCTGCGCCATATCGCGGGTTTCTCCGGAATCTTGGTGGAGGAGTTTGGCCCTTCACTCGATGTTCAGGTCCGGCACTACCTCAATCGAATTCAGGAAGGGACTCAGAAGATGGGGATATTGATCGATGAGTTGCTGAGTCTGGCTCGAGTCGGGAGGCAGTGCATCGACGTCCGTAAAGTGGATCTCAATAGGATTGTCGGAGAGATCGTAGCGTTGCTCAAGCCCGAATGGGAAGGCCGCGAAGTCGAATGGAAAATCGCGCCTCTTCCGCAATTGGAGTGTGACGAACCCCTCATACAACTGGTTTTTCAAAACCTGCTGTCGAATGCGCTCAAGTATTCGCGCCCGCGACACCCGGCAGTGGTCGAAGTGGGCGCAAGCGAAATCAGCGGTGAAACGGTCATCTTCGTTCGCGACAACGGCATGGGATTCGACATGACGTACTACGACAAGCTTTTTGGGGTTTTCCAACGACTGCACCGTTCCGAAGAATTTGAAGGCACCGGTGTAGGCCTTGCGACCGCCCAGCGGATTATCAAAAAGCACGGAGGCCGGATTTGGGCCGAGGCTCAACTCTACAAGGGAGCGACCTTCTATTTCACAGTGGACTCCCCCACGTCGCATGAAAATGAAACGATCGCCGCTCGTGTCGGCGCCGGAGTCTGACGATGATCGGACAGGTGGATATTTTGATCGTGGAAGACGATGTAGACGACATCACGCTCGCTCTGCGCGCATTGCAGCGGGAGCATCTCGCGAACCGGATCTTCCTCGCTCGCGACGGCGAACAAGCCCTCGACTTTCTTTTCTGCCGTGGTGACTATGCCGGGCGATCAGCGGACGCTCTTCCTAAACTGGTGTTGCTGGATTTGAAGCTACCAAGACTCAGCGGCATCGAAATCCTCAAACAGATCAAGGGAGACACGCACACCAGGGGAGTGCCCGTGGTGATCCTTACTTCGTCGAAGGAGGAACGGGATTTGATCGCCAGCTATAACCTGGGCGCAAACAGCTATATTCAGAAACCTGTCAACTTCGAGCAGTTCCGCCAGACGATAAAGACACTCGGCATGTACTGGCTGGTCGTGAATCAAGTGCCCGCGTTTGCTGGCGAGAAGCATCCCAAGGAAGCTGGGCACGTATGACCGAAGCCGCGACTGCACCGGCGTTCGCCGGCCATCTCGCTGTCGAGAGCGGCCCGGCGCTTCGCTTTCTCCTGGTTGAGGACAGCGTCGCGGACAACGAATTAGTCATCCGCGCCCTCCACAACGGTGGCTTCACCTTCACCAGCACAACGGTCGAAACTGCCGAGCAATTTCGCCAGCACGTACGCGCCCATCGTCCCGACATCATCCTGGCCGACTACAACCTGGGTGACTGGCGCGGACTGGATGCATTGAACATTCTGCATGACGAGGGTTTGGATATTCCCCTGATTCTGGTCACGGGCGCTCTGGGCGAAGTAACGGCAGTCGACTGCATCAAGCAGGGCGTGTCGGACTATGTTCTCAAAGGCTCGCTGACGCGTCTCCCACTGGCGATCCGCCGAACTTTGGAAGCGCAGAGAGCGCGCGAACAACGCAAACGCAGTGAACATGCACTGGCAGAAAAAGCAGAAGAACTGGCACGCTCGAATCGCGACCTGGAACAGTTTGCATCCGTGGCTTCCCACGATTTGCAGGAACCGTTGCGCATGGTGGCTGCCTATACCCAGCTCTTGTCCGAACGGTACCGCGGGAAAATGGATGCGGACGCTGATAAATACATGGGCTACGCCGTAGAGGGTGCCCTTCGCATGCAGGCAATGATCCGCGACCTGCTTGCGTTTTCGCGCGTCGGACGCGACGCGAAGCAGGGCAATGCGGATTGCAATATTGCATTGGCGGGCGCGATCCTGAACCTGCAAGCGGTGATTGAAGACAGCGGCGCCCGCATCACTCATGATTCACTCCCAACCATTGCCGCCGATCCGACGCAATTGATCCAACTCTTTCAGAACCTGATCGGCAATGCCATCAAGTTCCGGGGTAAAGAGAAACCTGCGATCAAGATCTCTGTGGAAAGGCAAGGTGAGGCGTGGGCTTTCTCCGTCGCCGACAACGGCATCGGCATTGCACCTGAACATCGCGATGTCATATTTGTCATATTTCAGCGTTTACATTCGCGTGAAGAATACGCTGGAAATGGACTGGGGCTGGCGATCTGCCAGAAGATCGTCGAGCAAAACGGAGGCAAACTCTGGGTGGAATCGGAGCCAGGCGTTGGATCTACATTCCGCTTCACTTTGCCAGCAACACGACTGCACGAACAGCACGCCGAATGAACTCCCACGTCAGACGCGAAGTCCTGCTGGTGGACGATAACCCAGCCGACTTAGACTTGATTCGTGAAGCGCTTTCCGGTGTCGATCACAAACCTGCAGTCAGCATCGTCCAGGACGGCGAACTTGCCATTGCCTTCCTCACGCATTCAGGGCAGTTCCGTGGGGTATCCCGTCCCGATCTTGTGATTCTTGACCTGAATCTGCCACGAAAAGACGGCCGGGCGGTGCTGGCCAACGTCAAGGGCGATCCGAACTTGCGGTCGATTCCGATTGTTCTTTTTACTACCTCCGGATCGCGGCAAGACGTGATCGATTGCTATGCGTTGGGAGCAAATTGCTACGTCAGCAAACCCGGCAGCCTGGATGAATTCCGGAAAGCCGTGCAGTCGATCCAGCGCTTCTGGCTAGCAGTAGCACGCCTTCCGGAATGAGGAGCAATCAGGTCCCGCCGCAAATCCTCTTGGATCTTGCCGTCAACCTAATCCGGAATTGATAATGTAGTAGGACTTATATGAATCTTCTTTTGAAATCTCGCATGCTCCCGTTGGCCCTGGCGACCGTATGTATGGTCTTGGCTGGAGTGGCGGTCGCTGATCAGGCAAGCCTCATCCCCAAAACACAGCTCATCAACCCTGACGAACTGGTCAAGATCCTTCAGTCGAAGGGTGCGCAGCCGCTGATGATTCAAGTTGGCTCCCATGTCCTCTTTTCTCAGGCGCACATTCCCGGTTCCGAGTACATCGGTCCGGCATCGAGCGAGAGCGGACTCCAGCAACTACGCAAGCGGGTGGAATCTCTCCCTAAAAACAAGTTCATTGTCATCTATTGCGGTTGCTGCCCCTGGAACCATTGCCCAAACGTAGAACCGGCGGCTAACGTTTTGCACGCGATGGGATTTACCAATGTGAAGGTGCTCTACATCGCGGGAAATTTTGGGATGGACTGGGTGGAGAAAGGTTATCCCGTCGCAAAGGGGGATTGACCCGACACCGTGAACATCAAGAAAGTCATGCTGGGAGTTGCAGTGGTTCTACTTGCGTTCGGGATTTCTGTCATCGAAAAACGTTTCCGATCCGGTCAGGTACATCGGGCACCTGCGGAAAATGCCGTGGCGCCGGATTTTTCCTTATCCGATATGGACGGGCATCCGTTGACCCTCTCCTCGTACCGGGGCAAGGTAGTGCTGCTCGACTTTTGGGCGACGTGGTGTGAACCGTGCCGCGAAGAGACTCCAAGATTTGTGGACCTGCAGAATAGGTATGGCAACCAGGGCTTACAAATTATTGGGGTTTCCATGGACGATAGTTCCGAGCCTGTACGCGAGTTCTATAAGAGCTTCACGATGAACTATCCGGTCGTGATGGGCAACGCCGGGATCGGCACGCAATACGGAGGAGTTCTAGGGCTGCCCATGGCGTTCCTGATCGGGCGTGACGGACGCATTCAGGCCAGGTACAGGGGCGCGATCGACACTGCCGCACTCGAAAGAGAAATTGGGGATCTGCTCTAAAACGAAAACCAGAAACAGCGCTTCCTCAGAACTGTAACTCGCCCGTCTTCGAAAAGCTTAGACCTGCCATCGGAGTACCTGACGACAACAGATCCCGAACTTTTTCACGGTTGGGGCCGACTCGATGGATCGCATCGGCCAAACAACGGACAGCCTGATCCAAAGAAGCATCCTTCGGTAGTCGGAAGATCCATGGAATGTTGGTGGTCGTGAGAGTACGGTCGGAAGAAATCGCTAGTACCGGGAGAAAAGATTTCACCGCGATCTGTTCCGCCAGGTGACTGGACGGCCGGTCCAGCGCAATCAAAGCGACCGCATGATCCTGATAGACGGCCTTCACCAGTTGTTGCGATGCTTTGCCCCAGGAGAGTTCGGATGGAATTGCCAAGAGACTGAGGGCACTTCCCTGTCGGTGAATCTCATTCAGCAGGCGAACGATCTCCGGAGATTGGATCACCTGATCTGCGTGGGGACCGAAGATGCCGATCTTAAGTGAGCCCTCCGCTTGATCGGTCAAGGCCGGGCCAGCATACTCCGTTCCATTTTCGCCTACCTGCGCATACGGTTTCTGCATCGTGATCGGGCGATACTCAATACTTGCGTTGTGAACGCGAGCAAGGAACAACGAAGCAATATTCTTGCAGTTGGGATCGAACACCATATTGCCCGTCACACCCTGATAGCTGGTGATCCCTGTCATCGCATCGCGAATGCGGCCTTTATTCAGGCCGGCGCGACAAATCGATTTCAGCAGAGCCTGCATCGCGTCATAGGCGAGCGCGGCGAAGTGATCAGGCTTCTCGTGGAACTGCGCTTCATAGTTGGCATTGAATTCCAGCCAACGTGGATCAGTGCGATTCGGCTCGTATGGGAAAACAGCTTCGAACCCTTCCGCGGCGCTCCCGGCTAGCTTGATCAGTTCGTCTCCCACCGTGCGGTGGCTTCCGAAGACGCGCTGCTTCATGCCGAGTTCCTGCATTTGCTTGAGGATCATCGCAGTAGGAGCGACGTCGGTCCAAAGCACGATGCCGTCCACGCGTGAGTCCTGAATCACTCGCAACTGGCGGCGGAAGTCGGTGTCACCGGGAAAGAACTTCTGTTCGACGGCAACAGGATGCTCTAACCGTCGGGAAGCATCGCGGAATTTCAGCACACCAAAGCGCCCGTAACGATCGTTGACGCGCAGGATCGCAATCCGCTTCAGTCCCAGTTCCGTGTAGATGTGACGTGCCAGGGTGTAGCCCTGCACGCGGTCGTCCTGCAGGTCGGTGAAATACCAGGGAATGATCGTCTCTGGAATCGTTGGATCGGTGGATGCACTATTGATGAGCGGGGTCTCCGCTTTCAGGGTGACGCGCAACGCAATGTGGGTCGTGTCTCCACTGATCGAGCCGAACATCGCCCAGACTTTCTCGTCGTACACCATCTTCACGATTTCGTTGCTGGCTGCGCCCCAGATGGCGGAATCGTTGTGCAACATCAACTTGAACGGTTTGCCGCAATAGCCTCCCGCAGCATTAGCTTCGTTGATCGCCATCGTGGCGCCCTGCAGCATGCGATTGCCGAACACCTGATCCCGGTGGTCGTAGAGCGGTCCGATGAAGCCGATGAGGATCTCACTCAAATCGTCCAAATTCGGATCAGGCACTTCGCGAGCTGCGCCGTTGTATTCAACCAAGTTCTGATAGTGCTCGTAATAGGGGGCCGTGTACTTCGAAAATGGCCGCAGATCGTCCGGCGCGCCTGTGTAGGGCTTCAGAGAACGTGTGGGAGGCGGTCCAGAAGGATTCCTTCCACACGCGCAGGGGGCAGATGTCTGCCCCCAGGCGGTACACGTCAAGGTGAGCACAACCATTGCAAGGCAGCGGCGCATGACCATTACTCCTCGTGAGTCTTTTGACGGAACATGGCTATCGCCTCAATCTCGATGAGCAGATCGGGGCGGCAGAGAATCGCCTGAATGCCAGTCGATGCCGGCAGGGGATCTAATTTCTGTTCCCTGTAAAAATCGGCACGCTCCTCATTGAACGCTTTGTAATCGCGCTCGATGTCGCGCATATAGCAGGAGGTGCGCACAATGTCGTGCCAGGTGGCGCCTTCGGCGGCAAGCAAGGCAGTAATGTTGTCGAATGTGCGACGAGTCTGGGCGCGGAGATCGCCCGCATGCACGGTGTCTCCCTTTTCGTCGATGCTCGCGGTTCCCGAGATGAGCAGGACGATGATGCCGTTCAGATCGAGCCGAATGCCCCGAGAAAATGCGCTCCCGTAGTCATACGCTTCATTGAGAACCGAGTGGTTGGTGATCGCCCGTTTCACAATCGGGGCGGCAGTAATTTCTGAGAGTAGATCTTGTACATTCATCGCGCTGCTCCTTGGTTGGTACCTTATTTTGGATATCAATTCGTTTTGCTGACCGCGGCGCCCGCCTTGGCGGCATGCGTCGCAGTTTGTACTCGTATTCCGTGGCTCAGCCCTTTCGCGGTTGCAACCCATAGATCGTCGCCTTGAAAGTCCACCGCTAACACATAGTTGTGCGCCGGAGCGGTCTCGACTGGGACGCTGGTCACGTGTCCATCGGCATCGCGAACCAGCATTTCTGGCTTGTGCGTATCGAGTGCTGGGCGGTAGACAGCCCAGTTCGCGCCGTCGTAGTAGGCCAAACCCTTGTCAGTTGAAAACCAGGCGCGATCGCCATCCACGCCCTTGACCTGGCTCATGAAGTTGCTGGGCAGGCCACTATCCTTCTGCAGGAAGTTGTGCCAGTAGCGGCCATCGTAGCGACTCGCTCCGAAGTAGGTCGCGACCCAGAGAATTTTGTCCACGTAGCTCACAGAGGTTGTGATCTCGTGAATCAATCCCTGATCCTTCATGAGGACCATTTCCGTCTCGCCGTCGGGATCGTTGTAATCCTTCCAGTGCTCGGTCTTCGTGTCGTACTCGAGCACGCCCCCGCCCCACACCGCGTAGTAGACCTTGTCCTCCGCAGGACTGACAGCATAGGTCCAGATTTCATACATGGGCGTATTGCGCTCATTGAAGAGAGCCCATTGACCGGTGCGGGTATTTCGGCGACTGGCGCCGGCCGCGGTCGCAGTCCAGACGAAATCACCTTGCACGCCGACTCCATACACAATGTCGTTGCTCAGACCGGAATTGAGTTGCGTGAAAGTATCAATCCGTCCGGCCGACACGCGGCTAAGACCGCCCATTGTGCCCACCCACAAGTCTCCGGTGCGGTGATCGAGTGCGAGGGACAGGACAGCCTGGTGCGCCAAGCCATCCTTCGGGCGAAAGACTTTCCACGCGCCGCTTTCGTACAGGGCAAGGCCGTCTTCCGTCCCTACCCACACACGGGCGTCATCGACCAGGACGCAAAATACGTGGTCGTTGGGCAGTCCGTTCGCGGTCGTGAAGTTCTCCCAACGGAACATGGGCATTTCTTGCGACACCGCGGCCACAGAGGCCGCGAGGCACAACAGCAGCGCGAAGACACAGATTCTCGGCTTCATAACGTTTTCAGATACTCGATGAGATCGTTCAGTTCGTCCTTGGTTAGATCGTTGGTCACGCCATGCTTGTCTTTGGGATTGAATACCGTCCAGATTTCCTCTAACGACTGTGCCGAGCCATCGTGCAAAAAGGGGCCGGAGTACACGACATTGGAAAGCTGCGGCACGTCAATCAGCGGAGAGCGATCGGTAGGCTTGCCAGTGCCAACATCCAGTTGTTGCCGGTTCGTATATTTCGGGCCGTTATGGCAGAAGGCACATTGGTTGCCTTCTGGAATTGCCTTCTTGTTCTTGTATTTCGTTCGTTCGAAGATTGCTTTGCCACGTTCTTGAGCGGGAGTCAGTTCGCCATTGGGAAGGCGTTCACGATTGGGCCGATAACGCAGAGAGAAAACAAAGGTGACGAGGTCAGTCAGTTCTTCCGGGCTGTAACTCTGCGAACGGAAGAAATATTTCTCCACCCGCGGGCCGCATTCCGTAGGCAGGTCAGGATTGCCGCCGTTCCATTTGAACGGCTCCGTGCCAGAGAGTTCCTCCAGCAGCCGGTTGTCGACGATGTCTTTCCCGAAACCATCGGGTTCGAGGTCCCATTGCAATCCGTCGATCGTGGCGTCCAGGTGGCAATTGGCGCAGCCGAACTGTCCCTGGAACGCATAGTCGGACTTGTAGAAAGTTCGTTCGCCTCGGCGCAGGGCGTTGACAGTCTTCGGGCCGCCAAGATCGATAGTCGATATGACCTTATTCCGATTGGTATCAATGACCGAGATGTTGTCATCCAAGCGATTGACGACATACAGACGCCGGGCATCGGGGGAAAACAGCAAACCACGAGGCTCGCGGCCAACCGGCATCCTTGCCTCGACATAATCCGCGGACGCCGACAAATCGTTCGTGATACTGTGACCTCGCGCACGCACAGAGGCCATCAGCTTCGGCACTCCAATGACGGAGACGCTATCCGAGCCTGACGTCGTGACGAAGATCCTGGATTTATCCGGCGTAATCGCCACGCCCCAGGGGCGAGAGTAGTAGCGGTCCAGTTCATCGATTGGGATCTGAACGGTACCGTCGATGTCGGCACCAAACAGAGACAGCGAATCGCCGAACACCCACCCATGCTCCACGTGCGCGAGTGGGATGAGATTCTTGGGGCGAAGTTGAGTAGCCACGCCGAGTTTGCCGTCAGCCGAGAGGGCGACATGAAATACCCCGGCTGCGTTGACCAACGGGCGACGGGCTACAACTACTTGCCGCGCCGTATCAATCACCGTGATCTCTGACTTCGGCTGCGCCTGAAAAGTTCCCGCGTTCGGGTAGATATGCGTGCCGTAGATCCATTTGCCATCAGGCGATAAGGCAAGATAGCTTGCGCCACGGCCGGCCAATAGGCGTTTTATTTCGTGGCCGGTCTTGACGTCGATAACAGAAATGTCATCGCTGAGGCGGTTGGCGACATAAAGCATTTGACCGCTGCGATCCAAAACGATTCCAGTTGGTTCCGCACCGGTGCGGAGTGTTGCGGTGACTTTCAGCGTCGCAGCGTCGATCACGGAGACGTTGTCTGTCCATGAATTGGTGACGTAGAGTTGCCGGCCATCAGAGGAAGCAACGATTCCGCGTGGCTCATGACCGACGGGAACGCTGGCGACAACCCTCGCTGACTGTGTGTCGACGACACGCACTTCGTCGGTACCTTCGCACACCACGAACAGCCGGCGGCCGTGCGGCGACATCACCATTTCGATGGGAGACAAATAACGCTCGAGCTGCGATCCGGCCTGCGACGAAGAAGGTCTAGCGATCGCCCCGGCGAGCAGTAAGGCAGCGATGGGAACAACCTTGGCTGCCACCTTGCACCACTCGGGGATGCGGAGGACCGGTCGCATCTACGGCTCCTCCACGGTCAGAACATGATCAACCGGCGGATTGTCCACAACCTGATCTCGCCCACTTGGCCAATGGATGGTGAGTTTGTCGGCCTTCGCTGCGATACCGAGTCCAAAATGGACACGACCGTCGTCTTGCGAAAGATAGCCGGAACCGGCGACACGCTCAGCAATCTGCTTGCGTCCTGCGGCGAGCAACTCGAGGTGCGCACCAATTCCGTCCCGATTGCTCTTTTTGCCAATCAACTTCACGGTGAGCCAGTGGTTGGTGTTCTCGCTGGCGTTGTGGAGCAGAGTGCCCCGTCCGCCCAGATTCTGGACGAAGGCGTCTATTCTGCCGTCGTTGTCGTAGTCTGCGAAGCAAGCACCGCGTGAGACCGTCTTGGCCTCGATCGGCGGACCCGCATCGCGAGAAACGTCGGCAAACTTTCCATTCCCCAGGCCGCGAAAGATTGACTGCTCCTGCGGCACCATGTGGACGAGGCCACCGTGGAAGATCAGAATGTCGAGCCAACCATCGTTGTCGAAGTCGTAGACCCCGGTTCCCCAACTGGTGTATTGAGCACTCGCTACCGAGATTCCGGAACTCGGCCCGATATCTTCGAACCCGTTGCCGCCTGTGTTGCGCATCAGGCGGTTATATTTCGAGTCGGTCACCCATAGATCCACGCGCCCGTCGCCATCGACATCGGCAAGCACCGGACCCATGGCGGAAGTGTTCTCGCCGTTTTGTCCGTAGGCAACACCGCGGTCTCCGCCAATTTCCTCGAATGTTCCATCATGCTTGTTGCGAAAAAGGAAGCTCTCGGTTTTATCGTTGGCGACAAAGATATCGGGATAGCCGTCGCCGTCGATATCCGCAGCAGCCACGCCCATCGCGCGCCCTTTGTATGCGCCGATGCCGGACTTGTCGGTGACGTCCGTAAACGTGCCGTTGCAGTTGTTGTGATAAAGACGGCTGGTATCGGCTTCATAATCGAGCGGGCCAGGATAGTTGTCGGCGGGATAGAAGCTGCGATACTCGGGATCAAACTGCACGTACCGTCCGACGAATAGATCGACACAGCCGTCGCGATCGTAGTCGAGCCACGCGGAACTGATCGACCAACCAGAGACGTTGACGCCAGCCTTCACTGTGACATCTTCGAATGTTCCTTTGCCATTGTTGCGATACAGAATGGCGCGACCGTAGCCGGTGACAAAGAGGTCGACGAATCCGTCGTTATCGAAATCGGCTGCTACCGCCGCGATACCGTAGATGTTCGCGGCAACGCCAGCGCTGTCGGTCACATCCGTGAATGTGCCGTTGCCATTGTTTTTGTAGAGATGATTGTGCGGAGCAACTGCCGGCTGCTGCTTGAGGGGATACGGATGAATCCCGGCTTCGAGCGGTTTGCCGCTGACCACGTAGAGATCCACGAATCCATCGTTGTTGTAGTCGAACCAGACGCAACCTCCGCCCGTACTCTCGAGCAGTGATCCCAGCTTTTGCGAACCGAAGCTATGTGTAAATTCAATGCCGGCCGATTGTGTCGCGTCCTCGAAGCGGATCTTGCCGGGCGCGGACGCCGATGGGTTCTGTGCACAGAGTGCGCTCGACAGCAACAAGAGGAGTAGGAGTCGCTTGATCAATTCAGTGTCCTCCTGCGGAACTGTGGACAACAGGGTGGGTCATGTCCGCCGGAGTGGTGGACTTGAGCAGAATCAAGGGGACAGCATTCTCAGGCGCGGTCTCCGGACCAGCGTGGCAACCCACGCAGACGCGCTGTTCACCGCGGCGCATCCAGAAAAATCCCGTCTCGCGCTTCAGGGTCTTGCCTGCAGCGTCGAGAAGTTCGATTTGCAGAGGCTGGTCGCCCGGAATCTGGACGTAGAACGATCCATCGGCTTCGACGGGCGCCACGCCCAAAAGCTGCACTGCGCCTGAGGAGTCTCTCGTATATACCTTGACCGAACGGATCGAAGCAGCGGGAAAGTCGTACTTCGAGGTGTAAGCATTCAGGCACAGAAGATTTCCAACCGACCAATCATGCAACGCCGAGGGATGCCGTTTCGGCACCAGTCGCGAACTCACGAGGACTGGCTCGATAATGTGCGCACCCCGCTCTTGTGTTATTGGTAGAAGAGCTCCATGCCCCGGCTTCCACTTCATCAGTTGGAAGAAACCCTTTGCATTCGAGCGCCACGGAAGGAACCACTCTCCCGCAGGAGACTCGGCGATGCCGCCGGCGTATTCACCGTCCGGCGCGGAGACAGGCATCTCTTTCGCACGGGAGGATGTAAATCGAGCCAAGCCACGTTCCTCGGCAAAGATGATGTCGCCCGAGCGCACCTGCTTCCCGGAGTAGCGTGCGTGCCCATGATCGCAGCGATAGGTCTCAACGCCGCTTCCGTCGGAGTAGACCGTGTAAATTTCAGGGATCGGGCGACCTTCCACTCGCGTCGTGGACTCGAACAGCACGCGGCCATCTGCGAGAACATCCGTAGGAAATGCGCTGTCAGTCCCGTACGTCAGTCGCAGTGTGTGGCCGTCTGCCAGCGCTGCGGTTTGAACGACAAATCGCCCATTCATTTTTTCTGCATAGACGATGCGCTCTTCCGGTAGATAAAGAGGGCGCACGCAATCTGCGGGACAGTTTGTAATTTGCTTTGGATTGCCTCCACGGACGGACACTTCCCATATCTGCCATGGATCGCTTGCGGTCCGCTTGCCCGCGAACAATACCCTCTTGGCATCAAATGAAACAGCGGGATCGGCCGACGCTGCGAAAGCGGGGAGCAATGGATGGCGTCCACGGCCATCAACCACATAGACGGTCGCGCCGGCAACAAACCGTTCTTCACCTTCAACCCACGCCAGCGCGTCATAGTGTTTTGCCGACGTGTAAAGAACGGCAGGCGATCCGGATGGCGAAGAGAGAACTTTAGCCGTGGGCACCAGGGCCAGGGCGACGAACACAAGCATAGCGACGGAGACAGGCCGCACTAGTCTGCCCCCCGCGCTTCTAATAATTGTGGGCCAGGGCGAACAATGTCTCTCCGGATGGCGAGGTAAGGTTGCAGGTCATCCATCATGTTGCGGAATTCGGGGAAGTTCAGTGACTGATCGCCGTCGCTCCATGCTCGCTCAGGCGTGGGATGCACCTCGACAATCATTCCATCGGCCTCAACGGCCACGGCCGCGCGCGCCAGAATCGGAACCAGGCATCGCACCCCCGCGGCATGGCTGGGGTCCACGATCACCGGCAGATTGGAAACGGTTTGCAGTACCGGCACAGCGGCAATGTCCAGCGTGTTTCGTGTCGCAGTCTCAAAGGTCCGAATACCGCGCTCGCACAAAATGATGTTGGGATTGCCGTTCATCGCGATGACTTGCGCCGACCGCATGAAATCTTCGAGGGTCGCGCTCATCCCGCGCTTCAGAAGGACCGGCCGGCCGCATCGCCCGAGCGCCTCCAGCAACGCATAGTTCTCCATGCTCCGGGTCCCGACTTGCATGACGTCGGCGTATTCTGCGATCACATCCACGTCCGTCTCGGTCATGACCTCCGTGACAATGGCCAGGCCGGTGTATTCCCGGGCCTTGCGCAGAATTTTCAGGCCTTCCACTCCCATGCCCTGAAAGGAATAGGGGGAGGACCGGGGCTTGTAGGCGCCTCCACGAAGAATGCGAGCCCCTGCTGCGGCAACGAACTCCGCTGTCTCCAGAATCTGGCGTTCGGATTCGACTGCGCACGGGCCGGCCATGACGACAAATTCGTTGTCGCCACCGATCTCAATGTCCCCGATTCGAACCACAACACGGGGCTGATCACCAGTTCTGGCGACCAGATCAAAACACGAGAACTGCCCGTTCCACTTGGGGTTAGAGTTCACCGCGGTCAAGGGTAGGGTTGAAAGATTGCAGTATCGGTGACCAGGGTCACATCAGGCTGTGCGTTAGACACCAAAATGTCACAATGAGGGTGCGACGACATGCACGAATGGGAAGGTCAATAATATATTTCAATTAGAAATTGTCGCTCTGCGAACCTGAACTCCGTGCGAGCCAACTGCTTCCGGCGGGCGTCGCGCGGACGATGAAGCGCTGCGGAGAAGTCGGACTACTGCCAAAAGGGTAGCAAGTGACGAGCGTCAACTCATCTTCCGAGGTCGGCGCCAGCAAAGTTACATCCTGTGGATCCACCACTCGAATTAGAGTGACGGTATAGTCCCGCTCTCGCAATTTTCTTTCCCGCGAATCAAACCAACCGACTTGAATGGAGTCTCCCTGCGAGATGCGTTCGAGCGACCGGAACCAACTGGTGCGGTGACCTGCCAGCAGCAGGTTTCCCGGTTCGCCGAGTGCAGCGCCGCTGAACAGACGGGCTGGACCAAAGGCCAACGTTCGTGGAGTCGCGCCCTCCAGAACAATTTCGTCGTAACCCAACCGCGGGATTCGCAGCCGCGCAATCGGATGAGTGTCCGCCCATGGCCAGGGCGCTCGATGCTCACCCGATACCAGGCTCTCGTCCCACGCTCTACGAATCAGAATCCCCGCGAGCTCTGCCTTCGCATGCATGTACAGTGCGCGAGCTGTGAGAGATGTTCCCACGATGAGTGCGAGTGCGCATGCCAAGCGTAGGGCCTTCACGACAACGCTCCTACTCTCACTCGGCGTAGCACAAGTGATGACAACAGTCCGGCGAACAGAAGTGCGAGTCCGAGAGTTTGAAGAAAATCGTCGGCAGTTCCGGTTGCTGGAGCACCGAACACTTTCTCCATTTGCCAGCCAGCCGGCAACTCCGTCGGCACTGGAGACTTGTTGGATTGGCCACTGGTATTGACGACTACTTCCTCGACCGCGACCAGCGAAGTGAAGCGCGTGACAAGCCGGTAGCGGATCGCATGAGCAATCACGCTGGAACGAATCTCGGACTGTCCTTTCTCATCCGAGTGCCGCCAGTGGTCCATCAAGTCTTCAACCCGCTGCCGCGCCCACAAAGTCGTGATACCCGGATGGAACGTGGCTTTCGACGCATCGAACGCAATGCTCGTTTCGTACGGTTGATTCCCTGCACGGCCGGTCAGATGCACAGTACCCGTGCTGCCTTTGGAGATACGCCCGAAGATGAGAAGCGGCTGGTGCAGGAACAGATCTGGAATACGCTCTGGATAGACTTGGTCTACTTCGACTCCAGTGAAAGTCAACTTCACGTCGGTCAAGACTGGACTCTCGATGCTCTCGAAAAGGCGGGCCATCTGTTCGCGGATCTCATTGATGTCGGCAATGTGAGTAAACGTTCCGCGTCCAAATTGTGCCATCTTGGTAGCCAGGAAGAAATTTGGAGCGCTACCAATGGCAACCGTGTACAGCCTTGCGTCGCCGAGATCAGAGCGGAGCGCGGAGAATATCTGCTCTTCGTTGCCAAGATCGCCATCAGTCAAAAGGATGATGTGGCGCAGGTAGCCGGGAATCTGAGGTTTCTTCATCAAGTGAAGCAAGGCGGGAAGCATTTCGGTGCCGCCATTGGCTTCGAGGTGCCGCACGTAATTGCGCGCCGCATCCAGGTTTTCTGAGGTGGCCTGTAAAGGTTCTGGCGCAAATTCGTGATAGCCACTGCTGAACTCGAGGATTCCGAAACGATCGCTCGGCCGCAGACGGTCGAGAGCCTGCAGCAAGGCTCCGCGAGCCTGCTCGATCGAAGTACCCGCCATCGATCCTGACACGTCGATCATGTAGAGCATTTCCACCGGCATGCGCTCGCTGGACTGCACCGTCGGAGGCAGTGCGGCTAACAGAAAATGAGTTTCGCCGGAGTCGCTGGCAGGAGATAAGAAGAGAGCCGTTTTGGGTGTCTTACTCTCAGCCTCCTGCACTTCGAGCACGAAATCCTTATTCGGAAGAGTGGCTCCCGTAGCGAGTTCGACGCGTTGCCGGCCATCCTCCAAGTGGCGCACATTCACCACATGCGAAATGCTCTTGATCGACCCGGTATCGAAGCCGGTGTCCAGATCAACGGTCAGGGAAATGTCGTGACCGGACCGGCTGTCTGGATTGCGAACCGGTGGCGTAATTCGCGAAGCATCGGCGACGTCGTTGGTATCGGCGGCCCAACCCGTTCCGGCGTGGCCCGCGGCCTGTGTTCCTGGAATGTAGCGTGGACCCACGACCGATGGAACGACTAGCCGCAGCCGCCCGTCTTCCCAGCGCAGCGGCTCCACATAGCGCAGACGGACATCGATGCGGTCGCCCGGCATGATGTTTGCGACCGACATGGTGAAGATATTCGGACGCTCCTGTTCCATCAAAGCAGCGTGCTTCCCTTCAGACTTCGCGGCCTCATACACGTGTTTGGCTTCCTCGCGTTCGCGAATCGAGCTGCGGATCAGGCGGTCTCCGATCCTGATTTCCATGTCGTAGACTGCTGCGTCATGCGGAAGAGGAAATACGTAGATGGCTTCTATGGGCTGAGCGCTGGAGTTGGCGTATTGCTGGGTGACTGTCGCCGCGGCAACCAGACCGCGCACATCGACGGCGACATCCGTGTGTAGGAGCGGGACGGTTTCATAGCGCCCCGAGAGCGGAGATCGACAGAGAAGGGTCCCTTCCCCGACCTGCGGGAGGGCTTTCTCCCCTTGTCCAGCAGATGCCGGCGCACAGAGGAGTCCGGCGAGCGCAACGAGCGCCAGAATAAAACGTGGACACAATGCATTCCTAAACCAGTTCGCAACCAATCCTGACATATTGCCTCCACCGCAAAAGGGCTTCGCCATGGTGAAAGGCACGGGACAGGCCACCCCGGCTGGAAAGGCAAGCACTAATTTCCTGAATGAGTTAGCGACGGGCCTCTGGCGATCGATCAGACCAAGTTGTGGCCCAATGACCACGGGTGTGGTTAGCCGGCCACGCAGTCTCGTTGCTCACCGATCGGGCAAAAAAAGGGGTGCGCCGGTTGAGCGCACCCCCTGGAAACAAGGCACTCTCTACTGCATGTTCAAATCAGAAGTGAAACACGATTCCAGCCGAAGGCTGAACCGCATGAGTAATCTTGTCGGTATTCAGCGCGCTGATTCCGAAGTCGGGGGCGTGGTATACCAAACCGCGATATTCTGCCCGCAAAGAAACGTGCTTTACGAGTGGGAAGTCCGCTCCGCCACCGTAGGAGAAGACACCGACAGTTTGCTTCTGCGCGCCAGCGACTGATCCGAATGCGTTGTTTGTCGGATCAAACACCAAGGCTCCACCTTCCGCCAGCACATAAGGATGGATTCGGAACCTTGCCGGCGCCGGCACGTTTACTACGAAGCCTCCGGTAGCCTGATGGACGTTCGACTGGATCCGGGAAAGTCCCGCGGCCGAAAAGAACTCCTGCGTGTTGCGTCCGTACCCGTAAACGCCCTCGCCGGCAAGCCAGCGGTTAATGTGATATCGATAACCGACCAAGAACCCACCGGCGTCGGTCGCGCGCTGAGTCGTTCCCTGTCCGGTCGAGTCTTTTGTAAAGAGGCCAGTTCCCTGCAAACTGATTTCGGAGCGGGATTCCTGAGCGAGTGCGCTCATTGCCAGAACCAGAACCGTAATCCCAATTGTCAGTGCTCTTACTGCTTTCCGCATTGTTAACTTCTCCTTTTGGACAAATCGTCATGCGCCCGCCTCGCCGTGTTGCAGATGGGCTCAGCCAACTCACTTTTCCTTGGTATTTGCACCAGCCGAGCCAAAGCGTGGAGACCCCGCAAAACCATGGATTTCAGCAGGTTTCAGATGGATCCGGGCATGGATTCGGTCCGGTCTGTCGGGTTCGTCGGAGCGCTTTCGACTAATGTCGACTTTTTCGACACTTTAAGAAGCGTTCCTCAAGATCAGTGCATCTGATTAGAGATCAGTGGACTTTTCAAATTCGCCCGCAATACGGGCGCGCACGTCGGTTCACGAAGTCACGGGAGTGACCAGCATTGATGTCGGGGAAAGCAGAGCTATACCCGCAGGTTGAAGAAGAGCGCTACCTGGCGTTACTGCGCGCCGCAAGTGTGATTGCGAACAGTAATTGCGACGACGCTCTGGATACGCTCACCGCTCAATTGCGCGACGTTACCCCCTTTGAGTATTTACATTCCGTTGCCTTTGATGAAGGCACCAAAAAGCCGCTCTGGTTTCTGTGTGAAGTAGGCGGC
Organism: Acidobacteriota bacterium; assembly: GCA_016196065.1. Lineage (NCBI taxonomy): Bacteria > Pseudomonadati > Acidobacteriota > Acidobacteriota bacterium. The sequence goes on along the minus strand of JACPYL010000010.1, from coordinate 1,399,411 downwards.
AAGAGAATCGACAACCCTCACGATCCTGCCGTTTCCATAGCCGATAGTCCGATGGAGTTCGTGCGGGACTCAGGACTTCCATTGGTGACGGATGACTGGAGTCGTGAAACGCGATTTCAAAAACACCGACATCTCCTGAACGAGCTCGGCATTGCGTCGACCTGTGCATTGCCGTTGAAGCGGGGAGACCGTTTCCTGGGCGTGTTGACGTTCGGCAGGTCTTACCCCAACGCCTACGACGAAGAAGAAGTTCGCTTCCTGTCGCTGGTAGCGGATCAGATCGGCCTCGCCATCGATGCTGCGATGAATTTCTGCGTTTCGCAGCGCGTAAAAGATCAACTGAAACTGATTCTCGATCTCAATAATCAGGTGGTATCGAACCTGGAGTTCGATGAGTTTCTGCATACCACTTCGTCGAGCGTGCGACAGGTCATGCGATGCGAAGCGGCTGCAGTCATGCTGGCCGATGCGGAGGGCAAAAATTTAAAAGTCCATGCCCTGGATTTCCCTGAGAGCCGGGGAATATTCGCTGAAGGCGCCGTCATTCCTGTCGAAGGAACGATGCCGGGCAGCGCGTTTCGCACTGGAACGCCGATCGTCGTGAACCGGCTCGATCCCGCCGAGATCCCTCCTGAGATGTATCGCAAGGCAGTCGGGGAAGGATTGAATTCCTTCTGCGACGTACCTCTCATCAGCAAGGGACGATTATTAGGCATTCTCGCGGTGGCGCGGCGGGACGAGAATACATTCGATGCGGAAGAAGTCTCTTTCCTGACGCAGGTAGCGAACCAGGTGGCGATCGGAGTCGACAATGCTCTCGCCTACAGCGAAATCGCCGATCTGAAAAACAGGCTGGCGCAGGAGAAGCTTTACCTTGAGGAAGAAATTCGCGGTGAATTGGATTTTGAAGGAATTGTCGGCCAGAGTTCCGCCCTTCGCCACGTTCTTCAATTGGTAGAAACTGTAGCTCCCAGCGATTCGACGGTGTTGTTGCTGGGTGAGACTGGTACCGGCAAAGAATTGATCGCGCGAGCGATCCACGATCGCAGCCGCCGCAAACAAAGGACCTTTGTAAAGCTCAATTGCGCTGCGATCCCCACCGGCCTGCTCGAGAGCGAACTGTTCGGACATGAACGCGGCGCATTCACCGGGGCAATCTCGCAGAAGGTCGGCCGCCTGGAGCTGGCGGATCAGGGGACACTGTTCCTTGATGAGGTGGGAGACATTCCACTTGAGATTCAACCGAAGCTGCTGCGCGCTTTGCAGGAACGCGAGTTTGAACGGCTGGGCAGTACGAAAACAAAGAAAGTGGACATCAGGCTGGTGGCCGCGACCAATCGCGATCTGGGCAAGATGATTGAAGACCGTGAATTCCGCAGCGATTTATATTACCGGCTGAATGTGTTTCCCATTCGAATCCCGCCCTTGCGTGAACGCCCGGAAGATATTCCATTGCTCGTGCGCTACTTCGCGCAGAAGTACGGACGCCGCATGGAAAAACAAATCGAGTCCGTGCCCGCTGCAGCGATGAAGAAATTGTCGAGCTGGCACTGGCCCGGCAACATTCGAGAGTTGGAGAACTTCATCGAGCGGTCCGTGATTCTGACGCACGGTTCTGCCCTCCAGGTCCCTGTCAGCGAACTGACGAACGGCAGCAAAGACGCTCCGGCAACGGGAACTTACGATACCAGTGAGCGAGACCAGATTCTGCAGGTCCTGAGAACGGTTCGAGGGCGAGTAGGCGGACCGGATGGCGCGGCGGCTCTCCTTGGCCTCAAGCGCACAACTCTGATCTCACGGATGAAGAAATTAGAGATCGATCCCCGTCGCCTGTCGTAGTGCGTGCCAACACAACTCTAATCCGCGGGTAGGGCTAGTTCGACACTGTCGGTCGACACTTTTCGACACTTGCCAATCAACAGCGCACGATCCCCTGATTTTTCATTCGCTTACGTCCACTTAAATCTCTGTCAACGTGGCCCGCGTATTGCAACTGTCGAAGTGTTCTCGCGCAATGCTGAAAATCTCAACCATCAATAAACCTTCCGAGCGCCGGTTGCTCGTGGAGGGGAAACTCATTCAACCATGGGTCGGCGAACTGAGCCGGACATGGCGGGACGCGAATGCGCATCTTGACGGACGCAAACTCGTCATCGATCTGACGAATGCGACCGTGATCGGGCGCGAGGGAGAGGATGAACTCCTGAAGTTGATGAGAGAAGGTGCGAAGTTCTCTTGTTGCGGAGTGCTCACCCGGTACGTATTGAAACAGCTGTCCCACAAGTGTCGCGGGCATTTTGCAGTCAAAGCGAAGCAACCGGTCGAGTGAAAGCACCAATTCCCAAGGGAGGCATGATGACACTGGCGTTGCAATCCTCCAGAGTTTCGGCGACACCCTACGCGATAGGGAGCGATTTTTGCCGGATCTTCAATACACAGATGAGCGGGCTATACCAGTTGTCCTTTTTGCTTACGGCCAATCCGACTATCGCCGAACAATGCTTTGTTTCCGGCCTGGAGGATTGCGCGGGCGCGAATCGGATATTTAAGGAATGGGCCGCGTCCTGGGCGCGCCGTGCGATTGTCCAGAATGCGATCCGGCTGATTCAACCGAACCAGCAACAAAATGTCCCAGTAGCGCCGAGTTCCCCGGAAAACGGACCGGAGGCATCTAGCTCTCCCTCACTCCTCAGTGGAGTGTTCCAGCTGACTGTATTCGAGAGGTTTGTGTTTGTTATGTCTGTGCTGGAGCGGCACTCCGACCAGGACTGCAAAACGCTACTGCGATGTTCCCGGCGGGACATTGTGCGGGCGCGAGCGCATGCACTTTTGAAAATGGCGTCGTTTGGCGGCAACCAGGAGCATGGGGCTACTCCTGTTGCAGTCGACCTCCTCACAGCACCACGCTTGTTGGCGCAGACGGCTTGATTCAGATATCCGCAGACGGGCGCAAAAAAGCGATTGTTACAACTCAAGAAGATATTGGGTCTTTGTCGATTTGATGGATGTCTATTCGACGAGTAGGTAGATGACAGTAATTCTCGCAGTCGATCTCAAGAGGTAATTATGGCAAGAAGAATGATCCTGACGGTGGCGGTGATGTTGGTTCTGATCACAGCCCTTGGCTTCGTCAAATTCAAGCAAGTTCAGACAGCGATCGCAGCTGGCTCCTCCTTTCAACCGCCCCCGACCGCTGTAACAAGCCTGGTTGCCAGCCAGGAGCAATGGGCTGGATCTTTGAGCATGATCGGTACTGTCGAAGCCGTCCACGGGGTCACGGTTAGTGCTGATCTCCCGGGAATCGTCGACAAAATCACGTTCGAATCCGGCCAGGCCGTTCACCAGGGAGATGTGCTGGTCGAATTGGACACACGTCAGGAACACGCGCAGCTCGCTTCTCTCGAGGCGCAGCGCGAACTGGCGAAAGTCAATTACGACAGAATGGACGGTCTGGTAAAGGCCGGCGTCATCTCGCGAATGGAGTATGACCAGGCAACCGCACAGCAAAAATCGACGATCGCCAACGTAGCGGAAATCCGCGCCACGATCGCGCGCAAGACGATCCGCGCACCTTTCTCAGGCGTTCTCGGCATTCGCAAGGTGAATCTTGGCCAGTATCTCGCTGGTGGCGGGGCAATTGTTCCTCTGCAATCGCTGAATCCAATTTATGTAAACTTCGGCGTTCCGCAACAATCCGCCAGCCAGATTCGGGCGGGACGCACTCTGCGTGTCACGACCGAAGATATTGCCGGTCAGGCGTTCCTTGGCCGTGTCACTGCAGTGGATTCGGTGGTCGACGAAACAACCCGCAACATCCAGGTGCAGGCTACGCTTTCGAATCCTGACGGCAAGCTGAAACCGGGAATGTTCGTCCAAATAGAAGTGGCGTTGGGCGCGCCGCAACCGGTGATTGCGTTACCGACCTCCGCGATCAGCTATGCGCCCTACGGCGACTCGGTTTATGTCATCACCGACTTGAAAGATCCAAAAGGTCAGACCTACCGCGGCGTGCGTCAGCAGTTCGTGAAAGTCGGGGCATCCCGCGGCGATCAGGTCGCAGTCATTTCGGGCATCAAGGCCGGAGACGAAGTGGTGACCTCGGGCGTGTTCAAGCTTCGCAATGGCGCTGCCGTTCTGGTCAACAACAAGGTTCAACCTGGAAACAATCCGGCTCCCAAGCCTGAGGACAGCTAAATGAAGTTCACCGATCTTTTTGTTAAGCGGCCGGTCCTGGCGATTGTCGTAAACCTGGTGATCGTGATTGCCGGGCTCCAGGCCATTCGTTCGCTGAGCGTTCGTCAGTACCCGCGCAGCGACATCGCCGTGGTGCAGGTGACGACCGTGTACGTTGGCGCGAACGCGGACCTGGTTCGCGGATTCATCACGACGCCCTTGGAGCGCGTGATCGCGAGCGCCGACGGTATCGACTACATGGAGTCGTCGAGCGCGCAGAGCTTGAGCACGATCACCGTGCATCTGAAGCTCAACTACGACACGAACGCCGCGCTGACGCAGATCCAGGCAAAGCTGGCGCAGGTGCGCAATGATCTGCCGCCGGAGTCGCAGGCGCCCGTGATCGACCTGCAAACTGCGGATAACCAGTTTGCCGCGATGTATCTCGGCTTTTCGTCCGCAAGTTTGGACCAAAATCAGATTACCGACTATCTGACGCGCGTCGTGCAGCCCAAGCTGAGCGCGGTCAGCGGCGTCCAGCGCGCCGACATTCTCGGCGATCGCACGTTTGCGATGCGAATCTGGCTGAAGCCCGACAAGATGGCAGCACTCGGCATTTCCGCTTCTGCGGTGCGCGACGCGCTGTCGAAAAACAACCACCTGTCTGCACTCGGTCAAACAAAGGGATCGATGGTGTCGGTGAACCTTATCGCCAACACTGATCTGCGGACGGCAGATGAGTTCCGCCAACTCGTCGTTAAGGAAGACAAAGGAGTCGTCGTCCGACTCGGCGAAATTGCCGACGTCGTCCTGGGCGCACAGAATTACGAGCAAGACGTTCGCTTCAACGGAGAAACCGCGACGTTCATGGGCGTCTGGGTCCTGCCCACGGCAAACTCGCTGGATGTGATCAAGAAAGTCCGAGCGACATTGCCGGAGATCGAGGCGCAATTGCCTCCGGGCATGAAGGTCGGCGTTCCTTACGATTCGACTGCCTACATTCAGGACGCCATCGACGAAGTGCTCAGCACTCTCACTGAGACGTTACTGATTGTGGTTGTTGTCATCTTCCTGTTCCTCGGATCGTTCCGGTCGGTTCTGATTCCGGTGATCGCCATTCCGATTTCGTTGATTGGCGCGGTCTTCTTAATGCTGGTGGCAGGCTTCACCATCAACCTGCTGACGCTCCTAGCGATCGTGCTCTCGGTCGGGTTGGTTGTCGACGACGCGATCGTGATCGTCGAAAACGTCGAGCGCCATCTGCAGATGGGCAAGACGTCGATACAAGCGGCCAAAGATGCGGCCCGCGAATTAGTTGGACCGATTATTGCGATGACCATTACGCTGGCGGCGGTATACGCACCAGTCGGAATTCAGGGCGGCCTGACGGGAGCTCTCTTCCGGGAGTTCGCGTTCACGCTGGCGGGAGCGGTGATTGTGTCGGGCATCGTCGCCCTGACTTTGTCACCCATGATGGGGTCCAAGCTGCTCCGAGCCGGCGACAACAACCGTGGCTTCGCGGGCATGATCAATCGCCACTTCGAGATAGTACGCAATGCCTATTCCCGAACTCTCGCTGGAACACTGCAATATCGCCCCGTCGTTCTCGTGGTTTGGGCGATTGTGGTTGTGCTGATCGTTCCCTTCTACATGTTCTCGCAGCGCGAGTTGGCGCCTGCTGAAGACCAAGGTGTAGTTTTCGGAGTGATCCAGGGATCCGCAAACTCGACGATCGATCAGACGAACTTGTTCACGCAGCAGGTCTATGACGTGTACCACTCGTTCCCTGAAAGCGCGAGTGTTTTCCAGATCACATCTCCGACCGGCGGGTTCGGCGGCATGGTCACTAAGCCGTGGAGCCAGCGCACCAAGACTGCGCAACAACTGCTGGTACAGTCCGTTGGGCCGTTGTCGAAAATTCCCGGGATACGGGTGATCCCCCTGACGCCGCCTCCGCTACCCGGCGGTGGAAACTACCCGGTTGAATTCGTGATTACTTCGGCGATGGAACCAAGACAGCTCGACGCCTTTGCGAAACAGCTCGTGCAAAAAGCGTTCGCCAGTGGCCTGTTTATTTTTGCCGACGCCGACTTGAAGTTCGACCAGCCCCAGGCCGAGGTCGTCTTTGATCGCGACAAGCTCCGATCGCAGGGAGTCGACCTGACCCAGGCAGGGCAGGATCTATCGACCATGCTGGGTGGCGACTACGTAAACCGGTTCAGCATTCAGGGCCGGAGCTACAAGGTGATCCCGCAGATCAAGCGCGCGGAACGCCTGACTCCGGATCAGCTCTCGAAGATCTACGTCAAGGGATCCGCGGACAAGCTCGTACCGCTGTCCACGTTCGCTACGGTTAAGACCACTACCGAACCAAGAGAACTGAAGAAATTTCAGCAACTCAACGCCGTGACCATTCAAGGCGTGATCCCGCCGAACGTACCTCTCGACAAGGCGCTAGGATTCCTGGAATCGGAAGCCAAGACGATCCTGCCACAAGGTTTCACGGTTGATTACGCAGGCGAGTCACGCCAGCTTCGTGTGGAAGGCAGCAAGTTCCTCGGAACGTTCCTGTTATCCGCCGTGCTGATCTATCTCGTTCTGGCCGCACAATTCGAGAGCTTCCGCGATCCGTTCATCATTCTGGTTGGCTCCGTGCCTCTCGCAATTTCTGGTGCGTTGATGTTCTCTTTCCTGGGACTCACCACGCTCAATATTTACAGTCAGGTCGGCCTGATCACGCTGGTGGGATTGGTGTCGAAGAATGGCATCCTGATTGTGGAGTTTGCCAATCACCTGCAGGAGACCGGTCTAAGCAAGCTGTCGGCAGTCATTGAAGCGGCCAGCACCAGGCTAAGGCCGATTCTGATGACAACAGCCGCCACGGTGATCGGTCACTTCCCGCTCGTCCTCGCGAAGGGCCCGGGAGCCGGAGCGAGAAATAGCATCGGTATCATGCTGGTCAGCGGCATGATCATCGGGACTCTATTCACGCTGTTCGTGGTGCCGTCGATCTATGTACTCGTAGCTCGGACGCACGTCGCGGAGTCAAAAAAGGAATCTGCGATGGAAGACCTGTTGCCGGAGGCGGCTGAAACGGCAGCGTAGCAAAACCTGCCGCCGAGAGGAGCACTGAAGGGATTGACAACCTTCACCTCCTCTCGGCAGCCCAGGGTAAAGACTCCGACGCACCGGCGTATCTCCTACAGTACCGATTCCCTGCTGGTGAGCATCTTGAGTCGTGACGTGCCTATCGCATAGGTATAGCGTTATTCTGGAGTACGATTATGCCCAGAAGAGTCTGATGGTCAATGTAGGGGCCATGTCGTCCTCAATTGCACGTCAACCGGACATTTTCCATCCATTCAAAATCTCTATCCGCAGCACCCTGCAACGTTTTCTGTTTTTCTCGGTTGCGCTACTCGCTGTCCCCATTTGTGTGGTTGGACAAATCGGAATCAATGAAGCACACGTCCTTCCGAGTTCCGACTCCACTGCCCGGCTTCCCAAAGAGCACGCCCTCCGGGCCGACGTCGACCTCGTGATGGTCAACGTCACCGTACTCGATCACGCTGATCGCGCAATCACCGGACTGGCCGCGTCGAATTTTGCGGTCATAGACGACAAGCATCCTCAAGTCATCAAATACGTTTCCAGCGTCGACGAACCGATATCGTGGGTAGTGGTTCTGGATGCGAGCGGGAGTATGGCCGGGAATATCCAGAAAGCCCGAAACGCTTTTGCTGATCTTGTCGATACGTCCAATCCACTCGATGATTTCGGGATGATCGTAGTGGGTGACACGCCTCGCATCGCGTTGCAGTTTGGCGATTCCACCGATGACATCCGGCGGGTCACGGGACCACTCGAACCGAACGGAGCAACCGCGCTCTGGGATGGCATGGTCCTGGGCATCGAGGAACTGAAGAAAGCACATCATCAGAGAAAAGCAATGGTGGTGATATCCGACGGTGGTGACAATCACAGCCGGCATAGCGAGTCGGAGTTGAAAGCGCTGCTGAAAGAAGCCGATGTGCAGGTGTATGCCATCGGCATATTCAACCGATATGCAACCCGGCACGAGGAAAGAGTCGGTCCCCTCCAACTTGATGAGGTCACATCGATCACGGGAGGGCGAGTTTTTTCGGTACACGACTCGACGGACCTCTCCCGCTCCGTCAATCAAATCAGCCTGGAACTGCGCAATCAATACGTGCTTGGTTATTACCCGAGCAATCGAAGTCGAGATGGCAAGTGGCGGAAGGTGAAAATTCATTTCATGGGGCCGCCGCCTGAAAGTAAAGTCCGGATCTACGCGCGGAAGGGCTATTACGGACCGGCCGAATGAATTGCCTGCTTCCGTGACCTGGCCTCAAGAGTTGCAAAAATGCGAGGACGCGCGACCTGGAGCGTCCCCGCTCCCCATAAGACACTGGCACTACAACGCCGCCACACCGCGTTCCTGATTGCGGATGCGGATCACTTCGTCCACTTTCGACAGAAAGATCTTGCCGTCGCCGATCTTCCCGGTGGAAGCGTTCTGGATTATGGCGTCGACCGCGCCGTCCGCCAGTTTGTCTTCGAGGACGAGTTCGATCTTGATTTTTGGCAAAAGATCGACATCATATTCACGTCCACGGTACTTCTCGGTGTGGCCTTTTTGTCGGCCGTGCCCGCGAACCTCGGAGACTGTCATGCCCTCGACACCAATTTCCATCAGGGCTTCCTTTACGGTCTCGAATCGATTGGGCTGAATGATTGCTTCAATTTTGATCATGCTTGCCTCCATGGCATAAGAAGATGGCCACCAGCCCCGGAGCATCTGCTCCGGGATCCGGTGGGACTCATTCGCGGGCTTACGATACCGCCTTGTCGAGAATGACACGCGGAGCAGTCGCCACTGCGCGCTCCGGTTCCGCTTGCATGTGCGTCACTCCGGCAGGCGAGCCCAGTGCTGAAATCACGTACTCCGGATACGCCGGGATGCCGTGCTCGTGCAAGTCCAGCCCGTAGAGTTCGCCTTCCGCCGACACGCGGAGCGTTCCGGTGGCGTTCACGGCGTACATCACGGCCAACGCGACCGAGAATGTTGTTGCCGTAACGATCAGGCTGCCGATCGCCTGTGCTTCCAGCAAGCGAAAGCCGCCGCCGTAGAAGAGTCCCGTGAGCGGTGCGGAGTTGTCGGGCGCAAGGGGCCCGGTGGCTCCATACTTGCCGCATGCGAACAGTCCCAGGGACACTGTTCCCCAGATGCCGCAGATGCCGTGAACCGGCACCGCGCCGATGGGGTCATCGATGCGCAGCCACTCCAACAGTTCGACGCCAGCGACCACGACTACTCCCGCGACGCCGCCGAGCAGGATCGCTCCTGTTGGACTTACCCAATAGCAAGGACAGGTAATCGCAACCAATCCTGCCAGGAATCCGTTGACGGTGAAACTGACGTCCCACTTCTTGGCCATGGTGTACGCATAAGCCATGGCGGTTAACCCGGCAGCGCAAGCCGCGAGTGTAGTGTTCGCCGCTACGCGTCCAATACCTTCAAAGTCCATGGCGGAAAGCGTGCTGCCAGGGTTGAAGCCATACCAACCGAACCACAGAAGCAGTCCGCCAGACGCCGCAATCGTCAAATCGTGAGGCAGCATGGGACCACCGCCGTCGCGCTTGAACTTCCGACCGAGACGCGGACCGAGCACGATCGCTCCGGCCAACGCAATGAATCCACCGATCGTATGGACGACGGTCGATCCCGCGAAATCGTGGAAACTAGTCCCAAGGCCGGGCAGGAAGTGCCCCTCACTGCCCATGAGTGCGAGGAAGCCGTCTGGTCCCCACGCCCAGTGCCCGACGATTGGATAGATGAAGCCAGAGACGGCAACGCTGTAGAGCAAATCGCCGACGAAGCCGGTGCGGCCAATCATGGCGCCAGAGGTGATGGTCGAGCAGGTGTCGGCGAAAGCAAACTGGAATAGCCAGAAGGCGAGAAACGCGACGCCGCTGGCTTCATACGTGGCAGGCGCGTCACGGAGGAAGAACCAGTGATATCCGATGAAGCCGTTGCCATGGCTGAACATGAAGGCGAAGCCGAATGCGAAGAACAGCAGGCCGCACAGGCATGTGTCAACAATGCACTCCATCAGTACGTTGACGGTCTCGCGGGATCGGCAGAAGCCGGCCTCCAGCATGGTGAATCCAACCTGCATGCCGAATACGAGAAAGGCCGCAATGAGCGTCCAAACCGTGTTGAGTGGATTGATGACGTCAGCCGCCTTCACTTCGGCATCTGCGGCTCGCACAACGGTGAAGAACAGTCCAGAGGTGACCGTGATGATGAGGAGCACGGCAATCACACCCAGAGCCTTGCCGGCGAGTAGGAGTTTTCCGTATCTGCGCCACTCGCTGTCTTTCAGGCGAGTGCGGAGACGAACAAACTTTTCTGACATTGAAAGTCTGCTAGCGTTGAGTGTTCGGCCTGACATTCGTGTTCTCCTTGTCGGGGAAGCTAAATCGCCTCCGCAGTGTGTAAGTCGATTTACAAAGCTTGGGATACTCGCTAACTCTTACCGGTGCTCCAGGCAATCCGCCTGCCGCAAACATCAGGATCCCCATTGCACCGAGGATGATCAGGACCGCGGACAGTGGCCCCGTGTCCAGTTCCGTGAGTCCTGCGAAAAGGCTGGCACCAGCTGCGAGCGCTAATGCGACACTCCATGCCACGCGCATGCTGTTCATCGGGATCTCCGATGCCGGCAGACAATTCCCTGATGTCCGGCGAACGGCGCGAGGAACTCGTGGGGGGCGGCGAGGGTGCTAGCACCAGGGGACTGGGATTGAACCCAAGCCGCCGATCCCCATTGAACGGACGGCAGTTTCACCGGCTGTCCAAAGTCATAATGTCTTGTTCGTGCAGTGCGCATTCTCTATTTGCCCTCTCGGCTGTCAAAGGTGAATACCAACCCAGCAGTCAGCGTATTTTGCGCAGTGACTGGGTTCTCACCTTTCAGGAAGGCAGGCCGATTCGACATGTCGCGACGAAATTCAAACCGGCTGATGATGTGGTGCGCCACCACCCGTTCCAGGGTCGTCGTGAACTCGTTGAAATGCTGCGCCGTTCCGGTCGTAAAGCCGTCGTGGTCGTCGTAATACTCGTAGCGGGCGACGAACGCCGAGCTGCTCGTGAATGCGTACTTCACATATCCAGCGACGCCGGTCCAGTAGACGGGATTCGAGAGTCCACCTTCGCCCTCGTCGATCCTGTCGCCGCGTCCGTAGTCGCCGTTGACCACGAACGACAGCCTGCTATTCGGTGAATAGGTGACGACGGTGTCGCTCAGCTGCCGCCAGCTGGTGTTGATGCTGTTTTGCTCGGGGCCCGCCATGTAGTTCTGGACGACTCCGAACTTCCTGTTCGGATTCCAGGCAAAACTCATGCCGTAGGTTTTTCCGGTGTTGTTATCGACCACGTTGTTCCAGCCGTTGACGAAAAATCCGGTCAGCGAGTATTTGTCGTTGAACGAGTATTTCGCCCGCGCTCCGAAGTGGTAGTACGGAATGGCGTACGAGAACAAAATGCCGCGGGAGTAATTCCAATTATCCTTCGTCTCAATCACCTCGGCGCCATGAGGAGTAACAAACTTCCCGACATCGATTTGCAACCCCTTACCGACCGGCGCGAGATAAGAGAAGTAGGCTTCCTTCAAGTACTGGTCGAAGCCCAGTCCAGCCTGTGGTTCAGAGCCGTTGACGGCATTCATCGCTTGTCCGAATCCAAAAGCGAGGTGGTAGCCGGTGCGGCTGTTCGAGACGTCGGGCGCCTTGTCCACGACTAGTTCCACCAGATTTAGTCCGAACTGGTTCGTAGCTCCGTCGAAGAAACGCAATCCATTGGTGCGCCCCGAGGGATTGTTAAAGTTCTGGCCGTAGTAGATATCTACGAAGCCGCTCACGGAGGTGGGGCCGAGCAGACCTGCCAGAGAAGGTGCAGGCGTAGCCGGTGGCGCGGCGGCGGGCGTGCTGCTGACCAGACCATTTTGGGGAACCTCGGCGGCAGTAACCACCGGCTTGTCGGAACTCTTGAGCGTAGTCACTTCAGCGCGCAGTTCCTTGACCTGCTGTTCGAGTTCTTCCATGTGTTTCAGGATTGCCTCATTTGTTGGTGCCGCCGTGCTGGCCTGGTCCTGCGCATAGCCCGCAGACAGCAATAGACTCACGATCGCGATTACAGCCCCTGTACAGGAGCGACCTCTCATATGGTTGCCGCTTTCTCCCCTGGTGCATGCATCGAACGACCGAGCGCGTCCGTTGCCAGCACGCCGACAGTACCGACCTGCAACTGCGCAGTCCAACGCATAGTTTTTGTGACGCTCATCGTTTTTTCAGTTGAGAAAATAAAGTTATGAGGTCGATAAGGAATTGCGACTACTCTCAGCACGTCGGAGGGAGTTAGTGCAAGTTAGGAAGGAATGCGACAGACAACATCGATCTCCTTTAAGTAATGCGGTCAGCAGAAGAGGACGAAGTAGTTGTGATTCGCGGGATCAGAGCACGGCTGATCGGCTGTTTCTAGCCGATCGCCTCCACATCATTCTCCGTGGCTTGCCAGAAGCGATTCGGCGCATCGATATTTTCCATGACTTCGGCATGGGAGTTTGAAGTCGAGGGCTATCGGCAGGGGGTTCGTATCCATTCGAATAGGAAGGCAGGCGCGGAACTATTCCGTCGTGTAATTGATTTCCATGCGCCTGACCTGACGACTCGAAACATAGAGCGCCAATAATGCCACGCCCACCACACCTAACACCGCGACGGGCGCGGATACAAGATCGGAGTTCGAGATCAGCAGCGCCAGCAGGGGGGGCATTCCGGGCGGAGTGGGAATCTCCACCGGGCAAAGCGATTTGAGGTAATAGATGACGCTGAACTGCTTGAGCAATGATGGCAAAAATGGATTGATCCCTTCCCAGATCAAGATCGCCGCCGCCGGCAGGATTGGATTCCTGAACAGCATTCCTGCAACCAGAAAAAAAGCTCCATAGCCGATGCATGCCAGCACGGTCACTCCAAGATACGCTGCCGCATGCTCAAGTCCATGATTGTGGTACAGGTAAAGGTCGCGCACGTTCGGCGGAAAGTGCCAGAGGAATGCAATCGTCTGCAGGATCTCGCTCGTCACAAAGATCGCACAGGTGGCCAGAAGTCCGGCGAGAAACTTCCCCACCATCAGGACGTCGCGGCGCATCGGAGCGAGAAAATAGAAATGAAGGCTTCGGTCGAGGATCTCGCCGCGGAACAGGTTCATGAATATTCCCAGGCAACCAAAGAACACTGCGAGCCGCAGGAAGAAGAACTGAAAAACTCCCGCGTACATCACCGCGTCCTGCCCCGGATCGTTCCCCTCGCGAACGCTGATGCCCTCAACCTTCCCATCCGCCAGTTCCAGGAACAGATCGTTCTGCCCGTCAGAGTAGTGGTAGCTCTCGCGTAGAACGTCGCCAGGTTTGCCGGCATCTGTCTCGCGCGGTTCCTTCCACTGAAACTTGATCGGCGGTCTCCCGAGGATTGCCATCACCTCCTGCTTTGCCATGCCGGACTTAATTGCCAGCAATTCCTGATAGGTCAGCGTTTTTTCACCCTGCCGCGCGACCCGGGCACTTGCATTTTGCTGGCTGGAAGTGCCGACGGCGTATGCCACGAAGAGCAGAATCGGGAGGGCCGCAAGCACATAGATCCAGAGGCCGCGTCGTGCAAAAAACGTTTTCCTCAACTCCAGACGGATCACTGCCCTGATTTGCGCTAACCAGAGATTCGTCATCGGACGACCTCTTCGTTTCCGATCAGGTACTCGTAGACGGAAAGCACATCGTCATCAGCCGGGGCAACGGATTCGATCTCGATCCCGTTCAATGCGATCTCATTCAGCGCCAGATAAAACTGGTCAGCATCTCGCGTTTTCAGCAGCAGACCGCGCTCGTCTTTATGGATGGCAATCTCAATCGTGTGCTGGCTCTCCATCATTTTGGCGGCTAGTTCGCGCGGCCGATTGCAACGGATCAAGATCTGCGTCGGATGTTCCTGAATCTCGTTGCGTACGCTGTGAATCTGGCCCTCCGCGACCACGTAGCCGTTGCTCAAGAGGATGACCTGGTCCGAAATGACATCGACTTCGTGCAGAATGTGGCTGGAGATGATCACATAGCAGCCGTCCGCCGCCGATGCCCGGAACAACGCGATCATCTCCGATCGAGCCAGCGGGTCCAGTCCGTTCAGCGGTTCATCCAGCACCAGCACCCTCGGTTCGTGTGACAGAGCCTGCGCTAACCGAATTCGCTGCCGCATTCCCTTGCTGTAGGCAGCGACGTTGCGCGCTGCTGCGTCAACCAGGTTCACACGCTCAATGGCTCGCCAGGCAAGCTCTTCCGCGCTGCGCGTATCTCTGCCTGCCAGGCGCAAGTAAGAGTACACAAACTGAAATCCTGTCAGCCCCTTGGGAAAGGCGTCGAATTGCGTGCTATAACCCACAACCTTAAATAGGTTCTCGGGATCGTCCGTGTCCAGTCCTAGAACTCGAATCTGCCCGCGGGACGGTCGCACCAGCCCCGTCATGAGGTTCATCAGCGTGGTCTTGCCAGATCCGTTCGGACCTACCAGGCTCGTGATACCAGGTGGAATCGAGAGATTCACGCGATTCACTCCCAGGATCTCCCCATAGAACTTCGACACATCTTCGAAAACGATGCGATCGTGCACTTGAGCGGTGCTCATCGGACTACCTCGTAGGCGCGCACTTTGCGCATCAGCAAGCCGAGGCACACTGCACAGTAGATGAGCAACGCAATCCACGCCTGCGCCACCGAGAATTCGGTTCCGTTATCCACCTGGAACAGAGACTTCCAAACCGTTCCCATCAAGTACGCTACATTGAAAAAATGGCCCGCATTGGTCCGCATCACTGCGTTGATCGCCTGCGCGAAGCCCGCCCCGAAAAACAGGAATGCCAGCAGCAGAGCGCCGGCGACAATCCTCCACTTCACCCACGCCGAGAGGGCCATCGCCAGGAGAGACAGAATCGCAATCCAGATGAGTGAAGAAAGAATCAGGCTGCCCGCAATCCACAAGTGACTCCAGGTCCAGCCGGCGCCGGCGAGACTCCCCTGCACTGCGAACAAAATCAGTCCCGGTATCCACGTGATTTGTGAAAGCAGGATCGCCAGCACCGAGGATTTTCCGAGCACATACTCCGCGCGGGAAAATGGGCGGCAGAAGTACAGCGGCAGTGCGCCATTGGCGAGGTCCGGCGAAATCAGGCCCGGCCCGGCGAATGCGGTCACCAGGAACGCCAGCACACCCTGCACATTCATGAAGTAGAAGAAGAATTTGTTGTCGATCGCAATCAACTGGCTCGCTGCGCCTAGCTTTTCAAGAAAGCTCAGGTTATGAGCAAGATAAATCGAGAGCAGACACACGGTCGGGAAGAAGAAACAAGCCACAAACAATCCGGTTTGAAATTTCGACCGAAACAGGCTTCGCCGGGAATACCGGAAGAAGACGAGAAATCGCGACCATGCTGGAGTGAGCGATCCCGTGTACGCTGTGTAAGTGCGTCGATAGACCGCCATTAATTCTCCATGGCCTTGAGGAAAATATCCTCAAGCGTGTCGCGCCGGCAATTGAGCCGCCGGATGCGCACCTGGCGTTCCGCCGCCAGCCGGTAGATGTCGCGAGTCTCCACGCCATCCGCCAGAATCATCTTCATGCGATTGGACGTCACCGCGCACTCGCACCCGAGCTTTTCGATCGCGGCAGTGAAGTCACCATTGGCGCCGTAAATCTCCAGTTCCAGGAAACGCTTGTTGGACTGGCGCTCTACGTTGAGATCCGAGTAGTGGGCGATGCGCCCCTGTTTCAGGATCAGCACCTCGTCGCAGGTATCCTCGACATCGCGCAGCAGGTGGGAACACAAAATAATGCGCAGTTCTTGGCCGTCTCGAATTTCGCGGATCATGCGGATCATGCGCTGCCGCGCCGAAGGATCAAGGCCGTTCGTGGGCTCATCGAGGATCAACAACTTTGGTCCGTGCACGATCGCCTGGGCCAACTTCGCCAGTTGCTTCATGCCCAGCGAGTAGGTCCCCACCTCGCGGTAACGCGCTTCGGCAAGGCCAACATAGAACAAAGCCTCGTGGGCGCGTTCCAGCGCCACAGGCGCGGGCAGACCCGAGAGTTCTCCCATCATCTGGACGAACGATACCGCACTCATTTTCGAAATGAACGCGTCGTTCTCCGGCATGTATCCAACCAGGCTGCGGATTTTTGCTGTTTCGGTCCTGATGTCGTAGCCGAATACTCGCGCGGAACCAGCAGACGCTTTGTAGAAACCGAGGAGAGTATTGATCAGTGTAGATTTGCCCGCGCCATTTGGACCCAGCAGCCCGATCGCGCGTCCCCGGAGCGAAGTGGTCAGGCCATTCAGGATCTGGCGGCTTCCGAACTTCACCGAAAGTCCCTGCAGTTCGACCAGAGGTGTCGATGAAGCAGCAGGCGGCGTTTGATTCCCTTCGCCGTCTGCCACTTCGGTTTGTGTCGTTGTACTCACTGAGTTTGAGAAGGATGACTCAGGGCTTGGCCCAGCATCATCTGCGGCAGGAAGGGCCCATTATCGCCCATCGTCAGCAGTGTGCCCAGATCAAATCCCATGAAGCCCGTGTTACTCGCCACGACGATCCGGTCCGGTTCGCCGTACACATAAATCAAGCCGGGAGCCGAATTTGCCGTGAGCGCGTCGATCGATTGGCGCTGCTGCGGAGTCAGTGCTCCGCTTGCCTTCAACTGCTCAGCAATCGGGCCCACTACCGGGCCTATGTTGTGATAGAAAATTGCCGAGAAGTTAGTGTAGCCATCATTCGGAAGCAGCGCTTGAAATGCCGTCGAGTGGGTTAACGCATATCCCGCCTGGCGAGTTTGAATGGCTCGCGAGATGGTGTTGATGTCGGGTGCAGCAATCAGATAACTGTCGACAAAGGTATAGTCCACTTCGGAGTTCAGCTTGTTGGAACTGTTGATGATGAAGTAAGTCTGCGAACCCACTTTCCGCGTCGACAACCGGAGCGAGTGGCCCTGCGTGTTCCCTTCCCGATTAAAACTATCCACCAGTTTTGAGATTGTCGCTTGCAGCGTTGCCGGGTCGTACACTTCGAAAATCAATTTCCAGCGCGGCGTTGGCAACACCGGGCCGTCAAACGCCATGGTCACCTCGCCGCCTAGAGGAGCCGCGATGTCGTCCAGCACACGCACTCCGCTCTTCGCTTCGAATTCGGCCAGGTGTTGAGAAAACTCTCCGTTATTGCCACCGACCATCTGGAAGAGATCTTCGATGATGCTTCTGGGATTCTTGATCACCGCAGACGTCACCATGCTGGCCTCGGGCGAAACAAACTCCAGCGACCCCATGGAAGCAGGTGCGGCCAGCCACGATGCAACCCCTTGCCGTTGCGAGGCAAACGACAAGGCGGCCTGATTCTCCGTCTTGCCGCCGACTTCGCGATGTTCCATGGTCAAGTAGCGCACGTCCCCGATCCCCGGCGGCAAACTGCTATTGCCATTGCTATCCACATGTACGTTCTGGACCACGATTTGTTCCATGTCGGCGCAGAAAAGCCACTCCGCTCCCTGCTGGTAGGCGTGCGCAATCTGCTGGTAGAAAGCCGTTTCAGCAAAATGGCTGCTGTTGCCTTGCTGTGTGCGCATCACGGCACGCTGCAGTTCCGCCACGTCGGAACTCGCGATCATCAGTCCATTATTTACGTAAACCAGTAACGGTTTGTTAGACACCGGCACCACTGCCCATGGGTTGCGAACGACTTGCAGGGCAGGCTGCGATGGATTGGAAGTCAGATGGCGGCTCTCACTCTTCAGGAATCCTTCCAGTCCCGACTGCCGCACTCTCGCCAGCACTACCGGCTCGGTATAGGTCGTACCCGTCTTTCCCGCAGCGAACACGATCTCGTCTCCGAGATAGCTGCTGAGTGTCTTCAGCTGATCGAGGACATCTTCGAGTTTCGGCCCGTTTCCTTTTTGTTGCTGCTTCCACCAATTGCGCAGCGCCGGACTCTGCTGCAGGCGATCCTGGAAAAGCCGGTTGGCCTCACCGAGAGTGCTGGCAAGATTCGGGATCGCGGCATAGACCACGGTGTTGTCCGGAAGGTACGGCAAAAGATCGGAGCTATAGCGCAGTCCCGGCCCCGGAATCGCCGCCAGCTGTTTCTGCAGGATGGAGAAGTCTCCAAGCAAGGCAAGGTACTTCGCTGAATTCCTGCTCCACGCAATTTCGTTCTGGATCGATACCTTCGAAACACTGGCGTTGGAAGTTGCCTGATCCCCGGCGCGCAATTCGTCTGTGCGTTCTGCGTAGTCGACCCGGACCACGCCTTCGATCACCGCCACGCGTGAGCCTTTGGTCCCATGATTCACAGAGAAGATTGTTCCCTTCACCGCGACCAGGCAATCGGCAGTTGCGACGTACAGGTGACCCGAACGTTGCTTCGCTGCCTGCACAATGACCTGACCGCCATCCAGATGGATGGTCGTTCCCCTCCAGGCGCGCGATACCGAGAGTTCGGCACGTTCGCCCATCTCGACCAACGAGCCATCCAAAAGTCGAACGACCGCCGATGATCCCTTCGCCGTGCGGATCTCGTCTCCGTTCCGGATCTCATAGCCCGCTGGAACAAGGCGCATTTCCTCGCCCGATACTGCATAGAGCGAGCCGTCCACCGTCTGGACCGAAGCGCGAACGGGATGTTGGCCGGGAAGAAATCCGTTGCTGTAAGCCAGCACCGCGAAGGCGACTGCAACCACCGCGGTTGCTCCCATGGCCCAAGACCACGCCAGCGGTGAACGACGGCGCCTGCTATCCGCCCGCCAAACCACTTGCGACTCGCCTGTACGCGCTCGTTCAACGGCGTGGCGGCACGCTACACACGCGTGCGTATGATCTTCCAACAACATGGCGCGGGCCGGAGCGAGTTCCTTCCCAAGATATGCGGGGATCAGCTCTTGAAAATCTTCGCAGCTGCGCAGAGTGTGTTTTCCGAGTTCCGCGGCAGGAGACGAGCCGGCAATCGACTGCCAAACATGGTCGCTGGCATGGGCAACAGTCTCGTCGTCCACGTGCTCGTTGCGAATTGCCGACAGCAAACGGTCAAACTTTTTGTCCTTCATGGCCGGTCTCCTAGATAAGAACTGAGCTCCTTCCGGAGCTGTTGCCGTGTGCGGTAGACAATGACCGCCACGAATACTTGCGAAATGCCTAGCGTTGTCGCGATCTGCGCATTATTCAGGCCCTCGAGGAAACGCAGGGCGAAGACCTCTGCCTGCTGGGGCTTGAGTTGTGCGAGCGCCCGAACCAACGACTGCCGCAGTGCAGGCCTGACCTCGCCGTCGCTGTGATCGGCGGGTTCCTCGGGCATTTCTGACAGCCCGATTGTGCGATCCCACTGCCGTATCCGAATTACATCCAGGGACGCATTGATTGCCGCCCGACGCAGGTAACTCTCTTCGTTTTCAATTCCTTCGGCGAGCGATCTGCTTCGCAGCAGGCGAAGAAATACCGTCTGCAGTACATCCTCGGCATCCGCCGAGTTTCCCGTGATCCGGTACGCTGTGCGGAACACCATTCCGTGCTGCGTCCGAAACGCCTGCTCGAATTCGTAGGGAATCGCGATTGCCGGTTCCTCTGCCAGTATGCTTTGCAGGTTACGCCTCCGAAGACTTGCTTTCATAACTAAAGACGGCCCGCCGGCGGGATTATTACAGGGGGCCGTGAATATATTTCCACGGACCAGATTCTTTAGTCAGGCTGGCGACCAGGCGCCTGTCCCAGGACCAGGTCCAGGGGGCGGTTAGCTGGTTCGACTATGGCGACAACTACGCAGATTCAATCCTGATATCCTCTTCGTCCATGACTGGAGCCAGCATGATCAGGGAGGTAGTGTGACCGCCTTCGAGGAAACGGTAGCCCGCTTGCGTGGAGCAGGCACCTTTTTCTGCGCGGGATCGGCGATTCACATCAGCCGCGCACCCGGCCGCCTTGATCTGATGGGGGGCAACGTGGACTACACCGGCGGCTTGGTGTTTCAGTCAACCATCCGCGAGGCAACTTGGGCGGCCGTCCAACGACGGAAAGACCAACGTATCGTTTTCTGGAATCCACAAATGAAACAAGAGGGCTGGCTCGAGCGAGTGGATTTCGATTTCTCCTGGTTGAAAGATGAACCGTCAGTCCGGGAACTTGTAAACCGCACACCCGAATCACGCTGGACTGCATACGTGCTAGGGGTGTTCTACCTGCTGCGCTGCAAGTATCCATCACTAGTCACGAGCGGAGCCAATATTTATCTGGAGTCTGAAGTCCCGCTCAATCGCGGGGTCGGTTCCTCGGCGGCGATCGAAGTCGCGGTGATGAAGGCTGCCTCCGCCGCCTACGGCATTCACTTGCAGGGAGTCGAGTTGGCGGAAGCCTGCCAATGGACGGAGAACGTTATCGCCGAGTCTGCCTGCGGAATCATGGATCAAGCTGCCTCTGTGCTGGGCGACGAATGCGGACTCTTGCCTCTTCGCTGCCAACCCTGTCAACCGGGACCGCTCGTGCCGCTGCCGGCGGGGCTACGGTGCTGGGGGATCGATTCTGGAGTACGCCATGCGGTGACGGGTATTGAATATGAGGCAACTCGTGCCGCAGCTTTTGTGGGATACGAGATGATCTGCGAATGGGAGGATTTGGAGTTGACCCGTGACGAAAGCGGCAGAATTTCCCGATTCGTCGAGCCGCGATGGAATGGCTACATCTCGAACATTCCGCCTTCACTTTTTCGGTCGCAATATGAAAATCGCCTGCCGCTTCTTATCTCAGGAGAGGAGATACTTGCGCGCGGGAAGACCCATCCCGACGCGTTTACGGCGATACGTCCGCAAGTGCAGTACAGAGTGCGCGCATGTACGCGCTACGCGGTGGAAGAGAACCACCGCATAGAAACATTTGTGGAACTGGCGCGAGCAGCCGATTCGGAAGAGACCGAGGAACGCTTTCGCCTCATGGGCGAGTTGATGTTTCAGTCCCATTGGTCCTACACAGAATGCGGTTTGGGATGTGACGCCACGGATTTATTGATCGAGTTGGTGCGAGACGAATGCGGCCCTGGCAAACTATTGGGCGCCAAGATTACCGGCGGCGGAGGTGGCGGCACGGTGGCGGTGTTGGGGAACGAGGGCGCCGAGGAATCGTTCCGAAGAGTCGTGCGCCGCTATGCCGAGGCTCGCGACTACGAGCCACATGTCTTCGAGGGAAGCTCAGCGGGCGCGGACCGCTTCGGCATCCGCAACATGTCGGGAGTCTGACCTGGAAAGAACGTTTCTCCACTCTTTATCTTTTCGGGCATACGCAGAAATACCTTGACTCGATTCTCGGAACTATGGTCTGTTACTATTTCACATTTTTTGTGAGCATTTGTAACAGCACGCATATGCCAGTGATCCAGGATCGGCAGCGCGAAATTCTGCTGTTCATAAAGGAGAGGGCGACCGCCTCGATCGCCGAGACAGCGGCCCAATTCAACGTGTCCGAAATGACGATACGGCGCGTGCTTCATAAACTTGCGGACGCGGGACTGGTGATCCGGACGCCGGGCGGCGCGATGGCAACGCCTTCGGGTTCCATGGAAAAGAGTTTCCTGGAACGCTCCGCAAGGATGTCTGGCGCTAAGGACGCAATTGGGCGCGAAGCGGCCCGGTTGGTACATGATGGCGAAATCGTAGTGCTCGATTCCGGAACCACAACACGATACGTGGCGCGCTACCTCGCGTCGAGGCGCGACGTCACCGTCGTGACGACATCGCTGGCGGTGCTGGAGGAACTGGCGGGCAGTCCGGGTGTGCAAGTACGGCTGACTGGGGGGAAATACCGCCGGAGCAGCCACGACCTTTACGGCAATGCTGTGGTGGAGGCTCTCTCGGGCGTCCATGCTGACAAGGTATTTTTTGGGGCAGCGGCTTTTTCCTTTCAGAAAGGCGTAATGAACTACGACGGGGAAATGCCCACGGAGTTCTTGCGAGCAGGCCGAGAGCGCGTGCTCGTAATCGATAGCACCAAGATCGGGACGGAGGCGCCTTACCGGTTTTGCGCAGTAGAAAAGTGCGACATGGTAGTGACGGACAGTGGCATCAAGCCGGCCGACGCGGTGCGGCTTCGCAAATTGACCGGCGTGATGGTCGCCCAGTAAGCAAAGCTGTGGCGAGGTGGGTATCGGCTAGCGTGCTTTTCGTGGGGGCATGTCTTCGATCTGAGAGTTTCAGTGCAAGATTGTTGTTGCAGTGATTTGTTCGCCAAGCTCGGGTTTTCAATCCGGCGAGCCAATTCAATCTATCCAAAGCGAGGGGTGTTATGGTTCCGAACTTCAGACTGTCAAGTGCGAAAGCTCTGCGCGTGAGTGTGTCAATGGTCCATTCGAAGCTCCGCCAGCCTGCGGTTTTGTGGCGTGCAGTGGCCGGTGTCACCGGCCTGCTCTGCTTGATGCTTCTCGTCCATCCCACCGTAATGGTGGCGCAATCGACCCACGGTACTTTGCTGGGGACGGTGAAAGACCCGGGCGGGAGTGTGGTGCCGGACTCGGAAATCACGATCAAGAGTATCGAGGAGGGAGCCAGCCGCGTTGTCCGCAGCGACGCTGAAGGCAACTATCGGGTTCTCGATGTCAAGCCAGGACACTACCGCCTGGAAGCGCGCAAGGCTGGGTTCAAAGCACAAGTCCTGGAAGGGGTTCAGTTGCAGGCCCACCAGGAGCTTCGTGTGGACTTTCAGCTCAACGTCGGAACGGTCGCGGAAACCGTGGAAGTAAACGGGACTTATACGGGAGCCATTAACTCGGAGACGCCCGCGATCGGCGCCAGCCACAGTACCGTCGAAGTCCTGCAACTGCCTGCGAACTACCGCGCCAGCGGTTCCAGTACCAGCCCGCTGACTCTGGTGCAATCGCTGCCAGGCGTGCAGCCGGACAGCGACGGCAAGTACTCCGTGCAGGGCGGGCTGCCGTTCATGTCGGAAACATCCGTGGACGGCATTACGACCCAGGACACGACCTCAAACAATCCGCTGCGGAATGCCTGGCCTTCCGCGGAGTCGATTGGCGAATTGCGCGTGGATGGAGTGGGCAACAATGCCGAGTTCGGCCAGCCCGGCGAGATCACGACAGTATCCAAGAGTGGCACGAATTCCTATCACGGGGCTTTGTTCTGGTACCACCAGAACCGTGCCTTGGATGCGACTCCTTACGGCGCCGGTGAGGACGGGAAACCGCAGAAGATTGGAAATGACTACGGCTTCACCGTGGGCGGCCCGGTGCGGATACCGGGACTCTACAACGGACACGACCGCACCTTCTTCTATGGGACCTACGAGGGTTTCCAATTCCCGAAAGGAGACATCATCCACGATACCGTCCCGACACAGGCCATGCGCAACGGGGACTTCTCCAATGCTGGAATCGAGAACCTGAACAACCCGTTCACCGGCGGTTCTTATGGTAACCAGATTCCCACCGACGAGATCAGTTCGGCTGCAACCAAACTGATGACGCTGTTTCCTCTCCCCAATGTCGGCGATGTCAATTTGTTCGACGGCACCAGCAACTACACTGAGAATGTAGACAACAGCTACTATTCGAAGCAGTTCGATATTCGTGGTGATCAGTACCTCGGCAGCAAGATGCAGATCTTCGGCCGTTTCAGCTGGAAGAACATCCATCAAAACCAGCCTACGAATCTCGTCCTCCCTACCAGCGACTTCATCGACCAGTACCGGATGTTAGTGGTATCGGGAACCTACAACTTCAAACCGAACCTGCTCAACGAGTTTCGTTTTGGCTTCACACGGAACCACACAGGAAACACCAATCCATTTGACGGGCCCGGATTTGCCAAGGACCTCGGTCTGAACAATATCGGGGACAACAACCTCTTCTTTAATGGGGTCACGCAGATATCTTTCGAGAGCAGTATCAGCAATATCGGAGTGGATCGGCTGAGCAGCGTTTCCCAGTCCAACACCTTTCAGTACACCGATACGGCGACCTGGACGAAAGGGCGCCACAACATGAAATTCGGTTTTGACGTGCGCCATCTCGAGTCGATCACGCCGCTTGGTTTCAGTGGCGCCGATAACTATGGCAGCTTTGACTTCACATCGACATTCACGGGTTACGATTTCGCTGACTTCCTGCTTGGCCTTCCCACGAATACGTTCTACGACACGGTGCAGCAGGACAACCGCGGGATTTCCACTCACTACAATTTCTACGGGCAGGACACATGGCAGGTCACGCCGCGTTTCACTCTTTCCTACGGACTGCGCTACGAGTATCACCCCGGCTACCATGATTCCTCAGGAAACATCGGCAACTTCGATCCCTCGGTGCCGAAATCAGGTCGGGTCATCTATCCGGATGGCCATGCGTCGCTGCTTAATCCAGGCTTTCTGGCCAACTTCAACGCCTGCCCGAATCTCACCGATCCTGGCCCGGTAATTAACGGAGCCCCTTGTACGCAGGTTCTTTCGGCCAGCCAGGCCCACTTACCGCAATCGCTTCGTACCGCGGAAAAATTGCGGTTGATGCCCCGAATCGGAGTCGCATTCCGTCCGTTCAACAACAACAAGAGCGTGATCCGCGCTGGGTTTGGCATGTATAACATCACCACCCTGGGAGCCATCTTCTTCGCGCTGACCGGCACCCTTCAGTCCGGAACACAGGTGTTTGGAAACCAGCAAACGGAAACGGGCCCGCTTTACCAGTGGCCGCTCATCAGCGGCGGAGGCTCGGGATTCGGCGAACCGGATTACAACGCGGACTACTTTGGGACGGCAAACGATATCCACTTCAAAGATCCGCTTTCCTCTCAATGGAATGTTTCTTTCGATCACGAACTGCCGCACGGAATAGGGGCGCGAGTCTCCTACATTGGAATGAAGACGACGCATCTGGTCTGGGCGCCCAGTTACAATGACATGTCTTACTCGACCACGACGGCAGCCATCGACCGTCCCCAGAGCGATCGCCCCTTCCCCAACTGGGTGGCGGTCAACAACCGTGCAAGCAGCGCAACGGCCACCTACAATTCACTGCAAATGGAGGTCAATCGCCGTTTCCACAACGGCCTCTCGTTCAATTCGGCTTATACCCTGGCTCGGAGCATGGCTGACAACCAGGCACACCAGCAAAGCTTTGCCGACGAGAACGGCGGTTCCCGCGCCACCTATTTCTTCGATCGTCATCTCGATTACGGCAGGGTCTATGGAACCCGACGCCATCGATGGATATCGACCGCCATCTATACGCTGCCGATTGGCCGGGGACACGCGCTCGGCAATAACTGGGGCAAATTTCTGAACGGTGCCGTGGGCGGATGGCGCTTGTCCAACATCTTCCTGTGGCAGAGTGGTCCCTATCTCACCCCGTTCTTTGACAGCGGGGATCCATCGGGCACCGGTTCGGGAGACGATCGGCTCGCATCCCGCTCGCAGTATCCGGACCAAGTCGGCAATCCTGTCCCCGCACATCAGAGCGCTGACCAGTGGATCAATCCGGCAGCATTCGTCTGTCCCGGCGATCCGGACTGGCAACCGGGAGGGGTAACCTCTTGCAATATCGGCACCGGCGGCAGCAGTCTAGCTCCGATTGGACGCTTCGGTAACTCTCGCCCGGGAGCAGTCGTGGGTCCTGGCACCGTGAACCTCTCGACTGGCTTGATCAAGGAGTTTGCTTTGACGGAGCACGTGAACCTGACTTTCAACGCGAGTTTTACGAACGTGCTCAACCACACGAACCTGTCCGACCCCGAAATGAATATCGACAGCGGGGACTTCGGCCGCATAACATCCTCGCGCGATGCCGATTTCGGAGGGAACCGCACTGGCCAGGTCTCACTTCGCCTGGAGTTCTAACCGGCTGGGCTTTTGCGGGGAGGACGGCCCTCCTCCCCGCGCAGCATTAAACTACTCATCGAGTTCGCGCACAAAAGAACTTCGCACGGCCGGAGGAGACTATTGCCGCTGAGACCAGGTCTCGACACTTGCACATCACTTACGGAGGGTATTGAGTAATGGCGAGATTTTTTCTTCGCACTATTCTCTGTTTGTGTTGTGCGTTCTCGGCAGCTCTGCTGGCGCAAGACGTCAAGAATCCTCCGCAAGCCGAACAGTTTCCCGGACCAGACTGTGGTGGCTTGCCGTCTCTTTGGTTGCAACCGCCACGGCCTTGCCAGGCACGCGACATCCAGGAATGGCTGGCTGATCTGGAGCACTGGCGTCGTGAACGCATGGTGCGAATCGGCTTCGATTCGTCTGAATACGACCGTCCCGAACTGAAGTGGACCCAAAGCAGTTTCATTCAGCCGCAAATGATGGTTCACGAACGCTATTTCTACGATCCTGCCCTCCGCAGGTATACCGTGGACCGCTACCTGGATGATTTGGATCGCCGCTACGGCGGCATCGACAGCGTGCTGATCTGGCACCCTTATCCAAATCTAGGAATTGATGACCGCGACCAGTTCGATCTGTTGCGTGATTTGCCGGGAGGTTTGGAAGGCGTTCGAAAAATGGTCGGCGACTTTCATCGCCGTGGCGTGAGGGTGCTGTTTCCCATTGTTCCCTGGGACCAGGGCACGCGGGATGAAGGCGCGAACGAATGGACTATCACAGCAAAACTGATGGCTGACGTTGGAGCGGATGGCATCAACGGCGACACCTTCGAGGGTGTCCCGCGCGCCTTTCGAGTGGCCTCCGACGCTACCGGCCATCCCATCGCTCTGGAGCCTGAAGGTGGGCCCGAAGATGAGGCGGTCCAGTGGAACAACCTGACTTGGGGGTTTTGGGATTATCAGTTTGTTCCTGCCGTGTCCCGCTACAAATGGCTGGAACATCGCCACATGGTGAACATGACCGACCGCTGGGCTCAGGACAAGACGGAAGACCTGCAAGCCACGTTCTTCAACGGGATCGGCTACGTGAGTTGGGAAAATATCTGGGGCATATGGAACCAGATCACTCCGCGTGACGCTGAGGCATTGCGACGCGTGAGCAAGATTGAGCGCGCGTTCGCGGATATGCTGATCAGTCCGGACTGGGAGCCGCACACGCTGACTCTCAACTATGGCGTCTTCGCGAGCAAGTTCACGATGGGCGATCGCTCACTGTGGACGATCGTCAACCGGAATCCGTACGGAGTCGGCAATGTCGGGCAAGTGCGAACACCGTGGAAGGAGGGCGCACACTTCTTCGATGT